>NZ_OZ334582.1:2429053-3036317 GCF_976982775.1 Salinicola sp. NYA28a
TCTCGCCATTGCCCATGCGCTGTCCGAAACGCGCCGTCTGCAGCCAGTATGGAGCGCGACTCATCGACTCGGCACCACCAGCCACGGCAGTATCACAGACACCCAGCTCGATCTGCTGCGCCGCGCTTAGGATTGCCTGCAGGCCGCTACCGCACAATCGGTTGACGGTCAGGGACGCAGTTTGCTCGGCCAGCCCGCCTTTCAATGCCGCGACACGGCCCATATACATGTCGGCTGGTTCGGAATGGATCACGTTGCCGAACACAGAGTGTGCGACCAAGCCAGGCTCGACAGCCGCACGGCGTACTACTTCGGCTACCAATTTTCCGGCCAGCTCGCTCGGTGCCTGGTCCTTCAAGCTGCCACCGAAATCACCGATGGCGGTACGCGCTCCGCTGACCACTACCACTTCACGTTTCTGCATCCCCGTCTCCTCAGTTCTGATCCGCCAGTTGGGCGCGGATACGCTTCTTGTCGAGCTTACCGACGCTTGTTACCGGGATCTCTTCGACAATCTGGATTTGCTCCGGAATCGCCCATTTGTTGATCTGCCCACTTTCCACGAACTGCATCAGGTGCGCTTTGATCTGATCGACATCGATCTCGCCCCCCGCGGTCGGCACGATCATTGCCAGTGGGCGTTCATCCCAACGCGGATCGGGAACCCCAACCACTGCCACACTGGCCACTGCCGGATGCTTGCTAATCAAGCTCTCGAGCAACAGCGACGAGATCCACTCGCCACCGGTCTTGATGACGTCTTTCATGCGGTCTCGGATCTGAATCACCCCCTCATTGTTGACCGAGGCGACATCACCAGTGTGTAGCCAGCCTCCCTGCCAGAGCTCAGCGCCTTTTCCCGGTTCACGGAAATAGCCCTGGGTCAGCCAGGGAGCACGTACCTGTACCTCGCCGACGCAGACATCGTCCATAGCCACATCGTTGCCTGCTTCGTCAACCAGGCGCAGCTGCACCAGCGGCAGCGGCATACCAGTGCGCATGCGCAGAGTAACCTGCTCATCCATCGGCAACTGCGCTTGCTCGGGGCTCAGGTGGGTAATGGTCAATATCGGACAGGTTTCGGACATGCCATAGCCGGTATAGAAGCGGATACCGCGCTCGGCCGTCTGCCGCACCAGAGCCTCGGTCGGCGCAGCGCCGCCGGTCATCATCTTCCAGCCGCTCAGGTCTGTGGTCTCGGCTTCATCGCTGTTCAGAATCATCTGCAATACCGTCGGTACACCATGGGAGAAGGTGACCCCCTCTTCCCGGTACAGGCGCACTAAGAGGTTCGGTTCGTATCGACCTGGGTACACCTGCTTGACACCGAGCAGTGTTGCGACGTAGGGCACGCCCCAAGCATGGACATGAAACATCGGTGTCATCGGCATGTAGACGTCTTCCGAGCGCAGCAGCGGCACGCCCTCGTAGGCCGACAACGCGGTTGCTGTGTTGAGGGTGTGCAGCACCAACTGACGGTGACTGAAATAGACCCCCTTGGGATTGCCAGTGGTACCGGTGGTGTAGAAAGTAGTGGCGACGGAGTTTTCGTCGAAATCTGGGAAGTCGTAGCGGGTGTCTGCGGCGGCTAATAACGTTTCATACTCGCCAAACGTAGCAACGCTGGTGTGCCCCGGGACGTCAGCATCACTGAGCTGGATATAACCCTGCACGCTTGGTAGTTGATCCTCCAACATCTCGATGATGGGCAGGAAGTCATCGTGGACCAGCACCAGTTTATCTTCTGCATGCTGCATGGTGTAGCCGATCTGATCGACACTCATACGCACGTTGATATGGTGCAGTACCGCGCCGATCATTGGCACGGCGAAATAGGCCTCCAGGTAGCGGTGGCTATCCCAGTCCATTACCGCCACGGTATCGCCGGCACCAATCCCGGCGGCAGTCAGCACATTCGCCAGACGGGCGATACGTTCGTTCAACTGGCGGTAGTCATAGCGACGCGCTCCACTGACGATCTCGCGACCAGGTGCATAGCGCTGGCCAGATAGCAGCAACTGCTTGATCAACAGCGGGTATTGATAAGCGCCAGGAGCCGGCTCAATAATTTTTGTATTCATCGGTGTTACCTAACATCGTGGATGATTGGCAGAATCAGAGTTTTTGCGCCATCTCCGGCAGCACCTCAAACAAGTCGGCTACCAGGCCATAATCGGCCACCTGAAAGATCGGTGCTTCTTCGTCCTTGTTGATCGCTACAATCACCTTGGAGTCGGCCATCCCCGCCAGGTGCTGGATTGCCCCGGAGATCCCCACGGCGATATAGAGTTCCGGCGCCACGATCTTGCCTGTCTGGCCCACTTGCATGTCGTTGCTGACAAAGCCAGCATCCACTGCCGCGCGGGAGGCACCGATGGCGGCGCCGAGCTTGTCGGCCACTTTCTCCAGCAAGGCGAAATTCTCTCCATTGCCCATGCCACGGCCGCCGGAGACGATGGCGCGGGCGCTGGTTAGGTCCGGGCGCTCGGACGTCACCATCTCCTCGCTGACAAAATCCGAGGTACCGGAATCGCAGACCTGTGCCAGTACCTCGATGCTGGCACTACCCCCCGAGGCCTCGGCCTTGTCGAAAGCGGAAGTCCGCACGGTGATCACCTTGATCGCGTCAACGGAGCGCACCGTGGCTATAGCATTACCGGCATAGATCGGCCGCTTGAAGGTATCGGGAGACTCTACAGAGATAATCTCGGACAATTGCCCCACATCCAGCAGCGCTGCCATACGGGGCATGAAATCCTTGCTCGTGGTAGTTGCCGGGGCGATCACGTGGCTGTAATCGGAGGCCAGCTCGCGCACCAGCAGTGACAGGTTCTCGGCCAACCCCTTGGCGTAGGCCGGATTGTCGGCCAACAGCACGCGGCTGACCCCGGCGATCCCGGCCACGTCGTCGGCCACCGCCTGGCAACCGCTGCCGGCGATGAGCACGGTGAGATCACCGCCGATCTGCCGAGCAGCGGTGATAGCGCTCAGTGTGGCCGGGTTCAGGGACTGATTGTCGTGTTCTGAGATAAGTAGCGTTGCCATTCCAGCCCCCCTTAGATCACCTTGGCTTCGTTCTTCAGCTTGTCGATCAGCGCGTCTACACCGTACACCTTGATGCCGGCCTGGCGCGGCACAGGCGCCTCCACCTTGCACAACTCGATATGCGGCTTCAGCTCGACTCCCAACTCGGCTGGCATGATCACGTCCAGCGGCTTCTTCTTTGCCTTCATGATGTCGGGCAGCTTAGCGTAGCGCGGCTCGTTCAGGCGCAGATCGCTGGTGACGATAGCCGGTAGATCCAGTGCTACAGTGCGCAGACCGCCATCCACCTCTCGAGTGACGAGCGCCTTATCACCCTCCACCTTCAGGGCATAGGCGAAGGTACCCTGAGGGCGACCAGTGAGGGCAGCCAGCATCTGACCAGTTTGGTTGTTGTCAGCGTCAATCGACTGCTTGCCGAGGATGACGAGGCTTGGTTGCTCCCGCTCCACTACTTTGGCCAACAATTTCGCCACATTGAGCGGTTCCGGCATGTCATTGGTGTCAATCTGGATGCCACGGTCAGCGCCGAGCGCCATGGCGGTGCGTAGTTGCTCTTGTACCACTTTCGGGCCAACGGAGACCGCCACCACTTCGGAGGCAATACCGGCCTCCTTCAGTCGGACGGCTTCCTCGACAGCAATCTCGCAAAAGGGATTCAGGGCCATCTTGACATTGTCCAGGTCCACATCGGACTGATCGGCTTTGACGCGCACCTTGACGTTGTAGTCGATAGCGCGTTTGACGCTGACGAGTATTTTCATGGTTTTCTTATCCTGTGATTTGCATTGGCTGAATCAGCCTTAACTCACGCTCAAATCAAAACTGGGATTCAGGCAGGATCATGACGCTTTCGCTACCCGTCAAGATCGTCTCCAGCAGCCCCTGAGTACGCGGCAGCAGGTGCTCGCAGTAGAATCGGGCCGTGGTGACTTTCGCCTGCAGGAACGCCGTATCCCCTTCGCCTGCGGCAATCAGCGCCGTGGCGCGCTGCGCCATGCGGCAGCTCACCCAGGCGCCGCACAGGTAGCCCATCAGCATCATGAGCGGCACACTGACAGCGCTCGGGGCATGAGTCGAGCGTCCCCCCTCGTCAAGCAACCAGCCGACCGCCTGGCGTGCTTCATCCAGCGCTTTGGACAGACTGCGGGTCAAGCCGCTCAACTCGGGGGTCCCGGCCAGTTCACGACAACTTTCATCGATCTCATCCAGCAAGCCGTTGACGGTACTACCCTGATTGCGCAGGATCTTGCGTCCCACCAGATCCAGCGCCTGGATTCCGGTGGTGCCTTCATAGATGGTCAGGATGCGGGCATCACGATAGTGCTGTGCGGCGCCACTTTCTTCGATGAAACCCATGCCGCCATGTACCTGAACGCCGAGGTAGGTGATCTCCTGCGACATCTCGGTCAGCCAGCCCTTGACGATCGGTGTGAACAGCTCGACCCGCTCATGGTGCTGACGGGCTTGCACCGCATCACCCGCAGACTTCGCAAGATCAGCCTCAGCCGCCGCCAACAAGGCGAGACCCCGCATTGCTTCGATCGAGGCGCGCATCTGTATCAGCATGCGACGCACATCTGGGAATTCGATGATGGCGATCTTACTGCCATCCGCTCGGGTGCCCTGTATTCGCTCACGGGCATAGGCCACCGACTGCTGATAAGCACGTTCCGAAATTGCCAGGCCCTGGAGACCTACCGCTTGACGGGCATGGTTCATCATCGTGAACATGCAGGCCAGCCCCTGGTGCGGCTCACCGACTAGATAGCCCACGGCTCCGCCGTTATCACCAAAGCTCATGACACAAGTGGGACTGGCGTGAATACCCAGCTTGTGCTCGAGGGAGACACAGTGGGCGTCGTTACGCACACTTGGTTCGCCCTGCTCATCCAGCAGGAACTTGGGCACGACAAACAGGGAGATCCCCTTTACTCCTGCCGGCGCAGCTGGCAAACGCGCAAGCACCAGATGGACAATATTGTCTGTCATCTGGTGGTCACCCCAAGTGATGAAGATCTTCTGACCGGTAATCAGATAGTGGCTGCCCTCGGGGATCGCGCGGGTCTTGATGGCCGCCAGATCGGAGCCTGCGTCCGGTTCGGTCAGGTTCATGGTGCCGGTCCACTCGCCGGATACCATTTTCGGCAACCAGGTTTCCTGCAACCGTGCGCTACCATGATGCAAGACCGCTTCAGTTGCGCCTTGAGTCAGCAAGGGACAGAGGCTGAAAGCCAAGTTCGCAGATTGCCAGACTTCACTGACGGCAGTGCCCAGCACATTAGGCAATCCCTGGCCACCAAACGGCTCAGGGAAAGTCAGCGACGGCCAGCCGTTTTCGACAAAGGCCCGGTAGGCGCCGGAGAAGCCGGTGGTCTCTTGGACACCCTGCATCTCCAATGTCGCGCCTTCCCGGTCGCCAATGACATTCAGCGGTGCCAGAACCTCTCGTCCAAATTTTCCAGCTTCCTCAAGAATGACTTCCGCCAGCTCGCCATTGATGTCTTCCAGGCCGGCCTGTTCACACAGTTCGTCGAACCCTACCAGCTCTCGCAGTGCAAAGGTGGCGTCCTTGTAGGGGGGCTGATATTCAGACATCGTTGACTCCTGGACCCGGTTCCCACTCCGCCCATAATCGAGCGGAATGTTAAGCTTTGATTTAAAGAGGGATTCACCCGACGGAGTACACCGCCGGAAGTTTCCCGGCACTTGGTACAACGACAGAGACCGTTCAACGCCTCTATTCGAAAGGTGACAGACATAGCTCGATACCGCTGGATAGCAATATTTGGGCTTACATTGACTCCTTATTCTTGTAGTGACGAAGTTTCGCAACCGGCAACCCTTTAGCCAATTGCAAAGGTGCCCAATCTATTGATATTTTCGGACATCCCGATTAGATTTTTATTAGCCCCTGTTCAAACTCAGGCCGATTCAGCGATGACCTTTCAGAACTTGACGGTCTCCACCCATTATGCCCGTGCGATCATCGAGACCGCTGTTATCCGGGGGTATTCTCCCGCCCCCTTGCTGAGAGCCGCTGGGATTCACGAGGGGATGTTGTCGTCCGAGGTGACACGAATCACTCCAGAGCAACTGGCAAGACTGGTGCAGGCAGCCTGGGTGACCGAGGATGACGAGTTTCTAGGCATGGGGGCCACGAAATGCCGGTATGGCGTGTTTTCGCTAATGGCCAAACAGGCGGTTTTCTGTAAGAACTTGCGCGGGGTATACCGACATATTTGCCGCTTCTACAACCTGACCACCAGCGCTTTGGAACTGGAGTTTTTGAACGACGAGACAGAGGCAAGTATTCGCATGCACCTCTCTGACCCAGCACATGACAAGGACCACATGCTCGCCGAGTTTCTCATGCTGCTCTGGCACCGCTTCCCCGCATGGCTTATCGGTAAGCGCATTCCTTTAAACAAGATCAGCTTTGAATTTGATAAACCCGGACATTTCGAAGAGTACAGGCTCCTCTTCCCATGTCCGGTATTGTTCAACCAGCCAGCGACCCAATTCACCTTTCAAAGCAAGATGCTCGTGTCGCCGGTGGTACAGACGCAGGATACGTTGAAAACCCATTTGCGCCGTGCACCGCTGGACTGGTTTTCACGCCAGACTTACTACCCCGCCCATACTCGCAAGGTGTTGGATGCGTTGACGAACGATGATGGATTTGTCGATCTGCAGATCGAGCAGATAGCGAAGTCGATGAACATGACGTCACGCACACTCAGGCGCAAGCTCAGCGACGAAAATACCTCATTCCAGGAGATCAAGAACCTGTCTCGGCGAGACATTGCCATCCATCTGCTGTCTAGGCGTGACCTCTCGATTGCCACCATTGCACACAAGCTAGGTTACTCGGAGGTAGCGTCGTTCTCGCGTGCGTTCAAACTGTGGACGGGGTTCGAGCCCAGCAGATATAGAATTGATCCGTCTTAGGGGCTTCAGGAACATGAAGGCAAAGCTCCTGCAGAGCATACTGCCACGACAAGATTTACCCGTCGTGGCTCAGAACCACTAAGGCCAGGAGATACAGGTGCAGTTGATTCGCTCCGTTGACGGCAGAGATCTTTCATCACTTAGAGGATTTTCCAGCCATTACGCGTGAAGCGCCCGAGAGACCACTACGTCCACTGAAGCGCCATAGCGCCAATAATCCGAGACCGATCGCCAAGATGATCACTTTCATGAATTCCATGGATAGCTCATTGAAGCTCGCGCCTGCGGCATTGGCTTTGATAAAACCAACAACCATTGTCGTTGAAGGGAAGACACTGGCTCCCCACACGAGCCAGTCTGGCATGGCAAAGTGCGGAACCGAAGCACCGGCAACAAAGAATAAGGATACGGAGATGCCAGCATACATTTGCATCGCCCGATCCATACGATCCAGAAGGCTACCGAACAATAACCCCAGCGCACTGGTCGCAGCAGTAAATGGGACGATCAACGCGATCAAAGCCGCCCAGTTGCCACCGCGTGGATAGTCTTGCCACCAGAAGGCATAACCAAACATATAAATAGAGGTCATAAAACCAAGTAAAGCGAGTGCAGCCCAACTGCCGAGGAATTCTGCCGGAGTCAGCCGACGAATTCCGCTTTCACGCCATAAGCCGACCAACATGGCAGTACCGAACAATAGCGTCTGTTGCAAGATGAGCGTGGCCACAGCAGGCACTGCAAAGCTCCCATACCCACCTGACACGTTATAGAGTGGCCATTGCTCCGTTGGCGACGGAGATTCAAGGTGCGCGGCCAGATCCGGGATATGAAGGTCTGCGACGGTTGCTCTCAATGTCTCACTGACCGCCGACCCGATATCCGAAGCCCGCACAAGATAAGCGGCGGAAAGATAGATAGCGATACCACCATTACCGTGGAGGGCATTACGTCTCAAGTTCTCGTCGATAACGATCACGGCATCGACACGCCGGTTCCTGAGCTGATGCAGGGCTTCTTCAATGGAGCCGAAACGGTTCACTATGTCGATGCTGCGAGTGGCCTGTAAGTGGTTCTCGAACTCCCGGGACAGGGTCGAGTGGTCAAGGTCAACAAGCGCGACTGGTAGCTTCGTTGACACTTGAGACTGATAGGCAGCCGGATAATAAAAACTGTACAACACTACCGCGAGACACATGGTGGCCAGTATCGAACTATTCTTGGCCACCATGGACAGCGTCGCGCAGAAGGCTGAAACACCGCCACGAAACTCAATGACATGCGAACCTTCCTGCGGCAGCCCTTTCTTTGCAGCCCGACCCAACAACCAGGCTGCCAACAGTATGGCGAGCAGGATATAAGCGCTCAGTATTAGCAGCTGGCTTAGGCTGGTCAGAGGATCGGAGCCAAGATTAACCTGCTCAATCTGCAGGCGGTAATAGTGAGTATAGGGCATTGCATTGGCCCATGTATGAGCCCACCAGTTGGCATGTAGAACGGGAAGAGTGCCATCGGAATAAGTGACCGCTCCGCTGGCATAAATAGTGGACAAGGCTAATGCCTTATTAATATCCCGGCAAATTCCCACCAGCGCCGCACCTATTGCTGCCGTCGCCATGCATAGCCAAAGTTGCCCCAACACCAGAATGAAGGTGTTCCCTACAACCGGCCAACCCCGGAAACCTGTCATCCATAACCAGAAGATCAGATGCCAGAAGAAGAACACTGCTACATAAGGTATTAACTTGCCGATCAGTGCACTCAGGAAACCAGCACGATAGGCCTGACACCAGCCTGGCCAGTTTTCCGCACGAAGTTCCCGGCCGACGGCGGCAACTGCTGCGCAACTCAGCAAGAGATTGAAGATAGCGGGCACTATCAGTGGTGTCAGAAAGCGTTCGAAGCTCTTCTGAGCATTGCCGACAGCCGTTATCTGAATACTGGGTGTCGGTAGTTCGACACCTTCCAGTCCACCAGCAGCTCTCAGAGAAAAAGCTCGTTCCCTGATGGCATCTGAGACAGCATCTTCCAAAGCAGATGCAGCTGAACTGCCCGCCGTGCGGAGGGCGGCATTATAGTAAATCATTATTGGGCGGCGTTCTGGACGCAATATCGCCTCTTCCGCCCCCTCGGGAATTTCGACGATAGCGAACACTTGGCCGCTTCTTGACAGGGAACGAGCTTTATCCATCGCTGCCGGCATGGCAAGTAGCTCGATACTGGGGCTGGCCGCAATACTGGTACGAATGTGCCGACTCAACGACGAGTGGTCCTGGTCAACCATGGCCACCGGAATGTCATCGAGCGTTCCTTTGGAAAAGATGTGAGGTACCAAGAGGAGCATGATTAATGGCAGCAGCAGCAATAACACTTGCTCGTAGCGTGCCTTAAGCCCGGCTTATTCATGAGGCCGGCCCGAAAACGAAGATAGCGGATGGTATTCTCTTGAAAATTCAGTGTGTTCCGCCAAGAATCTGAACCAAGAGAGCCATCCGCTATGGGTGAAAGCCTATCCACCTGGACGCCCTCATGCAACGGCGCTGTCCGTGTTGAGCTGAGCGGCCAGCGCACTACCAGCGACAGCGGCGCCCTGCTGCTGCGTGAAGCCCTCGACAACAGCGGCGTGATCGAGGCGCTGGAAGACAATCTGGTCGACTTCCGCAACCCGCTACGCATCCGCCACTCGCTGGCCAGCCAGCTGCGTACCCTGGTGCTGCAACGGGCGATGGGCTGGATCGATCTCAGCGATACCGACACGCTGCGCCGTGACCCGCTTTGGCAGTTGGCCTGCAGCGATGCACGCGGCATGACGCCCCTGGTCCAGGACCGGCCGTCTCAAGCCACGCTGTCGCGGCTGCTGACCTGCCTCGGGCGCTGCGACAATATCGATGCCGTGCACGAAGGCCTGCTGCGACTGGTGATCTGGCGCCTGACCGCGCTGAAGAACGGCGAGCGCCCCAAGCAGCTGACGCTGGACATCGACGGCCTGCCGATCGAGGTCCACGGCCACCAGGGCGGCTCGGCCTATCATGGCCTGTACGGCGCGCGGATCTATTCACCGCTGGTCGCCTCGCTGGCAGAAACCGGCGACATGGTGGGCGGCCTGCTGCGCGAGGGCAACGCCGGCCCGGCCGAGAACGCCGACACCTGGATCCCGCATCTGGTGCGGCGACTCAACGAGAGCACCGGCGCCCAGGTTCGGGTGCGCATCGACGCCGGTTTCACCGACAACGCGACGCTGGAGGCCCTGGAAGAGTGCGACATCGAGTACCTGGGCCGACTGCGCAGTCACTCCGGCCTGCAGAAACTGGCGGCACCGCACCTGAAGCGGCCACCCGGCCGGCCACCCGAGCAGCCTCGCGAGTGGTGCCACGATCTGGAGTATCAAGCGGGCTCTTGGTCGGCACCGCGTCGCGTGGTGCTGGTGGTGCAGGAACGCCCCGATGACCTGCTGCTGCATGCCTTCTTCCTGGTCACCAACCTCGGCAAGTTCGACTGGCCGCCGGAGAAGGTCCTGGCGCTCTACCGCAAGCGCGGCAGCGCCGAGGCGCACATGGGCGAGGTGAAGTCGGCGCTCGACGTGCACCTCTCGTCGACCGATCGCGGCGCCTCCACCGTTCAGGACGTGATGGCACGCAACGAGGTGAGCCTGCTGCTCAGCCTCTACGCCTACCAGGTCCTGCATGGCCTGCGCTGCCTGCTGGAGCGGCAGACCCGGCAAGGCTGGAGCCTCAGCCGGATGCGCGAGCAGGTGCTGAAGGTCGCCGCCACGCTGAGACTGCACGCTCGGCGAATCACCGTTCATCTGGGTGCCGCCGCCGACAAGTGGTGGCCGACGCTGCTGAAGGGGCTGCCGAAGCTGACCGCACTGAGCTGACGCTTCTGCGAGACCACCACAGCATCAGAAAGCGAGCGACCGGAGCGGCGGGCGGCGATCACGGCTGCTTGGACGGTCGCCATTGATTCCAAAGAGCTATAAGGAAGCGGGGAAATTTCAGCGTTTTGGCATTACTCAACAGCTATTCGCGCTGAAGAAGCCGATCCTGATAAGCGATGCCACCAGTCAGTACCTTCAGACCGCTCAATCAGCACCCTCGTGAATGAGGCGGGATGAGGCGTGATCCGCGTACCACAGAATCCTGACAGCCTCTTAAAAAAGTGTTCGACTTGATTTATGTCCATCTCCATGCGGCGATGCCTACGTGAAAACCGGTTCACATTAAATAGCTGATCTTCACGTTTAAAACCTTCACGATGAGCCGCAAGCATCAGTTTTGCAATGTAAGGATACAACCCATCTGCGATCGGCACCACGGACTCAGAATAGGTTTTGGATCCTTCAAACGAAGTTACCAGGATCATTCTTTTAAGATCAACATCCTTAGCCTTAATATGTAGCAACTGATTTAGCCTAATACCTGTAAAATAGAAGGTCTCAACTACTGTCTCCCAAAACCATGCTGGATAGAGCTTCGACGGGGCATCTTGCGCGGTTTCAAATCTACGCCAACCCTTCGCTCGCTAAAGAGCCAAGCTGGACAGCGAGCTCTGTAATATCATAGAAATACCTGATTCCGTGAAGCCAGCGCCGACACTTCCCCTATCACCGCCAGCGAGCATTTTCTGACCGCCGATTCCGTCTCAACCGCTGAACGCATACCGGGGAGGACCAACCATGGCGACGCTGACCGACGAGAGCAGCCCATTTTGACAGGCATTTCTACCCGCTGGACACGCTGATACTGGCTGCCGATGACCGTCAGCTCTCTGCGTGGTGCCTTTGTCCGACAGACGATCAGCATGGCGTGCCTCGGGGATAGCGCAGGCGGCTTCGCAGGGTGTTCAACACCGTCATGCGTCCGATGTCCTGCCCGAAGTCGAGGATGATCTGCCGCGCCTTTTGAACCACGAGCGCCGCACGATGCACCAGCTCTTGTAGCACGGTGCGGATCCGGCGCCGCTTGGCGGGATGGCGCACCGGGCTCAGCTCGCCGGTCATGCCCAGCTGCCCCATCAGCCGCAGGATGTTGTAGGCCAGCTGGGCGAGGTGCAGGATCAGATCGTTGGTGGCGAACTTGCCCGACGGCAGCCGCTCCAGGTCGAGATCGGTCTTGATCTCACTGTGGAATTGCTCGTGGGTGGCATGCGCCTGGTAGCGTTTGATCACCGCCTCCGGCGCCTCGTCCAGGCTGGTCCACCAGCCTTCCAACTCATAGTCCGGTTCGAGCAGCAACTGGCCATCGCGATCGGCGGTGCGCTCTACCAGGCGCATCACGCGTTGGACGACGTATTCGGTCTTGTTGTCGTCGTGGATCGAGACGGTCTGCGTCCACAGCGCCTGGCGCTTGCCAGGACGCAGCTCTTCCCAGTAGTCCGCCGCCACAGCCAACCAGGTATCCTGATCCGCCGTGGCCGAGCCGCGCGGGTTCCATTTGACGACATAGTCGAGCCGGCGCCCCTCGTCGGCAAAGACCTGGCGCTGCTGTTCGAGAAGCGCCAGGTGCGCCTGGCTGTCGAAGCCGCTGTCCTCGCGTAACAGGATCGGTTGCTTGGTCAGGCCTTGGGCGCGAGGCAGTACCCGCTCCAGGAAGGCGTTGCTCTCCTTCATGGTGTGCTGCTTGCCAGGCCGCAGTTCCAGACCCAGGCACCACCCTTCGTTGCCCAGATAGGCGGCGATCGGGGTGTAGCCATCGACCTTCTGGTAGGTCCGCGAGACGCCTTCCTTCTTCGAGTTGCTGTTGTCCATGACGAAGGTGTCGATGTCCAGGCAGACGTGCGTCGTCTCGGCGGTGATCGGTGCTTCGATCAGTGACAGCAGGGTCGTGGACCAGGTGGCGGTGCGCGCCTGCAGGTCGTTGGCGGCAAGTTTCTCCAGCCGCTGTCGCAGCGTCGCCGCGCTCGGCACCTTCTGCAGGGTCAGCAGTTGTTGGAAGGGCTTGTCGCGGCGGAAGTTCTCGACAGCGTCATAGTCGCTCATGCCCAGACACAGCAGGCCCAGGTAGCTCTTGATCACGTCACTGGTGCGCATGCCCAGCGTGGTGGGGAAGCGGCTGTCGATGCTGTCGACGCCAGCGATCTCGAAGCATTGCCCGATGATGGACAGCCCGGCGTGGCTGGTGAGGGTGCGGCGACTGGCGCGGAATTTGACGTTGGGCATGGCACTGTCTGGGTGAATGGCGATATTCGCTATATTGCCATGCAGTTCAGTAGGTTAGAAGCATTCCTGGGGGCCGGTCTCACGGATTCAGGAAATACTCAACTGCTTCCCGCATGGTAGGCGGTTGACATTCGTCCTGATGAGTCAATTCATTCCTCCTTGTTACTGCGGAAATTAAACGATCAAGAATAGCATCGTCTACACAGCCGCGCAGCTTTTCAGCTCTTTTCTTGTTAAAGGGAGCTTGAAATAATACACATATTTCTTTAAAAAGTTCAAACTGTTCGATTATCGCCGCTTTCGCAATGTAGGGCTCTACTCTAGACCCATCCACTTCTGGGAGATCTATTTTCTTCATGCCACTTTCAGCTTCTTTCTGAAAGATATGATCAGTTCGTTTAGCTATCACTCTGGCTTCTATGCTGGCTCTTACAATATAGGGAAAGCTCCGATCAATTGTTCTTTGATTAGCAGGTGTTTCAATAAAAGGGCCTTCAGACCATGCTTTATTACTGCTGCCAACATTCTTCCATTCGCACATTTTCTCAGCAGCCCGTGCCAAATCAAATACAATTGAAACTTGGTTCATAGCCCTGTGGGCTTTTTGTTCGTACTTCGTGTACTCATCAAACATTATTTAATATCTCTTGATCACGCCAAGCTCACCGGTAAACTAGGAGCGTAGCGAGTAATTTATCCGCGTGCAGCTTTTTGTTAGCTTTCCTGCACCGGAGTTCAGTAGAAAGCTTTTTCAGGCCTTGCGCTTCTGTGCCGTCATCTTGACTCTCTTCTCGATACCCTCTCGCCAAGCATCCAACTCCATAATATCAGCAAGTAGTTCGTCGGGGTCTGGAACAGCAATGCCGCCTTGCAGGGCCTTATCATGTGCGTAGTTCGAACACTTGGTCATGCCAGCGTAGACTTTCGCATAATCGCCATCTTCAACAACGACACCAGCAAGTCTCTGTGTTTCAACACCTTTCCGGAACCGAAGGATCACCTCGCGCAAGAGAACTTCCTCGACTGCCCGTTCCCAGGTCATACGTAGCCGGAAATAAGCATCAACTGTTTGTCTTTGATACTGTTGCTCTTCGCCATCCCTGTGCAGTTTGGCTATAGTTTGATGCTGAGCTTTAAGGGCCTTAATCCGCTTACTACGCTCTGTCTGAAAAATAGACCCGTAAACAGCGCTCGATGCAGGCCAGCGTGACCATGGCACGGTAACTTTTTGCCAGCTTGTCGTAGCGAGTACAAAGTCGCCGCTTTTCCTTCATCCAGCCAAATAGACGCTCTATCACATTGCGACGCCGATAACGCGGGCGCTCGAACAGGCGGGGTAGTCCTGGCTTGGGGCGACGGTGCATCTGTCGGTGCCGGATCGTCGGTCGTATTCCGTACCGGTCGCAGTAGCGACGCAATCGATCACTATCGTAACCTCGGTCGGCCAGCAGATGGCGGCAGCGCTTGCGGGGACGTCCCGTATGACCTGGCAAGCGGATCTGCTCCATGACAGGAACGAGATAGCGTGAATCGGCATGCTGACCAGGCGATAGCAGGAAGCTCAGGGGAACGCCATTGGCATCGCAAACCAGGTGAATCTTGGTGGTCAGGCCGCCTCGGCTTCGTCCAAGCGCATGGCCTACCCGTTCTCCAGAGCCCCTTTTTTACTGCCACCAGCGGCAGAGCGAGTCGCTCGAATCGAGGTGGAGTCCACCATCCAGGTATCGAGATCCATGTAACCATCTTCCCGAAGCTTCAGGTGAAGGCGTGACAGGCTGCGTTCGAGTGTGCCGTCATCTCGCCACTGACGAAAGCGCTGGTAGACCGTTTTCCATGGGCCGAAGCGTTCGGGCAGATCCCGCCATTTGGCGCCGGAACAGAGGATCCAGAAGATGCCGTTGAGCATCTGCCGGTCATCGCGGCGTGGGCGTCCACGCCCAGCGGGCGTGCCAGGCGAAACGATATCTTCAATCAATGTCCAACCCTGATCGGAAATCTCGTAACGTCCTGCCATGACAATACCTCCAAGCCTGAGGGAGGAAAGGCTAGCAAGACATCATTTTTCAGACAAAGCGTAGTGCTTTTCCCCTCGAAAGGGAGCTCTGGGTCGGCCACCCCGAATCCCTCAGAACGGCGTGTCAGGCTCTGTGTAGCAATAGGTACGGTTGCAAGCTTTGCTTCCTCGGCCAGCAGACAGAGGAAATAAATGGTTCTTCGTCACTTCATGTGGATTTGGCCTGATCGAGCAGGCGGCCCACCGGACTGCCGATCAGGTAGATCATCGCGATGAAGTTGGCCTCGTTCCGGTAGCCACGTGCGCGTGACCTGGCCGCCTGGAAGAGGCCGTTCATGCCTTCCAGTCGTGCGTTGGTCAGTCCCGAGATCCAGCGCCTGACCACTGCGTCAGCATGGCGCTCCAGCGCCGCCAGGGCCTTCCCCATCGGCTTCAGGAGAGGCTTCTCGGTGACCGCCGCCTTCATGACCTTGAGGTAGTTCGTGATACGCCACCGAGCCGCCCGCGGCGTCGGGGCCTTCTGGATCCAGCTCAGCTTCTCTTTGATCACCCAGGCATCGGCTGTGGCGCTCTGATCGGCCACCAGCTCCTGGAGCGCCGCCAGTTGCTTGGGCGTCAGGTTCTCGTTGTCGAGGCTTTTCAGCAGGGCCCAGCGCAGCGACTTGGGATGCCCCTGCTCCCGGCGTTCCTTCTTGCGCACCTCGTCCAGCCGCTTGGTGAAGGTCTGAACGATATGGAACCAGTCGACCGTGATGTCGGCCTTGGGAAGATGCTCGGCCACGCCGCTGAGGAAGGCTTGTGACATGTCGCACACGACCTCGACCACGTTGTCGGTGTCACCGCCATGCGCTGCCAGAAAGGCGCTGAAGGCCTTGATGGCGTCTTTGCCGTGGCCGGGGACGGCGAAGATCACCGGTTCCTGCTTGCGCTGCATATCGAGGATTCCTTCGTTACTGTTACAATCCATAGCGGACGAGCGAAACTTTCCCACCACGAAAAACGGCGCTTACAAATGAAAATTCTGATTGTTGAAGACAATGCTGTACTTGCCAAAAAAATATCGGGCTGGCTTGCGCAGGCGCACTACACAGTAGATATCGCCAAAACCGGCAAAGAAGCGGACTCGTTGATTGAAACAAGCTCCTACCAGGCCGTTATTCTCGATATCGGACTGCCCGATGAAAATGGACTTTCTTTAATGCAAAGATGGAGAAAAAACGGGAAAAAAGAGGCCATCCTTATTCTGACCGCACGCTCCAACTGGACTGAGAGAGTAGAAGGGTTGAACGCGGGTGCCGACGATTACCTTCCCAAACCGTTTGAGTTTGATGAACTGAAAGCCCGGCTCAGTGCGATTATCCGCAGAAAGGACGGCAGAACGACAGACCAGATCAGTGTTGACGGATTCAGTCTCAACGCCACCTACCGAACGCTTACCACGCCCGACCAGAAAGAGTTCAGACTGACAGCTACGGAATTCCGCCTTTTGCAGTGTTTCCTCCGTTCACCGGACCGGGTGTTTTCCCAGGACGAACTGGTTGAATCCCTCTACAACATAGAAAGATCCCCCACCAGAAATGTCGTTCAGGTTTACATAACCCGGCTTAGAAAAATAATAGGGGTCAATAAAATAAAAACATTGCGTGGCCAGGGCTACTACTTCGAAAAAGATCCTAACCGCTGAACGCCCGAGTGAACCAACCAGGTTAAAATATGTCTGCTCCGAAAAGTATCCGCAGAACAGCCATTCAGTATGGTGCTGTTTTCAGCCTCGTATATTTTACTCTGATATTCTTTTCACACACCTACGTGATAAAGCAACTATCGGACGAGTCCAGGAAGCAACACCTGAACAAAGAGCTGGAAAACTTTCAGGCAATCATTGAGGCTGAATCCCCCACAACCGACGACCTCAGCAACATGATCAATCAGTTTGGAATGCTTCTGGGGCATGCCATCGTCATCGAAACGGCAGGCGGGAGCGTCCTGACGGGCAACAACTTTGACCTGAGCCAAATGCAGGGCGTTGTGGATAAGCCCGAGGGTTTTATTCACATAGCGCAGGGCGCGAACACGCTTTTTGGGCTTAGACGTACGTTCACTGCTACTGGAAAGCTGGCCTCAATCAGCGTTCTTGAAACCGAGGGGGCGCTCTCTGAACGACCGCTGAAGGCCCACCTGACATTGCTCGGTGCCTCGGCCGTTCTTCTGGCGATACTGCTGGCACTGATTGGAACCACCACACATCTGACGTTAAAGCCCATCAGTAGGATAAAAGAGGACCTGAGACGGCTCCAATCCGGGAAACAAAGTCGTCTGAACCCTCACGTGCCGGAAGAGTTTCGTCCGCTGATCCGGCAGCTCAATGATTTGCTCGAGCTGTCAAACCGGCGGCTGGACCGCCACCGCCGCCTGAATTCCGATCTCTCTCACCTGGTCAAAACCTCTATTTCTGCCAATCTTGCCATTTTGTCGGATATCGATACCTTGCCTCCGTCCCGGGAGGATGTTGTGTTTATGGCCTCTAACTTGCGGGAGCTTGACAAATCCCTGAAATACCGGATGAGCAAAGCAGACATATCAGGCAGACAGATGGGACGGACGTGCATGCCGGTTGAAATCACGGCAAGTGTCATCACCGTTATGGAAAAAATCTTCCCTGACACGGTTTTTCGCCTCCACACCAACTTACCTGAAAACTTCAGTTGGCCAATGGAGCGGCAGGATCTTTCAGAGCTACTTGGCAATTTACTCGAAAATGGCGGGAAGTGGTGCCAGACAACCGTCGACGTTACAATCGCCCGCACGTCATCAGGACTCTCCATAGAAGTAGCGGACGATGGCCCCGGAATTTCTCCCGAGGCGGCAGCCACTGTCATGAACAGGGGTACCAGGCTGGATGAAACGGTCGCCGGTTTCGGGCTCGGATTGTCCATCGTGTCCGAGATTGTCGAAGACAACCTCGGACAGATGAACATGGGTACCTCAAAAAACGGAGGAGCCAGCATTGTCATTCTACTGCCACTTCCGGATTAGAAAACCTCCAGAAAGGCAACCGTCGATGACGCAGCGCGGCTTCTCCCATTTTTTACCGTTGGATATCACTCACCTTGGCTCTTGAAAAGCGACCGAACAGAACCGGCAAAACAAAGAGTGTCAGGAAAGTTGCAGTCACGAGACCACCAACAATCACGCTGGCCAGTGGCTTCTGGATTTCCGCTCCCACGCCCGTCGACAACAGCATCGGTATCAAGCCGAGCGCCGAGGTTATTGCTGTCATCAAGACAGGACGTAAACGGGAGACGGCACCTTCAAACACCGCGGTATCCACGTTCAACCCATCCTGTATTCGCTGATTGATGCTTTCGACCATAACGACCCCGTTAAGCACCGCCACACCAAACAGTGTGATAAATCCAACGGAACTGGGCACTGAAAGATACTGGCCGGAGACCCAGAGCGAAAAGACACCACCAATTACGGCAAGCGGCACGTTGACCAGAATCAACAGCGCTTGACCAACCGAACTGAAAGCGAAGTAGAGCAACAGCGCAATCAGCCCCAGAGATACAGGTACCACAATGGTCAATCGTTTCTGAGCTCGCTGCTGGTTTTCGAACTGACCACCAATATCCACCGAATAGCCGGGGGGAAGGTTCACTTCTGACGCGATGGTATCCTGAATATCGACAACCACACTGCCCATGTCACGACCCTGCACATTGGACTGAATGACCACACGGCGCTGAACGTCGTCGCGGCGCACCTGGGGCGGGCCGGACTCAATAGACACATCGGCCACATCACCGAGTCTCACCCAGGCTCCGGAAGGCGCCTGCAACCTGAGATCAGCAATGGCATCCCGGTCTTCCCGGAAACGTTTGGCCAGGCGCACATAGATATCGTACCGCTCATTTCCGTTGATGATCTGGCCCGCAGCGGCACCACCCAGTCCGTCCCGGACGACGCTCATCACATCAGCCCGGCTTATTCATGAGGCCGACCTGAAAACGAAGATGGCGAGTGGTTTTCTCTTGTAGAATCAGGATGTTCCTGCCAGAACACGATTCAAGAGGACCACTCGCCATGGGTGAAAGCCTATCCACCTGGACGCCCTCATGCAACGGCTCTGTCCGTGTTGAGCTGAGCGGCCAGCGCACCACCAGCGACAGCGGCGCTCTGCTGCTGCGTGAAGCCCTCGACAACAGCGGCGTGATCGAGGC
The DNA here is from genome assembly GCF_976982775.1 of Salinicola sp. NYA28a. The sequence continues at coordinate 2,448,441 of NZ_OZ334582.1, forward strand.
GCTGGAAGACAATCTGGTCGATCGACGCCACCCGCTGCGCATCCGTCATTCGCTGGCCAGCCAGTTGCGTACCCTGGTGCTGCAGCGTGCGATGGGCTGGATCGATCTCAGCGATACCGACACGCTGCGCCGTGACCCGCTTTGGCAGTTGGCCTGCAGCGATGCACGCGGCATGACACCCCTGGTCCAGGACCGGCCGTCTCAAGCCACGCTGTCGCGGCTGCTGAGCTGCCTCGGTCGTAACGACAATATCGATGCCGTGCACGAAGGCCTGTTGCGGCTGGTGGTCTGGCGCCTGACCTCGCTGCAGAACGGTGAACGTCCCAAACAGCTGACGCTGGACATTGATGGCCTGCCGATCGAGGTGCATGGCCATCAGGGCGGGTCGGCCTATCATGGCCTTTACGGGGCCCGCATCTACTCGCCGCTGGTCGCATCGTTGGCGGAGACCGGCGACATGGTGGGCGGCCTGCTGCGCGAGGGCAACGCCGGCCCGGCAGAGAACGCCGACACCTGGATCCCGCATCTGGTACGACGACTCAACGAGAGCACCGGGGCACAGGTTCGTGTGCGCATCGACGCCGGTTTTACCGATAACGCGACGCTGGAGGCCCTGGAGGATCGGGAGATCGAATACCTGGGCCGGTTGCGCAGTCACACCGGTCTACAGAAGCTGGCAGCACCGCTCCTGAAGCGGCCACCCGGCCGGCCACCCGAGCAGCCTCGCGAGTGGTGCCACGATCTGGAGTACCAAGCCGGCTCCTGGTCGGCACCGCGGCGCGTAGTGCTGGTGGTGCAGGAACGCCCCGATGACCTGCTGCTGCATGCCTTCTTCCTGGTCACCAACCTCGGCAAGTTCGACTGGCCGCCGGAGAAGGTCCTGGCGCTCTACCGCAAGCGCGGCAGCGCCGAGGCGCACATGGGCGAGGTGAAGTCGGCGCTCGACGTGCACCTCTCGTCGACCGATCGCGGCGCCTCCACCGTTCAGGACGTGATGGCACGCAACGAGGTGAGCCTGCTGCTCAGCCTCTACGCCTACCAGGTCCTGCATGGCCTGCGCTGCCTGCTGGAGCGGCAGACCCGGCAAGGCTGGAGCCTCAGCCGGATGCGCGAGCAGGTGCTGAAGGTCGCCGCCACGCTGAGACTGCACGCTCGGCGAATCACCGTTCATCTGGGTGCCGCCGCCGACAAGTGGTGGCCGACGCTGCTGAAGGGGCTGCCGAAGCTGACCGCACTGAGCTGACGCTTCTGCGAGACCACCACAGCATCAGAAAGCGAGCGACCGGAGCGGCGGGCGGCGATCACGGCTGCTTGGACGGTCGCCATTGATTCCAAAGAGCTATAAGGAAGCGGGGAAATTTCAGCGTTTTGGCATTACTCAACAGCTATTCGCGCTGAAGAAGCCGATCCTGATAAGCGATGCCACCAGTCAGTACCTTCAGACCGCTCAATCAGCACCCTCGTGAATGAGGCGGGATCAGACACGGCGAGTCCGTACCGGGAGAGTGCCTGACGATCAGGCTGAACCGCCAACTGCGCTTCACCGGCAATCTGCTCCATGGCCACATCCCGTGTTCCCTGAACTGTTCGGACCGCCGCTTCAATCTGCTGACCTTTCTCCGCCAGTACGTCGAGATCCGGGCCAAAAAGTTTGATGGCCAACTGCGCACGAACACCTGACAACAATTCATCAACCCGGGTCGCGATAGGCTGAGAAAAGTTAAACAGTAGCCCCGGGTGCTGTTCGAGCTTCTCCTCAAACAGGGCCTGCAATGCATAGCGATTACTGGCGCTGGTCCACTCGGCTGTTGGCTTAAGGCCGATATAGATCTCGATGTTGTTCACGGGCTCCGGATCGCCGCCTATTTCCGCCCGCCCCGCCCGGGACAGAGCGTAAGTCACCTCTGGAAACTCCATCAGCATGGCCTCCAGTTTTGGCGCCACTTCAAGCGCCGTATCGAGGCTTGATGAGGGAGCCAGAGTCACCCGGAGGTTGATCGTTCCCTCTTCCAGTTCAGGCACGAACTCAGTACCGAGTCGTGGCACAATCAGCGCCGCCAGCACAACAAGAACAGCCGACGCGCCAACAACCACTCGGCTATGCTTCAGTGACCAGGCAAGCCCCATGCGATAGAGCTTTTCCAGGGGTTTTAGAATGAAGCTTTCCCGCTCCCGGATACCCTTACGGAACATGTATGACGCCAGCGCGGGTACAACCACCAGAGCGACGATCACAGCGGACACAATGGCCAGCATGATGCTGATCGCCATTGGCTGGAAAAGCTTGGCTTCCACACCTTCAAAGCTGAACAGAGGCATGAAAACGACCAGGATAATCGCCGTCGCGAAAAAGATCGGCCGCGCCACTTCCCGGCCCGCTTCCTGCAGTCGAAGTGCAATGCCCCGATCATCGTGCGATGCATCCAGTGGATCGGGGTCGCCTTCAGCCAACTCATTCCGGTGGGCGTCATGCTCAGCATCGGGATGGGTCAGATGCTTGAACATGTTCTCAACCATGACAACAGAGCCATCCACCAGCATGCCAATTGCCACAGCAATACCGCCCAGAGACATCAGGTTGGCCGAGAGACCGAACCAGGCCATGATCATCAGTGCAATACCGATGGAAATCGGTATTGAAAGCAGCACCAGCGTTGTTGCCCGCAGATTCATCAGGAACAGGGCAAGCACAATCGCAATAAACACAAAAGCCAACAAAAGCGCATTGGTCACCGTCTCTACGGCCTTGGTCACCAGATCCGCCTGGTTGTAATAGGGCTCAAAACGAACCCCACTCGGAAGCGCCTGATTTATGCGATCAATGCGGGCCTCGATGCCGTCGATGGTGGCTTTTGTGTTGGCCCCCATTCGTTTGAGTACAATGCCAGAAACCACTTCACCCAGTTGTTCAACCTGACCGGCTTCATCCTTCCGGGTCATGGTCACCGCACCCTGGCGGATCTCAGTGCCCAACGCCACCTGAGCGACGTCGCTCACGGTCACCGTGATGCAATCACTGGTTTTCACGGGTACTTGTCGGATCTGCTCCAGGCCCTCCTCGCCACTGCCCAACCAGCCCATACCACGGATAACCAGTTGCTCCTGCCCGCGGCCCATGTACCAACCACCGACATTGGAGTTGTTGTTCTCCAGGGCTTCCATGACGTCATTCTGTGATAGGTCATAGGACAGCATCCGAGCCGGATTCAGATTCACCTGGTACTGGCGAACCTCTCCGCCAAACGACAGGATTTCCGTAACCCCTTCAGCCGGTATCAGCAACAGCTTGACCAGCCAGTCGTGCAAGCTGCGCAATTCCATTGCGTCGTACCCCGAATCCGGGTCCGCTATCAGCAAGTACTGGTAGACCTGGCCGAGACCGGACGTATTCGGGCCCATTCCAGGCACCCCGACGCCATCCGGAATCAGCTCCCGCGCGGCCTGTAACCGTTCGAACACCAACTGGCGCGCGAAATAGATATCCGTGCCCTCTTTAAAGACCACGGTGACACCGGACAACCCGGTTTTGGAGATGGACCGAACCTCCTCGACATCGGGCAAGGCATACATTACCGCTTCGATTGGATAGGTGATCAGTTGTTCGACTTCCTCAGCCGCTAGTCCGGGCGCCTCAGTATTAACAGCGACCTGGACGTTTGTAACGTCAGGGAAAGCATCAAGATTCAGTTTTGGGATCTGAAATGCGGCCGTGGCGATAAGCACAGCGAGTGCAATAAGAACCAATAGGCGGTTCTGAACCGCCCAGTCGACTACTCGGTTGAACATAATGGCTCCCGGAATCAGTGGTTGTGCGGATCAAAGCCGCCTTTGGCAATCTCAGAGGCCACAAAAAATGCGCCCCGCAAAACGACTCGTTGGCCCGCAGCCAGGCCGGAAACCTCACGGAGCCCACCAATTGAGCGACCCAGCTCCACTTCCACGGGTTCATACTCGCCTTCGGCCTCTTCCACATAGACCGTCCAGTCACCGTCCGCGCCACGCATCAATGCAGTCTCCGGCACGGCAAGCACCGGCTCGCTGGTCTTAAAACGAAAATACACATCTGCGAACATTCCTGGATGAAAACGATCTTCAGGATTGTCCAGCTCCAGCCTGACAATCCGGGTGCGGGTCACAGGATCAATGGTGTGGGCTTCCTGGGACACCGTTGCCAGGGCCACACGACCAGCTGCCCTGACTTCGGCTTCCGCGCCCTTCTCAAGAACAATGTCGGAGCTTGCTGGCAGATGGGCTTCTACCCAAAGTTCACTCTCGTCAGCAAGAGTCACCAGCGGCTGGCCAGCCTCAACTCTTTGTCCTTGCTCAAAGTCATCGGTCAGCACTGCGCCATCCACGCGAGCCCTTAGCATGTATTCACCGAGGCTACCCACGCCACTGGCCTTCAGTGCACCAATGTCATCATCGTTTAGCCCGTAAGCAAGCAGAGTCGCGCTTGCCGCCTCAATATTGGCTTTCGCGGTATTGAACCGCTGATCACCCACCACGGAACGACCCAGCCCGCTGATTCGCTTCCATTCAGGAAAAGCTTTCCTGTAATCCGCCTGCGCCTGTGCCACTGTCTCACTGAACAGGGTTACCAGCAGCTGGCCTTTGGTTACGTGCTCACCCAGTTCCACGTGACGCCGCAGCACCACTGAGGCAACCCGGGGGGACACGTGATAGCTGGTATAACCGTTGGTTAGCAGCTCACCGGGCGCGTAAATTTCATAGTCAACGAGCCGGCTTTCGAGCGTTGCCACTTCAATGCCGGCCAGATCTTTCTGTTTGGCGTTGATGCTTGCGGTGGCCGCTTCTTCATGGCCACCGTTCTCGTCTTCGTGGCCGTGCCCCCCTTCCTCTTCATGCTCACCTTCTTCACCATGATCTTCCTTATGCTCGCCCTCCTCACCGGTGACTTCCTGACGATCGTCGCCACTGGCAGCATGATCATGGCCGGCTTCCTGATGAGCATCTTCCTCTGCCTGTACAAAAGAAAGTGGGGCTGTAAGCAACGTCAATGCGAATACAGAAATCAGAGTTTTTTTCATAATGAATATCCAGTTTCCAGACTATTTTTGGAAGGGGGTGATCAGTTCGCCAGACTGACTCAAGAGCTCAATCAGACCCAGCTGCGCCTGCTTTTCCAGTTCAATACCGGTTTTCAGGCTCTCCGCGCGCTGGCCCAGCGCCTGGAGATACTCAGAGGTGGAGAGGTCGCCGACCTGCCACTGCTTCTCAAGCAAATCGGCACTTCGCTGTACACGCCTCTGGGAGAGTTCTGTCCATCGGCTGAGTTGGGTGTCGTATTGCTTCCAGGCAGCTCGGGCGCCCGCCAGACCATACTGCTGCTTCCGATAAAGTGCCTGAAACCGAGCCTCGGCCTCTAATGATCGTCGGTTGGCAGCCTGGATTTCGGCACGGTAGTTATTACGGACATTCAGAGGGATCGAGAACGTCAGGCCAACCAGGTTCTCACCGCCATCACGCCCTCCGCTCAGCCCGACCGTGGGAGATGCCGCCGCTCTGCGACTGACCACCTCGGCTTCGCTCCGCAGCACCTGCCACCTCGCGCGGGCAGCAGCAATTGACGGATGATCCAGCAAATTGTCGTTATCGACCCTGGAAGCAAGAGCCGGCCAAATGTGCCCGGGGATCCCCCCATCCTGAGGCCGCCAATCCGGCAGAAGCTCTCTGACCCGGGCTTGCGCCTGATCAACCGCAGCCTTTGCCTGGGCGAGCTCACTGAGCTGCTGAGAAAGGCTTTTTTATGGAGTCCACATTTTAAACAGTAAGCTAATGTAAGTTAAAGACTATTTTCTGTGAATATGCGTATTTTCCTGAGTGCTTGATTCAGGTCATGTCGAGAACACGCATTTGATGTATAAGTCGTTGAACGATGGGCTTATTGAATTGAATCGGTTTAATTTTTGAAGTTTCGATTCAATCGATGATATCGAATGAAGCGGTGCAAAGAGGCAGGTGTCACGCACAAAAAACCCCGCTCCTGGGAGCGGGGCGCTAAATAAAATTAGCTAGTTAAGCGGTGGCGCTTAGAAGTTGAAGCCGAAGTTGGACTGCACGCTGGTGTGCCAGTCGCCGTCGGTCGGCGAACCGAAGTAGCCGAGGGCGTTCTTGTTGGCAATGACGCTGAACCAGGCGTAGTACGGGCCGGCGGTGACCTTCATGCCCAGGTCGTTGAGCATCGGGTTGTCGACATCGCCGCCATCGCCGCTCGGCGAGTAATCGCCGTTCGGGCTGATGTAGCTGAAGTCGTTGTAGAAGTAGAGGTTGTCGATGTCGCCCCAGTCGACGTTCATGCTGTACGCCAGGCTGGCGGAGTACATCTGGCCTTCGGCGGGGATCAGATAGTTGAAGTTGAACGCCCCGATCTGAATGACGTCATCGGAGACCCCGCTGACCGACTCGTCCGGGTTCTCGGCGTCATATTCGTAGGCGGTGGCCTGCAGCAGCGTGTACCAGTTGCCGTAGCTGCCGTTCAAGCCCAGAGCGGCCTGCCAGTTGTCGCCGCTCTCGTTGGTGTTCTGGTTGTAGAGCTGACCGCCCTTGGCCGAGAAGTTGACCTCGGTGGTGTAGTCGGTGCCCTGACCGAAGGTGTAGGCGACACGGCCGGCGAGCTGGTTCTCGGCGGAGTTGCCCTGGTCGCTGCTGCCGACCGGGTTGGCGCCGTAATGCTCGTTGCTGTCACCCAGCTGGTCGCTCTTGAAGAAGGCCAGCGAGGTGTCCCAGGCGCCCTGGGTGTGATCCCACTTGATACCGGCGTTCTGGTTGTCGTTGAAGCCGGAGAGATACGGCAGGGTGCCGTACCAGCCGAGGTAGCCGTAATCCATGTTGCCGAACGGTGTCTGGACCAGGCCCACCTTGACGGTATCGTTCTCGGTGGCCTGATAGCCCATCCAACCGCTCTTGAGGAACTGGTAGCCATCATAGAAGCGATATTCGAACGAATATAAGAAGTTACCGTGCTCACCGTTCAGTGCCAGGACGAACTTGCGGAAGTCCATGTCGCCGGCAGTGTCCTTGTCGACCTGATCCCAGTCGTTGTAGGTCGCGTTCAGCTGGAGCGTACCGCTGATCTGCGAGTTCTGGATCGACTCGAGCAGCGAGCGGTTTTCCTCGGCCAGTTCACGGGTCTGCGCGACGTCCTGGCTGTCGGACGCCGCCGGCGTGGACTGCTGGGCTTCGAGCTGCTGCTCCATGCGCTCCACCTGGGCGCGCAGAGCATCCAGCTGACGCTGCATGGCTTGGGTGTCTTGTTGTGCCAATGCCGGTGCGGCGAATGCCAGTGTGCTGGTAACGCCGAATGCGAGGCCAGCTGCCTTGAATGATCGTTGTGTCACTTTCTTTTCTCCGTTTCCTGCTTAAGGTCGTGAGTCATAGGAAGGGCGGGTTTGCCCATGCAAACTGACGCCAAGGGAAACAACGAACCGGGGTTCGTGCGAAAGCCCGTACATGGGTGCGCAAGAGCACACTCGCCCCGTGAGCGAGGGCGATTGCCATGCTTGGCGGGCCATGTAGTGGGAGACGGTTCAGAAGTTCCCTGAATTTTCTTGATTTCTCGTTATGGGGCGCATCATACCGAAACACATCGGATACATAAACCGGTGTTATGAAAATGAGGGGAATGCCTAGGTTTTGTACGAAAAGTCAGCTCGTAGACAGCGGCTTATGCAAGCCAGGCATACCATGGCGCGAAAGCTACGGGCCAGCTTGTCATAGCGCGTCGCAATTCGTCGTATCTCCTTGAGCCAGCTGAAGGCGCGCTCTACCACATTGCGCTCCCGATACTTGGGCTTGTCGAACCCTCGGGGAAGCCCGGGACGAGGCTTTCGATACATCTTGCGCTGCGCGATGATCGGCTTCATTCGGTATCGATCGCAGTAGCGGCGCAAGTCATCGCTGTCGTAGCCCTTGTCGGCCACGATATAGCGGCAACGCTTGCGGGGTCGCCCCGCCTTTCCTGGCAGGCGGATCGTCTCCATCGTGGGCATGAAATGGCGGGTGTCGGCGTCTTGACCCGGTGACAGCGTGAAGGTCAGCGGCCATCCATGTCGATCGCAGACCAGGTGGAGCTTGGTGGTCAGGCCGCCCCGGCTGCGCCCCAACGCATGGTCTACCGGTTCGTCCGAGCCCCCTTTTTGCCACCTCCCGAGGCGGCCCGTGTGGCACGAATGGACGTGGAGTCGATCATCCAGGTATCCAGGTCCATCAGGCCATCCTCGCGCAGTTGGAGCTGGAGGTGCGCCAGCACGGCATCGAAAGTGCCATCATCACGCCACTGGCGGAATCGGTCATATACCGTGGACCAGGGGCCGTAACGCTCGGGAAGATCCCGCCATTTGGCCCCCGAGCAAAGGACCCAGAAGATGCCGTTGAGCATCTGCCGGTCATCGCGGCGTGGGCGTCCACGCCCAGCGGGCGTGCCAGGCGAAACGATATCTTCAATCAATGTCCAACCCTGATCGGAAATCTCGTAACGTCCTGCCATGACCCCGCCTCATTCACGAGGGTGCTGATTGAGCGGTCTGAAGGTACTGACTGGTGGCATCGCTTATCAGGATCGGCTTCTTCAGCGCGAATAGCTGTTGAGTAATGCCAAAACGCTGAAATTTCCCCGCTTCCTTATAGCTCTTTGGAATCAATGGCGACCGTCCAAGCAGCCGTGATCGCCGCCCGCCGCTCCGGTCGCTCGCTTTCTGATGCTGTGGTGGTCTCGCAGAAGCGTCAGCTCAGTGCGGTCAGCTTCGGCAGCCCCTTCAGCAGCGTCGGCCACCACTTGTCGGCGGCGGCACCCAGATGAACGGTGATTCGCCGAGCGTGCAGTCTCAGCGTGGCGGCGACCTTCAGCACCTGCTCGCGCATCCGGCTGAGGCTCCAGCCTTGCCGGGTCTGCCGCTCCAGCAGGCAGCGCAGGCCATGCAGGACCTGGTAGGCGTAGAGGCTGAGCAGCAGGCTCACCTCGTTGCGTGCCATCACGTCCTGAACGGTGGAGGCGCCGCGATCGGTCGACGAGAGGTGCACGTCGAGCGCCGACTTCACCTCGCCCATGTGCGCCTCGGCGCTGCCGCGCTTGCGGTAGAGCGCCAGGACCTTCTCCGGCGGCCAGTCGAACTTGCCGAGGTTGGTGACCAGGAAGAAGGCATGCAGCAGCAGGTCATCGGGGCGTTCCTGCACCACCAGCACCACGCGACGCGGTGCCGACCAAGAGCCCGCTTGATACTCCAGATCGTGGCACCACTCGCGAGGCTGCTCGGGTGGCCGGCCGGGTGGCCGCTTCAGGTGCGGTGCCGCCAGTTTCTGCAGGCCGGAGTGACTGCGCAGTCGGCCCAGGTACTCGATGTCGCACTCTTCCAGGGCCTCCAGCGTCGCGTTGTCGGTGAAACCGGCGTCGATGCGCACCCGAACCTGGGCGCCGGTGCTCTCGTTGAGTCGCCGCACCAGATGCGGGATCCAGGTGTCGGCGTTCTCGGCCGGGCCGGCGTTGCCCTCGCGCAGCAGGCCGCCCACCATGTCGCCGGTTTCTGCCAGCGAGGCGACCAGCGGTGAATAGATCCGCGCGCCGTACAGGCCATGATAGGCCGAGCCGCCCTGGTGGCCGTGGACCTCGATCGGCAGGCCGTCGATGTCCAGCGTCAGCTGCTTGGGGCGCTCGCCGTTCTTCAGCGCGGTCAGGCGCCAGATCACCAGTCGCAGCAGGCCTTCGTGCACGGCATCGATATTGTCGCAGCGCCCGAGGCAGGTCAGCAGCCGCGACAGCGTGGCTTGAGAGGGCCGGTCCTGGGCCAGGGGCGTTGTCCCGCGCGCATCGCTGCAGGCCAGCTGCCAGAGCGGATCACGGCGCAGCGTGTCGGTATCGCTGAGGTCGATCCAGCCCATCGCACGCTGCAGCACCAGGGTACGCAACTGGCTGGCCAGCGAATGAAGGATGCGCAGCGGGTGGCGTCGATCGACCAGATTGTCTTCCAGCGCCTCAATCACGCCGCTGTTGTCGAGGGCCTCACGCAACAGCAGAGCGCCGCTGTCGCTGGTAGTGCGCTGGCCGCTCAGCTCAACACGGACAGCGCCGTTGCATGAGGGCGTCCAGGTGGATAGGCTTTCACCCATAGCGGATGGCTCTCTTGGTTCAGATTCTTGGCGGAACACACTGAATTTTCAAGAGAATACCATCCGCTATCTTCGTTTTCGGGCCGGCCTCATGAATAAGCCGGGTTGAGGAATACGAAATCGAACTGATTGGAAACTTTTTTCAAGACACTGAGAGCGCTGCGGGCTTGTTCATTGAACTGTCAAAAGAACATGGCCAAAAAGCCGGTGGAGTGACCCTTGGGTCACTTTACGAGAGACAGCTATACGCGCATTACAGCATCCTGACGAACCTTCTGGTTAGCCGCTCATTTGGCGAAGACGACGAGCAGCTTGAGCCCACTGGCTCATTACAGTTCGCCTACACGAAGTCTGACACGTTTCAGCCAGGGCTGGAGTATTACGGGGCCGAAAACAACCATTTGATGGGACCTGCCATCCTGGCTGAGTTCAGAATGGGTTCCAGTATTCTGGAACTCCAGGCGGGCGTTGCATTTGGCCTCACTACGGACTCAGACGATATGATCTATCGCTGGGAACTGGAGATAGAACTGTGATGGCGGCCCGCAACCAAAAGCCGCAGAACCGCCATCCAGTTTCCAGAGCACTAGCTTGAAGCAGGCTCCAGTGCACTCTCACCGGTTTCGCCGTCCTCGATACGAACAGCCCGAACCAGGCGGGATACAAGTACCTTGCCGTCACCCGGGTGCCCATCCTGGGTTCTGCCCGTTCTGACAATGAGTTCCACAACTTCACCAGCGACATCATCGGTCGCTACGTCTACTTCCAGCTTGACCATCTTCACTTTCTCCAGAGGCGACTCATCGCCGACCAGATGACCAAATTCGCTGAGAGGCACGACAGCAATGCTTGTCACGCCCTTGACTCTGGCCAGAGCATCAACCACATGCCCTGCCATAACCTCTCTGACATAAGCCTTTATTTCATACATAAACCGTCTCCAGACTTCAGACTTCAACGTCACGACGTTCGGATGCAAACCACTGATACACGCTGGGCAACACTACCAACGTCAGCAACGTTGACGTGATCAGACCGCCAACCACAACCGTTGCCAGTGGCCGTTGGACATTAGAGCCAATGCCATCGGCCAGCAGCAGGGGAATCAGCCCCAGAATAGCCACAGAGGCAGTCATCAAAACCGGCCGCAAACGGCGTTGAGCGCCCAGCTTGACCGCTTCAATGACTTCGTAGCCTTCGTCCCGCAACTGATTAATGTAGCTCACCATCACCACACCGTTCAGTACGGCTACGCCAAACACCGCAATGAATCCCACGGCAGCCGGCACCGAGAGGTAAAGCCCCGTAACAAACAGCGCGACAATGCCACCGGTAATCGCAAAGGGCACATTCATGAAGATCAGCACCGCGTAGCGCAGACTGCTGAATGCAGAGAACAGAAGCAGGAAAATAAGCGCCAGGGTAATGGGCACAACGATCGCCAGCCGCGCCATGGCCCTTTCCTGATTCTCGAACTGACCGCCGAACTCCACAAAATAACCCGGCGGCATATCCACTTGCTCCTCGATCCGCTTGCGCAAATCCTGAACAACACCGCCCATATCGCGGCCACGAACGTTCATCTGAACATACTGACGACGACTGGCGTTGGAGCGTGAAATTTTCTTGGGGCCGGCGTACATTTCAACATCGGCCACCCGTGAAAGCGGAATAAGCTCGCCGCTGTTCCCTCTGAGTGGAAGCCCTCTTATTTCATCGATGGACCCACGGTAAGATTCTTGCAGCCGGGCAAAAATCTCGAATCGACGGACCCCGTCAAAGATCAGTCCGGCGCCCTGGCCGCCAATGCCGACTTCAACAGTGCTCATTACGTCATCAATACTGATACCGAACTGCGCCAGGGCTTCCCGGTCAGGCCGAATAACGATCTGCTTCTTGCCCGCACTCTGCTGCGCGCGCACGTCCGTTGCACCAGGCACCTCTTTTGCCAGGGCCGCCACTTCCTGACCAATCCGGCCAAGCTCCTTCAGGTCATCGCCGAAAATGCTGGCAACCAATTGTGCCTGGACGCCTGACAGCAGCTCGTCGGTTCTGAGCTGAATCGGCTGGGAAAGGTTATTGGCCAGCCCCGGAACCCGTTGCTCCAATGCCTCTGCAATCTGACTCTGCAGCTCCTCATAGCGCAAATCCTCTCGCCACTGGTCCAGCGGCTTGAGGTTGACCACCGTTGACACCACGTTTACCGGCTCAGGGTCACCGCCGACTTCCGCTCGCCCGATCCTGGCGTAGGTGCCGGTCACCTCCGGAAATTCCTCTATAACAGACTGAACCCGTTTGCCATATTTGATGGCGGATTCCAGGCTGGCACCCGGCGGTAGTGTTGAGCGAACCTGGAAAGTGCCTTCCCTCAGCGTGGGCACGAACTCACTCCCGAGGAAGGGAAATAGCAAGAGGCTACTCGCAAAGGCAATCACTGCAACACCCATCACAATTTTCGGAGCCTTGACGACAGTATCAACCACCGGCTTGTAAAGCCGGTTAAGGAACAGAACCAGCTTCGGCTCTTTGTGTTGTCCACCCATCTTGAATGACAGCGAGGCCAGAACCGGCACCAACGTCAACGCGAGTAACAGCGCACCGATCAACGCAAAACTGATGGTGTAGGCCATGGGCGAAAACAGCTTGCCCTCGACGCCCTGCAGCGTAAATAGCGGCAGAAAGACAATAATAATGATGCCGATGGCAAAGACGATCGGACGAGCCACTTCCCGGGCAGATTCACCTACAAGCCTCAGAACACTGACCTTTTCCTCTGATCGTTCTTCCAGATGTCGGAAGATGTTCTCTATCATCACAACGCCGCCGTCCACCATCATACCGATGCCGATAGCCAGCCCCCCCAGACTCATCAGATTGGCGGACAGGCCCGAAATCCGCATCGCAATGAATGCGAAAAGCACAGACAACGGCAACGTCGCCACCACGATCAGTGTGGAACGAATATTTCCGAGGAACAGATAGAGGAACACCAGCACCAGAACCGAGCCCTCAAGTAACGCTTTCTCGACAGTGCCTATGGCCTTGCCCACCAACTCCGCCTGGGAGTAATACGCTTCGATCTTCAGCCCCTCAGGAAGCGACTTGTTGAGGTCATCGATTTTTGCGTTGACATCCTCGAGTACCTGGCTGGTATTGGTCCCGATCAATTTCATCACGTAGCCGCCCACGGACTCCTCACCCGAGGACACCTGCGCGCCGCGGCGGATCGCCGGTCCAAGGCCAACCTCCGCCACATCCTTGACGTAAATAGGAGATTCGCCCTCACTCTTGGACACAATGATGTTCCGGATATCTTTGATGCCCTCGGTACCTGAATTAACCCAACCGTAGCCCCGAACAATATATTCTTCACCGCCTCGCGTAATGAAAGAGGCGCCTACGTTTCGATTATTCTGGGTGAGAGCGCCGCGGACGTCAGACACTGTCAGGTTCCTAGCCTGAAGCTTCTGCGCATCGATATTGACCTGGTACTGTTTCACTTCGCCGCCGATGGACAGCACACCGGTTACACCCGGCACGGTTCTGAGCTGGGGTTTGACAATCCAGTCCTGGATCGTGCGGATTTCCTGCAAGCTGTACTGGCTCTCGTCCTCAGCTTTCAGGGAATACATCAGGATACGTCCCAAGCCCGTGGTGATGGGTCCTAGTTCGGGTTCCCCCATGCCCTCCGGGATCTGGCGCCTGGCTTCTGAAAGCCGTTCGTTTACCAGCCGCCTGGCGAAGTAGATATCGGTGCCATCTTCGAAATAGATGGTCACCCGGGAAAGCCCGAAAATCGACGTACTCTGAACCTTGGTCAGGTTCGGTATGCCGTACATGCTGATTTCGATGGGATAGGAAATCAGAGTTTCAATATCTACCGGCGACAGGCCGGGACTGGCGGTGAATACCTGCACCATTGTCGGTGTGGCGTCCGGAAACGCGTCCACCGGAAGTTTTTTGAACGAAAAGACGCCGGCAACGATCACGGCGATCGCAAAAACAATCGTCATGAGGCGATTGTTCAGCGCATAATTCACAATTGCGTTGATCATGCTCCCCCCAAAAATTAGTGATCGGCGCTACGGCCGCTGGCAGTAATGGCCGACATCAGATCAAAAGCGCCTACTGAAACCACTTCCGTGCCCGCGCTGATGCCGGACTTGATCTCGATCCAGCCGTTCGCTTCCTTGCCCAGCGTTACCGTAACCGCCTCGTAGGCTCCCGCCTCATCACCTGGCACGAACACAACGTTATCGTCGCCGATGGTCTGAACTGCATCATCCGGAACCAGTGGCAGTGAGGCCTCCGATTCCGTCATGATTCTGGCCGTGGCATAGGTATTCGGGCGAAGGTCGCCCCTCGGAGACTCCAGCACAACGCGAACCGGGATGGTGCGGGTCTTTTCATCGAGCATGCTCGACACCCAGGATACCTGCCCACTGTGAAACCGGTCAGAACTTGAATCCCTGGAGGAAATCTGAACCTCGTCTCCCGTTGAAATCTGGTCAATATCGGATTCGGACACCTGAAGAATGGCCCACAACACCGAGGCATCCGCCACGATGAAAGGCGTATCCGACGGACTCAGCGTTTGCCCCAGACGAACATGCATCTGCTCGACACGCCCCTCAATGGGTGAGCGGAGCGCGTATTGCGCCAGCCCCCCACTGTCACCTGACGACTCGCTGCCGTAAACCGCCAGTTGTTCCCGCACGGAATCGTACTCCGCTTTTGTTTCAAGAAAGGCAGCCTTGGCATCCAGGAACTCTTCTTCACTGGAAATACCCTGTCCCTGCAACTCCCTTTCACGATTGTAGTCAGACTCGGCCGCTTCTTTGCGGGCCTCCAGCGAGATTAACCGGGAGCGAATCCGGGCCAGCTCCACACTGTTCAGGGTTGCCAGTAACTGCCCCTTATTGACACGATCCCCCAGATCAACCGCCAACCCTGTCAGTTTTCCCTCCAGCAGCGGACCAACCTCGGCCACGCGGTCCGGCACATACTGAATCTCGGCAGGTGCCGTAACAATTGCGCCAGCGCGCCCCTTGGCAGCCGCCACAGTCTGAATCGACAGTAACTCTGTCTGCTCCGGCGTCAGATGGATCTGGCGGGACTGGTTTTCCTCTCCGGCATGCTCGGCTTCTTCATTTGCGTGCTGGTCACCCTCGGCTTCTCCGGCAGCGTATGCCTGCGGCATACCCAGAACGCTGACAACGATTAAAAATATCTTCAGATTGCGAATCATTCATTCACCCTCAATATTTAGAGAACGGTACTAAGAGAACGGTCAATTTTGAGTTTCATACCCTCAGGAACCGGCTGACATCGACAGAGCACCTCCTGTGCTTATCTCCAGCGCCCGGACGGCATCGATATAATCATTCTGCGCCTGAACGTATTCCTGCCTTACCGACAGGAGATTGTCCTGTGCTGCCAGAACATCCGAGGCACCGACCTTGCCCGCCCGAAATGCTTTCTGCATCAGTTGTAATGTTTCCTCTGAACGCTCCAGGATCGACTCGTTCATCTGGCGCAGCCGAACGGCGGTGGATTCATACCGGGCCACAGCTGACACAACCTGACGCTCTGTAGCCAGGCGCAAGGCCTCTGCCTCAAGCTCGGAGGTTTTCAGCCGCGCAGCAGCTTGTCTCTGCTCACCGGAATAATCATGAAAAACGGTCAAAGGCATCGACACCCCTGCACCGAAAAGGTTGGAGCCTCCCTCACGATCATAGGATCCGAAGACTTTCAGATTTGGAATCGTCAGGCTTTTCGCAATTTCAAGGCCAGATTCATCCGCTGCAATTCTGGCGGCCGCCGCTTTCAGGTCCGCTCTCTGACTCTGTGCCATCTCGACAAGCTGGCTGGTCGGAGGCAGGTCTTCGGGCGTCACATCAAGCTCGCCGGTCACCCCAACGGCATCGGAGGGGGACACCCCGAGCACTTCGGTAAGGTCAATTTTTGATTGCTCGAGCTTTTGTTCCGCCGAGGCTTTTTGATTCCGGGCCCTGGCAAGCCCAATGACTGCGGTATTGAGATCAATCCGGGTTTGTTTACCCTGTTTTACGGACATTTCAACCAGGTCTTTGGTGCGTTGCATAAGTTCAACGGCACGGGTTGCGGTTTCCAACTCTTTCTGAGCCAGCAGTATCCGGAAATAGGCGGCCCGTACGCGCGCCTTGGTGGCCACCTTCAGGTATTCAAGCTCCTGTTGCCAGGACGTGAGATTGCTCCGGGCACGCGACTGGCCAAGGTCGCCGCGGTTACCCATCCAGATCTCCTGAGTAACCCTAACCCCGTATTCCAGGGACTCATCAGCCTGCTCCGGGGCCTGACGCCCCCCCACCTCAAACTCTGGATTGCTGGGCGCCCAGCGGCTGGCATGGTCAAGCTGGCCCTGCTGCATCGAGACCGCGGCCCGCCTCAAAGCCAATACCGGGCTATTCTCGAAAGCCATCACCATGGCCTGGTTCAGGGAAACAGCCTGGCTGGCTTTGGCCTGCTGATATTCTTTCAGCGACACACTCTCTTTTGCCTGGGCCGACACCATAGGAGAGACGGCCAAGGCTCCCGGAACTATCATCGCGCACAACAACAACCGTTTGTTCATTCAGTATCATCCTGGCTGTTTGACTGAGGTCAGTGAGTCAGCATTTTTGCGTGGGAATCTGGAACGACCTTACAGACAAACCTTTAATACAGTTTGAAATTCAGACACCAGATAATATGTGAGTTTTGGCAGCAGGAGGCAGAGGTAAGGGCGAGGATGTCGAGTCACCCGGCGTTGAGGCGGGCGCCAATGTAGTGCAAGCGGAGCCTGCGAGTGGGTGCGCTCTTTCGCCAGGTGATAGCGCTTTGGGTTCGGACCCAAGGAGAGTCCAAAGGGACCAACTGATGACCGTCAGTTGGCAACGGGGTGCTTGACCATTATCAGCTAGTCACCTCACTTCATCAAGCCAGCATACTGTTCGTCAGCACAGCTACGATCACAGGTATCAGTCTTCTTCCCGCACGACCCACCCTTCGACGGTATCCGCACCGTGCTCGTCTTTCCAAGACTTAAGCACCTTGTGGTTCCCACCCCGGGTTTCGATGACCTCACCGGTGTTAGGGTTTTTGTAGATTTTGAGTTTTCTTTTCCGCCGACGACTCGCGGTCGAGACATTCGAAGCGTTGCTCGAATCGCTGGGCGAAAGCAGCTCGATAACATCCTTGGCCTTCTTGCCGTACTCATTCATCAGAGCTTCAAGCTTGGTTTTAAATTCGATCTCGCTTTGTAGGCGCTGGTCACTCTCCAATGCCTTGAGCTCTTCGGAGAGCTGCTTCAGGAGTTGCTCTTTCTTTGCGTATTCACTTAGCAATGACACAGATTAAATCTTCGCTTTTTGTAACTATTCAGGTGGCTGCGGATGGCATGTCGCCAACCACCTGATTTTTTTGGCATAGTGTGCCTGATCCTTCGGCACGTCTATGCGGTGACATGACCATCAGCGATATCAACGTCGACGAGGCCCTGGAACGGGTCCGGCAGCAGCTCAAGGAAGACCACACGGTCTCGCCTTCCTTGCGTGCTGCCATCGACGTGCTGATGCTGCTGGTCAAGCTGATGGCCGACCGACTGGCCACCAGCAGCCGCAACAGCAGCAAGCCGCCGTCACAAGACCCCAACCGCCAACGCCGTTCCCGGGCCAAGGGCGAGCGTCGCCCTGGCGGGCAACCGGGTCACGAAGGCAAGACGCTGGCGCCGGTCACCGATCCCGACGAGATCGTGTCGTTGCGCGTCGATCGCCGCACCTTGCCCAAAGGGCGCACCTATCGCTCGGTCGGCATCGAAACGCGCCAGGTGCAAGACATCGTGATCCAGGCCGTCGTCACCGAGTATCGCGCCGAGGTGCTGGAGGACGATCTCGGGCGGCGCCATGTGGCGCCGTTTCCCGACGGCGTGACCCGCCCGATCCAGTATGGCCCACGTCTCAAGGCGCATGTCGTCTATCTCTCGCAGTATCAGTTGCTGCCCTATGCCCGCATCCAGGCGCTGCTGGCCTCACAGTGCGATCTATCGCTGAGCACCGGCACGCTGTTCGCCTTCAATCAAGAGGCCTATCAGCGCGCCGAGGCGTTTGCCGAGTGGGCGATCCCGGCGCTGAGGCAAGCCGCGACCGTGCATGCCGACGAGACCGGGATGCAGGTCGGCGGCAAGCGCTACTGGCTGCACAGCGCCTCGAATGACGCCCTGACCTACTTGGCGCCTCACGCCAAGCGAGGTCAGGAGGCCATGGATGCCATCGGCATCCTGCCCTATGTCCAGGGGGTGCTGGTGCATGATCACTGGAAGCCTTACTACCGCTACGCGGATTGCCGCCACGCACTTTGCAACGCCCATCACCTGCGTGAATTGACTGCGGCCTGGGAAAATGACCACCAAAAGTGGGCCAAGGCGCTGCATGATCTGCTGCTGGAGATGCATCAGGCCGTTGACGCTGCCGGTGGCACGCTCTCGCCCGAAGAGGCGCAACGCTGGCGAGTCCGCTATCGGCAGTGCCTGACAGAGGGTGAGACCGAGTGTCCGCCACCGATCCCACCACCACCGGGAAAGCGCGGTCGTGCCAAACGTACCAAGGCACGTAACCTGCTCGAACGTCTCCAGGCGTACGAGGACGACGTGCTGCGTTTCCTCGACGACCCCGCCGCGCCCTTCACCAATAACCAAGGGGAGCGTGACCTGCGGATGACCAAGGTCCAGCAGAAGATTTCAGGCTGTTTCCGCTCCTGGGAAGGTGCCGAGATCTTCTGCCGGATGCGCAGCTTCCTCTCGACGGCGGTCAAGCAGGGCCTGGCAGCGCACACCGCACTAGAACAGTTGTTTGCCGGTGAAGTGCCCGAATTCATGCGTCGGGACGGCCTGGATCAGGCAGCGTGACCTGAATAGTTACCGCTTTTTAAGCTATGGTCAGCAGAACATTATAACGGCAAAGGCAGATTTTATCTGCAAGGTTGAAATTCCTTAAGTGGCTCAGGAAATTACTTCAAGGTTTCGGTTTACGGCTTCCGCCTGTTTTATTCGAACTTCGAGAAGTCCTTTTCGCGATTGGTTTGGAGATGGCCCTAGCCCCAGTGCAATCCGGATAGCGGGAGCAAGACCAGAAGGGGCCATTGCTGCTCTTGCGCTTGCGCATTTTCGCCTGACACTTGGGACAGGTTTCGCTGAGTGCCTCGGGCAGATTCAACTGAGGCTGCTGGAGCGCGATCTCAATAAGCTTATCGAGCAGCACGCTCTGTCGCTCCATGAAATCATCCAGCGTCATTGTCCCCTCGGCCACCTGGTCCAGCGCCTGTTCCCACAATGCGGTCATCCCAGGGTTGCTGATCTGCGGCGGTAGCACCGCGATCAGCCCCTGCCCCACCGGGGTCGAAACGATCGTACGCCCCTTCTTGCGAATGAACCCTCGCTTGAGCAGTATCTCGATGATGCCGGCACGAGTCGCCTCTGTGCCAATACCGGCGCTCTCTCGCAGCCTAGCGCGCAGACGTTCGTCAGTGACGAATCGGGCCGCGTTCTTCATCGCCGAGATCAACGTGCCTTCAGCGAATGGCTTCGGCGGCTGGGTCTGGCGATCCTTCACCAGGAGATCCACGACCGTACAGCTTTCCCCCTGACGGAGAGGCGGGAGCGCCTGCGCGCCGGACGCTTCCTCCTCCTCGTCATCACCGTCCTGCCCTTTGCCCTTCCCTCGGGGGAATAGCGCTTTCCAGCCCTCGACCCGCACCTGTCGTCCCGAGGCCACGAACGTCTCACCAGCGAGATCCAGACGCGCATCGGTCTGGTCGTACTCATGGACGTGCAGGAACTGCGCCAGATAGTGCCGACGGATAAGATCGTAAACCCGGAACTCCTCCTCGCTCATCCGATCGATCCGGCAGGGGGCTGTGGTAGGAATAATGCCGTGGTGAGCGGTAATTTTGCTGTCGTTCCACACGCGACTTTTGAGCGTCTGGTCCAGTCGATCGATGACCGGGGAGAGCTTCTCGTCCGAATGCAGGAGCGCCGTCACGACGGCCCCGATCTCGGACAGCATCGATGTCGGCAGGTAGCGGCAATCGGTACGCGGGTAGCTCGTGGCCTTGTGGGTCTCGTAGAGGGACTGGGCGATGTCGAGCACCTGCTGGGCCCCGAAGCCGAAGCGCTTCGAGCACGCCTGCTGCAAGGTGCCCAGGTCCATCACCAGCGGCGCGCCCTCACATTTGCGCGATGTCTCGACGGACGCCACCGTCGCCTTGCCGCTCTGGCACCGGGCCGCGATCGTCCGCGCCGCCTCCTGGTTGATGCAACGACCTTCCTCGTCGAGCCAGCCATCGTTGCCCGGTAGCCATTTGGCCTGGAACGGACCACCCTGCGCCTGCAGGTTGGCCACGATGTCCCAGAACGGCTTGGGTACGAAGCTCGCGATCTCCTGATCGCGTCTTACGACCAGAGCCAGCGTCGGCGTCTGAACCCGGCCCACCGACAACACGCCCTGATGGCCCTGTTGCTGAGCCAGCACCGAAAACGCACGGGTCAGGTTCATGCCGACCAGCCAGTCCGCACGGGAACGACCCAGGCCCGCCTGGTACAGCGGCCAGGTCGACTCCCCAGGTCGGATGTTGCTCAGGGCCTTGCGAATCGACGCCTCATCCAGCGCCGACAGCCAGAGTCGAGATACGCGGCCCTGGTAACGACAAGCGTCGAGGATCTCGCGGCCGATGGTCTCGCCCTCCCGATCGGCGTCGGTGGAGACGACCACCTCGCTGCACTGTTTGAGCAACCCCTGAATCACCTTGAACTGCTTGCCGGCATCCTTGCGCACCGTGTTCTTCCACTGCGACGGCCGGATCGGCAGCGTGTCCAATGACCAGCGCTTCAGCGCCGGATCGTAGGCTTCGGGAGGGGCCTGCTCGAGGAGATGACCGAAGGCCCAGGTGACGACAATGCCGTCGCCCTGCAGACAGCCTTCGGCTTTACGCGTCGCCCCCAGGACCACGCCAATATCGCGAGCCTGGGAGGGTTTTTCGCAAAGGAACAATCGAGACATGACACCGGGCCTTACAGAATGTGTATGGCCTCAGCATGACGGGCTGGATCAGCAGAATCAGTGGGGAATGTTAATCGGGCTGAAGCAGGTAATGCGCCTCGTCGATGATCCAGGCTTCCGCATTGCCATGGGCAGCACCGCGCGTGTTGTCTTCGGCCACACAGGCGATCTCAGAGTGTCGTGTCAGCGCCAGGGCCATTCGCTGAGCCAACGGTCCATTGAACGGAATGTCAGCATCGAGCCAGAACCACTGCGCCGTGGAGGCGTTATCGATGGTGATGACCTCACCGCTGAGCCAGCGCATGGGGATCAGGTAACGCCCCTGACCGGGCTTGAGAATGGTCGGTTTGAGCAACGTGCCATCGGGGGCGAAACGACATGTGACCGCACCGTCGATGACAGCCTGAATGTCCGACTCGATCAGCGGGCGATGTCCCAGGCGCGGGCGAATGAAGAACCGTTGATAGACCGCTGCCTCAGTCTCTTTCATCCTTGAGCATCCCCAGGTCGATCCATTCGACGATCGTATCGGCGCTGATACCGTACTCGCGCATCAATGCCTTGAGCTGAATACGAAACTCGACGACACGGCCAGTCGCCTGCGTACCGTCGAGTTCCCGGAGCATGTTGCCCAGCTGTTCATCCAGGCTCCAACCATCCTTGATGGTGAAGATGTTGGGCATGAGCAATCAGTCTAACGCGGCCTTGAGACGCTGTGTCAGCGCAGACTCCATGGCATTGCCATCGAATAGAGTTCGCTCGTCGGCCGGTGCCCAACTGTAGTGGATGCGCGAGCCCGCGCCACTCTTCTCGATCTGAACCCGCTGCAGGATCGAGTATCGTGTCCCTCCAACGGTCTGCCGTCCGTAATCACCGAGATTGTAGTAGGCCCCCGGGGTGCGGTCGTGCTTCCAGGCTATATCGCCCATCTGCATTTTTGCAGTGGTGCTCTCCGGGCTCTCGAAGTCATCGGGGGATCGGAACCCCATCGCCGACTTGATCCGAGCGTAAGCGGTATCGACGTCGACACGGGAATCGATGTCGACCGATCCGCTCTGGCTACCCAGACTTGTGGCATCGACCGCTTCCCCCTCGGCATTGGTTGCCACTTTCTGCGGCGTTTCGTTGGGATCGTAGTTCAGCGGCTCGCCGGTCACGGGATTGTTGAAACAGGTCACGCAGACACCGTTTGAGTAATAATGATCCTGCGCCGCGCAGCCCGCCAGTGCCACCATCCCCACTGCCACCACCCAGTGCTTCATCCCAGCACTCTCTTTGTCTGTTTGATGATAGAGCCTTCCTTCGAGTCAGCGAGCCCGCTCATTCCGAATAGCTCGGATCAGACCCCGCCGGGTTATCCCATTCACCTTCCGGTCCAGCGGCTTTAGGATAAGCTCCCTGTTGCGGAGCCTGGGACGATGAAGGCTGCCGTGGCGCTTGCTGGCCCTGTGCCGGCTCGAGCTGAACCTGGGTGACGCGGAAAGGCAGGATGCCGATGCGTACGGCCTGCACCTTGAACTGCGACCGGTTATTACCTTCTCCGTCCCGCCATTCGTCCAGCACCATTCGGCCCGATACCATGACGCGCAGTCCCTTCTGGTACAGCCGAGCCCATTGCTCGACATCGCGATGCCATATCTCGACGTTCGCCCAGAAGCCACCCTTGTCGACGTTGCCGGTATCGGTCGGCACCGGATTATCGAATCGGACGTTCAGTCGCATGACGCCACGCGATGGCTGATTGCCATTGGGGGAAAACATTTTCACTTCTGGATCCGAACCAATGTTCCCCTCGCCCATGAAATGCGTGCTCATCTGAATCTCCTGAATCGAATGTATGCCCGACTACAGTGGCCGGGAGCGGCAAAGGACGTCAGCGAGAAACGTTAAGGCCGGTTGCGAACTATTCCGAACCGTTGCAGATGTCAGACCATGGCCTCGATCTCGCCGAGATCGCTCAGCAGGCGATTTAGGCGATCGACCTGTCGAGTCGCCGCCGCAACTTTGGCATTGAAGATCGCGCGCTCGGTCTCGATCTCGACCAGTTGACGCTTCATCCCCACCGATATATCGCCGAACTGGAGCACGGCTTCGAGAAGGCGTCGCCCCATCTGGGTCTGCGCCTTGTCGCGCCATTGCACTGCGCGAACTCGTCCACCGCTGTTGTTGTGTGGTTTGAGCCAAAGTCCCGCCTGAACCACCGTGCGGTTGTAGCGATTGGCAAAGTCCGCCGCCTCCTGCCACATCCGACGACACTCCGCATCCAACTCATCCCGAAATCGAAGGATCTCCCCTTTACCCTTAAAGGGTTTTAAAAGGCCCTTTGCGTACTGATTCAGTGCAAAGTCCTGACGCTGTTCCAGTGCAGTCATCGCGCTCGCGGTCCTTTCCTGTTCTCGTTGCAGATACTTGGTTGCCCCCTCCGATCCTGCGGGGAGTGTTTCCAGTGGAATCACCCCGGCCTGGTCTCGTTGAAGTGATTACAGTGGAATCACCCTAACCTGCTCTTGCTGGAGTGATTCCCCCGCATCACCTTGCAGCATTAGTCCTCGGATTCTCCGAGCTGGGGCAGCAACTGAGCGTCGTCTAGATCCGCGCCTTCGAGCTTGTGATCCTGATCACTGCCGGCCAGCTCGGCTCCCTGGCGTCGGATCGTCGGTGCAAACTCACTGCGGCGCGTCCCTTCAAAGATGTCCTGCGGTAGCTCGCCGTACTTCTCGAGAGCGTTTCGGGCCTTGGCGTTATTGGCTGCGAAGTCATCACGCGTCGCCCCGCTGAACCCCGGAAACTTGACCGGCGCGTAACATAGCGATCGCAGGGCGTGGCCGCCCTGATCGCGAATCATCGCGCCACGCTGCTTGTTGCCCAGCAGTCCAATGTGATGGGCCAGCAGCACATCGCGAACGATGCTGTCGTACTGCATCAGCAGCATGACCGCCTGCCAGCCCATCTGACCTCCGGTGAACACGGGGCTCACGAACGGTTGCTGGCTGACGTTGCGGCTGACATCGAGCCCCTCCGGGATCTGCTTCAGAACCTGGCTCACTCGCTTTTCCAGTTGATGGAGCGATTGTCGGGTCTCGTCGATCTTCTCCTCGAGCATGAGCAGCCAGCTGTCGGCGTAGGGATCGTCCCGGCCTGCTGCCTGATGGACACGTCCGGCGAGCGACAGAAACTGTTTGAGACCGACCACCTGTGGCTTGCCGCTTTCGACACCGCGTCCGTGCCAGGCAAGCACTGCCGGATAGGTATGCAGAGTCATCTCGATTTTGCTGCGTAGCTGCCCTACACGGGGCTCAGCGCTGGCCATAATCACTCCTGAATCGTCGATGCACTGGATGGGATGCCAGCATCAAGGCTCGACGAGCGTCGCCCTATCGAAAACGTTAAACGCGATCGCAAGGGTTTCTAGCGCCGCAGTCCGAGGCGCTTGAACATCTCCCCCCGCGCCTGTTCCGTTGCCGCCGAAATCGGCTGCGGTTCCGGCTCGGCCGGTTTCGGCGGCGACATCGCCACCACCGGCGCGGTAACGACCCGGTTCTGTTCGTCACTCGTCTCGGCCTGGTCACGCCGCTTGTTGGCGACACCGCGGCCGAAGTGCGTCAGCTGGAAATTGTCCGAGGCGGCACGCTTGGCCAGGGTGTGCAGGAAGCCCAGGGTGTTCTTGACCTTGCCGGCATCGACCCGCCCAGCGGCTTCGTCGATCACCGCCTGCTGCATCTCGGTCGACAACCCCGTCAGTAGGAACGTGACCGATTCCCGCTCGTCGGCAGTCAGTTCTAGCGGCCAGCTCCAGACCAGCGAGGTGTCGCCCGGCTCGCGCGCGGTGGTTTTACAAACACTGTTTGTATAACTACGTACTCTAGGGCGAGCCGCACCGGGAACTGCGCCGTAAGTGCTTGATTCCCAAATGAGTTTCCGCTGGAAACTGGGATCATTGGTCTCGGGAAATTGCCCAAGTTTCCGCTGAAAACCGGGCGAATTGCCCTGAGTTTCCCCCGGAAACTGGGCGGGTGTTGACTGAGTTTCCGCTGGAAACTCGGTACGGCTCTGCCGCTGGGCACGCTGATCGATAACTTCCAATCGGGACGGCATCTCGAGCACACCGCTTTCGGTCAGCTCGTCTCGCACGAGCTGAGCGACCTCGGCGACGTCGCGGTTGTGGTGGCGAGTACAGCGGATGACGTACTCGATGTACTCGGCATCGAGCGACAGCGACTCGGCGGGTGCCAGCGGTTCGTCATGCAGCACGTAGACGTTGCCGATCATGCGGCCGTTGTCGGTGTTGCGCGCTTTCATACCCAGCGTCATCCAGCGGGTCAGTCTGAGGATCGCGATGACCCGCGCCACGGTCTTGCGTGACGCCTTGCGATTCGCGCCGGAGCGCAGCAATGGCTCCAGTTCGTCGTAAGTAGGGAATGCCGTGGTGCGATCGGCATTCGACAGTAGCCGGATCATCTGCCAGCCCAGCACGTCGACCGCGCCCAGCCGCTGATCGAGCAGCAGCGCTCGAGGAACAGTTTCATGGGGATTGCCCATGAACAGTAGGCCGTCCAGAGCGTCTTCCTGAACGCTCGACGCCGAGGCGGCTTGGCCTCGGCGTTGGGTCAGGGATGACGCGGCGCGCCCGATGAGCGCGTCAAAATGTTTCATCACGCCACCCCTTCACGCACCGCGCCCTCGTCCTCGGCAGGTAGGCTCTGCTGACGCGCCTGCTCCGGTAGGGTCCACTGTTTGATCAGCGTCCAGATCACGGCTAGGGGCAGCTCGACCTCCTCTGCTAGTACCAGCATGCCGCGAATGTCTTCCACGGCACCAGGACTGGCCGGATCGTCGGAGATGGTCTGCCAGCGATGATAGGCTTCGTGTTCGACCTTCTCCTCCGGCATGGGCAGTCGCCCCTGTCGGCTCGGCACGCCTAGCAGGGTACGTCGCGCTGAGCAGTCATTCGGGGTCAGGCCAAAGAAGGTAGCCAGCATCTGCACGCTAGCCCCGTGACGAATACAGTGATCGACCAGCCCGTCGCGATCCTGGTCGCGATCGACACGGCGCAATGCCGCCTTGAACGTGTCGTGATCCAGCTCGAACCGGGCCACGCCCGGAAACTCATTGATCAGGGATTCGATCTCGCTGGCCCGCAGGCGACTGAGACTCTGCAGCTCGTCATCGCGAAAACCCAGCGCCCGGGCGCGACGCATGTCACCCTCGCGGATCAGAACCAGCGCCTGGTTGAACAGCGCATGATTGAGTTGCGGTGTTGCCATCACGAATCCCCCTCTGCATCGAGACCGTCACGCAAGACCCGGATTAACCGGGTCAGCCAGAACACACGAACGAAAAGACCATCGGGAAAGCGCACGTCGGTGTCGTTACCGTGACTGCCCACCAGCTCACCCAACAATGAGATATCACTTGGCATCACCGGGTCGATGTTGCCCTCGAGGCCGGCGAGCAGTTGCCAGACGAGCTGAGCACGCCGGCTGGGAGCCCCCTCGAGGGGACCGAGTTCATAGCCGAGACCGTCGCGGGCATTGAGGCGGATTACCTCGCTGGATCCGCTCACCTCGATTCCCGCCCATCTGGCTAGCAGCTGAACCACCTCGCCGATCTGCATGCGCAGATCCTGGGCGTTGCGACGCCAGGTCGGGACGTGCCAGAGATCGGTGATCGGGGCAATGCGGCCGCCGTCCTGGAGCGGCACGCTCTTGAGCGCCGCCGCTTCGAAGTCGATCGCTTCCTCGCCGTGCTCCTTCGCCTGCCAGTGACGCAACTGGCGATGCCCCTCGGTTTCATGGTGAGGCGAGAGTGTCAGATCGGCAGCGATCGTGGCCTGCTCCTCGGGAGAGCGAGTGGGCTGAGGTGTGTGTTCCTGTAGAAGGCCGTCGGTATCCAGCAGTCCGCCGAGGCCATCGTTGTCATCTTCACCAGCGCCAAACCCTTGCGGTGCCGCCGGCGTCCGTTGAGTCTGGGCCTCGAGTGCGGCATTGCGCTGCTCGAGCTGTTCAAGCTGGGCGCGCATCTGCTTCATGGCAACAGACTCACCCGCGCCGCCGGATTCCGGCACGCCGCGTTCGGTGGGCAACGGTGCCGGCGAGGTGTCGAGATCGGTCTGGCCATCGCCGAACATCAGATCATTCGGATCGGAATCACCCTCGCCATCGGCTGACTGACCGGCGCCCTGAGAAGCTTTAGAGGTTGATGGCAGCGAAGGTGAACCCGGCGACTTGCCGGATGACAAGCCACCCTGGGAGGTGTCCGGTTTCGGCGGGTAGAGGTGGCGCTCCTGGGGATGACGCAGGCGTTCCAGTTCGCTGTCGACCGTGGTCCAAATGTCGGCGCGCTCGTCTTCCGTCGCCGCCCGGGCGTACTTGCGCACGGTGAACCAGTTCTTCCAGGCCATGTCGATGGGGTTGAAGTGCAGTCCGGTGTGCTCGTTGAGCATGCCCTTGAGGCGATCCTCGACGATGTTCCAGCGAAACTCGGTTTGGCCCTCGTGATCGAGCTGCGCCATCTCCTCATGCCAGGCCTGGGCGAAGTTGCTGTCGACGACGTTGCTGGCCCACGGCTCGCCCTCGCCGAGATCGTCGGCGTGCTCGATCCAGTAGTCGGCACAGCGGGTCCAGCACTCGTCACAGAACTGGCGATAGGAGATCAGCTTCTCGATCTGAGGCCGGCCCATGCCGGCATCGAGCGTCAGCGGCAGGGTCGGCAGAAAGTGCTCGATGGTATAGAGCATTTTCGAGATGTGGCTCTGATTAACCGTGTAGCCCAGGACGCGTAGGCGCTTGGTCAGCTCGCGTTGAGAGATGGTCTCGCCGGCGTCTTCCTCGATCATGCGCTTGGCCTCGAAGATCCCGCGCGCCCGCTCGATCCAGCTCAGTTGCCCCCGGTTGTCGTTCTCGGCCAGATGGCCGGCGAGCACATTGATCTCGCCCTGCCACGGAATGAAGTGGCAGTCCTGGTGATAGAAGCGCTGATCGCCTGTCTCCTGGTACAGCTCATTGAGAATGATCAGGCGGGTGTTACCACCGTCGGAGATCATGTAGCGGTTGTCGCCGGGGCGCTGCGTGACGGTCAATTTCTGCTTGAGTCCGACCGCCTTAATCGACTCCTTGATCTCATCAAATTTCGGGTTGTGATGTGTTCGCGGGTTGCGGTCGTAGGGACGCAGCTGATCCAGCGTGAGCGACATCGCCTGTTCGCGGGTCGGTGCCGGCAGCCGATCGGTGGGCTGGCTCCTGAGCGTCGGCCCCGGCTGGTTCAGTTTGGCCGTGATCTGGTCGGGGGTGACGGATGGTTTACTCATGAGGTCCACTCCGGCTGCCACGATGCGCAGCCATCAGAATCGAAAAAATGGTTCAACTGCTGGTTCAAACGACCGATGCTCTGGGTCAACCCGTGCAGGCTAAGGTCGCTGCGCGTCTGCGGCGGATGCTGCTGGCACAGCGCCTGCAGGCCACGACGCAGATCGAGCAGGTTGTCGTTGACGATCACCAGCAGCTCGAAATCGCTGAGGTCGAAATACTGGAGCTGCGCCCAGCGCAGGCTGTGGTGCGGCGCCATCTCGAGCCGACTGGCCTTGTCACAAGCCATATGGAAGACCAGCCAGGTATCGGCGAGCAGCGAGCGCAGCGCATCGTTGCGCTTGTTGTGCGCCTGGAGATGAGCGTCGAACCAGGACTCCAGTGTCTCGACCCAGCCGGCGAAGGGATCGAGCAGTCCCAGAGCCAGACATTCCCGGCCCTGCAGATAGCGCTCCATACTCTGGTCGGTAGCGGTGCGTGTCGGAAACGTGACGATCTCAGCCATGGGACAGCGCCTTGTGCTGGTCGCGATCGATGCCGCCGTGCAGGCGCGCGTTGCGGCCGGCGGCGTACCCCCGGGCCATTGCCCCCCGATCGTCACGGCGTTGACCGCGATCGATGGCCTCCATCGCTTCGAGCTGGGGATAGAAGCGCTGCTGAAAATGCTCGATCGCCGCGACGGCCTCCTCGGTTTTCTCCACCGGCACGATGTGTTCGAACGCGCCCGCCACCCATGCCAGGGCATAGGCATCGGCCCGGCGAATCTTGGTGATGCGTTTCGCGCGTTTTTGCATGCCGTTCAGGAATGTCTTGCGATCGCTGATCAGCTGACGCTGGAGGACCTCGAAGGCATATGCCGCGATGTGTACCTGACTCGCCTCGCCGAGGAAGGCGAAGTAGCCCTGCCAGCTCTCGAACGTAGGACGCGGCTCGTAGACCGTGGCGGTACCGAAGGCGGCATTGACCAGGCTGGCCAGATGATCGAGCCAGCGCGGCGGCTTGCGTCCGGTCGGCGACTTAACGGCCACTCGGTCGATGGTCGATGCCGCGACATCAATCTCGCTGACGCCATACTCGTCCATCAGATGCTGCGCCTGACGCAGTGCCGTTCCGGCCTCGTGCTCGTTGGCCGATCGTGACAGCGCCAGGCAACGTTCGATCTTGCGAAGGATGCGATCAGGAATCATGCCTCGTCCCCCTCATGTCGCTGTTCCCTGCGTAGCCGTGCCAGCACGTTCTTCTCGGCACGCGCGTCGCTGGGTGAAAAACCGGTGAATACGGGCGGGCAGCCCGGCTTGATGAAACGAACGTGGCCACCTCGGGTGCGCTCGACGTTCCAGCCATGAGTCACGGCGTAACGCGCCACGCGCTTCAGGGCGCGCGTCGAGCAGCGAATCGGCAGTGCGTCAGGCATGGGTCACCTCCCCGATGACTTGATCGGTGTGATCAAGCTGCTGACGAAACAGATCCAATTGCCCCTCCAGCGACAGGATCAGTCGCTCCCGCTCATCTCGAAGCACACTGCACTCGCGATTAAGCCGTGCGAGTTCTTCGCGCTTTTCAGCGAGGCGAGTTTCAAGATCCTGGAGATCGTGAGCTGTACAGTTCATGGCCGCGACTCCTGTAACTGTTTCCACGCCAGTGATTCGAACCGGGTGCTCGAGCCCACGAACGTCAGATGCACCGTGCCGGTGGGACCGTTGCGCTGCTTGCCGATGATCAGCTCGGCCAGCCCCTTGTTGTCAGGGTTGTCGGGGTTATAGACCTCGTCGCGGTAGACGAAGCCGATGACGTCGGCGTCCTGCTCGATCGCACCGGAATCGCGCAGATCGGCCATGCAGGGGCGTTTGTTGGGCCGGTTTTCCAGCGTGCGGTTGAGCTGCGAGAGCGCCACCACCGGGCAGTTGAGATCCTTGGCGGTGGCCTTGAGGATGCGTGAAATCGCAGAGATTTCGTTGTTGCGGTTCTCGGAGCCTGGCTCCTCAAGCAGCTGCAGATAGTCGATCAGGATCAGGGCGGGCTTGCCGTGGCGGCGCACCAGCCGGCGGGCGCGTGACTTGAGAGAGGTCGCGGAGATGCCGCTGGAGTCATCGACGAACAGACGTTCCTCGAAGCCGAGTATGCGGTTCGTGGCCGAGGTCAGCTTTTCCCAGCCACCGTCATCGAGCTGGCCTGAGCGCAGCTTGCTCAAATCCAGACGCCCCATGCTGGCCATGAGACGCAGCATCAACTGCTCCTCGGGCATCTCGAGCGAGAAGACGAAGATCGGTGCGGTGGCCAATTCGGTGCGACCCGCCGTGGCAACCAGCGCATTTTCGACGAGGTTCATCCCCAGCGTGGTCTTGCCCATCGATGGGCGACCGGCGATGACGATCAGGTCCGAGGCCTGCCAGCCACAGGTGAGCGCGTCGAGGTCCTGGTAACCGGTGGGTGTGCCGGTAATGCCATCCTTGGCGTTGAAGGCACGATCAATAGTATCGATCGCTGCGGTCAACGCTGGACGTATGCCGGTTTCCTTGCCCTGCCGATTTTCGGCCAGCTCAAACAGTTGACGCTCGGTGGCTTCGATCAACGCCTGACTGAGCTGCTGTCCATCCAGCGCCCGCTGACTGAGATCACGCCCCATGTTGACCAGCTGCCGGCGACGCTGATGCTCGCGAACTATGCCGGCATAGGCGACCACGTTGGTTGCCGACGGCGTGTTACGGGCCAGCTCGGCCAGGTAGGACAAGCCTCCACAGGTCTCTAGATTCCCATCGCGCTCCAACACCTCGGAGAGCGTCACCACGTCCAGCGGCTTTTCGTTATGGGATAGCGCTTCCATCGCCTTGAAGATCAGCCGATGCGGGTAGTGATAAAACGCACCGGCATCGACGATTTCGCAGATGTCATCCCACTTTGTGTTGTCGAGCATCAACGCCCCCAGCGTGGACTGCTCGGCCTCGATGCTATGCGGTGGCAGAAGCCCCATGGCCTCTGCGTCTGCCGGGGATGCGGCCTCAATGGACATGACCGACCCCCGATTTACCCATGCCCAATTTGCCGTTAGGCGTGACCGCGCCTACTGCGCCTACTGCGCCTACTGCGCGGATGGCATCGGCCCACTCGGGATAGAGATCGATGGCCACGGCCTTGAGCTGGTCGGCACAGGCCGGTGCCTTGCGGCTGTATGGCTTGCGCGGCTCGACCCGATGGACGGGCAAGCCCTGCAGCGCAGCCGAACGATAGGCGGAGAGATTGACCAGCGGGGTCTCGAGAACGCTGATGCCGTGATCTTCGACCTCGGCATACATGGTGCGAATGCTGTCGGCGATATCGCGGGCGTCGCGCAGTTGGTCGGTCATCTTGTTGAGCAGGATGGAGACCGGCGGCACCTCGAAACGGGTATAGCGCGCCAGCTCGCGCAGCTCGTTGAGCATGCCCTGAGTGCCACGCACGAATTCGCGGGCGGTTAGCAGTTCGGGAACGATGGGAGAGATCAGCCGATCGGCAGCCATGACGGCCATCTCGAGAATCACTGAGCGCGCGCCCTGGGTATCGATCAGGATGGCGTCATAGCGATCAGCAAAGCGATCGAGCAGATCGATCAGGCGGAAACGACCATTCGGGGCGTTGAGCAACAACTGCTGCAACTGATTCCGATAGTCGTTCGAGACAATGATGTCGAGATTGGGAATAGCGGTGTGCGAGATAATCTGGTCGAGGTCGACCAGCTCTGTCGCGAGCAGCTCGTACACCCCACCAGGGGCAGGCTGGGACAGCTCATAGTAGGAAGAGAGGGTTGGCTGGGAGTCCAGGTCTATGAGCAGGACCCGTAGACCGGCGTCTGCCAGGAGACCGCCCAGATTGGCCGTCGTGGTGGTTTTCCCGACGCCGCCCTTGGAGCAAACCGTTGCTGAAACGCGCATGACTACACCTCATCCGTCAGTGATTGGAATGAGTGCAGAGGCGGCATTACATAGCAGGATGTCTTTTCTAAGCGTTCAGCTGGCTCCCTGAGCAGGACTCGAACCTGCGACCCAGCGATTAACAGTCGCTTGCTCTACCAACTGAGCTATCAGGGATCGATACAGCGATCTCTCGTCACGATGATAGCGATGGCTCCCCGAACAGGACTCGAACCTGTGACCCAATGATTAACAGTCATTTGCTCTACCAACTGAGCTATCGGGGATCGTCGTTCACCGCTGGCTGATCTGGATGTTGGCTCCCCGAACAGGACTCGAACCTGTGACCCAATGATTAACAGTCATTTGCTCTACCAACTGAGCTATCGGGGACCATCCTTCAGCACGCGGCGTAGTATACGCGCTGAGTCTTTTGCGTCAAGGCCGATACGCAGGAATCTTCAAAAGAATGGAAACGAATTATCCAGCGCAATCAATACGCTGCGGGGCCAAACAGATGGCCCAGAGCAAATCTTCTTGCCGGATGACTATCACGGCTCGCCAAACCAGAAGCGTATTCACCGGCCAGAGCGGCTGCGTTGACAAACGGTCTTCGATCCGCATAGTTTCTATTTATTATAATAAATACTCGGCTTGTCTTGGACCCGCCACGAGGACCATGACCAGCAGGCGCATGAACAACAATAGCGACAAAGGAGGTGCCCATGACGGCACAACAAGCGACAACCCGAAAGCCGTGGTATCAACGCATTCCCCATCCTGCCATTTTGATCTTCTGCCTGCTCTGCGTCGTCTGGGTGTTGACGCTGATCATTCCAGCAGGAACTTATGATCGCCAGGAGGTGAATGGCCGAAGCGCCGTCGTTCCAGGAACGTTCCACCTGATAGATCAATCGGCGCCGTCAGTACTGGAAATCTTCCATGCGATCCCCCTTGGCATGATCGGCGCTGCCAGCATTATCGTTATCGTATTCATCGGCGGCGGCCTGTTCCGGGTCATGGAAGCAACCGGTGCACTGGAAAACCTGGTCGGCACACTGGTGAAACGCCTGGGTGCTGAGCGCCCTTCCATCCTGATCTGGCTGATGACGTTCGTCTTTGGGGCCTTGGGGATCGCAGTCGGATACGAGAACAATATCGCCTTGATACCGCTTGCGGTCCTGCTGGGGCTCGCCATGGGTGGTGACAGGCTGGTAGGAACGGCGATCGCGCTCGGCGGTGTCGGGATCGGCTTCGCCACCTCGCCCATCAATGTCTATACCGTTGGCGTCTCCGACCAGATTGCGCAATTGCCGATGTTCTCGGGCGCCGGGCTGAGAAGCGTGCTGTGCCTTGGCGCTCTGGCACTGCTGGCGCATCACACCAGCCGCTACATGAAGCGCCTGCGCGCGGATGCCAGTGCCTCGCTGCTCGAGCGTGACGAACGCGACGCTTCTCTCGATAAGCCGATCCACGACTATCGACTGTCGGCGTCGGATCTTCGGGTCATCGGCACCTTCGTGATCGGCCTCGCCATCATGCTCTATGGGGTCTTCGCCCACGGGTGGTATATCAACGAAATTTCCGGTGTATTCGTGGCCATGACCATCGCCATTGGCGCCATGGCCAAGCTTTCGCCTGCCGACATCAATCGATACTTCTTCGAGGGCACGGCATCGGTGACAACCGGCGCACTTTTGGTGGGCCTGGCCCGGGCGCTGCAGGTCCTGCTCGAACAGGGCAGCATCGGCGATACCATCGTCCACGGCCTGGCAGAACCGCTGGCCAATCTGCCGGTACTGGCATCAACGCTCGCCATGACCCTGGTGCATTCGGTCATCAACGTTTTCATTCCCTCGGGCAGCGGCCAGGCCATGGCCACCATGCCGATCATGATTCCTCTGTCCGACTTGATCGGGATGACCCGGCAAACCGCGATTCTGGCGTTCCAGGTCGGTGATGGCCTGACCAATATGGTGGTACCGACCTCCGGTGGAACATTGGCCATGTTGGCCATTGCCCGCGTGCCATATGACCGCTGGGTGCGCTTCTTCTTCCCATTGCTGGTCAAGGTCTTCCTGCTCAGTTGGCTGATTCTGGCATTTGCGGTGGCGATCGGCTGGGGGCCGGCGTGAGCCGTAAACGTTCGGACCAGATCGCCGACGGGCTACGCGAACGGATTCTCTCCGGCGAGCTGCCGCCCGGCGCCAGGCTGGAAAGCGAATCCGCCCTGAGCGCTCGCCTTTCGACCAGCAAGTGGACACTGCGCGAGGCATTGAAGTCGCTCGAGACCCAAGGCCTGGTCCGAGTCAAAAGCGGCCCGGGCGGTGGTGCCAGTGTCACCGAAGTGAGCGCCGCCACCGCCAACGAGTTGCTGTGGAATTTCTGCTTCAGCCGTGACCTGTCGGTGCCGGACATCTACGCGCTGCGCAAGCTGCTGGAACCGGCTCTGGCACGCGAGGTGACACCACTGCTCGACGCGGCCGCTCTGGAGCGCTTAAGCGCCACCGCCGGGCGTTGCTGCAGTGACCGGCGCGATGGACGTGGCGTATCGGAACGAAAAGATGAGTTGAACTTCCACAACCTGCTCGCCGCAGCGTCGCCTAACCCGTTGCTTCGCTTTCTGGTCGAATTCCTGAATGGGTTGCTGCTCAAGGTGGTTGCCGCACAGCATCTCGATCCAGCTCTGACTGGGGTCGATATCAATTATCACGGTCATGACTATCATCTGGAACTGATCGAAGCCTTCCGTGAATGCGATGCCGAGCGGGCCGGCCGCTTGATGTTCGACCACATGGAGGCCGCCGAACGCTACATGGCCGAACTGACGGCGCTGGCCGGACGTAACCGCTCGCCCGACAATGACAGCGGAACACATGTCAACGAGACAAATGACAACGAGACAAACGACAACGAGACAAATGACAACGAGGATTCATAATGCCCCTGACGTCCCATAGCGCCGCCGATATGCTCGCCAAACTGGTCGGCTTCGATACCGTATCGCGACACTCCAATCTTGCACTGATCGAATTCATCGAAGCGCATCTCGCCGAATACGGCGTCGAGAGCTGGCGTGTCGAGAACGATGACGGCAGCAAATCGAACCTGATCGCCAGGATCGGGCCGGCGGTCGAAGGTGGGGTGGCGCTCTCCGGCCATACCGATGTAGTGCCGGTCGACGGCCAGCCCTGGACCACCGATCCATTCACGCTGACCGCCCATGACGACAAGCTCTATGGACGCGGCAGCTGCGACATGAAGGGCTTTATCGCCTGCGCACTGGCACAGGTGCCGCACTGGGTCGAGCAAAAGCTCAAGAAACCGATCTGGCTGGCATTCTCCTATGACGAAGAGATCGGCTGCCTGGGCGCCCCACGCATGATCGAGCGCCTGGCTGGCGAGCTTCCCCGCCCGGCGGTCGTGGTGGTCGGCGAGCCGACATTGATGCAGCCGGTGACCCAGCAGAAAGGGATTACCTCGCTGAAAACGGTCGTGCATGGCGTCGAGTCTCACTCGAGCCAGGTGGACCAGGGTATTTCGGCGATCCATGTTGCCGCACGACTGGTGACACGGATCGAGGAAATCATGACGGAACTCGTACGCGAAGGTCGAACCAACTCGGCCTTCAATGTGGCCCATTCAAGCCTTCATGTGGGACGCATCCATGGCGGCACCGCAATCAACATCATGGCCCGCGAGTGTGCTTTCGAGTGGGAAATCCGGCACCTTCCCGAAGAGGGCTTCGAGGCAGTCTTTGAGCGCTTCATGACTTACAGCCGACGATTGGAAAGCAAGCTCAAGGCCCGCGACCCCCGCTTTGCCATCGAAACCACGCCCCTGACCCATACCGTGCCGGGGCTCGCCGGCAGCGACAACCGAACGGCCATTGCGCTGTGCGCGCAGCTTCTGGGAGAGCGCGAAGCGGAAGCGGTCGCTTATGCCACCGAAGCCGGTCAGTTTCAGCGGGCAGGACTCGAGGCCATCATCTGCGGACCGGGAAGCATCGCCCAAGCCCATCAGCCGGATGAATTCATCAGCGAAGATCAGCTCGAGCAAGGTGCCGAGTTCATGCGCCGACTCGGCCAGCTACTGGAAGCCTGAGGCAGCCTGAGACAGAGGAACGCAGAACGAAAAATCTGGAATGGCGCTTCTCGACATGCAGTCGACAAGACGGTCTTGGCGCAAGCCAGGAAAGCGAGTCAGGGAAGGCAGGTGGTGGCTACGCCCTGATTCGAACAGGGGACCCCATCATTATGAGTGATGTGCTCTAACCAGCTGAGCTACGTAGCCAACGATGTCACTTGCATACTGCAGACGTTGCCGAGTGACAACGGGGGCGGACTATACCTGCGAGCTCGCCGAAGGACAAGCCCGCAGTGAAAATCGAGGCGAATTTCTGCGTCACCTCTCCTTTCGCGCCGCCCCCGGCGTCGTCAGATATCCAGCGCCTGCTTGACTGCCGGCAAGCCCGGTTCGCCGTCGGCCGTCTTCACGCCTTCGAGCCATCCATCCAGCGTTTCGGGATGGGCCTTGAGCCAGGCGCGAGCGGCGTCTTTCTCGTCTTCGCCGTCGTCCATGATGCTGCCCATCACCTCGTTCTCCATATCCAGCGTGAAGCTCAGATTCTGGAGGAACTGGCCAACGTTGCCGCACTCATCGATGTAGCCGGCACGGGTATTGGTGTAGACGGTCGCCCCGCCGTAATCCGGGCCGAAGTAGTCGTCCGCGCCGGACAGGTAGCCGATGTCGAAGTTGGTGTTCATCGGGTGCGGAGCCCAGCCCAGGAATACCATCCAGTCCTCGCTCTGGGTGCGCGCCTTGACCTCGGCCAGCATGCCGGCTTCGCTGGAGTCGACCAGCTCCCAGTCGCCCAGGCCGAACGCATCGTCATCGATCATCTGCTGGATGATCAGGTTGCCGTCGTTGCCCGCTTCGATGCCGAACAGCTTGTGGCCGAACTGGTCCGCATGCTCGTCCAGGTCGGCGACCGAGGTCACGCCAGCGTCGATGATGTATTGCGGTACGGCCAGGGTGTACTTGGCCCCTTCGAGATTCGGGCGGGGGCGATCGACCTGACCTTTCTCGATGTAGGGATCGCTGATCGACTTCATCGACGGCATCCAGTTACCCAGGAAGACGTCGAAGTCGCCGTTCTTCATGCCCGCATAGGCCACTGGCACGGAGACGGTATCGGAAGTCGCTTCATAGCCGAGCCCTTCGAGCACGACGCTGGCCAGTGCAGTGGTTGCCTGAATATCGGTCCAGCCCACCTCGGCAAAGCGGACCGTCTGGCAGCTTTCGGGTTCCTGCGCCTGTGCCTGCGCCATCGGTACTGCCGCCAGGCCGGCGCCGGCCAGGGTCCAGAGGATGGTCGAGTATTTCATGCTTGCACTCCCTGATCGTCTTGTAGGTTATCAATAATTACTGCTTATCGAATGCCGAATTTTTCATTCGATGGCACAATACACTAGTTTTTATTGATTGACCGTTCAATAAAAAATTCCCATAATGGTGGCTCGCTGAGGATGAAAGCGAAGTTGATGAGCGCGGAATGGATGGGCGCTAGGTTGTTCAGCGCCCTGTTCGAGCCGCCTTCGGACGACGCCTGAAGCGGGCGACTCGCAGACTTTCATCCCCTCAGCCCCGATTCAGGAGGAGCGCCGTGCCGAAACTGGGTATGCAGCCCATTCGTCGCCGACAATTGATTCAGGCAACGCTGGAAGCAATCGACGAGCTAGGGCTGGCCGACGCCACCATCGCGCGCATCGCCAAGCGCGCGGGCGTCTCTACCGGCATCATCAGCCACTACTTCGCCGGCAAGGACGGGCTGCTGGAAGCCACCATGCGCCACGTGCTGAGCGATCTGGGCACGGCGGTGCTGGAGCGCCGCACGGCGCTGGGCAATGCGCCCCCGGAAGCCCATCTGCGCGCCATCATCGACGGCAACTTCGATCGCAGCCAGACCAGCCGCTCGGTCATGAAGACCTGGCTGGCGTTCTGGGCCAGCAGCATGCATCACCGCCCGCTTCAGCGGCTGCAGCGCGTCAACGATCGCCGGCTCTACTCCAACCTGAGCTGCCAGTTCCGACGCGTGCTGCCCAAGCAGGAAGCGAGAGATGCCGCACGAGGCCTGGCGGCGCTGATCGACGGCCTGTGGCTGCGCGGCGCCCTGGCGCAGGAAGGACTCAACGTGGAGCGCGCCCGTCAACTGGCCTACGACTACGTTCGGGTGCAGCTCGACGCCGCAAGGCACACCCGGACGCGCGCCAACGACTACGCTTGAAGCGGCGCCCCTCAGCAACGCTATTTCATTCGCCATCCGAAGGGAGAGTCATCATGGCACGACTCGAAACGCAGACACTTTACATCGACGGTCGCCACACGCCGGCCAGTGGCAACGAAACCTTCGACGCCGTCAATCCGGCGAATGGCGAGATCATTGCCAGCGTCCAGCAGGCAACGGCGGCCGATGTCGATAAGGCGATCGACAGCGCCCAGCGCGCCCAGCGCCAGTGGGCGGCGATGACCGGAATGGAGCGTGCGCGAATCCTGCACAAGGCGGTCGCCCTGCTGCGTGAGCGCAACGACGAGCTGGCCGAGCTGGAGACGTTGAACACCGGCAAGCCGATCAGCGAGACGGCCAGCGTCGACATCGTGACCGGAGCGGACGCGCTGGAGTACTTCGCCGGGCTGGCGCCGAGCATCGAGGGAACGCAGATCCCGCTGCGCGAAGACTCGTTCGTCTACACCCGCCGCGAGCCGCTGGGCGTCATCGGCGCCATCGGCGCGTGGAACTACCCGATCCAGATCGCCTGCTGGAAAGCCGCCCCGGCCCTGGCCGCGGGCAACGCGGTGGTGTTCAAGCCGAGCGAAGTGACGCCGTTGACCGCGATGAAACTGGCGGAAATCTTCACCGAAGCCGGCCTGCCGGACGGCGTGTTCAACGTCGTTCACGGCGACGGTAGTGTCGGCGCCATGCTCACCGAGCATCCGGGCCTGGCCAAGATCACCTTCACCGGCGAAGTGGGCACCGGCAAGAAGGTCATGTCCGCTGCGGCCAGCTCCACGCTG
The DNA here is from genome assembly GCF_976982775.1 of Salinicola sp. NYA28a. Next base: position 2,487,900 of record NZ_OZ334582.1, read on the forward strand.
AAGCAAGTCACCATGGAGCTTGGCGGCAAGTCGCCGCTGATCGTCTTCGACGATGCCGATCTCGATCGTGCCGCCGACGGCGCCATGATGGCCAACTTCTACTCCAGTGGTCAGGTCTGCACCAACGGCACCCGCGTATTCGTGCACAGCGCGGTCAAGGAAGCGTTCGAAGCCAAGATCGTCGAGCGCGTCAACCGCATCAAGGCCGGCGACCCGCTGAATCCGGAGACCAACTTCGGCCCACTGGTCAGCTTCGAGCATCTGGAGAAGGTCTCCGGCTACCTGGAGACCGCCAAGCAGGACGGCGCTCGCCTGCTGGTGGGCGGCAACCGCATGACCGATGGCGATTTTGCCGGCGGCGCCTGGGTCGCCCCGACTGTCTATACCGACTGCCAGGACGAGATGCGCATCGTCCGCGAGGAGATCTTCGGGCCGATCATGGCGATCCTCTCCTTCGACGACGAGGAAGAGGTGATTCGCCGCGCCAACGATACCGAGTACGGCCTGGCGGCCGGCCTGTTCACCGAAGGGCTCAACCGCGCTCACCGGGTCATCCACCGGATCGAGGCCGGCATCTGCTGGATCAACACCTGGGGCGACTCCCCCGCCGAGATGCCGGTGGGCGGCTACAAGCAGTCCGGCATCGGCCGCGAGAACGGCATCGAGACGCTGGCGCACTACACCCAGACCAAGTCAGTGCAGGTCGAGATGGGGCCGTTCGCCTCGGTTTTCTGACCGATAACGGGCTGCGCTCGATCATACGGCGTTGTCTCCCGGCTCGGGCTGCTCACTTAGCACCCAGTAAGCTCCGCGCCCTTGCCGGGAGACGCCTTGTCTGATCGTCGCTCGCGCCGTTCCCGGGCGGCGCATTCGACCGTCTGTCTCGGACCGCTTGGTCTCTTCGCTCTTGTCTCTCCCCTCTTCTCTCTTGAAGGAGCGTGTGTATGCAGCAACAGGCTCAGGAATTCGATTACATCATCATCGGTGCCGGTTCGGCGGGTAACGTGCTCGCCACACGCCTGACCGAGGATCCGGCGGTCAGCGTGCTGCTGCTGGAAGCCGGCGGGCCGGACTATCGCGCCGACTTCCGCACCCAGATGCCGGCAGCGCTGGCGTACCCGCTGCAGGGCAAGCGCTACAACTGGGCGTTCGAAACCGACCCGGAACCGCACATGGACAACCGTCGCATGGAGTGCGGTCGCGGTAAGGGTCTGGGTGGCTCGTCATTGATCAACGGCATGTGCTATATCCGCGGCAATGCCATGGATCTGGACAACTGGGCCAGGCAGCCCAGTCTGGAGGACTGGACCTACCGCGACTGCCTGCCCTATTACCGCAAGGCGGAAACCCGCGATATCGGCCCCAACGACTATCACGGCGGCGACGGTCCGCTGAGTGTTGCCACGCCCAAGGAAGACAATAACCCGCTTTATCAGGCGTTCATCGAGGCCGGCGTGCAGGCGGGCTATCCGCGTACCGACGACCTCAACGGCTATCAGCAGGAAGGCTTCGGCCCCATGGATCGGTCGACGACGCCCAACGGCCGGCGTTCTTCGACCGCTCGCGGCTACCTGGATATCGCCAAGCGGCGCGAGAACCTGACCATCGTCACCCACGCCACGACCGATCGCATCCTGTTCGAGGATCAGCGCGCCATCGGCGTGAACTATCTTCACAAGAGCCAGCCGCGCCAAGCGCTGGCGCGTCGCGAAGTGCTGCTGTGCGGCGGCGCGATCGCCTCGCCGCAGATTCTTCAGCGATCGGGCGTGGGCAATCCGGCGCTGCTGGAGAAGCTGGGCATTCCCGTCGTGCATCCGCTCAAGGGCGTTGGCGAGAACCTGCAGGACCACCTGGAGATGTACATCCAGTACGAGTGCAAGGAGCCGGTATCGCTCTATCCGGCGCTCAAGTGGTACAACCAGCCGAAGATCGGCGCGGAGTGGATGTTGCTGGGCAAGGGCGTCGGCGCCAGCAACCAGTTCGAGGCCGGCGGCTTCATCCGCACCGGCGACAGCGAGGAGTGGCCCAATCTGCAGTATCACTTCCTGCCGATCGCGATCAGCTACAACGGCAAGAGCGCGGTCCAGGCGCACGGCTTCCAGGCCCACGTCGGCTCGATGCGCTCCGAAAGCCGCGGGCGCGTCCAGCTGCGGGACAGGAACCCGCGCAGCGCGCCCAGCATCCTGTTCAACTACATGTCTACCCAGCGCGACTGGGAAGAGTTCCGCGCCGCGATCCGCCTGACCCGCGAGATCATCGCCCAGCCGGCGATGGATGCCTATCGCGGCCGGGAGATTTCGCCGGGGCCGGAGGTGCAGTCCGATGAGCAGCTCGACGCTTTCGTGCGCGAGCACGCCGAGACCGCCTACCACCCCTGTGGCACCTGTCGCATGGGCACCGGCGAGGATGCGGTGGTCGACCATGAAGGCCGTGTCCACGGTATCGAAAGCCTGCGCGTCATCGACGCCTCGATCATGCCCCAGATCGTGACCGGCAACCTCAACGCCACCACCATCATGATCGCCGAGAAACTCGCCGACCGGGTGCGGAACCGCGAACCGCTGCCGCGCTCCGACGCACCCTACTACGTGGCCAACGGCGCGCCGGCACGCCAGACCCCGGCCAAAAGCGCCTGACGACATCACGGGGCGCCGACGCGCCCCTGACCGACAACCATCCCCGCGACACGCGCCCGCCCGACCGCCATTGCCGCACTGAGACGCCCTTTCCCCACGCTCTCTGCCTGCCCCGCACTGCCCTGGCCGCGCACCGTCCTCGGCGCCATCCATGGCGGTTGCGCTTCGAAAACGACTGATGCAACGTTCGCTCTCTTATCCGCGATCCGCGGAACGATTCTTCTCCACAGAGATGATTTTTGTCCGCATAGACGATTTTTGTCCGCGAAGATGATTTGCGCGCTAATTGCGCATTGTTCGAACAGTGTTCCGTTACACTGGGTTCGTCTTTACGCTAGCCCCGCCCCTGTCGTGAGTTCGTCATAAAGCCAGTACAAGGACCGTTGCCCGTTATGCCCTCTTCCTCTTCGTCGCCTCAGAATCGTCGACCGCTACGCTGGCTGTGGCTGCTGTTGCTGGTGATCATCGTGGCCGCCGTTGCCTATTACGTGTTCGGCCGAGGCGAAGACTCGCAAGCACCCGATGGCAACGCCGGGCAAGCCGGTGGGCGCGGCGCGATGACGACTGCCATTTCCGCCGTGGCCGCCAGCCGGGGCGATCTGCCGATCGAACTGACCGCGCTGGGAACGGTACGCCCGCTTCAAAGCGTCGCCGTGCGGCCCCGCGTCGAAGGCGAGCTGCTGTCGGTGAATTTCGAGGAAGGCGAGACGGTCCAGAAAGGGCAGCAGCTTGCGCAGGTCGACCCACGCGACTATCAGGCGCAGCTGGATCAGGCCAAGGGCCAGCTCGCCCAGGACCAGGCCCAGCTAGCCTCCGCCCGCGAGGATCTGGCCCGCTACGAGAAGCTCATCGGCTCCAACTATGTGTCGCAGCAGGAGCTGGAACAGCAGCGCCAGCTGGTACGTCAGTACGAGGGCACCGTCGCCAGCGACCAGGCCAGCGTCCAGAGCGCTCAGGTCCAGCTCGACTACACCGATATCGTAGCGCCGATTACCGGCGTGGTGGGGATTCGTAACGTCGACCCCGGCAACATCATCCAGCTCGGCGACGACGAGCCCATCGTCACCATCACCCAGCTCGACCCGATCTCGGTGATCTTTTCGCTGCCCAGCCGCTATGTCGACACGGTCCGTGGGCGCTTGGCCGCCGGCGATCATCCAGCGGTGAGCGTAACCGGCACCGATGGCGAAACCTACTCGGGCCAGTTGAGCAGCATCGACAGCAACATCAACAGCGCCACCGGCACGATTCGGCTGCGCGCCACCTTCGACAATCCGGTAGGCGGCCTCTATCCCAACGCCTACGTCGATGTCAGCCTGGTTTCGCAGATCCTGCGCGATCAGGTCATCGTGCCGGAACCGGCGGTACAGACCGGCCAGGACGGCAACTACGTCTACGTGGTCAAGGACGACGATACCGTCACCCGCCGCGCGGTGACGCTGGTCGCGACCCAGAACTCTCAGAGCGCACTCTCGTCCGGCATCGAGGCCGGAGAACGGGTGGTGGTGGACGGCGTCGACAGCCTGCGCGAGGGCGCCAAGGTGCGCGTGGTCAGCGATGCCCTGCCGGGGGAATCGAGCGACGAGGTAACGAACGCCACCGACGCTGACGCGTCGGATCAGATCAACGCTGACGCCGCGGGCCGGGCCGGCGGTGACGGCAGCGCGTCATGAACCCGTCCCGTCTGTTCATCCTGCGTCCGGTCGCCACGTCACTGGTGATGCTGGCGATCCTGATCGCGGGAGCCCTCTCCTATCGGCTGCTGACGATCTCGTCGCTGCCGGAGGTGGAATTCCCAACGATCCAGGTCACCACGCTCTATCCCGGCGCCGGCCCGGACGTGATGCTCTCCCACGTCACCTCGCCACTGGAGGACGAGCTCGGCGAAATCTCGGGGCTGGAGGACATGAGTTCGACCAGTACCGGCGGCGCCTCGCTGATCACGCTGCGGTTCTCGCTCGATTCCGACCTGGGCGTCGCCGAGCAGGAGGTGCAGGCAGCGTTGAGCCAGGCCGAGACGCTGCTGCCGGACGACCTGCCCCGCCCGCCCAGCTACAGCAAGGTCAACCCGGCGGACACGCCGATCATGACGCTGGCCGTCAGTTCGGACACCCTGCCACTGACCCAGGTCTACGATCTGGTCGACACGCGCATGGCGCAGAAGATCGCCCAGATCAGCGGCGTGGGCCAGGTCAAGCTGGCCGGCGGCCACCAGCCGGCCGTGCGGATTACCGTCGATTCGCGCCAGCTCGCGGCCTACGGGCTCGACCTTGCGGCGGTACGCAGTGCCGTCGATGCCGCCAACGTCAATCAGGCCAAGGGCACGCTGTACGGCCCCTACCGCGCCTACAGCATCGATGCCAACGACCAGTTGCTGTCGGCGAGCGGTTATCGCGACCTGATTCTCAAGGCCGACGACGGCTCGGTGCTGCGATTATCGGACGTGGCCAGTGTCGAGGATGGCGCCGAGAACGCCTATCTCTCGGCCTGGGCCAACCGCGAAGGCGCCATCCTCATCGACGTGCTGCGCCAGCCCGGCGCCAACGTGGTCGGCGTCGCCGACGCGATCAAGCAGAGCCTGCCGGCGCTGGAGAACACCCTGCCGGCCAATGTCGACGTCGACATACTCACCGACCGTACCACCACCATTCGTGCCGCGGTGGAGGACGTGCAGTTCGAGTTGATCCTCGCCATCGGGCTGGTGGTGATGGTGACCTTCCTGTTTCTGCGCAACATCCCGGCCACGCTGATCCCCAGCCTGGCGGTGCCGCTGTCGCTGGTCGGCACCTTCGGCGCAATGTACCTGGCGGGGTTCAGCCTCAACAACCTGACCCTGATGGCACTGACCATCGCCACCGGCTTCGTCATCGATGACGCCATCGTGGTGCTGGAGAACATCACCCGCTACATCGAGAAGGGCGAGAAGCCGCTGGCGGCGGCGCTCAAGGGCTCCCGACAGATCGCCTTCACCATTCTCTCGCTGACGATCTCGCTGCTGGCAGTGCTGATACCGCTGGTGTTCATGAGTGGCGTGGTCGGCGTGCTGTTCCGCGAATTCGCACTGACCCTGGCGATCTCGATCCTGATCTCCGCCTTCGTCTCGCTGACGCTGACGCCGATGCTGTGCGCGCGCTGGCTGAAACATCGTCCCGAAGCCGCCGGGAACGGCGAAGAGGCGTCAGACGACGAGGCCATGGTCCGCAATCGCCAGGGCCTGTTCGGCCGCCTGACACGGGGCTACGAGCATGCTCTGGACTGGATTCTAGGTCACCAGACGCTGACGCTGCTGGTCGCGGTCGCCACACTGGGCGTCACCGCCCTGCTGTTCCTCGCCACGCCCAAGGGGCTGTTCCCGGTGCAGGATACCGGCGTCATTCGCGGCATCACCACCGCCACGCAATCGACGTCGTTCGAGGCGATGTCGGCGCGCCAGCAACAGCTGGTCGACCGCCTGCTCCAGGATCCCGCGGTCGAAAGCCTCTCCTCCAGCGTAGGTATCGACGGCACCAACACTACGCTCAACGGCGGGCGCCTCTCGATCAATCTCAAGCCGCTGGACGAGCGCGACGACATGGATAGCGTGCTGGCACGGCTACGCAGCGAAAGCCAGGACGTCCCCGGCCTGTCGCTCGCCCTGCAGCCGGTGCAGGATCTGACGCTGGAAGACACCATCAGCCGCTACCCGTATCAGTTCGCGCTGACCCAGGGCGACCGCGAGGTGCTGAACGACGATGCCGCCAGACTGCTCGCGGCGCTGGAACAATCGCCGGCCATCGCCAACGTCAGCAGCGATGTCCAGAACGCCGGGCGCAAGCTCGAGGTCATCATCGACCGCGCTCGTGCCGGCCAGCTCGGCATCAGCGTCGCCGATATCGACGATGCGCTCTACGACGCCTTCGGCCAGCGCCTGATCTCGACCATCTTCACCCAGGCCAGCCAGTATCGCGTCGTGCTCGCCGCCAACACGACCGACAGCGAAGGTCCGCAAGCGCTATCACGCCTCTACGTCACCAACGACGACGATGAGCTGATACCGCTATCGACACTGGTGACCCTGGCCGAGCGCACCACGCCGCTCTCGTTGCAGCGTCAGAACCAGTTCCCCTCGGTATTGATGTCGTTCGCCGTCGCCGACGGCTACTCGCTGTCGGACGCCTTCGAGGCGGTCGACCAGGCGGCGGCCCAGACGCTGAGCGGCCAGACCTCGCTGGACTACCGCGGTTCAGCGCTGGCCTATACCCAGTCCACCAGCGATACCCTGTGGCTGATCCTGGCCGCCATCGTCACCATGTACATCGTGCTGGGGATTCTCTACGAGAGCTATATCCACCCGCTGACGATCCTGTCGACGCTGCCCTCCGCCGCCATCGGCGCCCTGCTGGCGCTCCAGATCAGCGGCTACTCGCTGGGGCTGGTAGCAATCATCGGCATCATCCTGCTGATCGGCATCGTCAAGAAGAACGCCATCATGATGATCGACTTCGCGCTGGAGGCGCAGCGCGAGCGCGGCATGTCGGCGGAGAAGGCGATTCACACCGCCGCGCTGCTGCGTTTCCGGCCGATCATGATGACCACCTGCGCGGCACTGCTCGGCGCGCTACCGCTCATGTTCGCCAGCGGCTACGGTGCCGAGCTTCGTCAGCCGCTGGGCATCACCATGGTCGGCGGGCTGTTGTTCAGCCAGTTGCTGACACTGTTCACCACACCGGTGATTTACCTGTTCTTCGACCGTCTCGCTTCGCGCTGGCGGCACGCTGAAAACGAGAGCGGCATCGAGGTCACATCGTGAGTCTGTCGTCACCTTTCGTTCGTCGGCCGGTGGCAACGATTCTGCTGGCATTGGCCATCGTACTGCTGGGCTCGCTCGCCTACGAGCGCCTTCCGGTGGCCCCGCTGCCCAACGTGTCGTTCCCGACCATCCTGGTATCGGCGAGCCTGAGCGGCGCCAATCCGGAAACCATGGCCTCGACGGTGGCAACACCGCTGGAGCGTTCGCTGGGCCGCATCCCCGGTATCACCCAGATGACCTCGTCGAGTTCGGATAGCTCCACCAGCGTGATCATCCAGTTCGATCTCGATAAGGACATCAACGTCGCGGCGCAGGAAGTCCAGGCCGCGATCAACGACGCCCAGCCGCTGCTGCCCAGCGCCATGACCAGCCGGCCCCAGTATCGCAAACTCAACCCGGCGTCGGCGCCGGTGATGATCCTCTCGCTGACCTCCGACTCGCTGCCCACCAGCGAGCTCTATCGTCTCGCCGACAGCAAGATCGCGCCGCCCATCGCTCAGGTGCCGGGGGTCGGCGACGTCAACGTCGGCGGCAGCTCGTCACCGGCAGTACGCGTCTCACTCGATCCGCGCAAGCTCAACCATGCCGGCATCACGCTCGACGCGGTGGCCGGCGCGCTGAGGGCAGCGACGACCCAATCTCCCACCGGCTTCGTGCAGACCGTCGAACATCGCTGGGAAGTGCAGACCGACTCCCAGTTGCTGAAAGCGAGCGACTACAGCCAGATCGTGATCGCCCGCGACGACGGCTCGCAGATGCGCCTGGGCGACGTGGCCACCATCACCGATGGCGTGGAAGACCGCTACAACGTCGGCTTCCAGAACGATCTGCCCGCCGTGCTGCTGGTGATCAGCAGCGCCAGCGGGGCCAACATCATCGACACCATCGCCGGCGTCAGGGAGCGAATGGACGAAATCCGCAGCCTGCTGCCGCAGAACATCAATCTCAGCGTGCAGCTCGACCGCGCGCCTGGCATCCAGGCCTCGCTGCATGAAACCCAGCTGACGCTTCTGCTGGCGGTGGTCCTGGTGGTGCTAGTGGTGTTCGTGTTCCTGCGCAACGCTCGCGCCACCATCATTCCCAGCGTCGCGATTCCGGTGTCGCTGGTCGGCACCTTCGCCATGATGTGGGCCTTCGGCTTCTCCCTCGATACGCTGTCGCTGATGGCACTGATCGTGTCGATCGGCTTTCTGGTCGACGATGCCATCGTCGTGGTCGAGAACATTGCGCGGCATATCGAGCAGGGGGTGAAGCCTTTCCAGGCCGCGCTGCTGGGCGCCAGGGAGGTGGGCTTCACGGTGACAGCGATGAGCGTCTCGCTGGTGGCGGTGTTCATTCCGCTGCTGCTGCTCGGCGGCTTCATCGGCCGGATGTTCCACGAGTTCGCGGTGACCTTGTCGCTGGCCATCGGCGTCTCGCTGCTGGTGTCGCTGACGCTGACACCGATGCTCTGCGCGCGCTGGCTCAAGCCGCATCCCGAGCGTCAGCGCCAACCCGGATGGGAGAGAGCCCTGACCGCGACCGGCAATGCGTTCGTGCGCGGCTACGCCAGGTCGCTGGATGTCGCTCTCAAGCATCGCCGGCTGACGCTGCTCTCGCTGGTCGCCGTGATCGTCCTCAACGGCTACCTGTATACCGTCGTCGACAAGGGTTTTATCCCCGACCAGGATACCGGCCGCCTGCTCGGCACCATGCGCGGCGACCAGGCGCTGTCGTTCGAGGCCGTCTCGGACAAGCTCGGCCAGGTTCGCGAGCGGCTGCAGGCCGACCCGGCGGTGGAGAGCGTGCTGGGCTTCATGGGCAGCGGCGGCCCGGGACGTGGCGGCTCCTCGGCAACGCTTTTCATCACTCTGAAAGCCGAGCGTCAGGGCTCGACGCAGGCCATCGGCAATCGCCTGACAGCAAGTCTTCAGGGCCTGACCGGGGTCAGCACGTTCATGTTTCCGCTGCAGGACATTCGCATCGGCGGCCGTTCCAGCAGCGCGTCACAGTACGAGATCACGCTCAAGAGCGACGATCTCGATCTGCTCGGCGACTGGGCCGGCAAGGTCCGGCAGGCGATGCAGCAGGTCGACGGCATTACCGGCATCGACAGCGACAGCCGTGGCGAAGGCCTGGCTGCCAAGCTGGTCGTCGACCGGGAGACCGCCTCGCGTCTCGGCGTCGACATGCGCACCATCGATACCGCGCTGGGCAACGCCTTCGCCCAGAGCAAGGTTGTGAGCCTCTTTGATGCCGACGAGCAGCGCTACGTGGTGATGGAGGTGGCTGCGCCCTATCGCCAGGCGCCGGACGCGATCGGCGATCTCTACGTCAGCGGGACCGACGGCGAGATGATCCCGATCTCGGCGTTCAGCCACGTGGAGCGCAGCACGACGCCAGTCAGCGTCAATCATCAGGGACAGTTCGCCGCCTCGACGATCTCGTTCAATCTGGAAGATGGCATTTCGCTGGGCGACGCCACGACACGTATTCGCCAGGCCGTCGACGCGCTTCACCTTCCTACCGACGTCCAGGTCGATTTCGAGGGCAGCGCCGGCACCTTCCAGAGCGGTATCGAGGCGATGCCGTGGCTGATCCTGGCCGCGCTGGTCACGGTCTATCTGGTGCTGGGAATTCTCTACGAGAGCTATATTCATCCGCTGACGATTCTGTCGACGCTGCCTTCCGCCGGGGTGGGTGCGCTACTAGCGCTGATGGCGCTGGACACGCCCTTCACTCTGATCGCGTTGATCGGCATCATCCTGCTGATCGGCGTGGTCAAGAAGAACGCGATCATGCTGGTCGACTTCGCGGTCGTCTGCGAGCGCGACCAGGGCATGACGCCGCAGGACGCGATTCGCCATGCCGCGCTGGTGCGTTTCCGGCCGATCATGATGACCACGCTGGCGGCACTGCTCGGCGCGCTGCCGCTGCTGCTCGGCACCGACGAGAACGCCGGCCTGCGGGCGCCACTGGGCATCACCATCATCGGCGGGCTGATCGTCAGCCAGATCCTCACGCTCTATACCACGCCGGTGGTCTATCTCTATCTCGACCGGCTCCACCGTCGGCTGCGACCGCGGCACATAGAGTCGACACAGACCCGCGAAGCGTGAGCGCTCGTCGCTCGTCGCTCGTCGCTCGTCGCTCGTCGCTCGTCGCTCGTCGCTCGTCACCAATAGTCCCAAAGGATGATCCCGGCGGCTCTAGTCAGCCGTCACGGGATCGGCTAGTCTGAAAACCAAATTCAAACGCTCGTCTGAATTTCGTTTTCCCTCTCGGAGCTCGTCATGATCACACTGCTGCTCATCGTCCTCGCCGTCATCGGCTGTCTGGTCGTCATGCGTCGCGAAGCCGGCGCGCTCGCGGCAATCGCCGTGCTTGCCGTGCTGGGACTCGTCGGGCTGGCGCTGGGTGCCGGCGTCATCGGCACGCTGCTGCTGATCGCGGCGATCGGCGTCGCCGCCTGTGGCCTCAAGCCGATCCGCCGCCTGTGGCTGTCGCCGCGCCTGTTCTCGCTGTTCAAGAAGATCGCGCCGCGCGTTTCCGAAACCGAACGCGTCGCGCTGGATGCCGGCACCGTCGCCTGGGATGGCGAGCTGTTCAGCGGCCGCCCCGACTGGCAGAAGCTGCTCGACTTCAACAATGCCGGCCTGAGCGAAGAGGAGCAGGCGTTCATCGACAACCAGTGCTCCGTGGCCGCCGGGATGTGCAACGCGTGGGAAATCGCCCGCGAGCGTGCCGACATGCCGGAAGCGCTGTGGGATTATCTGAAGAAGGAACGCTTCTTCGGCATGATCATTCCCAAGGCCTACGGCGGTCTCGAGTTCTCGGCCAAGGCGCAATCCGCCGTGCTGCAGAAGCTCGCCTTCAACGAAACCCTGATGAGCACGGTCGGCGTGCCCAACTCGCTCGGCCCCGGTGAGCTGCTGCTGAAATACGGCACCGAAGCACAGAAGAATCACTACCTGCCGCGCCTCGCCGATGGCCGTGACGTCCCTTGCTTCGCGCTGACCGGGCCACGCGCCGGCAGCGATGCCACCTCGATCCCGGACGTCGGCATCGTCTGCCGCGGCATGCACGATGGCGAAGAGGTGCTGGGCCTGAAGCTGACCTTCGAGAAACGCTGGATCACGCTGGCCCCGATCGCCACGGTGGTCGGTCTCGCGTTTCGCATGTTCGACCCGGACAACCTGCTGGAGCGCGGCGAGAGCGATATCGGCATCTCCTGCGCGCTGATTCCCCGCGAGACGGAAGGCCTGCAGATCGGTCGTCGCCACCATCCCATCGGCAGCCCGTTCATGAACGGCCCGATTCGCGGCAAGGACGTGTTCATCCCGCTGGACTATCTGATCGGCGGGCTCGACATGGCCGGCCAGGGCTGGCGCATGCTGGTCGAGTGTCTCTCGGTGGGCCGCTGCATCACTCTGCCCTCCGGCGCCGCGGGTATCGGCCGTTACGCGGTGGGCTGGAGCGGCGGTTTCACGCGGATTCGTCGCCAGTTCAACATCGCCGTGGCGGACATGGAAGGCGTGCAGGAGCCGCTGGCGCGCATCGCCGCCAAGGCCTACATCTCCCAGGCGGCGGTCATGCAGACCGCCAACACCATCGACCACGGCGTCAAGCCGGCGGTGCCGTCGGCGATTCTCAAGAGCCAGCTGACCGAGTTCCAGCGCGACGTGCTGGCCGATGCCATGGACGTTCACGGTGGCCGCACGGTGACGCTCGGCCCGCGCAACTATCTCGGCGTCGGCTACAGCGCCAACCCGGTCTCGATCACCGTCGAAGGTGCCAACATCATGACCCGCAACCTGATGATCTTCGGTCAGGGCGCGATCCGCTGTCATCCCTACGTGCTCAAGGAACTGGCGGCCAAGGATGCCGACGACTTCGAGGCCTTCGATCGGCTGTTCTTCCGCCATATCGGGCTGATCTTCGGCAACGGCGCGCGCGCCTTCACTCAGGCGCTCGGTCTGGGCCGGTCCAAGGTGCCCTTCGACGCGATTGCCGCGCCCTACGCGCAGGACGCCGCCCGGCTCTCTTCCGCCTTCAGCCTGTGCGCGGATGCGGCGATGGCCAGCCTCGGCTCCAAGCTCAAGCAGCGCGAGATGATTTCCGCGCGTCTCGGCGACGTGCTGTCGAACCTCTATCTGATGTCGATGGTGCTCAAGCAGTGGCACGAAACCGATCGCGTCGACAACGAAGCCGCGCTATTCCACTACAGCTGCCGGCTGCTGCTGAATCGTGCCGAGCAGGCGCTGATCGACCTGTTCGACAACCTGCCCAACCGGGCGCTGGCCAATACGTTGTCGTTCGTCACGCAACCGCTGGGGCGTCGCTGGCACAAGCCGCAGGATACGCTGACCCGCGAGATTGCCAGAGCGATCTCTACCGACAGCGCGCTGCGCCACAAGCTGACGCGCAATACCTGGGATACCTGGGAGGAAGGACAGAAGGACAACCCGCTGGCACGCTACAACGCGCTGCTGGCCAACGCCGAGCGCGCCGAGGCGATCTATCGCACGCTCAACAAGGCGCGAGTCAAGAAAGCCCTGCCCGAGGTCGCGCTGCACCCCGAACAGTGGATCGACGCGGCCCACGAAACCGGGCTGCTGAACGACGAAGACGCCGCGTTCATGCGCGCGCATGAAGCCGAAGTGCTGGACATGCTGACGGTGGACGACTTCGCCTTCGACGCCTTCGCGATGCGGCAGAGCAGCGAAAGCGCCAGCCGCCAGACCGACGAAACCGTTGCCTGACCCCCGCCAGACCACAGAGACCCCGCTCATCGAGCGGGGCTTCTGCTTGTCGAGGGGAGTCTCTGCTTGATGAAAAAGCATTCGAGCTTCGCCAGAGCCACCCCAAGCGCCTCTCAAGACCGTACTGGACGATAATCGCCAAGCTGGGTCTTGCGACATGGATGTCGCAAGAGGCATGCCGGGACAGGGATGTCCTTGCATGCCGACCCTAAGCGCAGCGATTGATCGGCCAGGGTTTCACGGTCTTGTGGCGCGAAAAGAGGGGGAGCGGCGAGGGGGCGAGCGTTAAGCCCCCTCGTCATCATGCGCGATAGGATAGGTAAGGTTTCGACAGTTGTAAGCTTGCCTCGCAGGGGAGAATTGCCTTGGCAAAAAGCTGTTTATCAAACAGAACCCCCGCTTAATGGTCCGAGACGGACGCTGATGGCGGATTACGATCTACTGCCCCAACACCTGCAGCTGCACTTCGGCGGCACCCTCGTGAACCATGCCGAGCTGCTCCGCCGCTTTCCGGGAAAGATCGATAATGCGACCGTCGACGAACGGGCCACGATCGTTGATACGCACCACAGCCGTCTCGCCGGAATCCAGCGCAGTCACCTTTACCTTGGTCCCGAACGGCAAGGTCTTGTGCGCCGCCGTCATCGCCTGGCTGTCGTAGGGTTCGCCACTGGCGGTCGGTCGCCCTTCGAAGTAGGAGGCATAGTAGGTCGCCTCGCCCCGGCGCGGCCTGCCCATCGGCGACGCGCTGGCCCGCGTGTCGGCGGCCTTGCGCTTGACGCTGGCGTCTCTCCTGGCGGACTCCTTCTTGCCGGGCTTGCTGCCGGATTTGCCGGTCGCGGCCACCGGCGGCGGTGACGAAGTCGCTTCCCAGCCCTGCGGGTGATAGGGCGACGCACAGCCCGCCAGCAGAACCGATGCGATGGCAGCGGCGAACAGCGTCTTGCGAACGCGGCGCTCTCGAGAGGATGCCGGCCTTGCCGGCGAGAGCCTGTCGTCGGTGATATCGAATGTCATCGTGATTGACCTGGCATGGATCATCTGGCCTCGACGCCCCGCGGAGAAACTGGCGGAATGCGGGCGCCATCGTCGTACTACGACAACGACAATCGCTGATCGACTCACGAAAGCGGCCAAATAAAGTGAACGCGATGGCAGAGTCGCCCACGTCGCGACCGTCGCTCGATCAGGGAACCAAAAGGCCGGCGTCGCCCGTTTGGGCGACCCCGGCCTCTGCATTGGCAGCGATGGCTCAGGGGATCAGAATCGTGGATCCCGTCGTCTGGCGTGACGCCAGCGCCTCCTGCGCCTTGCCGGCCTCTTCCAGCTTGAAGCGCTGGGCGACATCGATCTTGACCTTGCCGCTCTCGAGCATGTCGAACAGATCGAGACACATCTCCTCGAAGCGCTCCCGCGTATCGGCGTAACCGTTGAGGCTGGGGCGCGTCAGATAGAGCGAGCCCTTCTGGTTGAGAATGCCCACGTTGACACCTTCGACCGCGCCGGAAGCGTTGCCGAAGCTGACCATCAAGCCGCGCGGCGCCAGGCAGTCCAGCGAGGTCATCCAGGTATCCTTGCCGACGGAGTCATAGACCACCGGCACCATCGCGCCGCCGGTCAGCTCGCGTACGCGCTCGACCACGTCTTCCTCGCGGTAGTTGATCGTTGCCCAGGCGCCATTCTTCTTGGCCAGTTCGGCCTTTTCGGCGGAACCGACGGTACCGATCACCTTGACGCCCAGGGCGTTGGCCCACTGGCAGGCGATCGACCCCACCCCGCCAGCGGCGGCGTGGAAGAGGATGGTTTCGCCCCCTTCCAGCGGAAACGTCTGGCGCAGCAGATACTGGGTGGTCAGGCCCTTGAGCATGGCAGCCGCGGCGGTCTCGAAGGAGATACTCTCCGGCAACTGGACGACCTTGTCCGCCGGCAGCACGTGATATTCCGAATAGGAGCCGAGCGGCCCCTGGGCGTAGGCGACGCGATCCCCTTCTTCGAGGTGGGTCACGCCTTCGCCGACCGCGTCCACCACCCCGGCCCCTTCGGTGCCCAGGCCGGATGGCATGGAGGGAGCCGGATAGAGACCGGTGCGGAAGTAGATATCGATGAAGTTGAGTCCGATGGCGTGGTTCTTGACCCTGACCTCTCCCGCCTTGGGGGCAACGGGTTCGAATTCGACGGTTTCGAGAACCTCCGGGCCGCCGGTGCGGGCGAACTGAATACGCTTGGCCATGACGTTTCCTTGTTGGGTGATGACTCTCGGCCTGACATCCAAGCGCCATTCCCGAGGCGGGTCAAGTCAGGGACGGCACGCGCCGTGTGCCGTCAGACATTGGTCGAAGCCGGCTTTACAAACTATTCGGGTAACGTTCCAGGGCAGCGACGAAGCGCGTCTTGTACTCCTCGAAGGTCTTCGGCTGCTGCTTGAAGGTCCGCACGATGCCGTCACCGTTGAAGCGCACCATGTCGGGCAGCGCCCCTTTCACCGGCGCCGGATGCAGCGGCCCGAGACCGATACGCAGGCCGCCTTCACCATCGACCCAGCGCTCGATACCGCAACGCCGGAAGAATGCTTCTCCCGCCTCGTCGCCGGCCGTCACACGCAGCGGCGCCTTTTCCGCCAGGGTCTTGACCAGTTGCCGGCTATGCCGGGTGTTGCCTTTCCCCTCCGGCGTCGACAGCATGCCTACTTCCATGGTCCCGCCGTCGACATCGGAAGAAATCAGCGCCAGGCAGAGAATGGTGCCGTCATCTTCGGTCAGCGCGAAGAGCCGGGCAGCGTCCTGCTCGAACAACACGCCCAGCGTACCGGCGAACGTCACCAGCGGGGCCAGGCCCGCGTTCTGCCCGTAGACACTGGCGCACAGCTTGGCGAGGCACGCCTCGCGGGTTTCGGGGTTCTTGACGTGAACGACCTTCATCGGACTCTCTTCAACGGACTCTTCCGCACTCATGACGAATAACATCGGCGCGACGCTATCGCGTGGACCGCCAGCAAATGGCGCGCCGGGCAAAAACGCGCAGCCTAGCACAATCCACCCTCGACCACGCTCCCCGTGTACGCCGACAGACCTAGTATCCCCCGAATCATCCAACGCGCCGTCATCGACCTGCAACCTCGTTCGGCTAGACTTCGAGCCGGCCGACGCGATCCGCACCCGACCCGACGAGGATTCGCCTTGACGCCGTGCGCGCGGTGACCGAAGGTCGACCTTTTGGCGGCGACTGCCACCGATCTATACTCGCCCCTCGCTCACGACAGCCATGAACGCCTGCCCCGGTGTTCGACGGAGACTCTGACCGCATGACCCAGCCGCGCCCCGCCGATAGCGCCGACAACGACACGCCCCGCTACATCGCCCATCGCGGCCTTTCCGCGCGAGCCCCCGAAAACACCCTGGTAGCGGTTCAGGCCGCCCACGATGCCGGTTGCCAATGGGTCGAGCTCGACGTTCAGCTGCTCGGCGACGGAACGCCGGTCATCTGGCACGACGCGGGTCTGAAGCGCTGCTCCGACGGTCGCGGCAAGCTGTTCAAGCTCGATGCCGAAAGCGCCGCCAAACTGGACGCCGGCAGCTGGTTCGGCGCCCAGTATCGCGGCGAGCCGATCGCCACGCTGGAGGCGATGCTCGAGCTGATCAAGCGACTCGGCATGGGGCTCAACCTGGAACTGAAGGTGTGCCGCGGCCGCAACGCCATCGAGCTCGTCCAGGCCGCCCTGCCGCCGACGCTGGAAGCGCTGCCGGCCGACAAGCTGATCGTCTCCTCGTTCGACCGCCATGCCCTGACCGCCGCGCGGGCGCTGGAATCCGACCCCGAGCGCCTGCGCCTCGGCGTGCTGGACGACAAGGCGCCCAAGCGCTGGTGGCTGGAAACCGAACGCCTCTCCGCCTACAGCCTCCACCTCGACTGGCGCAAGCTGAAGATCAAGCGGGCGCAGGAGATCGCCGACGAGGAGATCAAGCTGTTCTGCTACACCGCCAACGATCCGGTCACCTTTGAAAAGCTCTGGGACTGGGGCGTCGATGGCGTGATCAGCGACGATCCGACGCGCTTCGTCACCCACGCCAGGGAGGCGGCAGCGCGCCGGACGGACGACGACGCCTGAGATTGGCTACATCGATCACCGCTCGCCGACGCATTCCCGCCGACAATAAGCGCCTGATACACGCGCCAATTAGCGCCTTTGACGGTGGGCCCTCGGGCTTAAGATGGGCACCATGCCCGTTTACCAGGTTGCGAGCCGTTCATGAATCCTTCCACGCTCATCGGCATCATCGCCAGTGCTCTGTTGCTGGCGACCGTCGTGCTGTTCACTGCCCAGGCCCCGAGTAGCTTCTTCAACC
The DNA here is from genome assembly GCF_976982775.1 of Salinicola sp. NYA28a. The sequence goes on from NZ_OZ334582.1 coordinate 2,505,409, forward strand.
TGCCGGGGCTGGCAATCGTGCTCACCGGCACGCTGGCAGCCAGTTTCATCAGTTACCCCCTTCAGGAGATGCAGCGGCTGTGCCGGCAGGTCGCCGTGGTATTCCGGCGCGAACCCCAGGCCAGCGAACTGGAAAGCGATCTGGATCAGTTGATCGACATGTCCCGCCACTGGAGCCGCGGCAACATCCGCGCCATCGAAGGCGCGCTGGAGAGCACCACCAACCCCTTCCTGCGCACCGGCATGCAGATGGTGATTGCCAATACCCGCGAGGAAGAGATCCGCGAGATGCTTCGCTGGCGCATGGTTCGGGTCAAGGCCAAGGAGCGAGCCGAAGCGCAGATCCTGCGAACCATGGCCGTCTACGCGCCGGCCTTCGGCATGCTCGGCACCCTGGTCGGCCTGATCAACATGCTCGAGGTGATCCAGGCCGGCGACCTGGCGGTGATCGGGCCGCGCCTGGCAGTGGCGCTGATGTCCACCTTCTACGGCATCCTGCTCGCCAACCTGGTGTTCAAGCCGATCGCGGTCAAGCTCGAACGCCGCACCGAGGCCCGGCTGATGGCCATGACACTGATCCTGGAAGGCGTCATCATGGTCAGCAAGCGCCGCCTGCCGTCGTTCATCGAAGAGGCCCTGAACACCTACCGCGCCGAGCACCGCGACGAAATGCGCGATGCTCGCCGACCGCAGAGCGCCGACGCGCCGGCCGAGTCCGCATGAGCCAGGCCGCGATCTCCCCCGGCGGCCCCTTCGCCGATCTGCTGTTCGACGATGACCCCCTGGTCGACAGCGGGCGGAACAGCGAGAGCGATTCGTGGCTGATGAGCTACCTCGACATGCTCATGCTGTTGATCACGTTCTTCGTACTGATGCTGGCGCTCTACGGCGGCCAGCTCATCGACCGGGACGTGACCGAGGCGCCGCCCGTCACGGCGCTGCCGCTGCACATCCCGGCGTTGAAACCGCCGCCGAGACTGCCGCTGGCCGACATCGGCGAGTTCTACCAGCCGCCGCGTCAGCTCAAGCCGGCGCCGCTGGCGAGCGATATCGGCTTCTACTCGCCCGAACCGAAGCCGGCGCCCACCGAGATCTTCGCCATGACGCCGATGGCGTTCAGCGTGCCGCTGTTCGACTTGCCCGATCCCGAACCGACGCCCGTACTGCCGCAGATCGACGGCGTCGAGGTCACCGCGATTCCCCACGGCTTCAACCTGCGCATTCAGGATCACCTGCTGTTCGACAGCAGTGCGGTCGGGCTTAGCGATAGCGGAAGGCAACTGGTCGAAAAGCTGATCCCGATGCTGCAGGAGTTCAAGGGCACCATCTCCGTCGAGGGTCATACCGACAGCGTACCGATCTCGACTTCCCGCTTCCCCTCCAACTGGGAACTGTCGGCGGCGCGCGCCTCGGCGGTGGTTCGCGTGTTGCGCCAGGCCGGCCTAGACGGCGACCGGCTGCGCGCGATCGGCTATGCCTCGACGCACCCGCTGGCCAGCAACCACACCCCGGCCGGCCGCGCCAGCAACCGCCGCGTGGAGCTGGTACTGCAGGAGCCCAGCTCGCCGACACCGTGACAGCCCCGGTTTCCCGATTCGGATTCACTTGCCGCAAGGAAGCTGCGACAATCCGGCGCGTCGAGAGACGTGTGCTCGGGAAGCGGGTGAGAACCCCGCACTGCCCCCGCAACGGTAATTGCGTTAGAAAACATAGCGTTTTCTTCGACACCACCGGATGCGCCGTCAGGCCATCCAGCCACTGTGATCGCATGGACTGTCCTTCGAGGGAACTTCAAGGGAACGTCCATCGACATGGGAAGGCGTGCGTGTCGGATGACCAGGGTTCACCGCCTGGGTCATCGCGTGAGAGTCCGGAGACCGGCGCGTTTCTCTTCACTGGTTGATGCGGAGGGCTCATCCAGTGGCGGCTCCCCCTGCCCGGACTCCATGACGTCCGAGGCGGGCATCGTCACGTCCGTCCTCCCATTGCGTACACGAACAACCGGCAACGCCTGCCGCCATCCATTGGCGGGCGTATTGCCGATACGCGCTTGGGGATCCAACACATGCGTTTCAACAAAGATGCCATCGCCCGGGGTGTGGCGCTGGCAGCCACCTTTTCTAGCCTGGCCGTTCAGGCCGCCGACAGGCTCGACGACGTCCAGGTCACCGCCAATCGCCTGCCGCAATCACAGGCCGACGTGCTGGCCAGCACCACCATTATCGATCGCGACGAGATCGAACGCAGCCAGGCTGATAGCGTGGTCGAGCTGCTGCAGGGGCGTGCGGGGATCGAAGTCGTGCAGACCGGAACGCCAGGCGGTCTGACCACCCTGTTCATGCGCGGTAGCGAATCCGATCACACCCTGGTTCTCGTGGACGGCGTGCGTGTGACATCGGCAACGAATGGTGGCGCCAGCCTGGAGTTCCTACCGGTCGACGCCATCGAGCGCATCGAGGTCGTGCGCGGCCCGCGCGCCGCGACCTACGGCTCCGATGCCATCGGCGGCGTCATCCAGATATTCACTCGCAACGGCGGCGCGGGCACTCACGGCTCTCTCGACCTCAGGGCCGGGGAACACGGCACGTCCAGGCAGAGCGCGCACGTCTCCGCCGGTGACACCGACACGCGACTCAACGCGACGGTCTTCCATCGCGACAGCGACGGCTTCAATGCCACTTCCTCCGACACCAGCGGCGAGCGCGACGGGTTCCGCCGCGCGGGCGGACAGTTGGGACTGGCCCACAGATTCAGCGACCGTATCGATCTGAACCTGAGCGCCATGCGCGAGGACTTCGATGCCGACTACGACAACTGCTCCTACCCGGCTTCAGCCGACTGCCGGACCGAAGGCTATCTCCAGACCTTCGGGGCGCAGCTCGATGTCGCGCTCGAATCCGACTGGGACATGATCGTCACCGGCGGCCACTTCGACGAACAGCGCGACGAGCACTACGACGGCGTCCGCAACAGCCGTATCGAATCGCATCGCAACGAGCTTGGCCTCCAGCACCGCTTCACGCGCAGCAACGGCGTGGATTCCCTCGGCGTCGATTATCGCGAGGAAAGCGTCGACTACGACGACTACGCCGCTGGCTCGAGCTATCAGAAAGACAGCCGGGAGAACTACGGTATTTACGGCGCGATGCAGCGTCGTTTCGGAGATCATGAACTCACGGGATCGCTACGCTACGATGATGATTCACGCTTCGGCGACAAGACCACCGGCAACGCCGGCTACGCCTACCACCTGACGGCGGCCCAGCGCATCGGGCTGAGCTACGGCACCGCCTTCAAGGCGCCGAACCTGATCGACCTCTACGGCCCCTATGGCACCAATCCCGACCTGGACGCCGAGACGTCCAAGACGTGGGAAGCTTTCTGGGCGGTGGTCCAGCAGGCCTGGAATGCCCGCGTGACGGCGTTCGAAAGCCGTATCGACGACCTGATCACTTACGACAACGCCACTTTCATTCCCTATAACGTCAACGAATCCAGGATTCGTGGCGTCGAGCTGAGTGGCGGCTGGGAGCATGGCGGTCTTGATCTGCGCGCCAGTCTCACCTATCAGGACCCGGAGAACCGAGTGACTGGAGAGCGACTCCAGCGTCGCGCCCACGTCTTTGGTCGCCTGGATGCCGATTACACCGTGGCGGACTGGTCCTTCGGCGGCACCCTGAGATCTGCAGGCGACCGTCGCGACGTACAGTTCGATGCGCCCTACGGCCCTACCACCACCGCCGGCTACGGCGTGGTCGATCTGCGCACCGCCTGGCAGGTCACGCCGACCGTCGAGCTGTCGGCCAAGCTGGAGAATGCCTTCGACAAGGATTACCAACTGGTCGATGGCTACAACACCCAGGACCGATACCTCGAAGGCGGCGTGAAACTCAGTTTCTAACCGCTTTTCTCCTTCAGCGGCGCCGGCACCACGGCGCCGCTTCGTCCTCTTCCCTCTTCCCTCTTCCCTCTTCCCTCTTCCCTCTTCCCTCTTCCCTCTTTAAACAGTTTTTCCCCGACCGCGCGGAGTGATACTGTATATATAAACAGCATTTATAGGAGTCGCTGCCATGTCGTCTCCCTCTCGACCCGGCCCGCTGAAAGGCCGCGGCGCGACCTACAACCCCGACAACCGTTTCCAGCCGACACACAGCACCGTCGAGGACGACGGCTGGTGGCAGGAGGCGTTGCCGGAGCGCATCTCGACGCACGTGCAGTTCGAGGCGCCACGCTCGGCGCTTTCCTGGAATCAGTCGCCGGACCTGGGCTTCGACCGCTCTCTCAATCCCTATCGCGGCTGCGAGCATGGCTGCATCTACTGCTATGCCCGCCCCAGCCACGCCTATTGGGATCTGTCGCCCGGCATCGATTTCGAGACGCGCCTGATCGCCAAGACCGGCATGGCGGATCGATTGCGCGAGGAGCTGTGCAAACCGGGTTATGTCTGCCGGCCGATCAATCTCTCCGGCAACACTGACTGCTACCAGCCGATCGAGGCGCAGCACGGTACGACGCGTTCGCTGCTGGAGCTGCTGCTGGCGTGCCGCCATCCGGTCACGCTGGTGACCAAGAGCGCGCTGATTCTGCGCGATCGGGAACTGCTCGCCGAGATGGCGCGCGAGCGGCTGGTCCGGGTGTTCGTCAGCCTGACGTCGCTCGACAACGAGCTGAAACGCACCCTGGAGCCGCGCACCGCCTCTCCCGCGGCAAGGCTCAAGGTCATTCGGGAGCTGCATGAAGCCGGCGTGCCGGTGGGCGTGCTGGTGGCGCCGGTGATCCCCGCCATCAACGACAGCGAGATCGAAACGCTGCTGACGCGTGCAGCCGATGCCGGCGCCCGCACCGCCAGCTGGACGCTGTTGCGATTGCCGCGCGAGGTTTCGCCGCTGTTCGAAGCCTGGCTCGAGGAACACTACCCGGAGCGCGCGGGCAAGGTGATGAGCCTGATCCGCCAGTCCCGAGGCGGCCAGAACAACGACAGCCGCTTCGGTCATCGCATGACCGGCGACGGCTTGTTCGTGGACATGATCGGCCAGCGTTTCCGCCGGGCGGCCGCTCGCCTGGGGCTGGAACGGCGGGCCGACCTGGGTCTGGACTCCACGCGATTCCGTGCGCCTCATGCCCAGCAGGATCTGTTCGATTGACGCTTCCCGCCTGGCAGGCGCGGCCGGGCAGTACGTCCGCCATCGGCTATTCGATCCTTTCTTGATACAGGTCAAGCCGGAGGGTGGTCGAGCGGATAACTTGACTCGAGCAAGCCAAGTTCGTAATCCATCGCCCTCTGCGAGGTACGCGCCATGTTCAACTCACTGCTGGTCCCGATCGATGGATCGGAAGACTCCTACGCTGCGCTCAAGGTCGCCTGTCAACTGGCGGCCCCGGTTCAAGGCAAGATCCATGTATTGAACGTGCGCGATCCCTATCCGGATCTCTATCAGGGTGAAATGTTGACCGTCGCGGCCGCGATCAAGGCAGTTTCGGTGGAGCTCGCCGAAAAGGAGGGAGAAGCGATCATCGCGGAGGCGCTGAAAGAGATTACCTCCATGCCAGGCTACGAAAACGAGTTCGATACCCTGGTCAAGCAAGGCTCGCCAGCCGAGGTGATTATCGAGGAAGCCAAGCGACTCGAGGTGGATGCCATCATCATGGGTAGCCGAGGGCTTAGTGACATCAAAGGGTTGCTGGTCGGCAGCGTGTCGCACAAGGTCACTCATGTCGCCCATTGCATGGTCATCAGCATCCATCAGCGCCGTGCCGGGTAAAACCCATCTCCCCCTTCTGCTCTGCGACGTCGGGCGGCGACAACGCCAACAGCCCGACGTTTTGCAGACCGACACGAAATCCGCGGTATCCGGCGTTTGCCAGAAACAGTCGAAGGTCGGCTTCCATCAGCGTATTGCCTCTTGCTCGCCGGATGGTGGGGTATCGTCACGACGACCCGCCTTGAATTTGCGCCGCAGTTGTCTTTCGGTCTCCACCGCCAGCAGCAGCAACACGCCCACGGCCAGAATCGCCATCCCGTCGAGGAGCGGAATGGTGCGGGTCTCGAACACCGCCTGTATCGGTGGCAGCCAGTTCATGGCGGCCTGCGACGCCACGACGATGCCGATGGCCACCCAGAGTGCCCGGGTACCGCGCAGGATCCGCAGGCTGAAGGCCGAGTCGTGAATGCTGCGGATGAAGAACAGGTGGCTGATTTCCATCGCGATCAGGGTATTCATCGCCATGGTGCGCGCCAGAGCGATGTCGTGGCCCCGCTCGATGGCCCAGGCGTAGATACCGAACGTGCCCAGCAGAAAGAGCGCCGTCACCAGCCCGATATGCCATAGCCAGGCCAGCCCCAGCAGCGGCGCATCGGGCGAGCGTGGCGGACGCTGCATCGCGCCCGTCTCGCCGGACTCGAAGGCCAGGGCAAGACCCAGCGTGACGGTCGTGATCAGGTTGACCCAGAGAATCTGCACCGGCGTGACCGGCAATACCATGCCAAACAGCAGCGCCGTCACGATGGTGACGGCCTCGCCCGCATCGGTCGGCAAGGTCCAGGCGATCACCCGTACGATCTTGTCGTAGACGTTGCGGCCTTCACGCACCGCCGCCACGATAGAGGCAAAGTTGTCGTCGGCCAGCACGATATCGGCCGCCTCCCGCGCCGCTTCGCTGCCCTTGCGCCCCATGGCGATGCCGACATCGGCACGCTTGAGCGCCGGGGCATCGTTGACGCCGTCGCCGGTCATCGCCACGGTCATGCCTCGCGCCTGCAGCGCCATGACCAGCCGCAGCTTGTGCTCGGGGTTGGTGCGGGCAAAGACATCCGTTTCCATTGCCGCCGCGCTGAGCTCGTCGTCGCTCATCGCCTCCAGTTCGGCACCGGTGATGACCCGCCGGGTGCGCTCCAGCCCGATCATCTGCCCAATGGCCGCCGCCGTGGCAGCGTGATCGCCGGTGATCATGCGCACACCGATCCCCGCACGCCGGCATTCGGCAATGGCGGCCACGGCTTCCGGGCGCGGCGGGTCCATCATGGCGACCAGCCCCAGCAGAATGATGCCGCCTTCCACATCGGCGCGGGAAAGCACGGTCTGCGAGACCGGCACCCTGCGCGTCGCCAGGGCAAGCACTCGCAGGCCACGGCTAGCCAACTGTTCGACCTGCGCATGCCACCAGGCGTGGTCCAGTATCGCCTCTCCGCCATCGGCGGTGCGAACTCGGCTGCACATCGCCAGCACCCGCTCCGGGGCGCCCTTGATGAACAGGCGGGCGTGACGCTCGTGATCGTGGTGCAGGGTCGCCATGTAGCGGTGCTCGGCATCGAACGGCAATACGTCGGTGCGTACCCAGCACCGCTGTGCGTCGGGGCGACTCATCCCCATTCGTGCGGCCAGGGTCAGCAGCGCGCCCTCCATCGGATCACCCTCGACCCGCCAGATACCGTCGCTGTGCTGCAGCGCGGCGTCGTTGCACAGTACCGCGACCCACGCCAATTCCTGCAGCCGCAGGCTGGCTCGGAGATCCATCGGCGTAACCCCCCGGATCTCGCCATCCGGCCCGTACCCCACGCCGTCGATGCTGAAGCGCTCGTCCACGGTCACAAGCTCGGTGGCCACCATTTCGTTGCGCGTCAGCGTGCCGGTCTTGTCCGTGCAGATGACGGAGACACTGCTCAGCGTCTCGATCGCCGGCAGATGACGTATCAGGGCATTGCGCCGCGCCATCGCCTGGGCTCCCAGTGCCAGCGTGATGGTCAGTACCGCCGGCAGCCCTTCCGGAATCGCCGCCACCGACAGCCCCACGACAGCGGTGAACAGCTCGCCGAAGGGGTAATCCCAGAGGAAGTGGCCCAGCGCCATCACGGCAGCCGCCAGCACCAGAATGATCAGCGTCAGCCAGCGGGCAAAGCTATTCATCTGCCTGACCAGCGGCGTGGTCCTGGGCGTGACATGGGCCAGCAGCCGGCTGATCCGGCCCATCTCGGTGGCGATACCCGTCGCCACCACGACGCCCATCCCCTGACCGCCGACCACCAGCGTGCCACCGAAGGCCATGCAGCCGCGTTCGGCCAGCTCCGCCCAGACGGGAACCGGGTCGGTATGTTTTTCCACCGCCGTCGATTCGCCGGTGAGCATCGATTCCTGAATGCTCAGCCCATGACTTTGCAGCAGCCGCAGATCGGCAGGGATCCGATCCCCGGCTTCCAGCAGCACGATGTCCCCGGGCACCAGGGTCTCGACTTTCACCCGGCACCGCCCGCCGTCACGCAGCACCGTCGCGTACGGTGCCAGCAGCTCCTGGATGGCGGCCAGCGCCCGCTCGGCACGATGCTCCTGAATCAGGCCGATGACAGCATTGATGACGACGACGGCAAGGATGACCGCCGTATCCACGACATGGCCGAGCAGGGTCGTGATCAGCGCCGACCCCAGCAGCACGTAGATCAATACGTTGTGGAACTGGGAAAGGAACTGCCTGGTCAGGCTGCGCTTCGGGGGCGCCGGCAACCGGTTTGCCCCGTCGCTGCGCAGACGGACAGCTGCCTGGTCGCTGCTCAATCCGGTCATGGCCGAATCCAGCTCGCTCAACACCCTGTCCGTGGCCAGGGTATGCCACTGTCTGGGCTCCATCACTGCATCTCCCGAAGGGCCGACCCTCGGGTCGGATACCCGGGATTCAGGCATGATCGCGCGGGTGCGATCATTGCCGCTCAGCCTATCCCCGGCCATTCGATACTTTCTTGATGCCGGTCAAATCTGCCCGCCGACCAGTCCGATAACCTCGCCATACACAGTCGACATCCCATTGCCAACCGCGAGGTAGAAGCCATGTTCAGGTCACTGCTGGTTCCCGTCGATGGTTCCGACTACGCCCAGGCTGCGCTACGAGTCGCCTGTCGACTGGCCGAACCGGCCCAGGGCACGATCCATCTGCTGACCGTGATCGAGCCCTTCGAACCGATGCAATACGGCGGCGACTATCGGGTGCAGCAGATCGTGAGGGAAGCCGTCAACGACAACGCCGAAAAGGAAGGGCGCGCCATTCTCGATGGTGCCGTGGCGCTCATGCCGGACGGCGCGCCGAAAGACGGCGTACGGACCCTGCTGCGTCTGGGCTCCCCGGCGGAGGTCATCATCGAGGAAGCCGAGCGACTCGGTGTCGACGCCATCGTCATGGGCAGCCGGGGACTCAGTGACATCAAAGGCTTGCTGGTCGGCAGCGTCTCGCACAAGGTCAGTCATGTCGCCGGGTGCACGGTCATCAGCGTTCATGGCCAGCCGCACACAGGCGCATGAAACATCCGTTCCCCTTTGCCATCCTGCGCTGGCTGGTCATCGGCACCGCCCTCCTCCTCGCTGGCGTCACGCTCTGGTATTGGCTCCAGCCCGAGATGCTGGACGATGCCTTCGCCCGCGGTAACGGCCGCATCGAAGCGACGGAGATCGACGTCGCCACCAAGCTCGCAGGACGGGTGGCGGAGATCCTGGTCAACGAGGGCGACTTCGTCGAACCGGATCAGGTGGTGGCGCGCATGGATACCCGAAGTCTGGAAGCCGAGCGACGCCAGGCCGAGGCCGAGCTGCAGCGCAGCCGCAACGCCTTGCAGACCGCCCGTGCCGGCGTGGCCCAGAACGAGAGTCACCAGGCAGCCGCCGAAGCGACGGTGCATCAGCGTGAAGCCGAGCTCGACGCCGCCCGCAAACGCTTCGAGCGCTCCAGCGCGCTGCTTCAGCGCCACGTGATCTCGTATCAGCAAGTGGACGACGACCGTGCGACGATGCAGAGCGCCCGCGCTGCGCTGTCGGCCTCCCAGGCGGAGGTGGCGGCGGCCCGGGCCAGCGTGGCAGCGGCCCGCTCCCAGGTGATCGAAGCCCAGTCGGCAATCGACGCGGCCCAGGCCAACGTCGAGCGCGTCCAGTCGGAGATCGAGGACAGTCTGCTGCGCTCCGACCGGCTGGCCCGGGTGCAATATCGCGTGAGCGAACCCGGCGAAGTGCTGGCGGCCGGCGGCAAGGTGCTCAACCTGATCGACCTCACCGACGTCTACATGACGTTCTTTCTGCCCACCAGCCAGGCCGGGCGGGTCGCACTGGGCGATGACGCCCATCTAATCCTGGATGCGCTGCCCGACTACGTGCTGCCGGCCCGGATCAGCTTCGTCTCCAGCGAAGCGCAGTTCACCCCCAAGACGGTGGAGACCGAAAGCGAACGGGAAAAGCTGATGTTCCGCATCCGCGCCCGTATCGATTCCGACCTACTGCGCGAACACATCCGCCAAGTGAAGACGGGGTTGCCCGGCGAAGCCTACCTGAAGCTGGACCCGGCGGCCGCCTGGCCGGAAGCACTGCGCGTGAACGTCTCCCGATGAGCGCCGATACGGTCGCGGCGCTGTCTGGGGTCACCCTGCGTTACGGCAAGCGCACGGCCCTCGAGGCGCTGACGCTCGACATTCCCGCCCGCCGCATGGTGGGCCTGATCGGCCCGGACGGCGTCGGCAAGTCCAGCCTGCTGGCGCTGATCGCCGGGGCCAGGCGGATCCAGTCGGGGCAGGTCCAGGTGCTCGGCGCGAACATGGCCAGCGCCACCCAGCGCCGCGTGACCGGCCCGCGCATCGCCTACATGCCCCAGGGGCTGGGCAGGAATCTCTACCCCACGCTCAGCGTGCGCGAGAACCTCGAGTTCTTCGCCCGGCTGTTCGGCCAGGATGCCGAGGAGCGCGAGCGGCGTATCCACGACCTGACGACCAGCACCGGGCTGGAGAGATTCACCGAGCGCCCGGCGGGCAAGCTCTCCGGCGGCATGAAGCAGAAGCTGGGGCTCTGCTGTGCGCTGATCCACGATCCCGACCTGCTGATCCTCGACGAGCCCACCACCGGGGTCGATCCGCTGTCGCGCAGCCAGTTCTGGGAATTGATCGCCCGGATACGCCACCAGCAGGCCCGGATGAGCGTGATCGTCGCCACCGCGTACATGGACGAGGCCTCGGCCTTCGACTGGCTGATCGCGATGGACGCCGGCAAGGTGCTAGACCAGGGCGCGCCCGCGACGCTGCTCGAACGGACAGGATGCGATTCGCTGGAGGCCGCCTTCATCCAGCTGTTGCCTGCGGAGAAGCGGTCGGGACATACCAATCTCGAGATCCCGCCCCGCAAGGCCCACGACGAGGTGGCGATCGAAGCGCACGGTCTGACCAAGCGCTTCGGTGACTTCACCGCCGTGGATCATGTGGACTTCCGCATCGAGCGCGGGGAGATCTTCGGCTTCCTGGGTTCCAACGGTTGCGGAAAGACCACCACCATGAAGATGCTGACGGGCCTTTTGCCCTTCGACGAGGGGCAGGCGCGGCTGTTCGGACAGCCGGTCGCCCCCGAGCATATCGAAACCCGGCGTCGGGTCGGCTACATGTCGCAGGCGTTCTCGCTCTACAACGAGCTGACGGTGCGCCAGAACATCGACCTGCACGCGCGGCTGTTTCGCCTTCCGCCACAGCGACACGCCACCCGTCGCCGGCAACTGCTGGAACAGTTCGAGCTGCAGAGTGTCGAGGGGCAACTGCCGGGCAGCCTGCCTCTAGGTATCCGCCAGCGTCTCTCCCTGGCCGTGGCCATGCTGCACGAGCCGGAAATCCTGATTCTCGACGAGCCCACTTCCGGGGTCGATCCGGTGGCCCGCGATCGCTTCTGGGAACTGCTGGTGCGGATGTCGCGCGAAGATGGCGTCACGATCTTCATCTCCACCCATTTCATGAACGAAGCGCAGCGCTGCGACCGCATTTCGTTAATGCACGCCGGCCAGGTACTCGACAGCGGCGCCCCCCGGGCGTTGATGGCCAGGCGCGGGCACGACAACCTGGAACAGACCTTCATCGACTATCTCAAGGACGCCAGCGAGGCGGCGGCTCCCCCCGGTGGCGAACGAGAGCATCACCGTCGCAGCCGCAGCGGCAAAGGGCGCTCCCCCTCGTTTCAGCTGGCGCCGACTGTCGAGCTACGCCCGGCGCGAGAGCATGGAATTGCGGCGCGACCCGATCCGCGCCACCCTGGCCCTGGCAGGCACCCTGATTCTGATGTTCATCATGGGGTACGGCATCAACATGGATGTCGAGGACCTCTCCTTTGCGGTGCTCGATCGCGACCGGACCACCACCAGCGACAACTACGTCCTCAACCTTTCGGGCTCGCGCTATTTCAAGGAGAAGGCGCCCCTGCAGAGCTACGAAGAGATGGACGAGCGCCTGCGCCGAGGTGAGATCAGCCTCGCGGTGGAGATTCCGCCCGGGTTCGGACGCGATCTCAAGCGTGGCGCCTCGCCCCAGGTCGCATTCTGGGTCGATGGGGCGATGCCGAGCCGGGCCCAGACCATCATCGGTTATGTGCAGGGAATCCATGCCACCTATCTGCAGCAACTGGCCCAGGCCTCCGGCAACGACGACAGCCGGCCGGTCGAGGTCGCTCTGCGCTACCGCTACAACCCGGACGTGCGAAGCCTGCCGGCGATGGTGCCGGCGATGATTCCGCTGCTACTGATGATGATCCCGGCCATGCTCACCGCTCTTGGCGTCGTCCGGGAGAAGGAGCTGGGTTCGATCACCAACTTCTACGTCACCCCGGTCACCCGCCTGGAGTTCCTGCTCGGCAAGCAGCTGCCTTACGTGGTCATGGGAATGCTCAACTTCTTCCTGCTGGTACTGCTCTCGGTCTTCGTCTTCGGCGTGCCGCTCAAGGGCAGCCTGCCGATGCTCAGCGTGGCGGCCCTGCTCTACGTGTTCTGCGCCACCGGCTTCGGATTGCTGGTTTCGGCTCTGTTCAACAGCCAGATTGCCGCCGTGTTTGGCACGGCCATCGGCACCGTCGTCCCGGCGATCCAGTTTTCGGGCCTGCTGTATCCCGTCTCCGCCCTGGAAGGCGCTTCCGCGGTCATCGGTCATCTCTACCCGACCAGTCACTTCCTCATCATCACTCGCGGCATTTTCTCCAAGGCGCTCGGCGCCGCCGAGCTATGGCCGAGTTTCCTGGCGCTGCTGATCACGTCTCCGCTGCTGTTGCTGGCCAGCGTGGCCGGCCTGAAGAAGCAGGAAAAGTGAGTTGAGTACGCTATCGAACATCCTGCAACTGGGCATCAAGGAGCTGCGCACTTTGGCACGCGACCCGGCGATGCTCCTGCTGATCCTCTACACCTTCACGCTGAGCGTCTACTCCAGCGCCAACGGCATTCCGGAAACGCCCCATCGGGCCAGTATCGCGGTGGTCGACGAGGATCGCTCGCCCATCACGCAACGCATCATCGACGCCTTCCAGGCACCCTACTTCCTCGAACCGGTGCTGACCGACCATGCCGACATGGACATCGGCATGGACAAGGGGCGCTATACCTTCACCCTCGACTTTCCGCCCGACTTCCAGCAGGACCTGCTACGCGGCCGGCAGCCCTCGATCCAGTTGAATGTCGATGCCACCCAGATCAGCCAGGCCTTCACCGGCGCCGGACACATCCAGCAGATCATCGACGACGAGGTCGCGTCATTCCTGCAGCATAGCGACATGCCATCGGCACAGCCCGTGCAGGCGGTGATCCGCACGAGATACAACCCCAATCTCACCCAATCCTGGTTCGGCGCCGTCAACGAGGTCATCAACCAGATCACCATGCTGTCGATCATCCTGACCGGCGCGGCGCTCATTCGCGAACGCGAACACGGCACCATCGAGCATTTGCTGGTAATGCCGGTGACCCCGTTCGAGATCATGGCGGCCAAGGTCTGGTCGATGGGACTGGTGGTGCTGGTGGCCGCCCTCCTGTCGCTGCGCTTCGTCGTCGGTGACTGGCTGGGTGTACCGCTTCAAGGCTCGATGACGCTATTTCTGGTCGGCGCGATACTGCACCTGTTCGCCACCACCTCGATGGGCATCTTCTTCGGTACCGTCTCCCGCTCGATGCCGCAGCTGGGATTGCTGATCATCCTGACGCTGATTCCGCTGCGGGTTCTGTCAGGCGGGATGACCCCGCGGGAGAGCATGCCGGAGGTGGTGCAGAATCTCATGCTGCTGACGCCGAACACCCACTTCGTGGAGTTCGGGCAGAACATCCTGTTCCGTGATGCCGGCCTGGAAACCGTCTGGCCACAACTCCTGGCGCTGTCCCTGATCGGCACGGCCTTTTTCCTCGTCGCCCTGCTCCGGTTGCGCCGTTCGCTTGCCTGAGACCACGAAAAAAAGCCGCATCGCCTGCTCGACGATGCGGCAATCCTGCGCTCTCTAGAGCTTCCTGCTCATTCCGCCTTCACTGTGATCTTCTTGGCCGGGGCGATCTCCGCCTTCGGCACGTGAATGGTCAACATGCCGTCCTTGCCCTTGGCGCTGATTCGCTCCTCGATGACATCGGATGGCAGCGAGAAACTGCGCGAAAAGCGACCAAAGCTGGTTTCGATCAGATGGCGTTTGGTGTCCTTACTCTCTTTCGTGTCGTGCCGCTCGCCCCTGAGCGTCAGCACGTTATTCTGCACGGTGATCTCGACATCCTTGCTGTCGATCCCCGCCAGTTCCGCCGTAATGAGGTACTCCTTTTCCGTCTCGCTGATATTCACCGTCGGTGCCCAGACATCGCGGGATGTCGCCGGACGATTGCGGTTGTAGCGATCGAAGAAGGCTTCCATTTCGTTGAAAGGATTCCAGGTGGTGAGTTCCATGGCTTGTGCGCTCCCTGTTCAAGACGATGACAATGGCCGAAGCCGGATATCAGTGTGTACCGCTGCACGAATTCGAGCTTGACCTGGGTCAAGGTTCTCGAAGAAAGCGAGCCGATCGCTTCGCCTGTGACACCTTCCGCGAACGATAAATACCGCAAATAATTGATATTCATCAGTAAAAAAATTGCTTCAAACCCACCGCTCCCTATCGACCTATTCAAGCTTGATCTGAATCAAGTCACTGGCTGGAATCCGGCGGATACTGATTTCGTCACCATGGTCATTACCGGATAGCGTCCACCAGACGAAGGAGACAGTCATGTCCACGATGAAAGCCGCCATCTATGTCGAGCCCGGTCGCATCGAGCTGACCGAAAAGCCGATACCCCCCATCGGCCCCAATGACGCTTTACTGCGCATCACGACCACCACCATCTGCGGTACCGACGTGCACATCATGAAGGGCGAATATCCGGTCAAGCCCGGACTGACCATCGGCCATGAGCCGGTAGGCACCATCGTGGAGCTGGGCGACAACGTGCATGGCTATCACGTGGGGCAGCGGGTGATCGCCGGCGCGATCTGCCCCGGCTTCACCTCCTACGCCTGCCAGGGCGGCCATCCGGCGCAGGATGGTGGCTGCCAGGGCCACGGCTACAAGCCGATGGGCGGCTGGCGTTTCGGCAATACCATCGACGGGGTGCAGGCCGAGTACGCGCTGGTGCCCGATGCCCAGGCCAATCTGGCCCCGATTCCGGACGGGCTCAGCGACGAACAGGTGCTGATGTGTCCCGACATCATGTCGACCGGCTTCGTCGGGGCCGAAAGCGCCAATATCGGCATCGGGGATACCGTCGCGATCTTCGCCCAGGGCCCGATCGGACTCTGCGCTACTGCCGGCGCCCGGCTGCGCGGCGCCAGCTGCATCATCGTCGTCGACGGTATCGATCAGCGGCTGGATATCTCTCGCCACATGGGCGCCGACATCACCCTGAACTTCCACCAGGTCGATATCATCAGCGAAATCCTTCGCCTGACCGGCGGTCGTGGCGTCGATGCCGCCATCGAGGCGCTGGGCACCCAGACCACCTTCGAGGCCGCCCTGCGGGTGCTCAAGCCCGGCGGCACGCTCTCCAGTCTCGGCGTCTATTCCGGGGATCTGACCATTCCGCTCGACGCCTTCTGCGCCGGTCTCGGCGATCATCGCATCGTCACGTCCCTGTGCCCGGGCGGGAAGGAGCGCATGCGCCGGCTGCTCGACGTCGTCAAGGCTGGCCGGATCGATACCGCCTCGCTGGTCACCCACCGCTATGCCCTGGACGACATCGTCGAGGCCTACGACCTGTTCGCGCACCAGCGTGACGGGGTGTTGAAGGTCGCCATCACGCCATGACGGTCGGCCCGGCTCTATCGCAACGCCCTATCGCAACGCCATCAAGCGATGAGCCGGGCATTTCATCGCTTCTTTTCTATCCGAATTCCCTAGGTTTTGTCTGAAGAGTCGTCGAGCGAAGGTCAGACAAGGCAAAAATCGGTGAAAAGACGGAGTTTACGCGGTGTAAATGAGTACTTTGAGCCGATTTTTAACGCCGTATGGCCGAGCGCAGGCAGTTTTCAGACAAAGCCTAGCCGCCCTGCCACAGTACCCGGGGTTCTTCGAGGATACTGATCAGGTCGATGGGTGCAGGACGCAGCCGCACGGTAAAATCGGTCACCGGCCGGTGACTGGTGATTCGGGTTTCGTAGATCGCCTCGCCGCTGCGAGGAAAGTCCACGTTCTGGATCATCGGCTGACAAATAGCGGCTCTTCCACTGACGCCATCGGCATAGAGTTCGACCAGAAGCGCCTCCGGAGAGAGCTCGCCCAGCCGGACACGCGCCCGGAATCGATGCTGATGGCCATCGCTTTCCGTCTCCACCGATTCGAAGGCGACTTCCGGCCAGTGCCGATCCAGCTGTCGGCGACGATTCACGATCCGGTGTCCCCGGGCACCGTCATCGGCTGCCCGGCCACGCCAGGCCTCGGCCAGGGGAATGTAGTACCGCTCGACATACTGGGGAAGCGATCGGTTGGTGGAATACAGCGGCGTCAGCCGTGCCATGCTCTCGCGCATGCGTGCCACCCAGTCCACCGGGACGTCCGCTTCGTCGCGGGTATAGAAGGCGGGCAGCACCTCGTGCTCGAGCAGGTGATAAAGCGCTTCGGCCTCCTGAGCATCGTAGCCGGGGTCGTCCGTGTGCTCGCGGCCGTCGCCCAGCGCCCATCCCACCTCGGGGGCGTACGCCTCGGCCCACCAGCCATCCAGCTCGGAGAGATTGAGGCCACCGTTGACCAGCACCTTCATGCCGCTGGTGCCACAGGCCTCCCACGGTCGCCGCGGGGTGTTGAGCCACACGTCGACGCCCTGCACCAGCTGTTCGGTCAGCTGCATGTTGTAATCGGCCAGGAACACCACCCGATGGCCGACATTCTCCTCCCGAATGAACCGCACCCACTGCTGGATCAGCGCCTGCCCCGTCCTGTCCGCCGGATGTGCCTTGCCGGCCAGCACCAGTTGCATCGGGCGTTCGGGGTGGGTCAGCAACGCCTTCAGGCGCTGCGGATCGTGAAGCAGCAGGTTGGGGCGCTTGTAGGTCGCAAAGCGTCGGGCGAAGCCCAGTATCATGATCCGCGGTTCGAACACCTGCCGGGCGCTCTCGATGGCCTCCGGCGTTGCGCCAGCCGTCGCCAGCTGGTGTGCCAGGCGCTCACGAAGCTGCTCGACGAGCTCCCGGTTGGCCTCGGTCCGAAACTGCCACAGGGTGGCATCATCGAGGTGACGGATGCTCATCGCCAGCGGCTCGCTGCACCCCAGCCAGCGCTCCTTGCCGCAGGCTCGGGTCCAGAGCGCGTCGGCCGGCGCCGAATCCCAGCTCGGCATGTGGACGCCATTGGTGACGTGAGCGATGGGCAGCTCCGGCGTCGGCCAACGGGGAAACAGTGGCTGGAAAATGTGACGGCTGACCCTGGCATGCAGCTGGCTGACACCATTGATGAAGCCGCTGCCCCGGCAGGCAAGCCACGCCATGTTGAAGGGCTCGTCATCCTCCCCCGAGCGGCTACGCCCCAGCGCAAGCAGCTCGGCCAGCGGAATCTTCAATTTCTCTTCGGCGTAGTGCTGCAGGTACTGCGCGATCAGCGCGGGGGAAAACCGGTCGAAACCGGCGGCGACCGCGGTATGAGTGGTGAAGAGATTGCCGGCACGGGTGATGGTTAACGCGGTCTCGAAGTCGGTGCCGGTGCGCTGCATGTAGCTGCGCGCCCGCTCCAGCACGACCAGCGCCGCATGGCCCTCGTTGAGATGACAGACCTGCGGATGCAGATCGAGGGCTTCGAGCAAGCGCCAACCGCCGATGCCCAGCACCATCTCCTGCTTGAGCCGGAGCTCGGCATCGCCGCCATAGAGTTCGCTGGTGATGCCGCGGTGGGCGGGATAATTGGCGGTGTCGTTGCTGTCCAGCAGGTAGAGCGTCACCCGCCCGATGCGGGCCTGCCAGGCCCGTAGCCATACCGAGTAGCCAGGCAGCACGATCTGCAGGCGCAGCCATTCGCCATTCACCGTCCGCAGCGGCGTGATGGGCAGCTGCCCGGGGTCGTTGTAGGGATACAGCGCGTGTTGATTCCCGTCGCTGTCGATCAGTTGGCGGAAATAGCCCTGCTGGTAGAGCAGGCCGATACCGATGATGGGAACACCAAGATCACTCGCTGCCTTGAGATGATCGCCGGCCACGTTGCCCAACCCGCCGGAATAGATCGGCAGCGCTTCGCTGACCATGAACTCCATGCTGAAGTAGGCCACGGCGGTGAAAGGCGCCCTGGGGTGACTCTGCTCGAACCAGCTGGGAAGACCGTGCTGCTCGCGATCGCGGCGTGCCAGCTGCTCCAGTCGGTTTCGAAATTCCGGATCGGCCAGCGTCCGGGCGAGCTTCTCGCGCGATACCGCCTGCAGCACCGCCCAGGGGTTGTGTGTCAGGTTCCAGAGGGTGGTATCCAGCTCCCGCCAGATCCTGTCGGTGGCATGCTTCCACGTCCCGCTCAGATCCAGTGCCAGCTCGACCAAGGTATCGAAGCCCTCGATGGCCGCCCCAGGCAGTTCGTACGGTGATGTCACGGTGCATGCTCCTTCACTGCCGAACCGATATGCTCGATACGGAACGCCGCCATTGTCGGGTCGATGGTCGCCCCGGAGGATGTGGATAGCCACCTGTCGGAAGGTATACCGCTGTTCGGTGCCACGGCTTGACCGGGATCAATTCCGCGCGCTGCCGGCGGGTGTAAAAGGCAGGCCGAGAGATGAACGATGATGACGAACAAAGCGCCTGATCGAACAACGAGCACTCCGTAACCGCTCGGCTTACCGAATGTAAAGAAACCCCGCTCGCGGCGACAGCCTGCTTACATCATCACTGTTGAACTCCCCGCCTTTTCTCGTTCTACTACTTCTCGCTCTACTACCGCCGTTATGCATCATGTTCGTGCAAGCCGTTGTTCCCTGTCACAAGGCCAGACTTGATAACGTCGTCAAGTCACGAAGCGAGGGGTGGCGTCATGTCCGTATCGCCCATTGGTGGTCCCTGCCGCCCCGGTCCCGGTACTCACTGTCGTACTTGCAGCCTCAGTTCGTTATGTTTGCCCTTGGCTCTGAAAGCGCAAGCCATGGAAGACTTCGACGCCATCATCAAGCGCCGAGCGCCGCTGGTCCGCGGCGAAGTGCTCTGCCGTCAAGGGGAGCCGTTCGCGCAGATCTTTGCGGTTCGTTCCGGGAGCTTCAAGCAGGTCGTGCTCGATCAGGATGGCGAGGAACAGATCAGTCACTTCCATCTGCCGGGCGAGCTGATGGGACTGGAAAGTATCGAAGAAGGAAGCCATGCAGGGTTCATCATCGCCCTGGAACGGTCGACGGCCTGCGAGATTCCCTTTCATCAGCTGGACGCCCTCGCCGAGCGCATGCCGGAGCTGCGCAACCAGCTTTATCGCAGCATGAGCCGCATCATGGGTGACGAACATCGCCTGATCCGGTTGTTGACCTGCAAAAGCGCCGACGAACGGATGGCGAGCTTTCTCCTGGATCTGGCACGACGTTTCGAGCGTTACGGCTACTCCCCCGAGCGCTTCCGCCTGCCGATGTCCCGCACCGATATCGGCAATTACCTGGGGCTCGCTCTCGAAACGGTGAGCCGGATTCTCGGCCGACTGCAGCAGCAGTCGCTGATAGCGCTCGACGGCCGGGAGCTTCGCATTCTGCAGCCCGAAGCCCTCTACCAGCGCTCCCAGAGCGCCAATTGCCGAGCCAGATCCGCCGCCGTCCACCAGCATTGATCCTGCGGTGGGCCTTCCGCGCGGCGCACCGCCATGGCCGGTACCCGGCTAGGGGATATCGAGCCCCTTGAGATACCGAGCCCCTTAAGCTTTCTTTAAGTCTGAAACGCGACCATTGCCCACCATATTGGCCCCCGCACTGCGGTCGGCCCGCGTCTGGCTTATTTTTGGTAGACGACACTTTCATGAAAGCCGCAAGCGACGTTTCATCAAGCCCATTTCATCAAGCGGGAGTGTGCTCATTGCGCATGAAGAAGCGTTCTGTCAGCAACGCCGTTGAATGTTACAGGGCGGACCGCGCTTACCGGTCCCATTGCCAGGAAAATTGTCATTGATGCATTCCTCTCTCCAATCCTCCCTCCTGTCATCCGTTCCGCCACCCCTGCTCTCGATCCTGATACCGGCCAAGGATGAAGCCGGCAATCTCCCCCGCCTGCTCGATGAAATCAGTCTGGCGCTCGCCGATATCGACCACGAGGTGATCGTGGTCGACGATGCCTCGACGGACGGCACCTGGGAACTGCTGAGACAGCGTGCGGAGAAGGATGCCCGCCTGCGCCCGCTGCGGCATGCAACCAGCGCCGGACAGAGCACCTCGGTCTGGCAGGCGGCCTGGGCGGCCCGCGGCACCTGGCTGGGCACGCTGGATGGCGACGGTCAGAACGATCCGGCCGACCTGCCCAGGCTGTTCGAACGCGCCCAGCGTGGCGACGTGACACTCGTCGCCGGCCATCGCACCAACCGCCGGGACGACTGGATCAAGCGCGTCTCGTCCAGGGTCGCCAACCGTGTTCGCTCGGCGTTGCTCAACGACGCGACGCCCGACACCGGATGCGGCCTCAAGGTGGTGCGCCGCGACGCCTTCCTGCTGCTGCCCTATTTCGATCACATGCACCGTTTCCTGCCGGCGCTGGTACGCGCCCAAGGCGGCGAGTGCGTCTCGGTCCCCGTCAATCACCGCCCACGCGGCGCGGGCAAGTCGCATTACGGCCTCAGCAACCGGCTGTGGGTCGGCCTTGTGGACATGGTCGGCGTGATGTGGCTGCGGCGCCGAAGCCGGCTGCCGGCAGTCATCGCCGACTCGATCCAGCCCGACCCGGCGCTGGTCGAGAGCCGCGCGGAATCGAACGACGCGGAGCCGGCACGATGAACCAGGAGTGGCTATGGGTGACCATCGGCTTCATCGGCCAGGCGCTGTTCTCGGCCCGCTTCATCATCCAGTGGCTCGCCAGCGAGCGTGCCAGGCGCAGCATCATCCCGGTCGCATTCTGGTTCTTCAGCCTGGGCGGCGGCGCAACGCTGCTGGCCTACGCCATCTACCGGCGCGATCCGGTGTTCATTGCCGGTCAGGGCGCCGGATTGATCATCTACATCCGTAATCTGATGTTGATCCGGCGAGAACAGCGGCAGACGGCGTCGCCGGAAGATGTCTCGAACTCCTGAACGGAAATTCCCTCCATGCGACGCTTCCTGACCGACCCGTCACAGGCACGGTATCGGCGTGCCTGGCTACTGTTGCTGCTGTTCACCGTGGTGCTGCTGGGCATCGGCATCGGCCTGCGCGATCCGTGGCCGGCCGATGAGCCGCGCTTTGCCCTGAACGCGCTGGAAATGCTGCGCACCGGGCAATTCTGGTTTCCGCATCGCGGTGGCGAACTCTATCCCGACAAGCCGCCGGTATTCATGTGGGCCTCGGCCCTGAGTATCTGGCTCACCGGCTCCGTGCGCTGGGGATTTCTGATCCCGACGACGCTGGCCGGCGTCGGCACGCTGTTGCTGGTCGTCGATCTGTGTCGGCGTCTGCACGGTCGGCGCGTCGCGCTGTTGTCCGGCCTGGCGCTGCTGACGGCCTTCCAGTTCGTGCTGCAGGCCAAGACGGCGCAGATCGACATGATGCTGACCTTCTTCACCACGCTGGCGTCCTACGGCTTGCTGCGACACGCGCTGCTGGGGCCGGACCGGTGCTGGTGGTTGATCGGCTGGGCGGCGATGGGACTCGGCATCATCACCAAGGGCGTCGGCATCCTGCCGTTGACGCTGCTGCCAGCCTGGCTCTGGATGGGCTATCTCGGCGATTTTCGCAAGAACGCTCGCGGAAAAATCACACGCATCACGCTCAAGGATGCCATTCGGGGCATTGGCGTCATGCTGCTGTGCGTGGCCGCCTGGGCCGTGCCGATGGTCCTCATGGCGACCTGGGGAGACGACCCTTCACTGGCCGCCTACCGGGACAATATCCTGTTCAAGCAGACCGGCCAGCGCTATGCCGACTCCTGGGCCCATCTCGAGCCCTGGTACTACTACCTGGTCAAGGTACTGCCCTGGGCCTGGATGCCGCTGATTCTGGCGTTCCCCTGGGCGATTCCGGCCTGGTGGCGACGGTTGCGGCGATCCGACGCGCGGATCTGGCTTCCGCTCAGTTCGGTGGTCCTGATCGTGACCTTCTTCTCCCTGTCACCCGGAAAACGCGGCGTCTACATGCTGCCGACCGTGCCGCTGCTGGTGCTGGCGATGGCGCCGCTGCTGCCCGGCCTGATCGCAAGGAAGCGCCTGCACTGGCTGGGGTTCGGCCTGCTGGCCTTGCTGGGCGGCCTTCTGTTGATCGCCGGCATCCTGGGTCTCGCCGGCCTGCCCGCGCTGGCCAAGATCGCCGAGCGTCATGCCGTATCGCCCTGGGCGTGGTGGATCGTCATCGGCGCCGTCGCCGTCGGGCTGCTGGTCGTCATGCGGCCCCGCCGCGGGCTGTGGGCGCTGGGCAGCTGGCTGGCGGTGTTCTGGATCAGTTGGTCGACCTGGGGCTACGCCCTGCAGGACCACGCCCGCTCGCCTCGCGACATGATGGCCGAGGTCGAATCGATCACCGGTGCCGGAGCCTGGCTGGCCCTGCCGGACTACGACGAGGAGTTTCTGCTGCAGTCGCGCCAGCCCAGCATCCAGTTCGGCGACAAGACCCCGGCCCAAGACCAGCTCCTGCGCGCTTTCGCGTGGCTGCAGCAGGACGATAGCCGCTGGATGTTCGCGATGAAACGCCAGGCCGAGGACTACGCCTGCATCGATCAGGCCCGGATTCATGACATGGGCATCCAGAACGGGGACGCCTGGTGGCTGGTGCCGGCCACCGCCGTCGGCGAGTGCCGGGGAGACGAAGCGGCAGCGCCGATCTTCGTGGCGCCGACGACGCTGCCGGACGAGACCGGCAGCGCGCCTCGGGTGTAGAAGAAACGGACGCAAGCGAAAGGAATGCAGGAAAAAGCTCGCTGGAGGAGTCGATCACGCCACCGGGCGGCGGATCAAACGACGGGATCAAGCCAGTCCAGCCGAACCCGCAAGCCGCCGCCCTCGCGGTTGGCAAGCGTCATCGTCAAGCGCTGCCGCTCGGCCATCTCGGAGGCGATCGACAACCCCAGCCCGCTGCCGCTGATACGCTGGTCGGAAGCCCGCTGGAAGCGCTGCGTCACGGCCTCCAGCAGCGGTTCCGGAATGCCGGGGCCGGAGTCGTCGATAGTCAGCCATGGGTGACGTTTATCGACACCGACCGCCACGCTCACTTCGCCTCCCGGTGGGGTATAGCGCAGCGCATTGTCCATCAGGTTGCGGATCAGAATCCCCAGCTCGGTGGCATTGCCGACGACGTTTACCGGCTCGCCTTCGACGATATCCAGCGTCTGCTGTCGGGATTCGGCCAGCGGCCAGAGATCGGCGGCCAGATCCATGACCAGCGCCGGCAGCCGGACCCTCTCCGGCGCCGGACGCTCCTGGCGGATATCCAGGCGCGCCAGCAGCAGCAGTTGCTCGACCACCCGTTGCAGGCGCTCGATCCCGTTGTAGGCCTTGTCCAGCGCACTGGGCTCGCCGAAACGGGCGTTGTCGAGGTGGATCTTCATCGCCGCCAGCGGGGTTCTCAGTTCGTGCGCGGCATCGGCGGTAAAGCGCCGCTCGCGCTCGAGCGTCTGGCCCAGACGCTCGATGAAATCGTTGAGCGCTCCGCGCAGAGCCTGCAGCTCTTGCGGCACGTCCACCCGGATCGGGCTGAGATCTCTTTCGTCTCGGGTCTGAACCTGGCGGGAAAGATGATCGATCGGTTTCAGCCCGCGCCGGATCAGTCTGGCAATCAGCCAGATCAGTATCGGCAGCGCCAGCAGCAACGGCAGGAAGTTGCCCCACGCCACCTTGTTGGACAGCTCGTCCTGGAATGATTCGCGCAGGCCCACGCTGATCCAGCGCCCGCCATCGATCGGCATGCTGAACACACGCCAGCGATAGCCATCGTAGCCGACCCAGCGATGGCCCTCTTTCTCGGGCGGCGGGAACGCCTCGTCCCGGGCGTCCCAGCGCGCGCCCATCAACATCGGCTGACGATCGGCGCCCCAGAAGCCCAGCGACAGCATCCGCTCTTCGTGGTCATAGAGCTTCGGCTCGGCGACCTGCGAAATGGGGTTGTCTGTCTCGCCGTACCAGCGGGCGAAATGTCCCGGTTGCGACAGCTTCTCGGCGACCGCCCGATACTCCTGCGGCGTCGTATCGGCATCGACCAGCGCCGCGACCACTCGTGCCTGAAGGCTGAGCTGGGCGTCGAAGATCTCTTCCATCTCGTGACGCGTGATCAGGTAGGCAGCAGTCACCGCCAGCCCCATGACCACCAGCAGAACGCCGATGAGCGTGTAATTGAGGTAGCGACGAATCGATGTCATGCCGCGCGACTGTCCAACCGATAGCCGATCCCGCGGACCGTGGTGATCAGATGCTTGTCCAGCTTGCGGCGAAGGTGGTGGACATGGACTTCCAGCGCGTTGGAACCGACCTCTTCTCCCCAGCCGTAAAGCAGGCTTTCCAGTTTGGGCCGCGACATGACCTTGTCGCGGTTCCGGGCCAGTTCGAGCAGCAGGGCGAACTCCCGGCGTCCCAGCGTGACCGGGCTGCCGTTCCAGCTGACTTCATGCTGCGATTCGTCGATGGTCAATCGTCCGATCGACAGCAGCTGGGTCGAGCGGCCCTCGGCGCGACGCGTCACGACCCGCATCCGCGCCAGCAGCTCCTGCAGGTCGAACGGCTTGAGCACGTAGTCGTCGGCCCCGGCGTCCAGCCCGGCGATCCGCTGCTCGACCGCATCCCGGGCCGTCAGGACCAGAACCGGCAGCGGATGCTGGCGTCGGATGCTTCTGAGCACCTCCAGGCCGTCGATGTCCGGCAGGCCCAGATCGAGCACCACCAGCGAGAATGGCTCGACACGCACCGCCTCCAGTGCTTCGCGCCCCTTCAGTAGCCAGTCCACCACGTAACCTTCCCGGATCAGAGCAGTCCGGATACCGTCCCCCAGCAGGGGATCGTCTTCCACCAACAATACGCGCATTGCGGTTTCCGTTTTCGTTGACCATCAGGGAGCTCGACAGGAACTCGCCCATTCGATCCTATTGAGACACACCCACCTTAACGGTTTCTTATCGCGCCTTGCGCCTCATGCATGCCACCGGCGCCCAGCGCCAGGCTGGCCGCCGATCGCCTTCCGTTCCCGATAATGTTTCGTTAAGACAGCGCCGTCAAAGTAGCGCCTCTCAGCCATCTTGGGGCGCGATCTGATGATCACCACCCGCAGACTCTCGCACTCTCTATCTCTCCTGCAGTGGGCAGCCAGATACCGGGATACCTTCGTCATCGCCCTGCTCTGGGCAATGGCGCTCGCCAGCGCCCTGGCCAGGCCGCTGACACCCATCGACGAGACCCGCTATGTCTCGGTCGCCTGGGAAATGTGGCATGCCCATTCCTTCTGGCTCCCATTGATGAACGGAGCGCCCTATGCCGACAAGCCGCCGCTGCTGTTCTGGCTGATTCAGTCCGGCTGGTCGCTGTTCGGGGTCAACGACTGGTGGCCCAAGCTGATCTCGCCGCTGGCATCGCTGGTCGCGATGATGCATCTCTACCGTATCGCCCGCCGCCTGGGCTACGCCGGCAGCCAGGCACGGCTGGCCCCCATGGTGCTCAGCGCCATGCTGATGTGGTCTCTCTATAGCAGCGCACTGATGTTCGATGTGCTGTTGAGTGCTTGCCTGCTGGGCGCCATCTCTCCCCTGATCGCAGGCGTCTTCACTCTGCGCAAGGCATCGATCAGCGGGATCTGGCTGGGGCTGGCCCTGCTCGCCAAGGGTCCGGCCGCCTTCGTGACGCTGGCCCCGATTCTGCTGACGATTCCGCTCTGGCGAGCCACGCCGCTGGGCCAGTCGGGGCGGCGCCACCTTGCCCTGGCGCTGATGCTGGGATTCGCCATGCTGCTGGCCTGGGCGCTACCTGCCGCCTGGATCGGCGGGCGTGACTATGCCCAGGACTTGCTCTGGGGCCAGAGCGTCAATCGCTTGCAGCACGCCATGGCCCATGCCAGACCGACCTGGTGGTATCTGCCCTGGTTGCCACTGCTGGCGTTTCCCTGGTCGCTGTCGTCGGGCGCATGGTGGCGGCTCCCGACATATCGGCATCAACGGCTGGCCTGGATCTGGCTGGCCGGGCCACTGCTCGCCTTCTCGTTGATCAGCGGCAAGCAGATTCACTACCTGATGCCGCTACTGCCGGCGCTGGCGCTGCTCGTCATGGACGGCCTTGGCCGTGTCGACCCTCGGCAAGTCCTTCGCCCCCGTCTGGCAGCGGCGGCCATCGTCGTGCTCGGTGTGGTAGCCCTGGGGCTGGGAGTTTTCGGTGCCGATGCCGTGACCCGTTCGATGGTGTCGCCCTTCGGCATTCTGGTACTGATCGCCTTCGCCGTCATTCTCTGGCGCCAGCGCTGGCATGGCGGTGCCGAGGCGGCTCGAGGACTCGCCCTCGGCACAGGTATCGCCGTGCTGATCGCCACCCAGCTGATGCTGGCTCCCCTCTGGAGCCGATACGACGTCAGTGCGGCCAGTCAGTTGCTCGCCCGGCTGGAACTCGACGGCGTGCCCGTCGCCTTCAATGGTGACGGCTACCAGGCGACCTTCCAGTTTGCAGGCCGTTTGAAAAAGCCGCTCGTCACATTGAGCGGTGACCCTGCAGAGCTGTGCGAATTCAGGCATCGGGCGCCCGACGGCTGGATCGTGGGCCGCGACCGCGATCTTCGTTCATTGATCGCCAACGATGGCGCTGCTCACGTCTTCGATTATCGTGGAGGCAAGCTGGATATCGTCCCCGTCAGGGCACTAGCGCTGGATTCCCGGATACCCGCGTGTGATGGATGACATTCCATCGTCACCCGCGGCCAAAGCAATGAAGATTCGCTCAAGATAAAAGCGGTGAAGGTTCGTTTAAGGATAGAAAACTGGCATGAAAATACTCGTCACCGGCGCCGCCGGGTTCATCGGCTTCCACCTGGCCAACCGCCTCGCTCGCGATGGTCACGAGGTCGTCGCGCTGGACAATCTCAACGACTACTACGCCGTCTCGCTCAAGCAGGCGCGCGTGGACCGGTTAACGGGCGTCCCCTTTCACCATCTGGATATCGCGGATCTGGCATCGCTGGATGCGCTTTTCGCGCGCGAGGGCTTCACCCACGTCGTCAATCTGGCAGCGCAGGCCGGCGTGCGTCATTCCGTCGACCATCCCCACGAGTACGGCCGCAGCAACCTGACGGGGTTTCTCAACGTGCTCGATGTCTGCAAGCGCCACGGGATCGAGCATCTGCTCTACGCTTCCTCCAGTTCGGTCTATGGTCGCCAGAAGACACTGCCATTTCGGGAAACGGACCCCGTGGATCAGCCGGCCTCGATCTACGCCGCGACCAAGCGCGCCAACGAGATGATGGCCTACAGCTACGCCGACCTGCACCAGTTGCCGGCCAC
Organism: Salinicola sp. NYA28a; assembly: GCF_976982775.1. The sequence continues at coordinate 2,533,240 of NZ_OZ334582.1, forward strand.
CGGCATGCGCTTCTTCACCGTCTACGGCCCGTGGGGGCGACCGGACATGGCGCCCTGCCTGTTTGCCGCCAGCCTGCTGCGCGGCGAGCCGATCGCGATCTTCAACCACGGCCGCATGGCGAGAGACTTCACCTATATCGACGATGTGGTCGAGTGCATCGTGCGGCTGCTGCCCCACGCGCCCGGCCTCGGCCCGGATCGTTCGGCACCCCACGAAATCTACAACCTGGGCCGCGGCAAGCCGATCGCCCTGCTCGACTTCGTCGACACGCTGGAAAAGCGCCTGGGCACCACTGCCACCCGACACTTCAAGCAGATGCAGCCGGGCGACGTCGAGCGCACCTGGGCAGATACCCGCAAGTTGCGGTCGGTCATCGATTACACGCCTCAGGTCTCTCTCGAGCGGGGCATCGATCGCTTCGTTGCCTGGCTGCTCGACTATCGCGAGCTCATGCTGGAAGCGATGCCCACCTGAGCCGCGTCCCCTCACGCGGTCAACGGTCGTCGAACGGGCCGCATTGGCGTAGCATCTGGCCTCTGATGCCCATTCGACGAGCCCGCGCATGCCCCTGAGCAAGACCCGCACCAGCTTCTACCGCCGCCTCTATGTCGCCCACCTGATCGACACCGGCCTCGCCGCGAGCGTGCCGGCCATCGTCGAGATCAGTGGCATGCCGCGTCGTACCGCCCAGGACACCCTGGCAGCGCTGGGCGAACTCGATATCCGCTGTGAATTCGAACAGTCCGAGGGCGAGCGTCACCAGATCGGGCGCTACGTGATCCGCGACTGGGGGCCGATCTCGCCGGCCTGGCTGGAACGCCACGCCGGCGAGATCGCCGAAGCCCTGGGTTATCCGCTTCCCGGGGTCTGAGTCCGGCTCTCTCTTCGCACCGCCCGGCAAAGGCAATCGATACCGTTTGGAGCTCCCCATGAGTGATCGCCAGCAGCGTCACCAGCAAGCCATGCAGAAACTCAAATCCCACGTCGACGAAAAGATCGCCGCCGCCACCGAGCAGCGTGGCCTGCTGCTGGTCTTCACCGGCAACGGCAAGGGCAAGACCACGGCGGCGTGGGGCACCGTCACCCGCGCGCTGGGTTACGGCTATCGTGTCGGCGTGATCCAGTTCATCAAGGGGCTGTGGGAGTGCGGCGAGCGCGACCGGCTGATCGACGATCCCAGTCTCGAGGTCCACGTGATGGCCACGGGCTTCACCTGGGAGACCCAGAACCGCGACAGCGACACCGCGGCCTGTCTAGAAGTGTGGCGGGAAGCCGAGCGGATGCTCGCCGATCCCGACGTCTATCTGGTGGTGCTCGACGAGCTCACCTACATGCTCAAGTTCGGCTATCTGGAGTTCGAAACGGTCAGGCGCGCCATCGCCAACCGTCCGCCGGAGCAGAGCGTCATCGTCACCGGGCGCAATGCGCACCGCGAGCTTGTCGAGATGGCGGATACCGTCACCGAGATGCAAGAGACCCGGCATGCCTTCAATGCGGGAATTCAAGCGCGTCGCGGCATCGACTATTAAAGCCACGAGTCATGAGCCACGAGCTGCGAGCTAAGAGCTAAGAGCTGCGGGCCAAGAGCTAAGGACCAAGGGCCACGAGCTATGAAACGCGGCCAATAGTTCCGTTTCGGCTATCGACTCGTCGGCTAGGGTCTGTTGACGTTTCATGCACGGCCGCGCCGGAGCCAGTTTTTGTGCGGGGCAAGGCGTGAGGAGCGTAGTTTGGTCATTCCAAATGAACGACGAATAACGCAGCACCGTGCAAAAACTGGCCCGGCCCTTCGGGTTGCACGGCAAATGGCGCCATGCGGCGTTGCGGGATTGGAAAAGGGAACCACCCTTCTCTGCATCCCGCGCCTGGCCTGGCGCCATTTGGCGCAGCAACGCGGTTCGCGCTGAAACGTCAACAGACCCTAGCGGCTCGCCTCAGCAAGTGCTCGACATACCTCGCGCACGCCTTCGATCATGCGCGGCCCGGGGCGGCTGATGGCGTCCGGTTCCAGTGTGTAGAGCGCGCCGTCGCGTACCGCCGGCAGCTCGTCGTGGCTGGCCCAGAAGGCCTGCCAGCCATCGTCGTTGCCCGCTGCCAGAATCACCTGCGGCTGCGCCTCGATCAGCGATTCCCAGCCGATCTGCGGAATCAGCACCGGAGCGTCGTCGAACAGTGGCGCCCCACCGCAATGACGAATGACCTGAGTCACGATCTGGCCGCCTGCCAGCGTGGTCAGCGGAGACTGCCCCAACTGGTAGAACACCCGCGGCGGCGGCGAGAGCAGTTGGGCGGTCTCGTCCAGCGCCGCCTCGAAACGCTGCGCGGCGCGCTCCCCTTTCGCGGCGTGTCCGGTGAGCCGGCCGATATCCCGCAGTTCATCCGCGGTCTCGCCGAGCCGGCGCGGCTCGCTGCGATAGACGGGAATATCCAGCCGCTCCAACTGCTCGACCAGCGACGCTGGCGTGCCGCTTCCCCAGGCGAGCACGAGATCGGGCCGTTTGGCGACGATCAGTTCGAGCGGAATGCCGCGATAGCTGCCGACACGATCGATCTGCCGCGCCGCCGGCGGGAAGTCGCTGCCGTCGATGACGCCGACCAGCTGGCTGCCGGCGCCGACGGCATAGCTCGACTCCACCAGATGCGGCGCCAGCGCGATGATGCGCTCGGCCGGCTGCGCCAGCGTCACGGTATGACCGCTGGCGTCCTCGACGCTGATGGTCTCGGCGTCACCGGCCGCGACGCAGGCGAGCGGCCAGCAGGCCAGCGCCAGCAACGAACCTGGCGACCGACGACCGACGGCGGATCTCGATCGGCTCGGCAATAGGGAAAGACAGCGCATCATCGACTCGGCGGGTTGGGTTAATGGCGCGGGCGAGCATAGCATGGGAACCGAATGGCGCTGCAGGCGTCCATGCAACGTTCGCCTCCGCGCGAACGACGCTTCTCGATACCGGTTTCTCGACAGAGGAAATGCCATGTCTCTCTCCACGCTCAACCACTCACGGGTTGCCGCCCGGCCGTTGAAACGCCATGGCGCGCTCGGTCACGCCATCGGCCTGGGTCTGGCCGGCGCGCTGGCGACCCTGACGCTCGCCACCCCGGCACTCGCCGACAAGACACCGCATCAGATTCAGGTCCAGGCCAACGCGACGATCGACGTCGCGCCGGACCAGGCGACGCTGAATGCCCGGCTGTGGGAGCGAACGCCCGCCCAGGTCCAGGGGGAGGAAACCTCGGGCGACAGCGACGCCATCAAGGAAGCGCGGGACCGGCTCGAATCCCGCACCGGCGAACTGATACGGACGCTGGAAAACGCCGGTGTCGACAGCAAGCAGATCCGCGCCGGCTCGCTCAGCGTGCGCCCCGACTATGTGCAGACCGCCAGCCGGGGCGATGACAATGCGCCGCCGAAGGTACGCACCCAGGTCGAACGCTCGGTGTCGTTGACGCTGAACGAGCTCGACCGGCTGCCGCGCGTGCTCGACGCCCTGACCGCCGCCGGTGTCGATTCCCTCGACGGTGTCAGCTACGGGCTGCAGGACAGCAACGCCGCCGACGACCGAGCGCTCGAGCAGGCCCTCGAGCGGGCGCGCCAGAAGGCCAGGATGATGGCGAAGACGCTGGACGTGGATCTGGGCGACGTCGTCAATATCCAGGAGACCACCGCGCCCCGCTATCAGCCGCAAATGATGATGCGCGCCGCCGAGGCCGACAGCAGCGGCAGCTCGGCCGAGTATCGCAGTGGCGAGATCAGTATCGATGCGGGCGTCAGCGTGATCTGGGAAATCGACGACTGATGTCGTTCGGGCGGGCGCTGAAGCCCGCCCGAAGCCGTTACAAATCCCTTTATCCAGTAATACATTCAAGCAGAGCCAGCTGACTACTGACCGAGTGTTAACCAACCTTTCGCGCGTCATTGCGAGGGAGAACCCTCGCGCTCCCCTTTTTGACGCCACAGACGGCGAAACCCTGAACGCCAATCGCCCGCGCTCGGGTCGGCGCGAAAGGGCATCCCTGCCCTACGCGCCTCTTGCGTCATCCATGACGCAAGACCCGGTACGGGCGATAGTCGTTCAGCGCCGTTCTGAAAGGCGTCATTGGGTGGCAAATTCATACACGGCGGGCCATCCATCCGGCTAAAAGGGACTCATGCCCGCCGCATTGCGCGCCCGACAACGACCTCGCCGATCAACGCCAGGGCGAGAATGGCGGCGATCCAGCGCCAGTCGAACCCGGCCCCCAGGGCGCCGAGCGCGTCCAGGAATACCACCACGATGGCCAGCGGGCAGACGTAACGGATCGCGAATCGCCACAGCGCGTGAACCGCCGAAGGCAGCCCCAGTTCCTCCTCGAGACTCTCCCGCCGCAACACGAATCCGGCCAGTATTGCCGTTCCCAGCCCGCCCAGCGGCATCAGGAAGCGCGAGGTCAGGAAGTCGAGCCAGTCGAAGAAGTGGCGCCCCGCCAGCTTCCAGTCCGCGCCGACGTTGAACGACAGCATGGCGAGCGTGCTCACCACCCACAACAGGATACCGACGCCCCAGGCTGCCCTGGCACGCGATACGCCGTGGCTTTCGTTCAGCCACGCGACCGTGGCTTCGATCATCGAGATGGCGGATGTCAGCGCGGCAACGGTGAGCATCAAGAAGAAGATCGTCTCGATCACGCCGCCCAGCGGCATCTGCTGAAACGCCAGCGGCAGGCTCATGAAGATCAGCCCCGGGCCGGAGGCCGGGTCCATGCCGTTGGCGAAGATCACCGGGAAGATCGCCAGCCCGGCCATCAACGCCACCAGCGTATCGCAGATGGCGACCATCAGCGTGGTACGACCGATGGACTGGCCGGCCGGCAGATAGGCGCCATAAGTCAGAATGGCGCCGGAGGCCAGCGACAGGGTGAAGAAGGCATGCCCCATCGCGGCCAGTACCGCTTGTCCGGTGAGCTTGCCGGGATCGAAGGCAAACAGAAAATGCACCCCGGCCCCGAAGCTGCCGGAAAAGAACGCATAGACGATCATGATCACCAACATGATCACCAGCCCCGGCATCATCCAGCGCACGCTGCGTTCGATACCCGCCTGCACGCCCAGTCCCACGATCGCCATCGTCGCCAGCGTGACCAGCGTGCTCCAGAACCCCAGGTTCCAGGGGTTGGCGTTGTTGGCGCCGAAGATCGCCGCCATGCCTTCGACACTATCGGCACTCAGGCCGCCGCTGAGCGACTTCCACAGATAGGAGACCGCCCAGCCGGCGACCACGACATAGAACGACAGGATCATGAAGCCGCACAGCATCGCCATCCAGCCGAGCCCCGACCACAGGCCGCTGCGCCCGGATTCTCTCGCCACCCGGCGGATGGCGTCGATCGGGCTGCCCCGCCCGCGTCGCCCCAGCGCAATCTCGGTCATCATCACCGGCACGCCGATGGCGGCGATGCACAGCAGATAGACCATGACGAACGCCCCGCCGCCATACTCGCCGGTCATGTAGGGGAACTTCCAGATGTTGCCCAGGCCTACCGAAGAGCCGGTCGCCGCCAGGACGAAGCCCCAGCGTCCCAGCCACAGGTTCTTGGGTGATGCGATTGCGGTCATGCTTCCTCGTCGTTCCAGTGGAAGGCCTGATCGAGTCAGGCCCTATCAAGCCCGGATCCGGCGCAAAGAGTCGCCCATGACGGGCGGAAGTGTCCCGATGACGGGCAATGCGGCGGGGGATTGTAGCGTCGACGAGGCCTATGCGCGACCGCCTCATGGTTGGTGCGATGCCGGGGCTTGTGCAAAGCTTGGCACACGACGATGATCCAACCCGTTCGGTGGGTGTTTCATTCCAGACAGAGCTTCGCAAGGAGATTCCGATGTCCCGGCACTTCGCCATTCTGGGGTTGGGCTATTTCGGCAGTACCGTCGCGCGTGAATTGAAACGCCACCAGAACCAGGTGCTGGGCGTCGACTCGGACGACACCCGGGTCGACGCCCTCTCGGACATCCTCGATCACGCCGTGATCGCCGACCTCACTGACGAAAAGGCGCTGGGCGAGCTCTCGCTGGACGCCTACGATGTCGTCGTCATCGCTGTCGACGACGACGTCGAGACCAGCGTGATCTGCACGCTCCACGTCAAGGAACTGGGCGCGAAGGAGATCTGGGCCAAGGCGGACTCGGATTCCCACTACAAGCTGCTCAAGCGCCTCGGTGCCGATCGCGTGGTCTACCCGGAATACGATGTCGGTGTGCGGGTGGCGGAGAGTCTCAACTACCATGCCATGGTCGATTTCATTCGACTGGGCGAGCGCCAGTTCATCGTCGAGATCGAGACCACCGAACGCCTGCTCGAAAACGCCACCAGTGTCGCCAGTCTCGCGCTCGATCGCGATGCGCTGTTTCTGGTTGCCATCAAGCGTGGCCAGGAGGTGCTCCGCAATCCTTCCGACGAGACCCCGCTGCAGACCGGCGATAGCCTGATCCTGATGGGCGATCTGCAGGCCCTGCGCGAGATCGGCAACCAGATATGAGTTCCCCGATGCCCGCCCACTCCGATCCCGGTTCGGAACTGCCCTCGTGAGACGTTGGCAACGCCTGAAACAGCCTTTTCGCCGCTCGCCTCACGGCGGGGTCATCCGGCTGTCGCCGCCGGAAATCCTGCTGATCGGCTTTGCCCTGCTCTGCGCCCTCGGCGCGCTGCTGCTCTGGCTGCCCGGTAGTGCAACGCGCCCCCTGGCCTGGCACGAAGCGCTGTTCACGGCGACCTCCGCGGTCACCGTCACCGGCCTCAGCGTGATCGATATCGGCCAGGACCTGACGTTCGTCGGCCAGCTGGTGGTGCTGGTGATGATCCAGATCGGTGGCCTGGGATTCATGACCTTCGCCGCCCTCACGGTCCTGCTGCTGGGAACGCGTCTGCCGTTGAGTCAGCAGAATCTCGTCCGCGAGGCGCTGGGCGAGATCGCCTTCAGCGACATCCGCGATCTGATCAAGCTGGTCGTCGCCTTCGCGTTGCTCACCGAGAGCGTCGGCACGCTGTTGCTGGCGTGGCACTGGGTCCCCGAGTACGGACTGAAGGCAGGCCTGTGGCACAGTCTCTTCCACGCCGTTTCCGCATTCAACAACGCCGGCTTCTCGACCTTTACCGATAGCCTGATTCAGGAAGCGGGCAGCCCACTGGTCAACGGCGCGGTGACGCTGATGTTCATCGTCGGCGGCCTCGGCTTCGTGGTGGTGAGCGATCTTTATCGCCACCGCCGCTGGTCGCGCCTGGCCATGCAGACCAAGGTCGTGCTGCTGGCCACGTTCTGGCTCAACGTGATCGCCACCACGATGCTGCTCGGGCTGGAGTGGTCCAATCCCGCCACCCTCGGCGGGCTGGGCGACCTCTTCACCAAGGTGCAGGCGGCCTGGTTCCAGGCCGTCACGCCGCGTACGGCCGGCTTCAACACGCTGGAGATCGGCTCGCTCACTGATGCCTCCACCCTCCTCGTCATGCTGCTGATGTTCATCGGTGGCGGTTCGAGCTCCACCGCCAGCGGCATCAAGATCACCACGTTCGTCGTGCTGTTGCTGACCGCCCGGGCGTTCTACCGCAATACCGAACACCCCACGGCCTTCGGCCGCTCGATGACTCAGGAAACCGTGATCAAGGCGATCACCGTCGCGCTGGCCGGGGTTTTGCTGGTCGTCCTGACGCTGTTCGGCCTCACCATCACCGACGGCGACCATTCGTTCCTCGATCTGGCCTTCGAGACGGTTTCCGCGTTCGGCACCGTGGGGCTGTCCCGCGGCATCACCAGCGATCTCTCGCTGCCCGGGCAATTCCTGCTGGGCCTGACGATGCTGCTGGGTCGTGTCGGGCCGCTCTCGGTGGGCTATTTCCTCGCCACTCGCCAGGCGAAGGGCGTGCGCTACGCCAAGGGTGAAATTCAGATCGGCTAATGATGGATTCAGACGCTCGAGACCGCGTTCACAGCGCTCGCGAGGCGAGTTGCCAGGCGACCAGCAGCATGATCGCCCCGACGGTGATATCGATGCCCTGCCACCAACGCGGATTCTGCAGCCGCGGCGACAGCCAGTGAGCCAACCCCACCAGCCCGAAGAACCAGATCAGCGAAGCCAGAGATGCCCCGGCCACGAATCCCGCCGGACTGGCCTGCTGGCCACCGATGATACCCAGCATCACCACCGTATCCAGATAGACATGCGGGTTGAGCAGCGTCACGCCCAGCGTCGCGATCACCACCGGCCTGGCGCTAGCGAGACTCATGCCGGTCTCGGGCACGTGGTTCACGGCCAACGCGATGGACTCAGGGCGGGCGACGCGCTTGAACGCCACCAGCGCCTGCCACACGAGCCAGGCCACGCCGCCCCATCGCGCCAGCAGCAAGAGCACGGCGCTGGAGGTGATCAGCGGCCCGAGCCCCGCCACCCCGGACGCGACCAGCAGCAGATCGCACACCGCGCAGATGCCCGCCACCAGCCAGCCGTGCTCGCGGCGGAGGCCCTGGCGCAGGACGAACGCATTCTGCGCGCCGATGGCCACGATCAAGCTGGCGCCGATCAACAGGCCGTGAAGAAGAGAATTTCCCACTATCGTGATCTCGAAAAGGCAGCGGTTCGCATCATGCCGAGAAATCGACTATTAATAAAAATGAACATGTTAATGAGGCATTAGAAAATTTGATGCTGGACTACAAACTTCTGGAGGCCTTGGCTGCCATCGTCGATCAAGGTGGGTTCGACCGCGGCGCGCAGCAACTCAATCTGACCCAGTCGGCAGTCTCCCAGCGCATCAAGTTGCTGGAAGCGAGACTGGGGCAACCGGTAGTGGTCCGTACGCCCCGGTTAATGCCTACCCCGCTGGGCCAGCGGCTGCTGAATCACGCTCAGCAGGTGCGTCTGCTGGAGCATGATCTTCTCGACAGGATTCCGGCACTCGGCGAGGGCAAGCATCGTCTCAGGCTGGCGCTCAACGCCGACAGCCTGGCGACCTGGTGGGCGCCGACGCTGGGTGACTTCTGCCATCGACGCGGCGTCCTGCTCGACCTGGTCGTGGACGATCAGGAAGTGGCGCTGCGCCGCATGCGCGACGGCGAGGTGGCCGGCTGCATCTGCGCCACCGCACGTCCGGTACAGGGCGCTCGTGCCCGCGCGCTCGGGTCCATGCGTTATCGGGTCATGGCCAGCCCCAGGTTTGCTGATCGCCATTTCGCCGAGGGCGTGACCCATCAGGCGCTGGAACTGGCGCCCGCCATTCTCTATGGCCCGGACGATCGTCTGCACCAACGCTATCTCGATTTCCATGGTTTCAAGGATCCGTTCCCGCATCACCTGTGTCCGTCGTCGGAAGGCGTGCTGCACATGGTGCTTGCCGGTATCGGCTATGCCTTGATCCCCGAGAGCCAGGGGGCCGATGGATTGGCCCGAGGCGACCTGGTCGACCTCGATCCGCAGCGACCGCTGGACGTGCCGCTGTACTGGCACTTCTGGCGCCATGGCGGTGAACTGCTCGATGCGCTTACGGCCCACCTCGTTTCCGCTGGCGACAATTGGCTGAGAGCCCCGGAAGCGTCGTCGGCTGCCGTTGGCTGAAAACGCCCTCGTCGCACAATGGCGACAGGATTCCTCTTGATAACCAATGGCTTGAAGATCAGCAGGCACGGTCTAGAATGAATGGCAAGTCAAATGGACGATGCCACCATGAATGCGGGAAACCACGACACAAGGAGTGAGTGACATGATGCAGACAGCCACCAGAACCCCGGTATGGATGGCCCTGGCCGGACTGCTTACACTAGGCGCCCTTGCCGGCTGCGCCAGCGACAGCAGTTCGATCGAGAAGGACACTACCGATTATGTCGTGACCGGTTTGGGCGATGATCAGGACGAGGCACTGGCCAACGCCAAGGAGCGCGCCCTGGAACAATGCGAGTCTCAGGATCGTGACGAGTTCGTGATCGTCGAACAGGACATGATGGGACCGAAAGACGGCGCCAGCAAGGCGGCCAATGCCAACGACCAGCTCGAAGGCGCGACCGTCGACGAAGACACCGAACTTCAGGCCGCCACGCAAGAAGGAGATGGTTACAAGGCCACCTGGACGATCCGCTGTCGCTGAATTCTGACCCAGTTCCCAACCAGACAAGATCATCGAGCCCCGCCGGTCAAACGACCGCCGGGGCTTTCTACGCTACGCTCGGCGCAGGTTTTCCACGCTCTCGACCTTGTCATCCATGCGCTGCTCCCGATCCGTGCGGGTTCCCATCTTCAGCGTCGTGGTAATTCTCGGCGCGCCCATGGCATGCACCTCCTCGTGGCAGGCCTTGACGACGGCCATCACCTCGTCCCAAGGGCCTTCGATATTGGTGCCGTAAGCATGCATTCGATAATGAAGCCCGGAAGCCTCGATCACGCGCTGGCACTCTGCCACATAGGGCGACACCGAGACGCCGACCCCCAAAGGAACGACACATAGATCAACGATGACGTGCATTTTTCCCTCCTGTGTCGATTTTTCAACTTGATCGACATCAACTATGCATATTTTGGCCTAAGGTTCACTGTGAGTCGTTAGACGAGCCAAAAGAGGCCATCGAACGCCAATCGTCTGGAAAGGCATGACCGAGCCTAGACTATTGCGCCAATAGCGCTAGGCTTATTGACGGTAAAGCCGTTAGCACGCAATGTATCAACGCTGATGAAGTCGTCTAACAATAGGGAACAGGGACAGTGGAGCGTCACGTTTCCAGGCCATGGCTTGACTCTTCGGACTGTTTTCAATCGAGTGGAAAATGACCGAACAAATGCGTCAGCGCGGTCGAACCCGCAAGTCAACGGGTCGTTTTTCGCCGTTCAACCGGAGTGATAGCGCCGGATGGCCAGGGTACGTTACGCGCCCCTTGCTAGGAAAAACCATGACCAGTAATACACCAATCGCCCCAGTCGCACTGCCCGACACTCGCGCTCGTCACACCATCGAGAAAATGCTGGAAGGATCCGGTGTCACCCTCAACGGCGACCAGCCATGGGACATTCGCGTCCACCACCCCGACCTGTTCTCCCGGGTCGTCCGCCAGGGTTCCATCGGCTTCGGCGAAGCCTACATGGACGGCTGGTGGGAGTGCGACCGTATCGACGAAATGATTCACCGACTGCTCCGTCATGGGCTTGGCGGCGTCGCCCATACCACCAAGGAGCGCGTCGTCTACAAGCTGCAGTCGAGCTTCGTGAACCTGCAGAGCAAGGCGCGGGCCTACATCGTCGGCAAGGAGCATTACGATTTCGGTAACGATCTTTTCACCCGCATGCTCGACGAGACCATGTGCTACTCCTGCGGCTACTGGAAGGAAGCCCGGACGCTGCACGAAGCGCAGGTCGCCAAGCTCGATCTGGCCTGCCGCAAGCTTGGTCTCGAACCCGGCATGAAAGTGCTCGATATCGGCTGTGGCTGGGCAAGCTTCGCCGAACACGCGGCCCGCCATTACGGCGTCGAAGTCACCGGCATCACCATCTCCGAAGAACAGGCGAAGCTGGGCCGCGAGCGTTGTGCCGGCCTGCCGGTCGAGATCATTCTCGAAGACTATCGCGAGCTCAGCGGCGAATTCGACCGTATCGTCTCGATCGGTATGTTCGAGCACGTGGGTCAGCGCAACTACGCCACCTACTTCGACACCGTCAAGCGCCTGCTGAAGCCGGGCGGCCTGTTCGTGCTGCATACCATCGGTTCCAATACCAATGAAGTCAGCATCGACCCCTGGATCAACAAGTACATCTTCCCCAACGGCATCCTGCCCTCGGTTCAGCAGATCGCCGATGCCAGCGAAAGCAAGCTGGTCATGGAAGACTGGCAGAATTTCGGCGCCGACTACGACACCACGCTGATGGCTTGGCAGGAAAACCTGCTCGCCCATTGGCACGAGATCGCCGGTAACTACAGCGAACGCGTCAAGCGGATGTTCCTCTACTACCTCGGCTCCTGCGCTGGCGCCTTCCGGGCAAGAGACATCCAGCTGTGGCAGGTGGTTTACTCCAACGGCCGTGGCGGACGTTACGACTCGCCGCGTTAATTCGAGCTACGAGCTACGAGCTACGAGCTACGAGCTACGAGCTACGAAAGTTATTGAAGATGCAACTCACATGAAAGAAAAGGGGCCTGCCACAGCGGCAGGCCTCTTTTCTTTGGTTCAGCGCTGCAAGCGTCACTAAGGCTGACACTAAGCCGCTATCATGGGCTTTGCCACCCCAACGACGCCTTCCAGAACGGCGCTGAACGACTATCGCCCGTGCCGGGTCTTGCGTCATGGATGACGCAAGAGGCGCGTGGGGCATGGATGCCCTTTCGCGCCGACCCGAGCGCGGACGATTGGCGTTCAGGGGTTCGCCGTCTGTGGCGTCAAAAAGGGGAGCGCGAGGGGCTTGCCCCTCGCAATCACGAGCGAGAGGGTGGTTAAGGCTCGGCCAGTAGTAAGCCGATCCTATCGAATCTAACCATAAGTCCATTATCTCCAGGCCCACCAAAGCGGGCCTTGCCGATTACTCCACCGCCGCCGGGGTCACATGAATCCCGAACAGGCTCGCCTCGCCTTCGCCGCGTCCCGTTTCCTCGGGTGAGACCTGCCGACCTTCCCGCACGATGACGTGACCGCCCTGCCCCTGTTGTCCGCCGATCACGCTGCCGACCAGGTAGGTGGGGAAGATGCTGGGGTCATTCTCGTAGTTGGGGTTGTGGATCAGCCCGATCATCTGGAAGCGCCCGCGGGTATTGCGCAGCGACTCCAGCGAGTCCTGGATCAGGCGCCGATGCGACAGCTTGGAGAACAGGCCGTCGAGCAGGATGACGCTCTCGCGGCTAGCGCGGGCACGACGCTTGTGGCTACCCGGCAGTTCGCGCAGTTCCCGTTCGATGGCGAACTCGGAGAGCTTTACCAGCCACATCAGCGAAACGGCCTCGCGCTGGCCTTCCGACATATCCTCGTTGAGCGAGAACAGCCGGCCGTGTGGACGAATGGCGTCGTGCTTGATGCGAATGGTGACGTCGCGGAACAGGCCGCGATAGATGCGCCGGCGAATCTGGCGGGTCAGATCGTCGTCGCGACCGCCCCTGGCCTGTGTCCCGTCACCCGCCTGCTCGAGCCGGCGACGCTGCACAGCGAGATGGGCGTCGATGTCGGCCAGCAGTTGATGGATCAGCTCACGCACCGACTCGTCGGCGATCAGATCCGCCTTGACCTCGAAGTAGGCACCGCCATCGGCGGAGCGGCGGGCTACCCGACGCAGAATTTCCAGGTTGCCGGCGGCGTCGATGATGATCGAGCTGAGACGCTCGACGAGTGTGTCCTCGATCTGCTCGCGGGAGGCATGCAGCCGCGTCACCCGGCTGCGATGCTCGTTGAGCTGGCCTTCGAGCTGGCGATGGAGGCCGCGCAGCGACTCCAGCGCTTCCGGCGTGACGCCTTCCAGCGTACCCAGCCGGGCGCGCTCGGACTCGTTGAACAACCGGCTGGCACTGGCCGCTTCCAGCGACGATGCCAGCGCCTTTTCCCTGGCCGCCACGTCCCGTGCCTGGCGCTCGCGATTGCGCGCGCGCTCGCCCAGATTGAGACTGCCGAGCCCATCGAGCAGCGTCTGCTGATAGGTTTCGAGTGCTTCCAGCTCGAACGGCTGAACGCTCGCATCCGCGCCGGAATCTTCACCAGAACTTTCACCAGCCCCTTCGCTGAAAGCATCGAGCGGTGCGACCTGCCAGCGCCGCCATTCGGCCATGGCGGCGTCGAGACGCTCGGCCTCGGCGTGATCGGACGGCCAGCCGGCGTTGGCGTCGGCCAGCGCCCGTTCGGACCAGCCTTCCGGTAGCTGCCGCAGCACTTCGAGCCACGCTACCGCCAGTTGATCGGTTACGTTGAGTGCCTGCTGGTGGCGAGCGAGACGCGAGTCGATCTCGCTCTGTTCGCGGGTGTTGCGCTTGCGCTTGTCGCGCGTGTCGTTAAGCAACTGTTTCACCCGGCCGATATCCCGCTCGAGGGTGCGATTGCCGCCTTTTTCGTCACGTACCTGAAGGAAGGCGCGAATGCGGGCGAAATCGAAATCGGCACGCCGGCTGGCCTGCGCCAGCGCCGCGGTCAGCTCCGCTTCCCGCGCTTCGGCCCGATCCATGAATGCCGGGCCGCCCTCGGCAACGAACCGATCCAGACGACGCAGGCGCTCGCGCTCGCCGTCGGCGAACAGCCCGCTCAGTTGCTCGCGGCATTGGCTGCGCCGCTCGTCGAGCGCCTCGCTGCGCAGCGTCAGCTCGACAACGCGCTCGTCCAGTTCGGCGATCTCTTCGAGCAACGCTTCCAGGCTGGCATCGATTTCGCGCAGACGCTCGACCCCGCCGGCCTCGGCGAAGCGTTCCGCCGCCAGCCAGTTGCTGCCATGCGTCTCGAGCTCGCGAGCTGCCTGTTCACGCTGCGGCTGCAGCGTTTCGAGTCTTTCCGCGGCAAGTTCGCGCGCTTCCCGCGCCTCTTCCAGCGCCCGCTCGCCGCCCTCTTCGAGATATCGCTGGTAGTCATCGATTGATTTCAGCGCCGCTTCGCTCAGCCGAGGCGTCAGTGCCTCCTGCTCCGCTTCTGTCTCCATGCGCTGCGTTTCCAGCGCGGCCAGGTGCAACTCGGCTTCCTGCTCCAGCGCTTCCGCCGCCTGCAGGGCCAGACGGAAACGCTCGCCGTGAGGATCGAGTCGGGATATCTCTTCCGTCAGCGCCTGCTGGCGTTGCCGGTCGATCTCGAGCCGCTGCTGGGTCTCTTCACGCAGCGCCGTGAGAAAGGCCGGGTCCAGCGCCGCCTTCACCGCCAGCGTCTCGACGCCCTGTACCGCCCCCAGCGGCAGCTCGCCCCGCTCCAGAAGCGCCAGCAGGCGTCCGGTTTCCAGCACCGGCACGCCGCAGCCGGCATCGATCAGGCACTGGGAGGCTTGCCGCGCCGCATCGATGCCCTCGACTACCGGCGCGAACAACTGGCCGGCGGCCTGCGCCAGCCACTCGCGACGCCGTTCGTCGTCGGCGTCGCCGCCGGAGAGCACCTCGTGCAGCGCGCGGAAGCCGATCTCGCGGGCCTCCAGCAGTTGATGCGCCTGGGCTTCTGCCGCCTGTCGCGCCAGCGGATCGCCGCTAAGGCTCTCCAGGTAGCGCTCGCGAGACTCGATCGTCTCGGCCAGCGTCTCGGCCTCGCGCAGCAGGCGTGGATAACGCGCCTTGGCATCCTTCAACCAGGCCTGGGGAGCGGCGTCGCCGCCGACTTCGCGGAACTGGCGATAGGCTTGATCCAGCGCCGCGAACTGGGCGGACTCCTGCGCGATGCGATGCAGCTGGTCCTGACACTCGCGGGACTGGCGATAGAGCGTATCGCGCAGGTGTACCGGCGAGGCATCGCCATGCCAGTGCCGATAGCGCTCGGCCGAATCCGCCAGCGGCGTCAGTCGATCCAGCCGAGCGGCGGCGTCGCTACTCTCCCGCCGCGCCTGGGCCAGCGTCTGCTCGAGTTCCGCCAGCGCGTTCTTGCGCTCGCTCCAGAAGCCGATCGCGGAGGCGTCCGGCCAGCCTTCGACGAACGTCTGCCAGGCTTCGCGGCCGGCCTGTAGCGGCCCCAGCTCGCCTTCCAGGCGCTGGCGCTGCTCGCGGCGCGCCTGCAGGGTTTCCCGCAGCGAATTGCGCTGCTCGTCGAGCGCGGTCCACTCGTCGTTCCATTCGGCGAGCTGCGTTTCCAGCGTCTCCTGCCGTTCGCTCTTCAGCGCCAGCAGCTCGCCCGGGGTCGTGTCGGGATGTTCGCGAACGAACTCCTCGTGCCACTGCGCCGGCTGCTTGAGTTCGCCCAGCCGGCCGAGATGATCGGCGTGCGCCTTGCGCGCTTCGGCGAGCGTCGATTGCGCGGCGTCCCGCGTGGTCTCCGGCGCTTCCAGCTCGGCCTCGCTGAAGAGCCCTTCGGCCAGGGCCTGGGTGTAGACGCTCTGGTTATCGATGAAGTCGCGCTGGCGCGATTCGAGCTGTTCGCGCTCCTGCTCCAGCCGCTCCATCTCCTCGTCGAGTTGTTCGGCATCGAGACGCAGCGAACGACGATACTCGCGGTCGGCGATCACCTCCTCCCGGAAGCGGTTGCCGTCCAGCCCTTCGAACGCTTCGGCGGCATCCTCGAGCAGACCGAGCGCCCGGTAGCGCGCGGCGTCGTCGTTGAAGGCGTGGCTGTCGGCGAGCCAGGCACGCGCCTGGTCGAAAGCGACGTGACCGATATCGCGCCCACCGATCCAGCCGGCCGTCGGCAGGTGAACGAGCCGGCGGTGGGTATCGACCCGCGCCCCGCGTTCGGAAAGCGCCTGACGCACGTTACGCTCCGCCTGGCGGGTGAGTCGCGCCAGCAGCCAGGTGGAGACTCGCGGCCGCTCGATATCGCCGATCGCCCAGGCGAAGCCAACGACGGCCTCGTCGATCTCCCGGTTCGTGTCGTCGCGGTCATTGTCGTCGCGGTCATTGTCGTTGCGACCATTACTGTCACGACCATTGTCGTCGCGATCAGCGTCACGACCCGGCAGCCCCGGCAGCGGCGCCAGCGCCTGGCCCCCCAGCAGACGCTCGGCCTCCAGCAGTGCCGCATCCTGCATGATGAGCTGGCTGCGCGCTTCGAGCAGCGCCTCGCCCTCCTGGTCGAGCGATGCCAGCCGTTCGACCTTCTCGTCGGCACGCTGCTGGTCGCTCTCGGCTTCGGCGAGGCGATGGCGCAGCTCGGTGATACGCGTCCCCGAGTGCAGGATGACATCTTCGATCAGCTCTTCTTCTTCATCAGTCTCGCCGCGAGTGGCCCCGGAGAGAATCTGCGGTGCCAGCACTTCGTAGAAGAACGCCTGGTCGGCCTTCTCGCCGGCACGCGGTTTGATGGCGTTGAAGATCTGGCTCTTGTCGGCGCCGCCCTCTTTCTGAAACGCCGCCAGCTGCGCCAGCTCGCGCCGGGAGATGTGCGCGCCCACCGCTTCCAGCCACTCTTCGCGGTTGTGGGCCCGTGTGGCGCCATGGTTTCGCAGCATGCTCTGGAAATCGGCATTGGGGTAGAGCGCCAGCTTGCCGTCGCGGGTGACGTGATGCACCGGCACGTCGGCCAGCTTGCCGGGATAGTGATAGAACGTAAGCCCGCTGCCATCGCTGTAACCGTACATGCCGAAGACGAAGGTCTCGCCGGCGACCTCTTCTCCGGCCGCCGCGAGCATGTCCTCCTGCTGGGCATCGCCCCCCTGGGCGCGGAATTCGACGCGTAGATGGGTCCAGCTGCGGCCCTCGCCGTTGACCTTCGACGGCGAGCACTTGCGCCGGGTGCGCGTCAGCAACTGCCGATCCCGCGAGAGCATGCCGATCAGCGCTTCGGCCATGGTGGTCTTGCCGAAGCCGTTCTCCATGCTCACCGCGCTCGACTGTCCACGCAGATCGAGCAGCAGGTGGCGCATCTTGGCTTCCCAGGGCGAGGCGATATCACCGTGCTTGTTGAGAAGGTTGGCGATTTCGATACGGTTGATGACGCTCACCGGCGATTCTCCCCAGGCTCGTCCATGGAATGGCTTGTGACATCGGATGTCGATTCCTCGGCCGCCTTGCCGGCATCGACGTCGGCTCGATCCGTCTCGAACAGGTCGGCTTCCTTGTGCGCCTCGTTCTCGGCCGGCGAGGCCGTCTCGGGAACGTCGCCGTCGACTTCCGTGCCGCCAGGCGCTTCGTCGTCGAGGTCTGCCCGAGGCGTCGAATCGGCGTCCTCCTGGGCCGAGGTCAGTTCGATCAGGTGCGTCAGGTGATGCACGCCGATCTGCTCGGCTTCCAGCGCACCGAGCAGCGTCTGCTGCCAGACATCCTCGTCGCCGGCCTCGCGCACCATATCGAGATGACCGGCACGGGCCAGCAGGTCGATGAAGGCCTTCACCCGCCGGGGAATGTCTTCACCCCGCTCGTCGAGCAGGACGCGACTGTTCTCCGGCGCGCGGTCTCCCAGCCCCCGCAGGGTCTCGAGTTGATCGCGAACCAGTTCCACCAGCTCGCGGGGCGTGAAGGTCGCCTCCTGGTAGCGGCTGACGTCGGACAGCGCGCGATTCAGGCGGGTGTAAATCAGCGTATGCAGCAAAAGCCACAGCTGCAGATACCACAGCGCCAGCTCGGCGCGGCTCTCCTGGCGCAGCTTGAGTGCCTCGAACACCGGTTCGCGGGTGTAGAGCGGCGGCTGCTCGAGCTCCGGGTCCGGCAATAGCGCGAAGAAGCGCGAGCCCGGCGCGATCCCGGGATAGTCGCCGGATTCGAACGCCTTGAGACGCAGCCCCTGCCCGGCAAGAAAGTCTCGTAGCGCCTCGCGCTCGTTCTCCTGGGCGTCGTCGATCAGCGCGCAGACATCGCGCTCGGAGAGCTGGCCTTCGCGCGCCGCACGGCGCTTGCGGCCGCCGCTGGGCACGCTTTCGGCAGTGCGGTAGCGCAACAGGTACGCGACGACTTCGCCCATTTCCATCATGTTCATAGGTCAAACTTCCTGTTCTTCTGTCGTCGTCTCGAGCAGACGCAGCGAGGGCGTGACGGCACCTTCGATGCGCCGGCCGTCGGGGAGCTCGATCGAAAAGGGGGTCTCGTCGATCCCGACGCTGAGCCGGGTATCGAGCAGTTGGGTATCGACGAAGGTGTTGAGCAGCTGCGGCAGGCAGTCCAGGATTTCGGCGTTGGCCGAATCCGAACCCGACTCGAAGTGGTGCCACCCTTCGCTGAGCGCGTCGGGTAGCGACAGCGGCGCCTGGCGCAGGCGCTGGCGCAGTGCCGGGCCGCGGGCCTTGAGGTAGCGCGCCAGCAGCGGATCGGCGCTGGGCTTGTCACGCGTCTCGTCGAAGACCAGCGCCGCCCCGCTGCGCTCGGCGCGGCGGGTTTCGACCAGCGGCAGCAGCGTTTCGACGCGAGGCATCACCACTGCCGTTCCCAGCGGCATCATCCGCGCGACGACCGCTTCCTGCAGGCGCCTGGGCGGCGGCGAGACCAGCAATCGGTGCGCCAGCCCGGCGAAATCGATCACGCCCATGGACTGAATCCGGCCCTCGGCGATGTCCGACAACAGTTCGGAAAGCCGCCGCGACAGGTTTTCGATGGCGTTCAGCACGCGGCCGATGGCGCCGGAGAGCATCCGCAGGTCCCACTCCTCTTCCTGGCGTTCGGCCCAGTTGTCGAACTGGGCGATCAGGGCGGGCGCGGCGAGCTGCGCACGGGCGCTGAGCAAGGTGCTCTGAATCGTGCTCAGGGCGTTGTGATAGTGGCGCTCGTTGTCCATCAGGGCGGCCAGTTTGCCTTCATGAGTGGGGTTCTCGCGCACCCGACGCAGCTCCTGGGTCAGCGCGCGAATCGCCATCAGGATCTGCTGGGTGATGTCGGGCACGCGGGCGTAGTCCCCGCGGGACAGCGCGGCGACGACCTTGGCGGCATCGTATTCGGAGTAGAGCAGGTCTTCGATCTGGCTCGCCAGGGTGACCGCCTGGCGGCCGCTGGGCGTCAGCCTGACCTGGCCGGTCTGGCCCTGCTTCTCGATCAGCGCGGTGCGCTTGGTGCTGCGGCCGCCGCGTATGCCCGGCGCTGCGTCGTCGTCATTGGATTCCTCCCTGTCGTCGCGGCTCGCCTGCCATTCGCGGTAGTGGATCTCGCTGGGCGTCGCCAGCAGGTTGATCACGAAGCTCAGGTCGTCCGCGGGCAGGTCGGGATAATCCCCGCGCAGGTGAGCCAGACAGCGGCGTTGGGTGACAAAGGCGCTGTTGGTGGCGAAGTCCACCTCCAGCAGGTAGTCCAGCAGCAGGCAGCCCAGGTCGAGCCAGTAGCCATCGCGCAGGCCGCGGCGCTGCTCCTGCGTTACCTGCACGAAAGGCGAGCCCGGCTCGTGGGCGCTGTCATGTAGATCCAGCAGCCGCGTCGTCGCGACCAGCAGCTTGTTCCAGGCGGTCATGTCGACTCCAGACGGGGAACAACGAGGGAAAGCGCCGCATTATGCCAAGGTTGGTCTGCCGGGTCATGGCGATCCGGGTAACGATCCCGTCATTGAATGCTATGGTAAGGAACGCCCTTTATTTATTTACGCGTCATCGGGAGAATTTCATGAATTACCGTCGTCTCGGCCGTACCGGCCTCAAGGTTTCCCCGTTGTGCCTCGGCACTATGACCTATGGCACGCCGCGGTGGCGGGACTGGGTGCTGGACGATGCCCAGAGCCGCCCTTTCATTCAGCAGGCGCTGGATGCCGGCATCAATTTCTTCGATACCGCCGACATGTACTCCGACGGCGAATCGGAGCGCGTAGTGGGCAAGGCGCTCAGGGATTTCGCGCGCCGGGAAGAGGTCGTGCTGGCGACCAAGGTCTACAACCCCACCGGCAACAAGTCCCCCAACGAGCGCGGGCTGTCGCGCAAGCACATCCATCACGCCATCGATGCCTCGCTCGAGCGCCTGGGGATGGATTACGTCGATCTCTACCAGACCCATCGCTGGGATTACGACACGCCGATCGAAGAGACCATGGAAGCGCTCCACGAGGTCGTCAAGGCAGGCAAGGCGCGCTATATCGGCGCTTCCAGCATGCACGCCTGGCAGTTCGCCAAGGCCCAGCATGTCGCCGAGCGCAACGGCTGGACGAAATTCGCGACCATGCAGCCGATGGTCAACCTGATCTATCGTGAGGAAGAGCGCGAGATGATCCCGCAGTGTCTGGATCAGGGCGTGGGCGTCATCCCCTGGAGTCCGCTGGCCCGCGGCATTCTCGCCGGCAGCAAGCCGGTGGGCAGCGAAGGCAGCACCACGCGCGCCAAAAGCGACGAGCAGATGCGCAACTGGAAGCTGGGGCTCGATCGTGACGCACCAGTGATTGAAGCGCTGCAACAGGTCGCCGAGGCAAGAAACGTCTCGCCCGCCCAGATCGCGCTGGCCTGGGTGCTGCAGAAGCCGGGGATCACCGCGCCGATCATCGGCGCCAGCAAGTCGCATCACCTGGACCAGGCGCTGGGCGCGCTGAAGATCACGCTGACGGCAGATGAAATCGAAACGCTGGAAGCCCCCTACGTGCCGCACGAGGTCGTGGGCTTCGAATAGTCGTGGGCTTCGAATAGTTGTGGGCTTCGAATAGTCGTGGGCTTCGAGTAAGCGTTCGCAGGAGCCGGCCCGGCCCGAGTGGCGGATCGCCATAGGCAGTGGCATCATGCCATGAGTTGTCGAAAGATCGTCATGGTCCCCAGAAATAGCGAGGTAGTGCACGCTAATGTTTGAGAAGATCGAGCGCGTCCCCGGGGATGCCATCCTCGGACTGATCGAAGCTTACAATCAGGATCCCAACCCGCAGAAAGTCGACCTGGGTGTCGGCGTCTATCGGGATCCGAATGGCAATACGCCGATCATGCGGGCCGTGAAACAGGCTGAGGCGCGTCTGCTGGAAAGCGAGAAGACCAAGAGTTACATCGGCTCTCACGGTGATCCCCGCTACGGCAAGGCGATTCTTCCGCTAGTGCTGGGTGCCGGCTCGCCGGTACTGGCCGCCAACCGGGCCAGCGCTACCCAGTCGCCGGGCGGCACCGGCGCGCTGCGCCTGGCAGCGGACTTCATCCGCACCCAACTCCCGGGCAAGAGCATCTGGCTCTCCAACCCGACCTGGCCGAACCACATTGGCATCTTCGAAGGCGCCGAGATCCCGATTCAGCGTTATCCGTATGTCGACAGCGACAACCGTCTCGACTTCGACGGCATGCTGGCCGCGCTCAAGCAGATCCCGCAGGGCGATGTCGTGCTGCTGCACGCGTGCTGCCACAACCCGTCCGGCTTCGACCTGAACCAGGATCAGTGGCGCCAGGTGCTGGCCGTGGTTCAGGAGCGCGGCTTGCTGCCGCTGGTCGATTTCGCCTACCAGGGATTCGGTGACGGCCTGGATGTCGATGCCTTCGGCGTGCGCCTGCTGGCCGAGAATCTCGACGAGATGCTGATCACCAGTTCCTGCTCGAAAAACTTCGGCCTCTACCGCGAACGTACCGGCTGCCTGATCGTGATCGCCAGGACCGCCGAGCAGATGGAGAACGTGCGTTCGCAGATGGCGATCGTCGCCCGCGAGAACTACTCCACGCCGCCGTCGCACGGCGCCGCCATCGTGATCGACATTCTCGAATCCGAAGAGCTGACCCAGCTCTGGAAGAGCGAACTGACCGAGATGTGCGATCGCATCAATTCGCTGCGTCGCGACCTGGTCGATTCGCTCAAGCCCTATGGCCTGGATCAGCGCTTCGCCCACGTAGCGGAACAGCGCGGCATGTTCTCCTACACCGGTCTTTCCACGGAACAGGTCAAGCGTCTGCGCGACGAGTTCAGCATCTACATGGTGGGCTCCGGCCGCGCCAACGTCGCCGGCTTCACCAGCGAGAACCTGCCCTACGTGGCCAAGGCGATCGCTGCCGTCGTCGACTGAACTCGGTTCAGCACCGGCAGTAGACCGAAAAATCCCGGCCTAGGCCGGGATTTTTTTTGCCCCCCGCGACGATCTCGCGAGGGTCAGAGTCGCCATGTCATCACTCGGCCAGCGTGTCCGATCCCATCGCCTGCTCGAAGCGTTCCCGGGTCACGCCACCGGCGTCCGCCTCGTTGAGTTGCTGGAACATCGTCTGCCGCTCGGCGCTGACCGCTTCATCCTCGTCGATGACGCCGCTACCATCGACATCCAATTGATCGAAACTCAAGGCATTGGGCCGTTGATCGACCGGGGTCTGTGCGCCGCCATCGGTGAAGCCGGCGTTTTCCCGCCCGACCCCGCCGGACTTCTCGATCGATTCGTGATCGACCTGGGAGGCATTGGCGGGGGCCTCCGGCTCGCCGCTGTCCTGCTTCACGTTCAGCCCCGAGCTTTGCGCCGGTGTCGAGTCCTCCTCCATGGCCGTGGCGTCCTGAGCCCAGGCCGGCAGCGCCAGCAGGCCTGCCACCAAGCCGGCACCCAGGCCCGATAACATGGCCTTTCTCATCATTCGTGTACGCATCGCTGATCCTCTTGAAACGGTGACGCTTTGACCCGTGGGCTCGGCAAAAATTCGCCGGGGCCGAATTTCGGCATCGTATCGCAAGGTTCGGGCCGGATGCCCGCCCTAAGCAGGCGGACGTCCGGCGCCCTGCGCGTCGTCCCACAGGGGGCTGGCGTCACTCGTCCCAGCGAGGGGCAAAGGAGGGATTGGCTTGACGGTCGCCGCGATCGAGACGGTTGATCTGCTCGATCTCGTCGTCGCTCAGGCGGATGTTCATCGCCTCGATATTCGATTTCTGGTTGGCCGGCTTGGTCGAGGAGGGAATCACGATGATGTCGCGCGCCGCGATCCAGGCCAGCGCGATCTGTGCCGGAGAGGCGTCATGCGCCTGCGCGATGCGCTTGAGTACCGGGTCGTCCATCACCTTGCCCACCGCCAGCGGCATGTAGGCCGTCACTTCCAGCCCCTTGGACTGACAGTGTTCGACCAGCTTGCGATTGGCGAGGAAGGGATGCACCTCGATCTGGTTGGTCACGATGTTTTCACCGCCCGGCAGTGTCAGCGCCTCGTCGATCTGGCCGATGGTGAAATTGGACACGCCGATATGCCGGGTGAGCCCGCGGGCACGCGCCGCATCCAGCGCACCGATGGTATCGGCCATCGGCACTTCGCCGTTGGGGGATGGCCAATGGATCAGCACCAGATCGAGCTGGTCGAGGCCGAAGTTCTCGAGGCTCTGTTCGATGGCAGCGGTCAACTGCTTCGGTTCGAGCTTGTCCCACCAGATCTTGGTGGTAACGAACAGCTCGTCACGCGCGATGCCGCTCTGATGGATCGCCTTGCCCACCGCGGCTTCGTTTTCGTACATCTGGGCACTGTCGAGATGACGATAGCCGAGCTCGAGTGCGGACGTCACCGAATCGATCACCGCCTGCTCCTTGAGACGATACGTTCCCAGACCGGGTTGCGGCAGAATATGACGTGCCATGAATGCTTTCTCCTTGAGATGAAAAGTCAGTCGAGGCCAGAGCGCAGCTCCAGCAGTGCAGACCAGCAGTACAGACAAATTACAGTTACGGATAACTACCGGCGTCTTCAAGCCTCTTCCGAGGGCTTGTCCGAATATCGGGCACGCCAGGCACGGCCATGCACCGTCGGTTTTCGGACAGGCCCCATGCACATGCTAGACTGAAGTCCGATTTCCCGCCCGGATCGAGGCATGCCCAATACCCAGCCGAGCTCCTCCGATAACCATCCCGAGGGCCAGCATCTGGTACTCGTCGGCAACGGCGATTCCCATCTTCACGTGGCCGCCCACGCCGAGCGCCTTGTTGCCCATGGCGCTCGCGTCACACTGGTGACGCAACAGGACTTCGCTTTCTCGGACTGGCTCGGCGGGATGCTGGGCGGCGAGTGGCAGCACGAAGACGTTCGCTTGCCGGCGGACCGCATCGTCGCCCACGGCGGCGCCCATGTTCGCGCCGAGGTGATCCAGGTCGAGCGCCAGAAGCGCCGAATCACGCTCGGTGGCGGCCGTCAGCTCGATTACGACTGGCTGTCGCTCGACCTGCCGCCCGTTCTCGACGAGCATGCCATTCCCGGCTTCTATAGCGCCAAAGGCGTGTTCACCGCTGCCGCCGACGATCTCTGGCAGTTACGCCAGCAGCTGGAAACCCGTCTTGCCAACGCTACGGGCTCGCTTCCCGCCGTCGCCGTCATCGGTGGCGGCCCTGCCGGTGTCGAACTCGCGGCCAACCTGCTGGCGCTGGGTGAACGCTATGGCCGCCGGCTTCCGGTCACCCTGATCGGTAACGACCGCCGCCCATTACCCGGTGCTTGCCAGCGGGCCAATCGCTGGCTGATGAAGCGGCTGCTGCGCCGAGGCTTGCGTCTGGAACTGGTCGCGACGGCGACCCGCTACGATCGACATCAACTGATACTGGACGATGGCAGCGCGGTCGATGCCGATCTGCTGCTGGTCACCGACCACCTGCGGCCTTCACCGGCACAGGCTCTCTTCGACCTGACGCCTGACGAGACGGGCCACCTCGACGTCGGCCCCATGTTACGCAGCCGTGAGGATTCGCGACTGTTCCTGGCCCGGGAGACGCCGCCAGATCGCGATCATCCGCTGACGACACGCGAGCGAGCGGCACTGCTGCTGGAATCGCTGGATCAGACACTCAGCGGCGAGCCCCGGACGCTGCGCTACGATCAATTCGAACGCTGGAAGGCACTCAATCTGGGCGATCTCCGCGACATCGCCTGGCGCGGCTCGCTATGGTGTCGCGGCCGCTGGGTCCGGCGCTGGAAGCATCGCCGAGATCGCCGCGAGGTGGCGCACTACCTGGGCAACGCATAGCCGCGAGATATTGCCCGCGCGGGCTGTTGAACACCTTCCCGAAAACGGCAGCGCATAACGCACGATCCCGGCGCCAGGGCCGGGATCGCGTCTATCGAACCACTTGCTTCAGGCGAGGCTCATGGCCCGAGCCTCGTTACTGGCGGATGCCTTCCAGCACCACATAGAGTTCCAGTGTACGCATCGACTCGGGGAAAGCGCTCATGTCGATATCGTAGTCGGCCAGGTTGAGCTCCGTCGTTGCCTCGAAGCCCTGGCGGTAGCCGCCCCACGGGTCGTCGCCGCCGCCGATATGATCGACCTCGAACGTCACCGACTTGGTGACGCCATGGATCGTCAGGTCGCCGGTCATCTCGGCCTCGTCACCGTTGTCGTCGACATCGAAGCCGGTGGACTTGAACGTCGCCTGCGGGAATTCGCTCGCGTCGAGGAAGTCACCGCTCAGAATGTGCTTGTTCCGCTCGGCGTGGTTGGTTTCCAGGCTGTTCACATCCACGGTGACATTGACGCTGGCGTCGTCCGGCGACTCGGGATCGTAGCTGAAGCCCCCGTCGAACGACTTGAAGTCGCCCAGAATGTACGAATATCCCAGATGGCTGATCTTGAACTGGATGAAGGCGTGTTGACCCTCGGTGTCGATCTGGTAGTCGGCGGCCTGTGCCTGGGCCAGCGGCATTGCCGAAGCGGCGGCGATCAGCGTTGCCAGTGCAGTCTTCTTCAACATCGTCATGCTCCTCGAAGCGGTTTGAGTCATCTTGCCAAACGGTCCGGTCCTGGCGACGGCAGCCGACGGCCAGGCCGGAAATGAAATCCTCAGCGGCGTCTGGCCGCACGGGAGGTCAACATGCGGGTCAGCGTATCCTGACGATCCACCCAGTGATGCTTGAACGCTGCCAGCCCATGACCGAGTGCCAGAATGACCAGCGCCCAGGCCGCGTACCAGTGGACGTCGCCTGCCAGCACAGCCTGATCCGGCAGCCCCGAGACCAGCGCCGGCACCGTGAACCAGCCGAACACGCTGATCCCCTCGCCTTCCGCCGTGGAAATCAGATAGCCGGAAATCATCACCACGAACATCAGCGCATAGATCAACCCGTGCCCGACATGCGCCGCCCATTGCTCCAGCGGTTTGCCATGGGCGGCCGGTGTCGGCTGCACCAGTCGCCAGACGACCCGAAAGACGCTGACCAGCAGCACCATGATGCCGATCGATTTATGCCACCACGGCGCCAAATGATACCAGTGATCGTAGTAGCCCAGCCCGGTCATCCACCAGCCCAGCGCGAACAGGCCGAAAATCGCCAGCGCGCTCGCCCAGTGAACGGCAATGCTGACCCATCCCCAACCCGATCGCGTATTTTTCCACACGGTACGTTCCCCCGTTGTTCTTCACTCAGCATACGGTTTGCCGGACAGGAAGCTAGGCCGGGATTCGTAAACCGATTAGTGACGAACGGGAAACAATAGCTTCGCACATGATCAAATTACGACGAGGAGCAGCTATAGAGCGGGGAAACAGGGGGATAGAGCAAGGCCATCGGCAACCTGATGGCCTTGGCAACTCACTTGTCGAAGATACTCGTTGTCGACTTCTTGGATACTTTTGCTGCTTTCTTCTCTTTTGCGGTGAGAAGGGGTTTCTTCTTGGTATTCTTTTTACGATCTTGCCCTTTACTCATGACGGGTTCCTCATAAAGTCAATTTAGCGAACCTGATGGCTGCGGCGATTCACTGACTTTTTCAGACAGCCAGACCGTTGTGGCAAACTCAGTATGGCCCCATGCATGAGCGATAGATAGACGTAGCCGGCCGGAACTCGTCGGACAGAAACGACAAGGCTCCAGCGAAGACGCCGGAGCCTTGTCTGCCATAGGAAAGCCGCTGCCAAGGGCATTCCCCGAGCCCGGCACCCGATTTTCGAAGACGACGCGCCGGGCCCGTTCAGCCGCCTAGAGCAGTTTCAATCCGCGTTCGAGATCGGCCTTGAGATCGTCCAGCGTTTCCAGCCCGACGGCGATGCGAATCAGGCCATCACGGATGCTGGCGGAAGCGCGCTGTTCGTCGGTGAGACGGCCATGGGTGGTGGTGCCAGGGTGAGTGATCGTCGTCTTGACATCGCCCAGGTTGCCGGTGATCGACATCACGCGCGTATTATCGATGACCTTCCACGCGGCCTCCTGGCCGCCCTTCACCTCGACCCCCATGACCGCACCGAACCCCTGCTGCTGGCGCTTGGCCAGCGCATGCTGCGGGTGACTCTCGAGCCCGCTGTAATAGACGCGCTCGATGGCGGGCTGGGACTCGAGCCATTCCGCCATGGCCTGTGCGTTGCGGCTATGCGCCTGCATGCGCAGGCTGAGCGTCTCCAGCCCCTTGAGGAAAATCCAGGCGTTGAACGGGCTCATGCAGGGGCCGCAGGTACGCACCACGCCATAGAGCTGTTCGAGCTCCGCATCGCGCCCGACCACGGCGCCGCCGATCGCCCGGCCCTGACCGTCGAGGTATTTGGTGGCGGAGTGGATCACCAGATCCGCGCCCAGATCCAGCGGCCGCTGCAGTGCCGGGGTCAGAAAGCAGTTGTCGATCGCCAGCAAAGCACCATGACGGTGCGCCAGTTCGGCCAGCGCCGCAACGTCGACCAGCTCGTTGAGCGGATTCGATGGCGTCTCGGCGAACAGCAGCCTGGTCTTCGGCGTGATGGCCGCTTCCCACTGCGCCAGGTCGTTGAGCTCGACATAGCGCGGGACGACGCCGAACTTGGCCAGGTACTTGTCGAACAGCGCGATGGTCGAGCCGAACACCGAACGCGAGACGATCACCTCGTCGCCGGCCTTGAGCAACGCCAGCACGGTGGAGAGAATCGCCGCCATGCCGGAGCTGGTGGCGACGCAGCGCTCACCGCCTTCCAGCGCCGCCAGACGCCGCTCGAAATTGCGCACCGTCGGGTTGGTGAAGCGGGAATAGACGTTGCCCGGCTCCTCGCCCTTGAACTTGCGCGCCGCTTCCGCCGCGCTGCCGTAGACGAAGCTGGAGGTCGGGAAAATCGGCTCGCCGTGCTCCTGTTCGTGGGTGCGCTCATGTCCCGCACGAATCGCCAGCGTCTCCAGGCCTAACGTTTCCAGCCCCGGCGTTTCCAGCCCCGGCGTTTCCAGACCCGGTGTTTCCAACCCCGGCGTGGGGGCGTCGTCAAAACTCATCCTTCAGCTCCTGAAAAACAAGGGAGCCTCGGATTAACGTCATGAGCGCAGGCAAGACAAGGCAAAAATCAACGAAACAGCGGAGTTTACGAGGGTGTAAATGAGCCTTCTGAGTTGATTTTTAACACCGTATTGCCCGGCGGAATAGTTAATCAGAGGTTTCCAAGATCCCGTGAGAGCCCGGCACATGCGGCCAGGCCCAGGTTCGATCGCCCTGGCGATCAATCGTCCTCACTGTCGTTATGTAGATCGACGACGGCATTGAGGCTCTCGCGACCGGACTTGGCAGCATCGTTACGCGCCGCTTCCAGCGCCGTGAAATACTCCTCGTCGACATCGCCCGTGACGTAGTTGCCGTCGAAGACCGAACAGTCGAAATCGTCCAGCGCCGGATTGACCTCGCGACAGGCCGCCTTGAGATCCTCGAGATCCTGGTAGATCAACCGGTCAGCACCAATCAGCTCGCCCACTTCGGCATCGGTACGGCCATGAGCGACCAGTTCGGTGGCGACCGGCATGTCGATACCGTAAACGTTGGGGTAACGCACGGCCGGCGCGGCGGAGGCAAAGTAGACCTTGTTGGCGCCGGCATCGCGGGCCATCTGGATGATCTGCCTGCAAGTCGTCCCGCGCACGATCGAGTCGTCCACCAGCATCACGTTCTTGCCTTCGAACTCGCTGGCGATGGCGTTGAGCTTCTGGCGGACCGACTTCTTGCGCTGGGTCTGCCCGGGCATGATGAACGTCCGACCGATGTAGCGGTTCTTCATGAAGCCTTCGCGGAACGTCACGCCGATGTGCTGCGCCAGTTCCAGCGCCGTGGTTCGGGAGGTATCGGGAATCGGAATCACCACGTCGATGTCATGATCCGGCCACTCGCGCTGGATGCGGTCGCCCAGCTTGCGGCCCATCTGCATCCGGGTGCCGTAGACATAGGCGCCGTCGAGCATGGAATCGGGCCGCGCCAGGTAGACGTGCTCGAAGATGCACGGGGTCAGCCGCGGCTTGTCGGCGCACATCTGCGTATGGATGTTCTTGTCCATGTCGACGAAGATCGCCTCGCCCGGCGCCAGGTCCCGCACCAGCTCGAAGCCGGCCACATCGAGCGCCACCGACTCGGAGGCGATCATCACTTCCTGGCCCTCGGGCGTCTGACGCGTACCGTAGACGACCGGACGAATGCCGTGGGGATCGCGAAACGCCACCAGCCCGAAGCCGTTGATGATCGACACGGCGGCGTAACCCCCGCTGCAGCGCCGGTGAACGCGGCGCAGCGCATCGAAGATATCCTCCGGCGTCAGATACAGTCCCTGCTTGCCCAGCTCGTGCGCGAACACGTTGAGCAGCACCTCTGAGTCCGAGCTGGTATTGATATGGCGCAGATCGGAGGAGAACAGCTCCTGCTTGAGCTGATCGGAGTTGGTCAGGTTGCCGTTGTGGGCCAGGGTGATGCCGTAGGGCGAATTGACATAGAAAGGCTGGGATTCGGCCTCGCTCGCCGTACCGGCGGTCGGGTAGCGGACATGACCGATGCCCACATTGCCCTTCAGCCGCTTCATGTGACGCGTATGGAACACGTCCCGTACCAGCCCGTTGTTCTTGCGCAGCAGAAAGCGACCTTCATCCCAGGTCATCATGCCGGCGGCATCCTGTCCGCGGTGCTGCAAGACCGTCAACGCGTCATAGATCAACTGATTGACCGCTTCATTGGCCATGAGGCCTACGATACCGCACATGCCGACTTACCTCGCTTGGTCGCACCCATTCAGGGCGCCGGTTTTTCGGCCGGAACAGGGGCGGGAATCGTCACCCCCTGCCCGTCCTGACTGTATGAAGAGCTGGATGAAGCGTCGTCTCGCCCCGGTAGCGTCATCGGCAGGTGCCGCATCGCCTCTTCGGCGGCGGACGGGTCGACGTCCCAGCTCTGCAGCTGAACCACCGCCCAGGTCCGCAACGACTCGAACGATGGTCTCAACTGCGCCTGCTGCCAGGCCTGCAACTGGGCCAGCGGCGTCAAGCCTATGACGACCGTGACGATCACCAGGATCGCCCCGCCGCGAGCCAGACCGAAGATCGCTCCGGCCACGCGGTTGAAGAATCCCATGCCGACCCACTCGATCGCCGCATTGAGCAGGCGGATGATGAATCCGCAGATCATCACCACCACGAAGATGATCAGCACGAACCCCAGTACCAGACGCGCATCGGGATGCGAGATGTAGGGCTCCAGGAGATCGGCGATCGGCTTGGCGAATATCCGCGCCGCCAGCAGCGCCACGATCCAGGCGCCGAGTCCCAGCGCCTCCCGTACCAGGCCACGCATGAAACCTGCCAGCATCGATATCGTCAATACCAGCAGGAAAGCGTAGTCGAGCCAGGTCAAAGTCATCAGCTACCCGGTTTGCGAATCAGCAGTCCCTGGATATTGGCGGCCTGCTTGAGCTCGGATCGCGCCTTCTCGCCGGCATCCGACGAGGAGAACGGGCCAACGTAGACCGTGGTCAGGTTGTTGTCCCGCGGCTGCGAATAGGCCGCGAAGCCCTGCTCCTTGAGCTTGGCGGTCAGGCGTGATGCGTTGTCCGCCTGTCCGAAGCTGCCGACCTGCACGACCCAGCCGCCATCGCTGCTGGCGGCAGTGCGCTCGGGTGCCGATGCCTGCTGCGTGGAGGACGGCTGCGACGAGGACTGCACCGGCGCCGAGGGTTCCGGTTCGGCCGGACGCGGTTGCGGCTGGCTCTGCTCCGCCTGCGCGATCTCGGCGATCGGATCGCTGTCGTCGCCGGAAGTCGTGCCGCTCTGGCCGAACGAATCCTCGCTGCCGGCACCGAGCTGGCTACGCGTATCCGGCTCCGGCACGGTGTTGTCGCCCGCGCTGCCACCATCAGCGCTCATGCTGCCGCCGTTGCCGGCACCCTGATTGCCGTTGGCGGCGACCGATGCCGGCGGTTCGGGCGATTCGATGATGCGCTGACGAGTTTCGCCGCCCTCGATCGGCTGCTCGATGACCATGACCGGGCCCGGCTCCTGCTGACGCGGCTCGGGATCGTCGAACAGCATCGGCAGAAAAATGGCCCCCAATGCGACGAGAATGACCGCACCACTGATACGTTCACGCCATCCGTACTTCATGGGACCTTGACCTCCTTGATAGCACCTTGATCTTCTTGACCAGGACTCGACATCCGATCGATCGCCCCGGCGACCGCCTTCACTACACTTCGTCGCCGGCCAGCGCCGTCAGCGCTTCCAGCGCGCCGGCCACGGTCAGAAACGAACCGCATACTAACACTTCTTCATCGGGTGCAAGACGTGATGCCAGCCAGTCGACGCCCGCTGCCGGCGACGAAGCGGTCGCCAGCACCTCACCGCCTCGGCCAGTGATGGATTCGGCCAGTGCCTCGCCCGAGCGACCGCGCGGGCCTGCCAGCCCTACCGGCAGCCAGACATCGATCACGGGGGCCAGCGCCTCGACCAGCGCCTCGGCATCCTTGTCCTGAAGGACACCGAGCAGGCCGATACGGCGACGCGGCGCCGGTGATCGCTGCGCCAGCCTCGCTGCCACATAATGCGCGGCATGGGGGTTGTGCGCCACATCGAAACACCAGTTCCCCAACCACTGCAGTCGGCCCGCCAGCGCGACGGTAGACATCGCCTGGCGGGACCCGGCAGGTTGAGGCACGACGCCGCACAGCCCGAGCACCTGGAGCGCGACGGCGGCATTGTCGAGCGGCAGCCCCGGATCGGGCAAGCTATCGAGCTGATAGCGAAGACCCTCCGCCCCTTGGCCCTGCCAGCGCCACTCGCTGCCATCGGCGACTTCATGATCGAAATCGCGTCCCAGCCAGTAAGCGGGTATCTCAAGCGCGTCGATGCGCTGCGAGACACTGGCCGGCAACTCACGGCTGCCGAGCACTGCCGGCCGCCCCTGGCGGAGAATGCCGGCCTTCTCGAACCCGATGACATCGAGATCGGTGCCGAGAAAATCCGCATGATCCTGGGCGATGGTAGTGATGACGGCGATATCGCTGTCGATCACGTTGACCGCATCCAGACGACCGCCGAGCCCGACCTCGAGAATGGCCAGATGGGGGCGCATCTCGGCGATCGCAACCAGCGCCGCCAGGGTTCCGGCTTCGAAGTAGGTAAGACTGACGGGGTCACCGGCCAGCCGGGCCGATTCGACGCGCTCGAACCCGGCAATCAGGGTGGCGTCGTCGGCCGCGACGCCATCGAAGCAGAGTCGCTCGTTGTAGCGCAGCAGATGAGGCGAAGTGTAGCTGGCCGTGGACAGGCCGTGAGCCCGCGCGAGGCGCTCGAGCATGGCCACGGTGGAGCCCTTGCCGTTGGTGCCGGCGACGGTCACGACTCGCTGTGCGATCGGACCCTGCATCAGGCCCAGCCGTTCGGCAACGATCGCCACCCGTTCGAGCCCCATGTCGATGGCGACCGGATGCTGGCGCTCGAGACGCGCCAGCCAGTCGTCGAGGGTGGCACTCATGGGTCAGCGGTTCCTCAACGGGGTGCCTGGGTCGCGTCCGGTTCGTCGGCCAGCGGCGAGAAGTCCTCGCTCTCGTCCGCGACCTGGCCGGCCGGCGGCTGGTGCGTCAGCTTGCGCAGAATGCTGCCCAACCGCTCGCGCATCTCGGGCCGCGGAATGATCATGTCCACGGTGCCGTGTTCGAGCAGGAACTCGCTGCGCTGGAAGCCTTCCGGCAGTGTCTCTCGCACCGTCTGCTCGATGACGCGCGGGCCGGCAAACCCGATCAGCGCATTGGGTTCGGCCACGTTGAGGTCACCCAGCATCGCCAGCGACGCCGAAACCCCGCCGAAGACCGGATCGGTGAGCACGGAGATGTAGGGCACGCCGGCCAGCTTGAGCTTCTCCAGCGCCGCGGAAGTCTTGGCCATCTGCATCAGCGAGAACAGCGCTTCCTGCATGCGGGCGCCGCCGGAGGCAGCGAAGCAGATCAGCGGAATCTCTTCTTCCAGCGCCAGCGTGGCGGCACGGACGAACTTCTCGCCGACCACCGCGCCCATGGAGCCGCCCATGAAAGAGAACTCGAACGCCACTGCGACGACGGGCAGGCCATCCAGCGTGCCGCGCATGGCGATCAGCGCGTCATTCTCGTCGGTCGCTTTCTGGGCCGATGCCAGGCGATCCTTGTACTTCTTGGAGTCCCGGAACTTGAGGCGGTCGCTCGGCTGAAGATCCCCCGCGATCTCTTCACGCCCTTCGGCATCAAGGAACCAGTTGAGACGCTTGCGCGCGGTCAGCCGCAGATGATGCTGACATTTGGGACAAACGTTCTGGTGCTTCTCCAGCTCGGGAAGATAGAGCACCGATTCACAGTTCGGGCACTTGCGCCACAGGCCGTCCGGCACGCTGGCGCGGCGGTCGTTGCGCTGGATGCGGCTCATCGACGGGACGATCTTGTCTAGCCAGCTCATGTCAGGAACGATTCCCTATTTGCCTAAATAGAAAGTAATGACGACATAAAAAGTAATGACGACAACCGCGACGAACGGCTGTCGCGACAACCGCAAACGCTGAATGATACCAAATCGGCGGCAGCGGCTCAGCCGGCCGCTTCCCGGTCGAGCGCTTCGCGCATCTCGCCGAGAATCGATTTCAGCGCGGCGGGAATGGACGCCGGGTCATCGGCATGCTCGGCGATGCGTCCGACCAGGGCGCTGCCGACGATCACGCCATCGGCGACACGGCCGATGGCCGCTGCGGTGGCCCCGTCGCGAATGCCGAAGCCCACGCATAGCGGCAGATCGGTCACGCGGCGCAGCTTGCTCAGCTGCTCGCCGACGGCATCGGCATCCAGCGTGGCG
Source organism: Salinicola sp. NYA28a (assembly GCF_976982775.1). The sequence goes on from NZ_OZ334582.1 coordinate 2,567,628, forward strand.
GCACCGGTCACCCCCTTGAGAGAGACATAGTAGAGGTAGCCCTCGCCGTGCTCGCAGATCGCGCGAGCGCGCGCCTCGGAGGTCGTCGGCGCCAGCAGGAAGATCGACTGCAGGCCGTGCTCCGCGAACAGCGCGGCGTTATCGCCCGCCTCCTCCGGGGGCATATCGACCACCAGTACGCCATCCACCCCGGAAGCCTGGGCCTGGCGGGTGAAGACGTCGTATCCCATCCGCTCGATGGGATTGAGATACCCCATCAGGACCACGGGCGTTTCGCTGTCCCGCTGGCGGAATTCAGCGACCATCTCCAGCACGTGCTGCAGTCGCGTGCCGTGCACCAGTGCCCGCTCGCAGGCCTTCTGGATGACCGGACCATCGGCCATCGGGTCCGAGAACGGCACGCCCAGCTCGATCACGTCGGCGCCAGCTTCCACGCAGGCATGCATGAAATCGACCGTGTGCGCCGGGGCCGGGTCGCCAGCGGTGATATAGGGAATGAGCGCCGTACGGCCCTGAGCCTTCAGTGCGGCAAAGCGCTGGTCGATACGGTTCGATTCGGTTCGGTTCATGTCGGCCCCAGTCAAAATTCGATTCCGTCGAGTTTGGCGACGGTATGGATATCCTTGTCACCACGCCCGGACAGGTTGACGACGATATGCTGCTCCGGGGACATCTCCCCTGCCAGCTTCTTGGCGTGAGCCAGGGCATGCGACGACTCCAGCGCCGGCATGATGCCTTCAACGAGCGTCAGCTCACGGAAGGCCGCCAGCACCTCGTTGTCGTCCGCCGCCACGTAGCGCACGCGACCGACATCCTTCCACAGCGCGTGCTCGGGGCCGACGCCGGGATAGTCGAGACCGGCGGAGATCGACTGCGTGTCAGCGACCTGCCCGCCCTCGTCGGACATCAGGTAGGTCCGGTTGCCGTGGAGCACGCCGCGAGGCGCATTGGCGGTCAGCGGCGCGGCGTGGCGCCCGGTGGCGACGCCTTCACCACCGGCCTCGACGCCGTACATGGCGACATCGTCATCCTCGACGAACGGATAGAACAGGCCCATGGCGTTGGAACCACCGCCGACGCAGGCCACCAGCGCGTCGGGCAACCGACCGATCTGCTCGAGCGACTGACGACGCGCCTCGCGGCCGACGACTGCGCTGAAATCGCGCACCAGCATCGGATAGGGGTGCGGACCCGCCACCGTGCCGATGATGTAGAAGGTGTCGTCGACGTTGGTGACCCAGTCGCGCAGCGCCTCGTTCATGGCATCCTTGAGCGTGCGCGAGCCGGACTCCACCGGCACCACCTTGGCGCCCAGCAGATGCATGCGGTAGACGTTCAGCTTCTGGCGCTCGACGTCCTCGGCGCCCATGTAGATCTCGCACTTCAGCCCCAGGCGCGCGGCAACCGTCGCCGTGGCGACGCCGTGCTGACCGGCACCGGTCTCGGCGATCACGCGCGGCTTGCCGGCCTTCTTGGCCAGCAGCGCCTGACCGATGGTGTTGTTCACCTTGTGCGCGCCGGTGTGATTCAGATCCTCGCGCTTGAGCCAGATCTGCGCACCACCGATCTCGCGCGACCAGCGTTCGGCGTGGTAGAGCGGCGACGGCCGGCCGACGTAATGCTTCAGGTCATAGTCGAACTCCGCCTGGAATTCGGGATCGTTCTTGAGACTCGCATAGATGTTTTCGAGCTCTTCGAGAGCGAAACTCAAGGTCTCGGAAACGAAGCGGCCACCGTAAGGACCGAAGTGGCCGCGAGCATCCGGCAGTTGCGTCAAATCGTGGAATCGGCTCACGAAGGGACCCTCATGATGTGGCGGTGGATGAATGGGACGTGACTGGATCGGCACTGGACGGTGCCGACGCGAGCGAAACGTTCATCGCCTGTACGCGTTCGCAGAAGGCTCGGATGCGAGAGGCATCCTTGATTCCCTTTCGCGTGCCCGTCTCAGGCGACGACGCCACGGAAGACGTGTCGACAGGGTGCATCGCTTCAACGCCGCCGGAGACATCGACCGCATAGGGTCGTACCTGCGCCACGGCGTCGGCGACGTTGTCCGGCGTCAGGCCGCCGGCGAGAATGACGGGTTTCGCCAGATCCGCCGGGATACGCTGCCAGTCGAAGGTTTTCCCGGTGCCACCGGGCACGCCGGGGCGATAGGCATCGAGCAGCAGCGCGCCGGCACCGGCGTAGGTATCGACTGCTGCCTGCAGATCGATATCATCGTGCATGCGCAGCGCCTTGATCCAGGGCTTGCCGAAACGCGCGCAGAATTCGGGCGACTCGTCACCATGGAACTGTAGCAGGTCGAGATAAGGCAGACACATCTCGACATCGGCCACGCTCGGGCCGACGAACAGCCCCACACGTGTCACGAACGGCGACACCGAGGCGCTGAGCGACGCGAGCGTATCGAGATCGAGCGCGCGCGCGCTTCCCGGCCACATCACGAAGCCGAGTGCATCGGCCCCGCTGGCAACGGCCGCCGCGATGTCTTCACGACGGGTCAAACCGCAGATCTTGATCCTGACGGGATTCATGACGTGGTCTCCAAGCAGGCCTGGGGAGGCTGATCGACTACCCGGCCCTGATCATCGATCCATTTCGGCCACACGCGACGGCGGCGCATCAGCGGCGTATCCGGGATTTCGCCACGTTCACCGGTCCATTCACCGAGAAAGGATAGCAGGTGCGGGCCCACCGGTTCTTCCGGCAGCGCGAAGCGCTCATCGAAGCGCACATCGACGAAATGCAGGCCGCAGGCCGGCGCCGTCACGTTGCCCGACTTGCGATCCCTGAGCGACAACAGCCGCGCGGGGTACGCCTCGTCCTCATTCCCCCGGCCGACCGCCATCAGTACGCCAGCGATGTTGCGAATCATGTGATGAAGAAAGGCGTTGGCCTGAACATCGATCATCACGATCGGCCCGAAACGGCGGACGTCGATGAAATGCAGATGACGAATCGGCACCTTCGACTGACAGCCGGCGGCCCGGTAGCTGGAGAAATCATGCTCGCCGACCAATGCCTGGGCGGCGCGATGCATGCGCTCCGCATCCAGCGGCTCGCGACACCAGGTCACATTGTGACGCTCCATCACCGGGCGCGTCGGCTGGTTGAGGATGATATAGCGGTAACGTCTTGCCAGGGCCGAAAAGCGAGCGTGAAAATCGTCGGAAACCGGCGTCAGCCAGCGTACCGCGATATCGCGCGGCAACTGGGCATTGGCGCCGAACAGCCAGGCTTTCTGGGTACGCACCACCGGCGCATCGAAATGAACGATCTGGCGCGTGGCATGGACGCCGCTATCGGTGCGGCCGCTGCAGAGCACACGCACGGGCGTGGCGGCGATCTTGCTCAATGCCGCCTCGAGCGCGCCCTGCACCGAGTCGGCATGGCGCAACCGCTGCCAGCCACAGTAACGCGTACCGTCATACTCGACGCCGAGGGCCAAGCGACCGCTGAGCGGCTGGTTGTCGTCCTGCCGGGAGAAAAACGCCATCGAAACCTGTGCAGCCCAAAGTCGTTAGGGGCGCCCATTATCCCGATGCGACGGCTCGAATTCCACCTCCTCGACATCCCACCCCGCAGGAACTTCCCGAAGCGTGTCACGCGTCTCGCCGCTACGCGCCGGCGAAGCGACATCCGGCACCTCGGGACGATCGCTGCCCGTGTCCGCCCAAGACCCGCCGTCTGGTGCCATCTCGCTCGTTGATTCCAGCGAGAGGGCGGAAAAATCGATGTCCGGCATCGTCAGCGACGAGGTCTCGTTCCCGTCTTCCAGCGAAGAGGATGCCGAATCCGCCGGCGATGCGATCACGCTCCGCTCGGCGTCCAGTTCCAGCTTTGGGGCTTCGTAGTCGATATGGGTGAGGGCCGAAGATGTCGTCGAAGACTCGGCAGACGGTGTCAGATCGTCATCGAACAGCACCGACATGGAATTGGTCCGGGAAGCGGATTCAGCCGGGGACGAGGCTTCCGAACGCACGGCGGGCTCATCGGTCTCGTCACGCACCGCGTCGGTCTCGGGCCGAACCTCATCGGTATTGGTACGCACCTCATCGGCCTCGTCACGAACTGCGCCGGACTCGACCTGACTGGCCTGCGACTCGAACAACGCGTCGACATCCTCCACCGTATCCTGCGGGGCCGTCTCGCCCTCCTCTTCCGTTTCGCCGGTCGCCTCCTGCCAGCTCTCCTCGACGTAGCGGGCACGATAATCATCGACCAGAGCCTGCCCTTCCCGGCGCTGTTCGGGCGTGGCGTCGTCACCAAAGCCGGCGAGCGCCTGTTCCAGCGCGTCCATGTCACGTAACTCGCCCAACGCTCTCAACAGCCCCAGGCGAAATTGCGCATTCTCTTTTTGGGCCAGTTGCTGGCGCAGCCAGTCGCGCGCCTCGGCATGGCGTCCATAAGCCATGAAGATATCCGCCTGGCTGATCGAGACCGAGTCGACATCCACTTCCGGCAGCGGCCGGCGCGGCGCTATCGATGCCGCGGCCTGGCGACTGGCCGCCAGCGGGAACGGCTCGGCGGCCTCCGCCCTCTGCTCATCGACAGGTTCGACAACTTCGTGAACTTCACGACGGCGGCGTCGCTCCCAGATCCACAGCAACAGCAGGACGATCAGGACTCCGCCGCCGATCCAGTCGAGATGCCCCAGCAGCCGCTGCCATAGCGAAGGTGACGACGCGGGCGCCGGCCCGGTCGATGCCGTTACGGTCTTTTCGCTGGCAGCGGTCTCGGGCGGCTCCGCGCGGGAAGGCGCCGGGGCCGCGGCCTGCGCAGCCGCAATGGCGACAGCACTGACGACAGGCGTGCCGCTCTGCACGCTTTCCTGCCCAGAGGCGCCATCGGTTGCGTTTGCATTGTTTGCGTTTGTTGCCGTCGTGGATGGCTCAGAGACGGCCGCGAGCGCGCCCTGCAGCGCGTCACGCTCGGATTGCAACGCAGCAATCGTCGCGCGTTGGCGTTCGGTGATGGCAGTCAGGTCGGCTAACTGTTGTGTCAGTGCAGCGAGCCGATCGGGGTCGGACGCCTCCGAAGCCGCAGCGCGCGCCACGATATCGATCATCGGGCGCCCGTCATCCGTTTGACGGGCGAGCTCGCCGAGCCGGGATGCCGCCTCCCATGGCGAGATATCGGTCACGGCCGCGATTGCGGGCACTTCCAGGCTGACGCCAGCCCGCAGCCGATCGACGTCTCCCTCGATGAAGGCGCCGGGGTTGGAGCGATACAGGGCCAGCATCAGCGGCTGGCGGCCAACCCCGGTTCGAGGCAACAGTGAAGCCGCCAGGGTGGATAGTGAATCGCCGGGGCGAACGGTGACTTGTGTGGGCCATGCGGGCGGATCGCTCAATGCTGGTTCGACGGCGTCGGCAGGCCCGGCAGCAGAGCTTCGCATCGCCGTGGCCTGCGTTACCACGCCCCGCGCTACCGGATATCCCGACGCGGGATCGCGATCGCCATTCAGCAGTGGCTGCGAACTGGCGTAGTCGACGGGGTCGAACAGCAGCGATACATCGCGCCGCCACTGACCGCCTGGCCAGGTCACCACCAGCAGCAGATCGAGAAACGGCTCCCGCACGCGGCGCGAGCTATCGAGAATCAGTGCCAGATCGCCGTCACGGCGCACGACCTTGGCCGACAGCGCGTCCACCAAGGGGCTGCGGGACAATCCGGATTGCCGGTAAGCCGCGTCATCGGCAACGGCTACCGATATCTGCGAGGCCTCGAGGCCGCTTCCATCGGTCAGGGGCAGCACCACGTGCAGCGGCCGGTTGAGCGGTGATACCTGCTGTGGATCGCCGATGCCGAGGGCATGGACCGACGAGGCAAGCACCAGGCAGAGCCCGCCGGTGATCGTTGTAAGCCGTTGCCGCATGGTTTCCTCGCCGACGAATTGGGGTAAGCCTCGACTCACTCATCGGCAAGGACTGGATAAACTTGAATATGGCGCCACGGCCTGAATAGCAAAGAGCCCTGCCAGTGGACACAGGCAGGGCTCGGGCAACTCATGCCGGCGTGATGCTCAGGCTTGTTCGCGGAGGATCTTGAGCATGCGCTTCAGCGGCTCGGCGGCGCCCCACAGCAGCTGGTCGCCGACGCTGAACGCGGTGAGATATTCGCCGCCCATGGCCAGCTTGCGCAAGCGGCCCACCGGGATCGTCAGGGTGCCGCTGACGGCCGCCGGCGTCAGATGCTTCAACGTCTCGTCCTTGTCGTTGGGCACGACCTGGACCCAGTCGTTGTGCTTGGCCAGCCGATCCTCGATCTCGTCGAGCGGCACGTCCTGCTTGAGCTTGATGGTGAATGCCTGGCTGTGCGAACGCATCGCGCCGATCCGCACGCAGAGACCGTCGATGGGAACCGGGTTGTCGCCGGTCGCCAGAATCTTGTTGGTCTCGACGCCGCCTTTCCACTCTTCCTTGCTCTGGCCGTTGTCCATCGCCTTGTCGATCCACGGCAACAGGCTGCCGGCCAGCGGCGCGCCGAAGTTGTCGACCGGGAACTCGCCGCTGCGCATGCGAGCGGTAACGTCGCGATCGATGTCGAGAATGGCGCTGGACGGCGTGGCGAGATCAGTAGCGACGGCCGAGTGCAGCGAGCCCATCTGAGACAGCAGTTCGCGCATGTGCTTGGCGCCGGAACCGGAAGCGGCCTGATAGGTCATGGAGGTCATCCACTCGACCAGGTCGGCCTCGAACAGCCCGCCCAGGCCCATCAACATCAGGCTCACGGTGCAGTTGCCGCCGACGAAGGTCTTGGCGCCCTTGGCCAGCTGGGCATCGATCACGTGACGGTTGACCGGATCGAGCACGATGGTCGACTCGTCCGCCATGCGCAGGGTACTGGCCGCATCGATCCAGTAGCCCTTCCAGCCAGCCTGACGCAGCGGCTTATAGACTGCGCTGGTGTAGTCACCTCCCTGGCACGTCACGATCACGTCCATCGCCTTGAGCGATTCGATGTCGTTGGCATCCTTAAGCGCCGGCACTTCGACGCCGATACCCGGCCCGGCCTGACCGGCCTGGGAGGTGGAGAAGAAGACCGGCTCGAGCCCGGCGAAATCATTGTCGTCCAGCATCCGTTGCATCAGCACGGAACCGACCATACCGCGCCAGCCGACGAATCCGACTTTCAACATAATGGCGTACCCCGAATTTTTTAGAAAAAGCACCATTTGAATGGCTACGCGGATCAATCGCTTCGTTGCGCGGTGCTCGGAAACCTCACATATAGCCCATATGCTCGGGATCCTGCGCTCCGTGCGCCTCGCGCTTGACTCCGCTCGCCGATCCAACTGGCACTTTTAGTAACTATGGATGTGACACGACGACCCATTTTGGTCGTCGCATCATCAGCAAGTGAAGACGTGAATGATACCAGTTTAGCGCATTCGGCTCAGGACTCGGCAAAAGCCGCCAGCACCGCGTCGCCCATTTCGCTGGTGGAAACCTGGCGGGTGCCCGGATAGGCTATGTCCGCGGTGCGTAGGCCCTGATCCAGCACCTTGCCCACGGCGCGCTCGATACGATCGGCCAGCGCCGGCTCGCCCAGCGAGTAGCGCAGCATCATCGCCACCGACAGAATCGTCGCCAGCGGGTTGGCGAGGCCTTGGCCTGCGATATCCGGCGCGCTGCCGTGACACGGCTCGTACATGCCCTGCTGCTTCTCGTTGAGCGACGCGGACGGCAGCATGCCGATCGAACCGGTGAGCATGGCCGCCGCATCGGACAGAATGTCGCCGAACATGTTGCCGGTCACCACCACATCAAACTGCTTGGGCGCGCGCACCAGCTGCATCGCGGCGTTGTCGACGTACATGTGCGACAGCTCGACGTCCGGGTATTCCGGGGCCAGCCGATTCATCACTTCGCGCCACAGGATGGTGACTTCCAGCACGTTGGCCTTGTCCACCGAGCAGAGCTTCTTGCCCCGCTTCTGCGCCATCTCGAAGGCGACGCGACCGATGCGCTCGATCTCGGACTCGGAGTAGACGTAGGTATTGAACCCGACCCGCTCACCGTCGCGCTCCTCGATGCCGCGCGGCTGGCCGAAATAGATACCGCCGGTCAGCTCGCGCACGATCATGATATCGAGCCCGGAGACGACTTCCGGCTTCAGCGTCGACGCCTCGGCCAGCTGCGGATAGAGCAGCGCCGGGCGCAGGTTGCCGAACAGGTTGAGGTTCTTGCGCAGCCCCAGCAGCCCCTTTTCGGGACGCTTGCTCAGATCTTCCAGCGTATCCCACTTGGGGCCGCCCACGGCGCCGAGCAGGATCGCATCGGCGGCCTTGGCTTTTGCCAGCGTGGACTCGGGCAACGGATGCCCCTCGGCATCAAAACCGGCGCCGCCGACCAGCGCCTCTTCCAGCTCGGCGTCCAGCCCCGCCTCACGGCAGGCATTCAGGATCTTGACCGCCTCGGCGGTGATTTCCGGGCCGATGCCATCGCCGGGCAACACCAGAATCTTCTTGCTCATGCATTTTCCTCGAACGTGTTCCTTGACTTGTCACTTCGTGGCCCACAGCACCAGCATGTCCGTGGTGAAGGAGCCATCATCGCCGATCTCGAAGGCATCGCGGACTTCCTGACCCACCTGCTGCTGCAGATGACGGATCGCGTCGCGCATGACGTCGGGCGTACGCATTCGCGCAATCCAGGTATCGAAATCCAGCCGCAGTCGCTGGCGCGAACTGGCCGTCACCACGAGCCCGGCCTCGCCAACCATCTGCGCCCACTCACTCGGCGCGTAGTCGCGTACATGACTGGTATCCCGCAGCATCTCGACGGTCTGCAGAAAGCTGTCGAACAGCGGCTGCTCGGAAGCGGCGACGTCGATGAACGCCGCCAGCCCGCCGGGCTTGAGGACGCGCCTCGCCTCGCGCAGCGCCAGCCCCAGGTCGCTCCAGTGATGGGCGGAGAAACGGCTACAGACGACATCGAAACTATCGTCGGCGAACGGCAGCGACTCGGCGACGCCCTGCACCGTGCGGATATTGCCGAAGCCGCGCTCGCGGGTCGCCTCGCCGACCACCTCGAGCATTCGCGGCGAGAGATCATAAGCCACGACCTCCGCTGCCAGATCGGCGACCTGAAAGCTGACATGCCCCGCGCCGCAACCGAGATCCAGCACGCGGGGCGCGTCGAGCCTTGCGACACGCTCCCGCAACTGGGCGAACTCGGCGCCCTGGGCGTGCACCTGGCTCGACAGATAGGCGCCCGCCTGACCGCCGAACTGGCGTTCTACCACATCGCTGTGGCCGCCACGCCTGCCCGAATCACGCATCGCGGAACAGCCACGGATTCGCCGCACGATGACGGCTTTCATAGTCGCGGATGGCGCCGGACTGCTCGAGCGTCAGACCGATATCGTCGAGACCTTCCAGCAGGCAGTGCTTGCGGAACGCATCGACCTCGAACGGAATCGCCTCGCCGTTCGGCGTGATCACCTGCTGTCCTTCGAGATCGATATCGAGACGATAACCTTCGTTGGCTTCCGTTTCCTGGAACAGCCGGTCCACCGTCGCCTCGTCGAGCGTGATCAGCAAGATGCCGTTCTTGAACGAGTTGTTGTAGAAGATATCGGCGAAGCTCGGCGCGATCACCACGCGGAAGCCGAAATCGTCCAGCGCCCAAGGGGCATGCTCGCGCGAGCTGCCGCAGCCGAAATTGCGCCGTGCCAGCAGCACCTGCGCGTCGCGATAGCGTGACTGATTGAGCACGAAATCCGGATTGAGCGGACGATTGGAGGCGTCCTGGCCCGGATAACCTTCGTCGAGATAGCGCAACTCGTCGAACAGGTTGGGGCCGAAGCCGGTACGCTTGATCGACTTCAGAAATTGTTTGGGAATGATCAGGTCGGTATCGACATTGGCGCGATCCAGCGGCGCGACCAGACCCTGCAGGCGTTCGAACTTTTTCATCGTCTGGCCTCCTTAGGCACTCATCGCATCGGCGCGATCATAGTCATAGCTTCGGACATCCACGAAGTGACCTTCGATGGCGGCGGCCGCCGCCATTGCCGGGCTCACCAGGTGTGTACGCCCGCCATAACCCTGACGCCCCTCGAAGTTGCGATTGGAGGTCGATGCGCAACGCTCGCCGGCGCCCAGCTTGTCGGCGTTCATCGCCAGACACATCGAGCAGCCCGGCTCGCGCCACTCGAAGCCCGCTTCGATGAAGACCTTGTCGAGCCCTTCGGCTTCGGCCAACCGCTTCACCAGCCCGGAGCCCGGCACCACCATCGCCAGCTGGATGTTGTCGGCGACCTTGCGCCCCCGGGCGACCTTGGCGGCTTCGCGCAGATCCTCGATCCGCGAGTTGGTGCAGGAGCCGATGAACACCTTGTCGAGCCGGATATCGGTGATCTTCTGCCCGGCGCTGAGCCCCATGTACTCCAGCGCACGCGTCATGCCCTGAGTGACGGTCTCATCATCGGCACTGGCCGGATCGGGCACCGCGGCGGAAACGTTGGCGACCATTTCCGGGCTAGTGCCCCAGGTCACCTGTGGCTCGATCTCGGCGGCGTCGAGTTCGACGACCTTGTCGAAGTGCGCGCCGTCGTCGGAGACCAGATCACGCCAGGCTTCGACCGCCGCCGGCCACTGCTCGGCAGTCGGTGCATAGGGGCGACCCTTCAGGTAATCGATCGTGGTGTCATCCACCGCCACCAGCCCCACGCGGGCGCCAGCTTCGATCGCCATGTTGCAGATCGTCATGCGGCCTTCCATGGAAAGCTCGCGGATCGCGCTGCCGGCAAACTCGATGGCGTATCCGGTGCCGCCAGCGGTGCCGATACGGCCGATGATCGCCAGCACGATATCCTTGGCGGTGACGCCGAGGCCCAGCTTGCCCTCGACACGCACCTGCATGTTCTTCATCTTCTGGGCGATCAGGCACTGGGTGGCGAGCACGTGCTCGACCTCGGACGTGCCGATGCCGTGGGAAAGCGCAGCGAAGGCGCCGTGGGTCGCGGTGTGGGAATCGCCGCAGACCACGGTCATCCCCGGCAGCGTCGCACCCTGCTCCGGCCCGACCACGTGAACGATGCCCTGGCGCTCGTCGTTGATGCGGAACTCCTCGATGTCGAAGCTCTCGCAGTTGGCATCCAGGGTTTCCACCTGAATGCGCGAGACATCGTCGAGAATCCCGGCGTTACCGGCGCTGCGCTCCTTGAGCGTGGTCGGCACGTTGTGGTCCGGCGTCGCCAGGTTGGCATCGCGGCGCCACGGCTTGCGGCCGGCCAGACGCAGCCCTTCGAACGCCTGCGGCGAGGTGACTTCGTGCAGCAGATGACGATCGATGTAGATCAGCGCCGAACCGTCGTCGCGCTGAGTCACCAGGTGCTGCGCCCAGAGTTTGTCGTAGAGCGTCTGGCTTGCCATGTGTGTTATCTCCTCCGTCACGCTGTCTGAGGCAGCTTGGTGACGTAACGCTTGCGAATCGCGACGCCGTGACAGCGCCTCGCGAATGGTGTGCGACCAAGATACGGTGCCGTCATGCATAAAATCAATTCATCTTGATTATGCTTTGGATTCCATAATAGAATTCATTGATTCATAATTCATCAATGCCTCGGACGGAAAGCGAACGACGCCATGGACACCCAGAGCCTGCAAGCCTTCATCGCGGTCGCCGATACGACGTCGTTTTCGCTCGCCGGCGAGCAACTGCACCTCACCCAGCCGGCCATCAGCAAGCGCATCGCCACGCTGGAACATCAGACCGGCGCCAAGCTCTTCGACCGCATCAATCGCCGCGTCAGCCTGACCGAAGCAGGCCGGCTGCTGCTGCCCCGCGCCCGCCAGATCCTGCAGCTGGTAGAGGACAGCCGGCGCACACTGAGCAACCTGAGCGGCAGCGTCGAAGGCAGCCTGACGCTCGCCACTAGCCACCATGTCGGCCTGCACCGGCTTCCTCCGGTACTCAAGGCTTTCACCCAGCGTTACCCGGACGTCGACCTGGATCTGCGCTTCCTCGATTCCGAACAGGCCTACCACGGCGTCGTCGCCGGCGAGATCGAACTGGCTGTGGTGACGCTGTCACCACAGCCCAATCCGCAGGTGGAATCGGTACCGGTGTGGATCGATCGATTGCGCTTCGTCGCCGCGCCCGACCATCCTCTGGCGGCACGCGGCGAGCTGCCGCTGTCGACGCTGGTGGACTATCCGGCGGTGCTGCCGGGGCCGCTCACTTTCACTCGCGATATCGTGGTGGGATCGTTCAGTCGCGCGGGATTGACCATCGATGTGGCGCTTTCCACCAATTACCTGGAGACACTGAAGATGATGGCGGGTATCGGGCTGGGCTGGAGCGTGCTGCCGGAAAGCATGGTCGACGACGACATCGCGGTACTGCCTGTGGCGCACCCGCCCATCGAGCGCCGGCTGGGCTATCTGGTGCACAAACAGCGCACGCTCTCCAACGCCGGGCGCGCGATGATCGCGGAACTCGACGCGCTCAGGGCCGCCGAAGTCCCACGAAGCGACTACGCTTAGTCACGCCCGCCCAGGGCACGTTCAGTCGCGGACTCGGATCAAGGAGCAGTCACCCATGGAGCAGGAAGACCAGGGCAGGCCCCGGAAATCGGCACGACAGCAGGACACTCCCTCAAGCACCCTGCGTCTGGGCCTGGTCCCGGCGCCGGAACTGCCGGAGCGGACCGCCAATCTCATCGCCGACGAGCTTCCCGAACTGCTCGCACGCCATACCGACGATCGTCACCAGTGGCGGGTCGACTGCCTCACCGATCCGCTGATCGGCGCCGACGACTCGACCGCCGACGTCATCGAGCAGGGCGAAAACATCAAGCGAGCCAACGGCTGGGATTACGCGGTCTGCATCACCGACCTGCCGCTGCTGCGTGGCGATCGCATGGCGCTGGCGGAAGCCAGCGAAAACCTGGGCGTCGCGATCATCTCCCTGCCGGCATTGGGCATCTCGCCCCTGAGGCAGCGCCTGCGGGAGGCGATCCTGCACCTGGTCAACGAGATGCATCACGGCAGCGACCGCCACGACCGTGAACGCCAGCAGCAGCACATGGAGGACGGACGCGAGGCCCGCGAGCAGAGCGGTCTCCGTAACAGCAACGCCCGCGAGCTGATGGGTTCGCGGCTCTTCGAGCGCCTGGTGCCGATAAAACGTGTCACACCAGCCGATGACAGCGAGAAGAACGTCGACGTCCGTTTCGTCAGTGCCACCAAGTGGCCGGGCTACGCCAAGCTGCTGGGCGGCATGGTCAGAGCGAACCGCCCCTGGACGATCCTGCCCGCGTTCCGGCGGATCGTCGCGGTCGCCTTCGCCACCGGGGCTTACGGGCTGATCTTCCCGACGCTGTGGAAACTCAGCGCTGCCTATGAACTCTATCGCTTCGTCGCCCTGATGATCGCCGCGATCGTCGCCATGATCGTCTGGTTGATCCTCGATCACGGCTTATGGGAACCACAGCACTATACCCACAACGCCCGGTTGACCCGGTTCTACAATCTGACCACGGTCATGACGCTACTGGCGGGCGTGGCGTGCTATTACGTCATCCTCTTCGCGCTGTTTCTGGTGGCGGTCGTGTTGTTCGTTCCCGCCAGCCTGCTGGAGTCGACGGTCGGCCGATCGGTCGGCTGGCTCGCCTTTCCGGCGCTGGCCTGGCTGGCGACATCGGTGGCGACCGTGGCCGGCGCACTCGGGTCGAGCCTGGAGAGCGACGAGACGATCCGCGGCGCCACCTATGGCTACCGCCAGCAGTTGCGCCAGCGCAAGGTCAAGGAGCGCCAACAGCGAGACAGGCAGCAGGAGGATAGGGATTCATCGATGTGACGATTTTGTCGTACCAATAGCTCCGAGGAACCCTCTTGAAAAATTTTGAACACGGAGGAACTCGGCGAGCGATGGTCAGGCAAGGCGCAACGACCGTAGGGAGTAACGGCCGAAGGCTGGCCCGAAGGGTGAGCGTAGCGAATCAAAATCGACGAGGCAGCGTAGTTTACTGGTGTCAATGAGCATGCCGAGTCGATTTATAACGCTGCATGGCCGAGCGCAGCCAGTTCTCAGACAAGTCCGAGGCGCGGCGTGTCGACGCGAACGTCGCCGTTCTGGGCACGATGGCGCAGCAGGTGATCCATCAGCGTCAGCGCCATCATCGCCTCGGCGATCGGCGTGGCGCGGATACCGACACAGGGATCGTGACGCCCCTTGGTGACGACCTCCACCGGCTCGCCGTGAATGTCGATCGAACGCCCCGGCTGGGTGATGCTGGAGGTCGGCTTGAGCGCCAGATGCGCGACGATGGGCTGGCCGCTGGAGATGCCGCCGAGCACACCGCCAGCGTGATTGGACAGGAACCCTGCCGGCGTCATTTCATCGCGATGCTCGGTGCCACGCTGGGTCACCACATCAAAACCGTCGCCGATCTCGACGCCCTTCACCGCGTTGATGCTCATCAGCCCGTGGGCCAGATCGGCATCCAGACGATCGAAGACCGGCTCGCCCAGCCCCACCGGCACGCCTTCGGCGACGACCGTGATCCTGGCGCCCACCGAGTCCTGGTCACGGCGCAGCTGATCCATGTAGGCCTCGAGTTCCGGCAGCTTGTCCGGATCCGGGCAGAAGAACGGATTGTCATCGACGCCCTCCCATCCCTTGAAGCCGATCGCGATGGGGCCGAGCTGGCTCATGTAACCACGCACCCGGATACCCTGCCGTGCGAGCCATGATTTGGCGATGGCGCCGGCGGCAACGCGCATGGCGGTCTCGCGGGCGCTGGAGCGGCCACCACCGCGATAGTCGCGAATGCCGTACTTGTGGTGATAGGTGTAATCGGCGTGGGCCGGGCGGAACTGCTCGGCGATCTTGGAGTAGTCCTTGGAGCGCTGATCGGTGTTCTCGATCAGCAGTCCGATCGGCGTGCCCGTGGTGCGGCCCTCGAACACGCCGGAGAGGATCCGGACCTGATCCGGCTCGCGGCGCTGGGTGGTATGGCGCGACGAGCCTGGCCGACGGCGGTCCAGGTCGCGCTGCAGATCCGCCTCGCTGAGTTCGAGCCCCGGCGGGCAGCCGTCGACGATGGCACCCAGCGCGGGGCCGTGACTCTCACCGAAAGTGGTGACGGTGAACAGTTTGCCGAAGGTGTTGCCGGACATGCGCGATCCTCAGGAAAGGGAAGAAAGATTCAGGTTCAGGCCGGATGAGACGCGGCGAAGTGATCCGCGTAGGTATCGAGATCCTCGGCGCTCAGCGCAAAGACCCCTTCCCCGCCGCGTTCGAACTCCAGCCACAGGAACGGCACTTCCGGGAAAGCCGCCTCCAGATGACGCTGGGAGTTGCCCACTTCGACGATCAGCATGCCGCCGTCGTTCAGGTAGGCGCGGGCTTCGCGCAGGATGCGTCGGACGATGTCGAGGCCATCGCGACCGGCGCCCAGCGCCAGATCGGGCTCGTGACGATACTCCGCCGGCATGGCCGCCAGATCGCGAGTGTCGACATAGGGCGGATTGCTGACGATCAGATCGTAATGCTGCCCCGCGACGCCTTCGAACAGGTCGGACGCCACCGCGCGAACGCGCCGCCCGACATCATGACGCACGATATTCGCCTTGGCGACCTCGAGCGCTTCCACGCTGATATCGACCAGATCCACCTCGCAGGTGGGCAGGTAGAGCGCCGTGGCAATGCCGATACAGCCGGAGCCGGTGCACAGGTCGAGCACGTGCGCCGGCGGCAGGTCATCGAACCAGGCCGAGAAGCCCTGCTCGATCAGCTCGGCGATGGGCGAACGGGGAATCAGCACCCGCTCGTCGACCTCGAACGGGAAGCCGGCGAAAAACGCCTCGCCGAGCAGGTAGGGCAACGGCCGACGCGACTCGATGCGGCTTCTCACCAGCGCGACGATCCGGCGCCGCTCGATGCCCAGCAGACGCGCGTCGAGCACGGCCGGGTCAATGTCCCACGGCAGATGCAGCGCGCCCAGCACCAGGGCAACCGCTTCGTCCCAGGCGCTGTCGGTGCCATGGCCGAAATGCAGCCGATGGGCATGGAATTCGGTGGTGGCCCAGCGCAGGCAGTCCCGCACGCTGAACAGGTCTTCGACGATGGCATCGTCCGCTAGCGTCAGGGTCGACTGCGGTGGCGACATGGAAGGAACTCGCATCTGGCTGGAAAACGGACGACGATTGTACGCGCAAGGCTCGCGCGTTCACAGCCGGCCATGTCATGACGCGCGGAATCGGTTACCCTTCCGCCCGCTGAATCACTCAAGCCAAAGACAGCGGTCAGCAAAGGCACAATGGCAATGACCCACTCCTCGAGCGACGACGACGATCACAACGCCTTCCGCCAAGCACTGGAAGCGGCCGGCGTTCAGCGGCTCAGACTCAACCGCGCGGCCACGGGTCGCCCGCGACGCGACGCGCTCAACGCCGACGCGCGGCGTGAAGCCGCCGAACAGGCGTCGCCAGTCGTGCAATCCCGGCTATCGGACGGCGGCGTCGAGGCGGTCACGCCGCATCAGCGCCTGGAATTCTCGATTCCGGATCTGCCACCGCGAACCTTTGCCCAGCTCAAGCGCGGTCACATCGCCTGGGAAGGCGGGCTCGACCTTCACGGCTACACCCTCGACGAAGCCCGTGCCGAGCTCGAATCGTTCATCGACGACGCCATCGCCAGCCGGGTTCGCTGCGTGCTGGTGGTACATGGCAAGGCACGCGGTTATCGCGGTAGCGGCGCGGATTACCCGGTGATCAAGAGCCACGTCAACACCTGGCTCAAGAACTGGTCGCGGGTGCTGGCCTTCTGCTCGGCGAGCGAGATCGATGGCGGCACCGGCGCCCTCTACGTGCTGCTGCGCACACGCGGCGACTGACGAGCGGCGTCAACCGTGGCGCTTGGGCGAGGATAGCGGCAGCGGTAGACGCCCCTGCGGGTCGGCGCTGCTGGCCGGGTGGCGGTGGCCATCGGCCGGTTCGGCGGCGACAGACGTCCGGTCCCGCTGGCGCTCGTGGCGATCCAAGGCCTGGGAGGCAAGATAGCGCCCCAGCTCGATCAGCGCCTCGGCGCGATGGAACTCGTAGGCGCCACACACGCTCTTGGGCACCTCGATCAGAATGTCGGGCGGATAACCGGCGATCTTGTACTTGGCCAGCGCGGCCTGGGTGATATCGAACGAGGCCAGCATCATGTCGAGCTTGCTCCAGGCGCGCTCGGTCTGGCTCGACCAACTGCTGTTTTCCGAGGCTTCCTCTTCGTCGCTGAACGACGAGACCATCCCTTGCACCCGCGTGCGCACGTTCTTCAGCCAGCCGCTGAAGCTCTGGCCTTCGGCTTCGCGTTCGATTTCACGGGCATGTTCCTGGGCCGCCTGGTCGGCGGGCAGCAGATCTTCCAGTGTCACGGGCGTCGGCGTCTGGGCGGTAGCATTGACCGCCAGCACGATGTCCGCGTTGACGGAAACCGTGGGAATGATCGGCAGCGGATTCAGCAGCCCTCCATCGACCAGCACATGGCCGTTGTCCTGGACCGGGGTGATGATGCCGGGTACCGCGATCGAGGCGCGGATCGCGCGCAGCAGCGGGCCACTCTGGAACCACACTTCCCGCTGGCGGCTCAGATCCGTTGCCACCGCCGTGAACGGCATCGGCAGGTCCTCGATACGGATATCCCCGACCAGCGCTTCCAGCTTGGTCATCACCCTGCCGGCACGCATGGCCCCCATGGCGCTCCAGGTGATGTCGACCAGGCGCAACACGTCGAAATAGTCGAGCTGGCAGACCCAGTCACGGTAGCCGTCGAGCTTGCCGGCGGCGTAGATGCCGCCGATCAAGGCACCCATGGAGCAGCCGGAGATCGACGCGATCTCGTAGCCTCGCGCCTCGAGCTCCTCGATCACGCCGATGTGGGCATAGCCCCGTGCGCCGCCGCTCCCCAGTACCAACGAGACACGAGGTTTCATGACATGGACTCCACGACCGTCGATTGATACCAGCGTACGATTTCCGAGGCGACCTGCGCCACTCTGATGCCCTCCAGATGCAGATGATGTCCGCCAGAGACGAGGCGCCGCTCGAACCTGCCGATCCGGCGACAGGCCTCGCCAAGGTGCGGCCGCTGCGTCAACACGCCGGCAGTGGCCTGCACCAGTAGCACCGGGGCGCGAATGGCAGCCACCGTCGCCAGCATCTGGTCCGGCGTCCAGCGCAGCAGCGACGGATGGACCAGACGCCGGTCGGTCCGCCAGTAGTAGCGCCCGTCCTCCTGCCGGCCGAGATTACGCTCGACGATGGGCCGCGCGGTATCGGCATCGATCCGGGTGACGCCACCATGAACCCTCGCCGCGACCGCCTCGTCGACGCTCGCATAGCTGCCGGCAGCGCTGCGCGAACGCCGCCGCGCCCGCAACGCCGCCTGCAGCTGCGTCACCGTCTCGCCGGGTTCGCTGGTGGTCGAGGCGAGCCCGTCGATCAACACCAGTCCGTCGACCCGCTCCGGCGCGGCGGCAGCGATCAGACTGGCAACGCCGGCGCCCATCGAGTGGCCGACGAATGTCGTCGAGCTCAGCTCCAGGGCGTCCACGGCTTCGAGCACGTCCGGCATGTAACCCCACAACGGGTACTCGGCCCGCACGCCACGATGCGGTGAATGGCCGTGCCCCGGCAGGTCCAGCGCCACCAGGCGAATCCCCAGCGCAGTGGCCAGCGCCGGCGCCAGGCGGGAAAACGTCGCGGCGTTATCGAGCCAGCCATGCAGGGCCACCCAGGTGGGCGCGGCATCGTCGCCCCAGCTCAACGCGGCCAGGCGCCCTTCGCCCAGAATCATTTCTCGTGCCTTCAAGAACCTTCTCCCAGCATGTCGTCGATGGCCTCCAGAATCTCCTGACGGGTCGCTTGCGGATGCTCGAACGGAAACATGTGACCACCGGGCACACAGCGCAACCGAATGCCCAGCCGCGAGAGCGTGCGTCGCCGCTCGGGCGTCAGCAGATCGGAGTCTTCACCGGCGATCACGGTCAGCGGCACCTCGATCTTGCGTAGCACCGAGGTGAGATGATCCGGCAGGTGGCGAAACACGGCGGCCTCGGTACGCGGTGCATAGCGCAGCTTCGCCGCGCCGCTATCGTCGACGATGGTCGTCGCCCCGGTGACGTAATCCTCCATCGCGGTTTCGGTAAAGCCCTGGAACAGCGAACGGCGACGCAGCGAAGCGGCCATCGCTTCCCGGCTGGGCCAGACCTCGCGACGGCGCAGCGTCTTGCCGGCCGGCGTCACCCGGTCGACGAAGCCGGCGAGCTTGGCGAACTTCAACATCCAGGCGTCCCGCCCGAGCAGCAGCGGCGGATCCAGAGCCACCACGGCGCGAAAGCGATCCGGCGACTTGGAGGCAGCCATGATCGAAAGCACGCCGCCCATGGAGTGCCCCACGGCGACGATCGGCGTCGACAACGACTCGGTGGCCGACAGGTACTCTTCGCGCAATGCCAGCCAGTTCCGCCCTACCGGGAACTGGGGATCATGCGCCAGGCGGTCCAGCGGATGCAGTTCGAAATGCGTCGCCAACGGCGACAACAGCGTCCGGTAACTGGCACCGGTAAACCCGTTGGCGTGGGCAAAGACCAGTGGATAACGCAGCATCGACATCTGAATTCCCTTAGACTATCGGCTAATCGGCTATAAATGCATGGCTTCAAATTCACGACCCGGTCGAACGTCCCCAACGCCCATGCCTCACGATATCGTCGCTCGACATTCGGGTGGCATCGGCCATGATCGCCGCTGACAGGATTCGACGGTCACGATCATGAAACGGGCTCGCGTCCCGGCGGCATTCGACCCTTTTACCCAGCAAGGATTGTACTGTGTCTCGCAAAGGATCCCACCGCGATACCCGTCTGCGTAACCGCTTGTTTTGGGCGCTGCTGATCGCGGCGCTCGTGGTCGGCTTCTGGTTAGTCCGCGGCGGAGAGTGAATCATGGGGCTGTTGGCCGCTTTTACCCATACGCTGGAAATCACGCTGCCGGTCTTTCTGATGGTCTTCCTGGGGCTTGGTCTCAAGCGGCTCGGCTGGATCGATTCCCACTTCATCACCACAGCATCGATGCTGGTGTTCAAGGTCACCATGCCGGCGCTGCTGTTTCTGAGCATCATCAAGGCGGACCTGAGTCGCGCCCTGCAGCCGGAGCTGATCGGCTATTTCATCGGCTACACCATCATCAGCTTCTTTCTCGCCTGGGCCTGGGCGATCTGGCGGCACCCCCGCGTGGAAAGAGGCATCTTCACCCAGGGAGCATTCCGCGCCAACAACGGCATCGTCGGGCTCGCCCTGGCGGCCGGCCAGTACGGCGACTACGGCCTTTCCGTAGGCGGGGTGCTGGCCGGCGCGGTCATCGTCATCTACAACGTCTTCTCGGTCTTCATCCTGTCGCTCTACAGCGACGAGGTCGCCACGGACTTCCGCAGCCTGATCAAGAATCTGGCCAAGAACCCGCTCATCCTGAGCGTCGTCTTCGCGATTCCGGTGGCGTTGGCGGATATCGAACTCCCCGGCTGGGTCATGACGTCGGGCGGCTATCTCGCCGGCATGTCGCTGCCATTGGGCTTGATCTGCATCGGCGGCACGCTCTCCGTCAGTGCATTCAAGCGCAGCAGCACCATCGCCCTCGACGCCAGCCTGTGGAAGCTGGTGTGGGTTCCCCTGCTCGGGGTGCTGGGCGCTCTCGCCGTGGGAATTCACGGCCCGGCACTGGGGATCATCTTCCTCTACCTGGGCTGCCCGGGCGCAGCGGCCAGTTTCGTCATGGCCAAGGCGTTCAAGAGCAACGACAAGCTGGCTGCCAATATCATCGTCATCACGACCTTCGCGTCGATGTTCACCCTCAGCCTGGGGCTGTTCCTGCTGAAATGGCTGGGGCTGGTATAGCCCGAACGCTGCCGGATGCCGGATGCCGGACGAAAGATGCCGGACGAAAAAAGGGCCGCTCTATCGAGCGGCCCTTCTCATTACCCTATCTTATCAGCCTGTCATCGTCATGCCGTTGATTGGCACACAAGCTGACGAGATCAGCTTTCGCGTTCGCCATCGACGAGGCGACGCAGCTTCAGCGGGTTGCTCTCGCGCACGGCTTCCGGCAGCAGCGTATCCGGCAGGTCCTGGTAACAGACCGGACGCAGGAAGCGGAAGATCGCTGCGGTGCCCACGGACGTGGTGCGCGAGTCGGAAGTCGCCGGAAACGGGCCGCCGTGAACCATGGCATCGCACACTTCCACCCCGGTCGGCCAGCCGTTGGCCATGATACGGCCCGCCTTGCGTTCGAGCGTCGGCAGCAGTGCCTTGGCGGCCTCGTAATCGGCGTCATCCATCTGCAGCGTTGCCGTCAACTGGCCTTCTAGGCTCTCGGCGACACGCTTGACTTCCGCCGCGTCGCGGCAGGCCACGATCAGCGAAGAGGCGCCGAAGACTTCCGCCTGCAGCGAGGCATCGGCGATCACGTCCTCGCCGGCAGCCACGAACAGGCCGCTCTGGCACTGGTTGGCGCCTTCGCCCTCCAGTCCCCGCGCCACCTCGCGAACCTTGCCGTTCGCCGCCAGCGCGCTTACACCCTGGCCGTAGGCTTGGTGAATACCCGGCGTCAGCATCGTTTGGGCCGTGCTGGCCTTGAGCGTTTCGCTGGCGGACTCGATGAACGCGTCGAGATCCGGCCCCTCGATCGCGATCACCAGACCCGGGTTGGTGCAGAACTGCCCGGCCCCCATGTTGAGCGAGCCCACGAACGCCTCGCCCAGCGCCTTGGCGCGTGCACTCAGCGCGGCCGGCAACAGGAACACGGGGTTGATGCTGCTCATTTCCGCATAGAACGGGATCGGTTCCGGACGACGCTGGGCAATCTCCAGCAGTGCCAGACCACCCTTACGCGACCCGGTGAAGCCCGCTGCCTTGATCCGCGGGTCGGCGACCAGCGCCTGCCCTACCTCGAAGCTGGAATCGTGCAGCATCGAGAATACGCCCTCGGGCAGACCGCACTTCCTGACGGCGGCCTGCACGGCGCGACCGACCAGCTCGCAGGTGCCGGGATGCGCCGGGTGCCCCTTGACAATCACCGGACAACCCGCGGCCAATGCCGACGCGGTATCGCCACCAGCGACGGAGAACGCCAGCGGGAAATTGCTGGCACCGAACACGGCCACCGGCCCCAAGGCGATGTGGCGCTGACGCAGATCGACCCGCGGCATCGGCTGGCGATCCGGCAAGGCCGGGTCGATGCGAACGTCGAGCCACTCGCCGGCGCGCACGGTCTTGGCGAACAGGCGCAGCTGCCCGCAGGTGCGTCCGCGCTCGCCCTGGATGCGCCCCTGAGGCAGCCCGGACTCGGCCACGGCCCGCTCGATCAGGTCGTCACCGATCGCCTCGATCTCGTCGGCGATCGTCTCGAGAAATCTGGCTCGTTCTTCGAGTGAGGTTTCGCGATAGGTATCGAATGCCGACCAGGCGAGTTCGCACGCTCGCGCCACGTCTTCGGAAGTGCCGCCGAAAAACTCGGTCGGCAAGCGCTCGCCCGTCGCCACATTGATCGCGACGATCGGATCGCGGGTCCCCTTGACGGTTTGCTGTCCGATCAATAGTTCGCCAGTCAGATTCACATTGCCTCCTAGAGAAAGCTGGGATGTTAGAGAAAGCTGGGATGTCGAAAACGCTCGAATGCCGGGACGCCAATGCCAACAGAAAGACACCGCCGCCCCGTGGGACGGCAGTGCAATCGAACGATATCTCGAATCGATCGGCCCGCCTTTATCGCCCGGGCCGGCAAGAGATCAAGCTTCGGAGCGATCCTGATACGCGGCGTAGTTGTCGTACGCCCGTTGAAGATGGCGGTGCATGGCGTCCCGTGCGGCTTCCGTCTGCCCTGAGACGATCGCCTGCAGGATCTCGGCGTGCTCACGAGCCACCCTTTCAAGATAGTAAGATATGGCTTCGGGGTCGAGCTCGACGGACAGAAGTTTGGTCCGGGGGATAGCGCCTTCGTTGAGTTGATCGTACAGCGAGACGAAGAACGGGTTGTGCGTGGCTTCGACGATCGCCCGGTGGAAGACATAGTCCTCGTGGCGAGCCTGACTACCCGTCTCGCAGGCCGCCAGGAACCGTTCGTGAGCGCTCTGCATCGCCGCGACATCCTCCGGCGTGCGCCGTTCGGCCGCCAGCGCCGCCGCCTGGGCATCCAGCGTCATGCGCATTTCCAGCACGTGCAGAATGTCTTCCACCGTGGTGGCGTTGATGCGTCTTGCCGGAAACTGGTGATCCGGCGCAGAGCGCAGAACGCGCGTGCCAATACCCCGACGCGTCTCGACCAGGCCCATCGACTTGAGGTGAGCGATCGCCTCGCGCACCGCCGTCCGACTGACACCGAACATGTCGCACAGCTGGCTCTCGGTCGGCAGTTTTTCCCCCACCTCGATATGCCCCTGAGTGATCAGGGCTTCCAGCTGTCGGGCGATCTGGCGCGATAGACTCTCCTGAGAAGAGATGCGCTTTATCTCCCAAGCCTTGGTCTGCTCCATCGTGCTGCCTACCTTATCGATTTTCCTGTCCGACGCCGGCGTCCGCGATCACTCGGGGCGGTCGGTGCTGTATGACGTTCGAGGTGAATAGCATACCAGCTCGACCGGCCCCGGCCCGGATCACGTTTCGTCGTCGGGGTGACCCAGCGTCACGAACTTGCCGCCCTGATAGACCACCGCCGGGTCCGTCGGGTCCTGAGGCGCTTTGGCCGCCTCGGCCTCGACCTCGGCCCGCCATGGTGCCGAGCTCTCCTGCGGCGCCCAACCGAGGAACTGCGCATGGCGATTGTCCCACCACTGCTCGGCATTGCCTGAAGCGCCATAGACCACGGTATACCCCAGCTTGGGCGCGACGAACGCCCGCTCCAGCAGCGCCACGAAATCCTCGACACCCAGCCAGGTGGCCAACATGCGCGTGTCCTTGGGCTTGGGGAAGCAGGAGCCAATGCGCACGCTCAGCGTCTCGATCGCGAACTTGTCGAAATAGAGGCTCGCCAGGTCCTCGCCAAAGCATTTGGAAACTCCGTAGAGCGAATCCGGCCGACGCGGGACCTGGCTATCGATCCGCGTCGAGCGCTCGTAGAAACCGATGGTATGGTTCGAGCTGGCAAAGACGATGCGCGGCTTGCCCTGCTTCCGGGCCGCCTCGTAGAGATTATAGGTCCCGATGATATTGGCCTGCAGGATCCCTTCCCACGGCTTCTCTACCGAAATGCCGCCCAGGTGGACGATACCATCACAATCGCTGACGAGCCTTGCCACCGCTGCCGCGTCGGCCAGATCGCAAGCGACGATCTCCTCGTGCTCCTCAGCGTTGTCGATTGCCTCGATGTCCGACAGACGCACGTGCCGGGCCAGCTTCGCCAGATGCGGACGGATGGCTTTGCCAACGCCACCGGCGGCGCCGGTCACCAGTAATCGATTCAGCATGTTGATCTCTCCTGTTGGTTTGGACGGCCAGTTGTCCGGTAGCCGCCCTAGGGATGTCGAATAGTTCGAAGACCGAGCTTGTGCTGTCGCGTCACTGCAGCAGGTTGGGCAACGTCAAGGAGACCGCCGGCACGTAGGTCACCAGCATCAGCACCACGAACAGCGCCAGATAGAAAGGCCAGATAGTCTTGACGGTCTGCTCGATCTTGATCCCGCCGATTGCACTACCGACGAACAGACACCCGCCGACTGGCGGCGTACACAAGCCGATGCCCAGGTTCATCATCATCAGGATGCCGAACTGGATGGGGTCCATGCCGAACTGCTGTGCCACCGGCAGGAAAATCGGCGTGCAGATCAAGATCAGCGGCGCCATGTCCATGATCATGCCGAGCGCCAGCAACAGCAGGTTGAGCATCAGCAACACGACGATGGGGTTGTCGGAGAGCGATGTCAGCGTATTGGCGAGCATTTCCGGCACGTTGTAGAGCGCCAGCAGGTAGGAAAACGCCGAGGCGCAACCGACCAGGATCATCACCAGCGCCGTCGTCTTGACGGCCTGGTAGACCGCCTTCTTGAACGACTCCCAGCGGAGTTCACGGTAGACGAGCCCGGTGATCACGATGGCATAGATCGCGCCGAACGCGCCGGACTCGGTCACCGTAAGGATGCCGGACAACACGCCGCCGACGATGATCACCGCCGTCAGCAGGCCCGGCAGCGACGCGACGAAGCTGATCAGCAGCGCGTACCAGCCCGGGAAGGGTTCACCGCCGTAGCCGCGCTTGACCGCCACCACATAGGCCGCCACCGCCAGCGCCAGGCACATGAGAATACCGGGCACGATACCGGCCACGAACAGCTGGGTGACCGAGATCCCGCCACCGGCCGCCACCGCGTAGAGAATCATGTTGTGGCTGGGCGGAATCACCACGCCGGCAATCGAGGAGGTCACCGTCACGTTGACCGCATAGTCGGTGTCGTAGCCCTTTTCCTTCATCACCGGAATCAGAATGGAGCCCAGCGCCGAGGTATCGGCGACGGCAGAGCCGGAGATGCCGCCGAACAGCATGGACGAGCTTACGTTGACCATCCCTAGGCCACCGCGGACGCGGCCGACCGCAGCCGAGGCAAACCGCACCAGGCGGCTCGAGATGCCGCCGTGCAGCATCAGCTCACCCGCAAAGATGAAAAACGGAATCGCCAGCAGCGAAAACACCGAAATGCCCGAGACGATTCGCTGGAACCCCACGAACAGCGGCAGCCCCTCGTAGAGAAACGTCACGATCGAGGCCAGCCCCACCGCGAACGCGATCGGCGCCCCCACGATCAGCCCGAGGAAAAAGACGCCGAAAAGAATCGCAAGCCCCATAGTGTCAGCTCCCTGCCCGGCCGGTACGCGTGATGCGTTGAATGAGATTGGCGCAGGTGAAAATCACCAGGAGCACGCCACAAGCTACCAGAGGCGCGGCTCGCCAACTTTCGGAGAGTCCGATCATCGGGATCGGGCGGCCGGCGTTGTTCATCATCATCAACCAGCCCTGCCATGCCATGAATCCACCGAAGAGCAGCACGAATCCGTCGGAAATGGCGTGCATGATCACCCGCGGAATTCGCGGCGCGCCTTCACGCAGAAAGTCGATGCTCAGGTGGGAATTGAAACGTACACCGGCACCCGCACCGAGGCAGGTGATATAGACCACGATCAACAGCGAGGACTGCTCGATCCAGGTCGGGGTATCATTGAGCACGTAGCGGCCGAAAACCAGCCAGCCGAACGAGAAAATCAGGAACACCAGCAGCACGCCAGCAACGATCAGGCATAAACGCGCCAAACCGTCCAGCACCCTGTCTGACACCGTGTCAGGATTGGTGGCCGAATCCGGGACGTTATCCACGATGGGTTTCCCTAGTTGATATCGAAGACGAAAGACGAGCCCCTGTCAGCAGAGGCTCGTCACCATTGGCGGCTTATTGGGTATTGCGGATATCATCAATCAGTGATTCGAGGTCAGGATTTTCCTTGATGAAGGCCTGATAAATCGGCTCCATCCGCTTCTGGAACTCGGCCTTGTCCTTGACCTGGTTGACCTTCACGCCTGCAGCCTCGACTTCTTCACGGCTCTTCTTCGCGCCTTCGGCCCACAGCTCACGCTGTTCCTTCGCCGCATTCTCGGCAGCCGTGCGAACGATCGACTTGTCCTCGTCGGAGAGCTCGTTCCAGCTGGACTCGGCGATGCACAGACATTCGGGAATGATCAGGTGGCCGGTTTCGGAGAAGTACTTGGCGACCTCGTAATGGTTGCTGGAGTCGAACGACGGGTAGTTGTTCTCGGCCCCATCGATGACGCCGGTCTTCAACGACTGGAACACTTCGCCGTAGGACATCGGCGTCGCATTACCGCCGAGGGCGTCGACCATCTGCACGTAAAGGTCGTTATTCATGACGCGAAGCTTGAGCCCCTTCACATCGTCCGGCTCTTCGATCGGGTGATCGGTGTTATAGAAACTGCGTGCCCCGGAGCCGAACCAGGACAGAGCGATCAGATCCTTTTCCGCAAGAGCATCAGCGAAGCGCTGGCCGATTTCCCCATCCATGACGCGGTACATTTGATCGACGCTATCGAACAGAAACGGCAACGACAGCACGTTGGTTTCGGGTACGATCGGGCCCATAGGCCCCATGTTGAAGTTACCGAAATCCAGGGCACCGCTACGGGCCTGGTCGATGGCATCAGGCTGATCGCCCAGCACCGCATTGTTGTATACGCGAGGGTTGATTCTTCCTTCCGTCTTCTCGGAAACCTCGTCGGCAAAAGACTTCAACGCGACCGAGTTCGGGTAGCCGTCCGGATGAACGTTCCACCCTCTCCAGTTTTCCGCGTGAGCAGGAAAGGCCGCGACAGATAGCGCGCCAGCGACGGCGACCGCGGGTAGCGAAGCGGAAAGATTGCCCCAAAA
The DNA here is from genome assembly GCF_976982775.1 of Salinicola sp. NYA28a. Next base: position 2,595,056 of record NZ_OZ334582.1, read on the forward strand.
ACGTCTTGCCATCATATGACTCCCTCGCTCGACTCAAAGCGAATTGTGATTGTCGAAACGCAGAATGCCATACATCATACTTGACGTAATATTAGACTTTGGAATTGGCAGATAATGGCGAACCATCAGCGAGATATAATGTTAGTTATTTCTGTAAACTATTGAAAAAAAGACAGTTTCATATTAGTGGATCCAACCGGTACGATAGCTGCCTTCGGGAATCGGTTGGCTCTGATCGTCATCGAACGTAAAAAGGCAGCATCCGAAGATGCTGCCTTGATCTATCGATATCGAGCCGCGAGGGTGACTGACGGGAAGTCAGCGCACCAGCGCTGGCCGCTTGGGATCGAACGACCAGCCATCGATCAGATACTGCATTGCCATCGCATCGTTGCGGCTACGCACGTCGAGCGACTTGTAGAGGGCATGGGCCTTTTCGACCTGAGCCATGTCGAGCTTGACCCCGAGCCCCGGCGTCTTCGGCACAGTCAGCTTGCCTCCGCGGATCGCGAAAGGCTCCTCGGTCAGGCGCTGGCCGTCCTGCCAGATCCAGTGTGTATCGATGGCCGTGATATTGCCCGGGCACGCTGCCGCCACGTGGGTCATCATCGCCAGCGAGACATCGAAGTGGTTGTTGGAGTGCGAGCCCCAGGTCATTCCCCACTCGTCACACAGCTCACCGACCATCACCGCGCCCTGCATGGTCCAGAAATGACAGTCCGCCAGCGGAATGTCGACGGCATTGAGCGCCACCGCGTACTGCAGCTGCTTGAAGTCGGTCGCGATCATGTTGGTGGCGGTGGGCAAGCCGGTGCGCTTCTTGAACTCGGCCATCACCTCGCGTCCGGACCAGCTCTCTTCCTGCCCGCAGGGATCTTCGGCATAGCTGAGGATGTGCTTGATCGGATCGAGAATCCGAACCGCCTCGTCGAGCTTCCAGGCCCCGTTGGGATCCAGCGTCAGCCGGGCTTCGGGGAAGGCGCCGTGCAGTGCACGGATGCAGTCGGCCTCCTCTTCGCCCCGCAGCACGCCACCCTTGAGCTTGAAGTCCTTGAAACCGTAACGCTCATAGGCCGCCTTGGCCAGATTGGCCACCGCATCCGGCGTCAGCGCCTCCCGACAGCGGACCTCGTCCCACGCATCGACCGGATTCTCGGGCTTGGGATACGGCAAATCGGTCTTGTCCGGGTCGCCCAGCAGGAACAGGTAGCCCAGCGCTTCGACTTCATCGCGCTGGCGGCCGAATCGCCCCAGCAGGTCCGCCACCGGCTGACCCAACGCCTGGCCGTAGAGATCGAACAGCGCCGATTCGATGGCGGTCAGCACGTGCACCGCCACGCGCAGATCGAACGTCTGGCGCCCCCGTTCCTCCCGCCCGTTGCTCGCCAGCAGCAGGCGCGAGCGGTTGAGCGTCTGCTTGACCTCGTTGACCGCCGCTCCCTCGACCAGCGGACGACACTGTTCCAGCCCCTTGAGAATCCCCTCGCTGGACGGGATCTCGCCGACGCCCTGGTTGCCGGCATCGTCCTCGAGAATCAATAGACAACGAATGAACCACGGCGCGTGGCCGCCACTCAGGTTGAGCAGAAAACTGTCGTACCCGGCGACCGGCACCACCGTCATCTTGCTGACTTTGGGGAAATTCATATTGCACTCCTCGTACAACAAACTGTCGGGAATTACCCGGCCGATTCCGTAAAAAAGTTGCCGAGCGACGGTCATACCGGGGCGCGTAGCTAAGGCAAAAATTGACGCGAAATACGGACCGGGCTGGCGCACCAGTTTACGTGGGTGTAAATGAGTACTTTCGCGTCGATTTTTAACGCCGTATGACCGAGCGCAGGCACTTTTTTCAGCCGCGCTTGCCGAATTCGGCGCTGTTGACCGTCCACTTCCGCGCCTGCTCGGTCAGGGTGATCCCCAGGCCCGGGCGATCCGGCACCAGCATGCGGCCGTCCCGGGTTTCCAGGCGCTCGTTGAACAGCGGCTCCAGCCAGTCGAAGTGCTCGACCCAGGGCTCGGCGGGATAGGCGGCGGCCAGATGAAGGTGAATCTCCATCGCGAAGTGAGGCGCCAGTTGCAGGCCGGCAGCGTCCGCCAGCGTCGCCAGTTTCAGGAACTGGGTGATCCCGCCGATCCGCGGAGCATCCGGCTGGATGATGTCGGCGCTGCGATGCTTGATCAGCTCCATGTGCTCGCCCACACTGGCCAGCATCTCGCCAGTGGCGATCGGCGTGTCGAGAGCACTGGCCAGCGCCGCGTGACCTTCCACGTCGTAGGCGTCCAGCGGCTCCTCGATCCAGACCAGATTGTACTGCTCCATGGCCCGGCCGAAGCGCAGGGCCGTGGCGCGATCCCACTGCTGGTTGGCGTCGATCATCAACGGCACGTCGTCACCGAGATGCTTGCGCACGGCCTCGACGCGCTGAAGGTCGATCCGCATGTCGGGCTGTCCCACCTTGATCTTGACGCCCTTGATGCCGTTCTCGAGAGATCGCGTCGCGTTCTCCTTGACCTCTTCGATTGGCGTATGCAGAAAGCCACCGGAGGTGTTGTAGCACTGCACGGAGTCGCGATGCGCCCCCAGCAGCTTGGCCAGCGGCAGCCCGGCGCGCTTGGCCTTGAGATCCCACAGCCCGACATCGACCGAGGCAATCGCCTGCGTCGAAAGACCGCTGCGCCCTACCGATGCCCCGGCCCACACCAGCTTCTGCCACAGTTTGCCGGTGTCGTTGGGATCTTCGCCCAGAATGGCCGGCGCGATCTCCTGGGCATGGGCGAACTGGCCATATCCCCCGGCACGCTTGGAGTAGCTGAAGCCGATCCCCTGATGGCCATCACGCGTTTCGATCTCGGTGAACAAAAACGACACTTCGGTCATCGGCTTCTGGCGGCCGGTCAGTACCTTCGCGTCGCTGATGGGTGTCGCCAGCGGCAACAGGACATGGGAAAAACGGATCCAGCTAATGGCATCGTTGGACATCGGACTACCTCATGGATGTGGCTGAGAGACTCTCCTCCCGATCTGCTCGGCGCCGATATGATTGCGCTATCATCGAAAATGCCGAGCCGCTAACGGACGGGATGTTAGCGCAATCAATTTGTATGACAAAGAGGCCACCCTGCGATTACGACCAAAGGATGACGACTCGCGACGGCACCGTGCCGCATGCCGAAGCGGCTCAGGTGGTATCCCGATCGACGATCTCGAAGCCGACATCCAGAACCTGCCCGGCCCGCTCGAACGTCGGCTGTGCCATGCGCTGCAACAGATGCTCGGCCGCCCGCAGGCCGATGGCAGCGCCGTCGATACGTACGGTACTCAACGCCGGGAAGCTGGCGGCAGCATAACTGCTGTCGCCAAATCCCATGATCGCCAGTTGCCCCGGCACCGTCAGCCCGCGACTCTGCGCCTCCGACAATACCCCCAGCGCGAGGATATCCGAGCTGCAGACGATGGCATCCAGCGCATGGCGATCGAGCAGTTCGGCGCTCTTCTCCCGCCCCCAGGGCATGCTCGAAGGCGTACCGACTTCCCGCAGCTGGTACTCCCCAATGCCGGCGCTCTCGAGCCCCGACACGAAACCGGCGACCCGCAGCTTCGCGCGAGAATCGTCGGCACTGATGATGCCGAAGCGCCGATAACCCCGTGACAGCAGATGCTCGGCCACGGCGCGCCCCACCGCTTCATGGGAGAAGCCGACCAGCATGTCCAGCGGATCATCGGTCATGTCCCAGATCTCGACCAGCGGCACCTCGGCCGCCTTGAGCCGCTGGCGGGTCAGCGCCGAATGGCGACAGCCAGTGAGAACGATCCCGTCGGGACGGCGGCTCAACACGGTCTCGAGAATCGTCTCCTCCTGCTCCGGCGTATAGCCGACCAGACCCAGCAGCACCTGATAGCCCTGGGAAGAGAGCGCCCCCATCACCGTCTGCACGACTTCAGCGAACAGCGAGTGCGCCACGGTCGGCACCAGTAGCGCCACTAGCCGGCTCCGACTCGACGCCAGCGCGCCGGCGACCCGATTGGGCACGTAACCGGTTTCGAGCACCGCTCGCTGAACACGTAGTCGCGTGCTTTCGCTCACCAGCTCGGGGCGGTTGAGCGCTCGCGACACTGTCATCGGCGCCACGCCTGCAACGCGAGCCACATCGGTCAGCCGTGCGCTGCCGGTCGAGCGCGAGGAACGTGGTTTATCGCCGCTATCGTCCATCGACGTGACTACTCATCAGACTGTTCATCCATACGAAATCCATTCAGTTCGACGCTCGATTCTCGGCATCAGATCTTTTGCCCTTTTGCCCTTCTGCCCTTCTGCCCTTCTGGCGAACATGAATGCTGTCAAGGTGATAGCGCAAACATGCCTCCGCCCATTTGCCAGTTGTCGTCGAGCTGAAACCGCCACCCTAAGAGGGAGAGAAGAAAGCCTTCAACGACGCACATCCGGCTGCCCAGACATCCGCTTCCAGCAATGCAATACCTGCCGTAGGGAACATGACGCCTGCGTTGGAGCGCCCCTCGGTCAGACGACCCGTGAGCAGCCCGACCAGCGGCATGTGGCTGACGACGATCAAGGGTCGCGTCGCATCGAACAGGGTCAGCCGTTCGATCAGCGCGCCGACATCATCGTCCGGCGTCACGCCGCCGACCGTCTCGACTTCGCCGTGCATGGCTTCGGCAACCGCCCGTGCGGTCTGCTGTGCCCGATCGTAGGGGCTGACCCAGATCGTGGCGCCGGCCAGCGTCTGTCGCGAGGCCAGCCATCGGCCCGCCTCCGCGGCCTCGCCCTCCCCGCGGGTCGTCAACCGACGCGCCGCATCCGGGCTGCCCGGCCCTGCCTCTCCATGCCGGACTACCGCGAGCCAGCCCATCACTCGGGATCCGGCGCGAGTTCGTGAGCGCGGGATACCGACTCCCGCGACAGCATGAATTCGACGTCGCTGCTCTGCTCGCTCTCCATCAGCGCCTTGGCCATGTCCTTGGCCGGAATGCCGTCGAACATGACCCGATAAAGCCCCTGCGCCAGCGGCATGTAGATATCTTCCTGATGCGCCTTCTCGCACACCAGCTTGACCGTATTGACGCCTTCGGCCACCTGACCGAGCACTTCGATGGCGGAATCGAGATCGTGCCCCTGCCCCAGCGCGTAGCCGACGCGATAGTTGCGCGAGAGCTCGGAAGAACAGGTGACGATCAGATCACCAACGCCGGAGAGTCCCAGGAAGGTCATCGGGTTGGCGCCGAGCGCGACGGCGAACCGGCTCATCTCCGCCAGCGCGCGGGTCATCAGCATGCTGCGCGTGTTCTCGCCCATGCCCAGCGCGGCGGCCATGCCGGCCGCGATGGCGTAGATGTTCTTGAGCGAACCGCCCAGCTCGGCGCCGTAGCGATCGTTGCCGGCGTAGACGCGGAAATAACTGCACCCCAGCGCCGCCTGCACGTAGGCCCGCGTGACGGGATCGTCGCTGGCGATCACCGTCGCCGTCAGCTGCTTCTGAGCGATCTCGGCAGCCAGGTTCGGGCCGGACAGCGCTCCGATGTGCGAAGAGCCCGTCTCTTCCTCGATCACCTGACTCATCAGCTTGAAGCCGTCCGCCTCGATCCCCTTGGTGGTACTGACCAGAATCTGCTCGGGCCGCAGGTACGGCCGCGCCTGCTGCAACACCTTGCGGAAGGCCTTGGAGGGAATCGCGATGAAAACCACGGCAGCTTCGGCAACCGTCTCCGCCAGATCGGTGGATGCGACCACTGCCGGATTGATCGAGTAATCGGGCAGGTAGCGACCGTTGCGGTGTTCGCGATTGATCTGTTCCACCAGCGCTTCGTCGCGCAGCCACTGACGAACCTCGGCGCCATTATCGGCGGCGATGCTGGCGATGGCGGTACCGAAGCTGCCCCCGCCGAGTACCGCGACCGTCATGCGTTCTTCCGACCCGTTCTTGCCTGACCTGGTTTTATCCGACTCGTTTTTATCCGACTCGTTTTTATCCGACATAGCCGTTCCATTGACGATGAGCGATACCCACAGTGTAACGAAAAAACGCCCCGAAAACGGGGCGTTGATCGTGCAGGAAACGCGTTCAGCCAGACATCGCCGGGGCTAGTCGATCATCCCGACGAGGGAGTCGATGCTGGACCGGGCGTCACCGTAGAGCATGCGCGTATTGTCCTTGAAGAACAGCGGATTCTCGATGCCCGAGTAGCCGGTCCCCTGCCCGCGCTTGCAGACGAAGACCTGCTTCGACTCCCAGACTCTCAGTACCGGCATGCCGGCGATCGGGCTCGCGGGATCTTCCTGGGCCGCGGGATTGACGATATCGTTGGAGCCGATGACGATCACCACATCGGTGTTGGCGAAGTCGTCGTTGATCTCGTCCATCTCCAGCACGATGTCGTACGGCACACGGGCTTCGGCCAGCAGCACGTTCATATGGCCCGGCAGGCGCCCGGCCACCGGATGGATGCCGAAGCGAACCTCCTTGCCGGCCGCACGCAGCTTGCGCACCAGATCGCTGACCGCATTCTGCGCCTGCGCCACGGCCATGCCGTAGCCGGGCACGATGATCACGCTGTCGGCGTCGTTGAGCGCGCTGGCCACCCCGCCGGCGTCGATGGCGACCTGCTCGCCCTCGATCTCGGCCGCAGGCCCCTGCGGTCCACCGAAGCCGCCCAGGATGACGCTGACGAAGTTGCGGTTCATCGCCTTGCACATGATGTAGGAGAGAATCGCCCCGGACGAGCCAACCAGCGCGCCGGTCACTATCAGCAGGTCATTGGAGAGCGTGAAGCCGATCGCCGCGGCAGCCCAGCCCGAGTAGCTGTTGAGCATGGAAACCACCACCGGCATGTCGGCACCGCCGATGCCCATGATCAGGTGCCAGCCGATGAAGAATGCCAGCGCTGCCAGCAACAGCAGCGTCCAGAACCCAGCGCCGTTGAAGTAAGCGATGGCCAGCAACAGACACAGCGCTACCGCTCCGGCATTCAGCAGGTGCCCGCCGGGCAGCTTGTGCGGCTTGCCGCCGATCTTGCCGGCCAGCTTGCCGAACGCCACCACGGAGCCGGTGAAGGTGACCGCGCCGATGAAGACACCCAGCACCACCTCACCCTGCAGAAAGGCGAGTTCCGCCGGGGTCTTGTGGGCCAGCGTCGAGGCAAACGCCGACAGACCATCGAAGGAGACACCGGCCGCCTTGATCGCCATGACCCGTGCGCGCTCCAGTTCGGCATTCCAGCCGATGAAGACCGCAGCCAGGCCGACGAAGCTGTGCAGCGCAGCCACCAGCTGCGGCATTTCGGTCATCTCGACCTTGCGCGACAGCCACACGCCGATCAGCCCGCCGATCAGCATCATCGGGATCATCCAGCCATAGCCGCCGACCTTCGGGCCCAGCGCGGTGAAGACCACGGCAATCGCCATGCCGACGATGCCGTACCAGACCGCACGCTTGGCTTTCTCCTGGTTGCTCAATCCCCCCAGCGAGAGGATGAACAGGACACTCGCCGCGATCGCCGCGGCGGAAACGAACTCGTGTTGCAACATATCGATTCTCCGCGGATCAGGATTTCTGGAACATGGCGAGCATGCGGCGGGTCACCAGGAAGCCGCCGACGATGTTGATCGAGGCGATCAGCACCGAAAGCCCTGCCAACAGCGCCACCACCCAGCTGCCGGAGCCGATCTGCAACACGGCACCCAGAATCACGATGCCCGAAATGGCATTGGTCACCGCCATCAACGGCGTATGCAGGGAGTGGCTGACGTTCCAGATCACCTGGAAGCCGACGAAGCAGGCCAGCACGAAGACGATGAAGTGCTGCATGAACGATGCTGGCGCGACCAGCCCCAGCAGCCACATCAGTACGCCGCCAGCGACCAGGATGCCGATCTGGCGCTTGCTCTGGGCCACGAAGGCGGCGTGCTCGGCCGCCTTCTTCTCTTCCGGCGTCGGCTCCTTGACCTTCTCCTTGGGCTTGGCGGCACCGATCGCCTTCACCTTGGGCGGCGGTGGCGGGAAGGTGATCTCGCCGGCATGGGTCACCGTCGCGCCGCGAATGACGTCGTCTTCCATGTCATGTACCAGCACGCCGTCCTTCTCCGGCGTCAGATCGGTCAACATGTGGCGTATGTTGGTGGCATAAAGCAGCGACGCCTGTGTCGCCATCCGCGACGGGAAGTCCGTATAGCCGACCACGATCACCCCGTTATCGGTGACGATGCGTTCGTCGGGCACGGTCAGATCACAGTTGCCGCCCTTCTCCGCCGCCAGATCGACGATCACCGAACCGGGCTTCATCGCCGCGACCATGTCCTCGAGCCACAGTTTCGGTGCGGGGCGACCGGGAATCAGCGCGGTGGTGATGACGATATCGACTTCCGGCGCCTGCTCGCGGAACAGCGCCAGCTGCTTCTCGCGGAACTCGGGGCTCGATGGCGCCGCGTAGCCGCCGGTGCCCGAGCCGTCCTGGCTCTCCTCGAAATCGAGGAACAGGAACTCCGCGCCCATCGATTCGATCTGCTCGGCGACTTCCGGTCGCACGTCGAAGGCACGAACCACCGCGCCCAGACTCGCTGCGGTGCCGATGGCCGCCAGCCCGGCGACGCCGGCACCGACGATCAGCACCTTGGCCGGCGGCACCTTGCCGGCCGCGGTCACCTGCCCGGTGAAGAAGCGCCCGAACTGATTGCCCGCTTCGATCACGGCACGATAACCGACGATATTGGCAGTACTGGAGAGCGCGTCCATCTTCTGGGCACGCGAGATACGCGGGACCATGTCCATGGCGATGACCGTCGCGCCCTTGGCTCGGCAGCGCTCCAGATTCGCCTCGTTCTGTGCCGGCCAGAAGAAGGTGATCAACGTCTGGCCCGCTTTCAGCTGGTCGATTTCCGACTCGACCGGCTCCCGGACCTTGATCACCACGTCCGCCTCTTGCCACAGCGTTGCCGCGCTATCGACCACGCTGACGCCGGCCTGCCGGTAAGCGTCGTCATCGAAGCCGGCGAGCTTGCCGGCGCCACTTTCGATCAGGCACTCATGGCCCAACTTCTGTATCTGCTGCGCGCTCTCCGGCGTCAGCGCCACTCGCGCTTCCCCCCTGGCGAGCTCCTTGGGCGCCCCGATCTTCATTGGCCTCTCTCCCGATGGTCAGCCATGCACCGATACTCCTCATGCTATCTATCGATAGTCGTATATCAATGACGCACCACGCCTTGACCATTTACGGAAAGCCATGGCAGGAAAGTCGTCATCGTTTATCGCAGGACACTGCGGTAGGTGCCCACAGTTTTCCGGAGATCCATCAGGCGAATCAAGCGTTTAGGAGAAAAACCAACCCGATCAATATTTTATGGCAGGCATAACCAAAGCGTTATGTTTAAAAACAGCACTAAACTCTTGTTTTAAATATTAAAAGCCGGACCTACGGTTTCCGTTATCAAACATATAATGAATGACTTATTGCTACTGGATTCGACAAGGAAGCCCGCTTTTCTGCATCCCGCGCCTTGCACGACGAATTGGCGCGGCGCCGCGGTTACGCTTTGTCTGAAAAATGCCTGCGCTCGCCCATACTGCGTTAAAAATCGGCTCAAAGGCTCATTTACTTCCCTGTAAACTCCGCTTTTTCGCCGATTTTTGCCTTGTCTGGCCATCGCTCGTCGATTTTTCAGACAGAGCTTAGTACTGAAACGTCGACCAGCCTCCAAAAAAAGCCGGCTGCAGGAGCCGGCATTCCGTCATCGGGACATATCCGATCAGGCATCGATCGGGATGAACAGGAGACAAACGGGAGGCGCGCTGGGCGACGGCGCCTCGATTACCTGCTGCGCCAGATGGGTACGCAGGACATCAAGCGGATTGACCCGCCGCATGGCAGCCAACCCGGCAACGCCGGCCCCTTAGGGGCTCCAATCTTCACTCGCTACCTCCCGATATTCAGCCATGCACCGAGATTCGACTTTCTCTCAAGAACATGCCACCTATCCAGAACGTGCCGCCTATCAAGAACGCGCCACTCCCGGGCCATCCATGAAAGCAACAGGGGAAAGCGCGTCGTTTATCGAAACTGCTCGGCCTTCCAACCCCTGAGGCTCCATGTGCAAAAGATGTTATCAGGCTATGGTAATGGTTATCAGGGCCTCTTCTGGGTAGGCACCTACATTACCCGGGGCCCGACACCTGCTGTCTTATAAAACTTCTCCTCCCATAGCACTCTCGTTGATGCCAAGCAGACCAACTTCATCGCTGATTGACATAGCACTCATATCATCAACATCACTATTTACAGACATCGTTTCATTAAGTTCGCCATTCCCTAGCATGTAGGCTGCATCATTACTCGACTGGTTAATACTTGCGTAATCCGCCATAGTAATGGCAAGCGTTGGGGCAGTGCGATCTCCACCGGCCGCCTCGATGTATCGAGTACCCCCAGCACCTTCTACCTTGACCGTGATTACATCTCCTGCGCTAAGCCCATTCTGAGCAACAAGAGAGTTAAGTTGATTCGCCAAGTCGATACCCGCAGTGATGTTTTCACCGTCCTGCCAGGTTCCTGAAGCCTGCCACACTTCCTCTTCTGCGAGATAGTTTCGGTCAGTAACCGAGCCGAACCCATCACCGTTGAGCGTATCTTCTACCTGATTCCGTGAAGCCAGCGCCGACACTTCCCCTATCACCGCCAGCGAGCATTTTCTGACCGCCGATTCCGTCTCAACCGCTGAACGCATACCGGGGAGGACCAACCATGGCGACGCTGACCGACGAGAGCAGCCCATTTTGACAGGCATTTCTACCCGCTGGACACGCTGATACTGGCTGCCGATGACCGTCAGCTCTCTGCGTGGTGCCTTTGTCCGACAGACGATCAGCATGGCGTGCCTCGGGGATAGCGCAGGCGGCTTCGCAGGGTGTTCAACACCGTCATGCGTCCGATGTCCTGCCCGAAGTCGAGGATGATCTGCCGCGCCTTTTGAACCACGAGCGCCGCACGATGCACCAGCTCTTGTAGCACGGTGCGGATCCGGCGCCGCTTGGCGGGATGGCGCACCGGGCTCAGCTCGCCGGTCATGCCCAGCTGCCCCATCAGCCGCAGGATGTTGTAGGCCAGCTGGGCGAGGTGCAGGATCAGATCGTTGGTGGCGAACTTGCCCGACGGCAGCCGCTCCAGGTCGAGATCGGTCTTGATCTCACTGTGGAATTGCTCGTGGGTGGCATGCGCCTGGTAGCGTTTGATCACCGCCTCCGGCGCCTCGTCCAGGCTGGTCCACCAGCCTTCCAACTCATAGTCCGGTTCGAGCAGCAACTGGCCATCGCGATCGGCGGTGCGCTCTACCAGGCGCATCACGCGTTGGACGACGTATTCGGTCTTGTTGTCGTCGTGGATCGAGACGGTCTGCGTCCACAGCGCCTGGCGCTTGCCAGGACGCAGCTCTTCCCAGTAGTCCGCCGCCACAGCCAACCAGGTATCCTGATCCGCCGTGGCCGAGCCGCGCGGGTTCCATTTGACGACATAGTCGAGCCGGCGCCCCTCGTCGGCAAAGACCTGGCGCTGCTGTTCGAGAAGCGCCAGGTGCGCCTGGCTGTCGAAGCCGCTGTCCTCGCGTAACAGGATCGGTTGCTTGGTCAGGCCTTGGGCGCGAGGCAGTACCCGCTCCAGGAAGGCGTTGCTCTCCTTCATGGTGTGCTGCTTGCCAGGCCGCAGTTCCAGACCCAGGCACCACCCTTCGTTGCCCAGATAGGCGGCGATCGGGGTGTAGCCATCGACCTTCTGGTAGGTCCGCGAGACGCCTTCCTTCTTCGAGTTGCTGTTGTCCATGACGAAGGTGTCGATGTCCAGGCAGACGTGCGTCGTCTCGGCGGTGATCGGTGCTTCGATCAGTGACAGCAGGGTCGTGGACCAGGTGGCGGTGCGCGCCTGCAGGTCGTTGGCGGCAAGTTTCTCCAGCCGCTGTCGCAGCGTCGCCGCGCTCGGCACCTTCTGCAGGGTCAGCAGTTGTTGGAAGGGCTTGTCGCGGCGGAAGTTCTCGACAGCGTCATAGTCGCTCATGCCCAGACACAGCAGGCCCAGGTAGCTCTTGATCACGTCACTGGTGCGCATGCCCAGCGTGGTGGGGAAGCGGCTGTCGATGCTGTCGACGCCAGCGATCTCGAAGCATTGCCCGATGATGGACAGCCCGGCGTGGCTGGTGAGGGTGCGGCGACTGGCGCGGAATTTGACGTTGGGCATGGCACTGTCTGGGTGAATGGCGATATTCGCTATATTGCCATGCAGTTCAGTAGGTTAGAAGCATTCCTGGGGGCCGGTCTCACGGATTCAGGTTCTACAGAGAAAGTCAGGGTCGTGTTCGCCGAGTGCGACCTATCAGACACCCAGTTGATAACCGCGCTGCCTATAGTATCCCCGTTATCCAGATTGATATTATCGGGTACAGTAAATTGCAGGCCGATAACGTAGGATCCTATTTCGAGATCAGGGCTAGAAACACTAAAGCCCTGCTCGACGTCATCGCTAGCTTGCTCGATTGCGGCTACAAAATAATCACCGGGCTCACTCTGTCCTTCAGGCAACACCACTAACTCAAAGCCTGTTGTAGCGGAGGCGCCATCCTCATCGACTACCTGAACTTCCAGCGAGTACCTGCCTTCGCCAGAAGTCGGCATGCCTGAGAAAGTCTTCGTTTGAGCATCGAACAAGACGCCATCGGGAAGATTCAGAGCTTCATACGTAAGCTCATCACCATCAAGATCGACGAAAACATCATCAGGAATCTCGAACACAAATCCGTCTTCGAACTTAATCGTCTGATCATCTATCGAATGATTAACGAAGGGCTCGGTATCGACCGGATTGCTGCCATCGACCGGCGTGCCATTGGAGACCATATAGATGGGTTGCGAGACCGGACCCAGCGCCAATCCTTCGGAGGTATTCGGGTTGTCAATGACTGATGCTACAAAGCCAAGCGGGAGGGTGTCATCCCCACCAAAGCTGGACGTGCCATTGAGGAAATCACCGTAGGTGAATGCTTGTGAGACGTCTGCAGTGCCGCTTGCCCCGAGTTGAACATCAACGATCTGGAACTCCGCCGCGTTGTTAGCCGGGAAATCCTTGTCAGCCAAGCGTTCCTCGACGGTATCGACGATATTGTTCTGGTCGTTGGCTACCGGCTGATGGCCCTTGGTCATCACCACCCTGACCCATTCACCTGCCGGGCCGCTGACGATGACAGACGGTACCACTCCGCCATAGGTACCTTGGCCGCCGGATGATACCCCGTTGACGGACAGCTCCGCCGTCAGGTTCGGCGACGCCTCGGTAATCTGAACCTGCGCGCCCGCCTGACTACCATCGCTCATCAGTTGGCCACTGGCCGTGCTGCCGTCGGTGAACTTGATGTAGACGTTGGAACCGATGAGCTCTGCGCCGGAAACGCCCCCGACATCCCATGCCGGAACCGAACCGGTATCGACGCCCGCAGCCCCACCCTTGTCGAAGCCGGCAATGGAATTGGGGTCCATATCCCCGCTGAAGCCGACCACTTCGCCATTGGTAAAGCCGCCATCGTCCGTCGCGGAGAACTTCACCAGGGCGCCCCGGAAGCCGCCGTTATCGTTCGGATTGGACGGATCGGGATCGGCGCCCGGCAGGAAGTAATGCTCATAGCCGCTGGGCTGAATGGCACCGGTGTTACCATCACTATTGATCGCCCACTCCTTGAACGTAGTGTCTCCTCCCTTGCCATCGGGATCGAAGACGCTATCGCCGTAAAGGGCCGTGGTGACATCGAAGAACACGGCCGCGATCTTCTTGTCGCCGGTATTCTGGACCTTGAACGAGTCGTTGCCGTAGTTCGATATCTGAACATTGTTGTTGCCTGGCGTCACCGTCACGAGCGCCGAACCGATATCGCCTTGCCCGTAAGCGTCGCCGAGGTCGAGATTGGATGCGTCAAATATCTCCTCGACCTGCGTGGCTGGTACCGGGGGGGTGTCCGTATCGTCGTCGACTTCCATTGCCGTGACCTCGAGATAGTCATAGGCGGCGGTGAAGGGGGTTGCGCCACCGTGGGTATGGGTGACCCCGACGCCTACCGAGGCCGTCGGGCTGATGATGGCCTGCTCAAGCGAGCCGGTGAGGTCAAGCCCGTTGATCGTGACACTGGCATTGTTGGGTAACGCCGCTCCAGCGCTATCCAGCAAGGTGATCGTGGCATTAGCCGTCGCATTGCCACTGTTATCGACGACGACCTCCATGACCAGCTTGGCCTTGTCGAAGTCCGCAAAACCATACCCCCCCGGGAAATCGGCGCCAAGTTTGGCTTCGACATTGCTGTCACGTGTCGAGAACTCGATATCCTGCCCCACGCTGCCGAAGACCAGCTTCACGAAGTCATCGCTGTTGACGCTGACGGCAATGCCCAGTTGCGAGTAGCTGCCTGGCGTCGTGGTGAATGGGTTATCGACCACCGTCTCCAGCACGAAGCCGCCCTCACGGACGATGCCAAGGTGATAGTCGTTCTGCGGCGTGTTGGCACTCCCGGTATCACCGCTGGTCGTCGTCACTCTAAGCTGGCCATTCTCGACCACCCCCGCTCCAGTATCTTCCTCATCGAACGCCGGGTTCGAGCTGGCCATCACGCCCGTAAAGCCATTCTGATACGGCGTTCCGTCGACATCGAAGTCCAGTCGCAGGTTATCGCCATCGGCGAGAGGCTGACCGTCGTCAGCGTCGTAGGCAAAGACATCGTCCCCGTTGCTGACACCGTCACCGTCTACATCACCGTCATCCTGATTGGCGATACCATCTCCATCGATATCCTCTTCCGAAGCAGAATCATCCGGTGCTTCCCCATCATTTGGCTGAATGCGCAGATAGTCATAGCTGGCATCGAAGTTCGGACCGCTACCGATAGAGGTCTGCGTGACCCCCACCCCGAACGTTGACCCCTCGGTAACAATGGCCGTATTGAGCGGCCCGTCCGGCAGAGCGAGCGCCGGTAGCGCGGTCGAACCCAAAGCCTGCCCCGACGCGTCGAGGAAGGTCATGCTGCCCGAGAAGGTCGCCACGTCGTTGGCCACACTCGCGTCGAGCGCAATGACCACGTCGGCAATCTGCGCGATGCTGACACCGCTGGGCAGGCCGAAGGTCTGCTTGGTCTGAACTCCGCCATTCTCGTAGGAGTACTCGATCTGCTGGCCGCCGCCGGTATTGCCGAACGTGACCTTCAAATACTCGTTCTGGCTGAGACTGACATTCATGCCGAGCTGAGAATACTGCGCCGGCAGTGTCGGGAAGGGGTTGCCGAACTTCAGCGAAGCACTGAAACCGTCTCCTCCAGACACGCTGGTGTAGTAGTTGTCATTGGCATCGTTGCCGCCTCCGGCATCGCCGTCGGTGGTCCCGATGATCAGATTACCATCGGTAATCGTGGCCGTGCCGGTTTCTTCGGTATCGGTTTTCGAACCATCGGTGACGCCATCGAACAACTCTTCGAGCGTGTCGCCATCATTGAACTCGAGATTGACCGTTGAAGCATTCATATCAGCATCATCCTCGGTAACGCTACCGGTTGCCGAGGCGGACCCGGCATCGATGGTGAAGGCGGTGTCATCGACACCGGTCAGGGTGACAGTGACATCCTCCGGACCGTTATCCTGATCATCGTTGGCCACCTCGACTGCCAGCGTCCCGAGGCCGTCGCTGAAGCTCACCGTGCGGGTCTCGGCCGTATCATCGACGGTCAGCTCCAGTTCGACCTCGCCGCTGAAGCCCCCCGAGGCGTCCAGACCGAAACTCAGCGCGGTCGTACCGTCATCACCATTTTCGACAACGGTTGGAGCCTCTGCGATGGAAATCGCGATCTGCGAACCGGGCTGATCGCTCAGGTCCGGCGAGGTCACGTTGAGGTGCTCCCAACTGGCCTTGAAGGATCCCACCGGATTGTTGTAATCGGTCGAGGTCACCCCGACAGCCGTTTCCCCGCTGGGGTCAGTCAGGTTGGCCAATACCGCGGCCGGCAGGGTTTCTGCGACTGCCGTTGCGAAACCCTCGGTCGGCTCGGCGCGCAGCCCGCCCAGAACGCTATCGTTAGCATCAAAGAACGTCGCAATTGGTGTTACGGTGCCCGCGGCCTTGTCGATGGAAAGCGTGAGCTCGACCTTGGCGATATCCGCCAGTCCTGTTGAGGCATCGCTCAACATGTCCTCCAGACCGATGCGCGTGTCGATACTGCCCTTCGACCATATCTGTACCACCGTGCCACCGTTGCCGCCGAACACCAGCTTGATCAGTTGGTTGCTGTTCTGGCTACCCAAGCCAAAGACGATGCCTTGCTGGGCATAGTTGGGCACGGTCGTGGTATCCAGCCCCTGCCCTGCGAGCGCCTCGGGGAAGGGGTTATCGAAGCGTGACGAGATATTGATCTCGTTGAGGGATTCGCTGCCCAATGCCACGTGCTTGACGAAGTCATTGGCACTGGGGTTGGCCGCCTGGGAGATGTCGCCGTTGGACGTCCACACGACCAGCTCGCCATCTTCGACGGTCGTCACCACGGAGTCATCCGAGATATTCCCTAGCGTGCCGTCGAAACCGCCCTCCTCGAGCGGCGATCCGGGATTCTCGAAATCAAGTTCGAGAATGGCACCGTCGGTCGAGTAGTTGGCGTAGACCGAGCTGGCTGTCGCGCCGTTGCCATTGTCATCGCCATCGAGCACCGCATTGGCGGCGACCGAAGCGGTGAGGGTCCCGGTCTGCCAGCCGCCGTTCGGTGCATCGAAGGTATAGGTGGCTACGCCACTGGCATCGTCGTAAGCCACCAGTGAAGGAGACACCGGCGCACCGCCGGCCGAAGACGAGACCGTTATGTCATTGGCATCGATCTGCGCCTGCGCAATGGCGTCATCGTCGGTATATCGAACACTGACGATCACTTGCCCATCGCTCGATTCCGGTGCAGCGATGGAGAGAATATTGGCAATCGGCGTATCGCCCTCGACCGCCTGGTAGATGGCAATGGCATTGAAGCCCGGCTGGCCGGTGTCGGCATGAACGCCGACCACGATCTTGCCGTCGGTGACGACGACGTTCCTGGTCAGCACGACCGGTGTATCGGCCCCTCCCGCCTGGGTGAAGGCATCGAAGTTTTCGGCGAATATCTCGCCCTGGATCGTGTAGTCACCTTGGCGCTGCCCCGCCTGGGACTGGTAAAGCTCGGCGAAATGCAGCTCGACGACATAGACACCGTTGGGCACTTCATAGGTAGCGGTATACGAACCGGCGGAAGAGTCCCGATAGGTATGGTAGGCCGAACCGTCGAGATCGATACCTCCGCTGTTGCTACTGGTGGTTCCGGCCTTGCCGTCGATATTGCTGCCTGTCTTGGTGCCTGGCGAGTAGTAATTGGGATTGTCCGCTTCGAGAGCGATACCCAGAATCGGGTCGTCGGTAATCGCACCGCCGTAGGGTAAGCGTTCATTCCAGGACGCCCTGCCATCCCAGCGAGCGTGACCCTAAAGTAACCTCACACTCATCAACACGAGGTTACTCTCATGAGCAAGCGCCGCACTCCGGACCAATGGCAGGGTCTGATTGATCAGCAGCGCCACAGCGGCCTGTCCGCGCTGCAGTTCTGTAAGCAACAAGGCATCGGTTATGCCAGCTTTCGCAGCTGGCGCAAGCGGCTTTGCGAAAGCCCGGTCTCTGACTCGACCGAGACCGAGCAGTCGGATTTTCTGGATCTGTCGGCATTGATGGGCGCTTCGCCGTCTTGCGGGCCAGGTTGGACTATTGTGTTGAGTCTGGGTAATGGCGTCGAACTGCGGCTGAGCCAGAACGGATGATCGGGCTCGATAGCCAGGCCCGGATTTGGCTGTGCACCGAGCCCACCGACATGCGTAAGTCCTTCCGGGGACTGAGCGCGCTGGTACGCAACCAGCTCAACCGCGACCCGCTCAGTGGCCAGTACTTTGTGTTCATCAACCGGCGCAAGACCCAGATGAAGATGCTGTACTTCAGCCGCACCGGTTATTGCTTGTGGGCCAAGCGCCTGGAGCGGGGTCAGTTCCAGGTGCGTGCGTCAGCGTCTGGCCAGCGAGCGTTGACGCTGGCCGATCTGCAGCTGCTGATCGACGGCATTGAGGTGCAAAAAGTTCGCCGCTTCAAGCGTTTTTCAGCAGCGTAAGCACTCAGGGTCCGGTATAATAGCGGCCATGAAATCAACTGCTTGCACGCCTGAACCCACCGCACCGTCTCACTCGGCCCTGGTCGAGGAGAACGCGCTGCTGCGCGAGCAGGTTCAGGGGATGCAGCGCCAGCTGGATTGGTTCAAGAAGCAGCTGTTCGGCCCCAAGTCCGAGAAGCAGGTCTTTGACCTGCCGGGACAGGACAGCCTGTTCCAGCCGGAGCAGGCGCCCGTCCCGGACAAGGCGCCCGAGGATGACAAGCGCACGGTCGGCGCCTATCAGCGCGGCACCGCCAAGAAGCAGCGCGACGATGACTGCTTGAACGATACCGGTCTGCGCTTCAGCGCCGATGTGCCGGTGGAAGTCATCGAGCAGCTGCCGCCGGAGCTGACTGGGCCGGACGCCGATCGGTATGAAATCCTCGGAACCAAGACTACCTTCCGGCTAGCCCAGCGAGCGGCCAGCTATGTGGTACTCCAGTGCGAACGCCCGGTATTGCGCCGCAAAGGCACCGACAAGCCAGTGACCGCCCCGGCGCCGCCCAACGTGCTCGACAACAGCCTGGCCGATGTCAGCCTGCTGGCCGGACTGCTGGTGGACAAGTTCCAGTTCCATCTGCCGCTGTACCGCCAGCATCAGCGCATTCAGCAGGCTGGGGTCACCGTCAGCCGCAGCACGCTGAGCAACCTGGTCAAACGCGCCATCGATCTGCTGCGCCCCATCGTCGATGCCCAGACCGATAATGTGCTGCGCAGCCGGGTGCTGGCCATGGACGAAACGCCAATCAAGGCCGGCCATCAGGGCCGGGCTGGCCCGCAAAAAGGCAAAATGAAATCCGGCTGGTTCTGGCCGCTGTACGGCGATGACGATGAGGTGGTGTTCACCTACTCCAACAGCCGTGGACGGGGCCACATCGAGCAGGTGCTGAGCGAGCAGTTCACCGGCACGCTGATCAGCGACGGGTACGCCGCCTATGCCCGCTACGCCGCAGCACAGGACGGCGTTACCCATGCCCAGTGCTGGGTCCACGGCCGGCGTTACTTCATCGAGGCCCAGAAGGAGCATCCGCAGCAGGCTGGCGAGGCGCTTCAGCAGATCGCCAAGCTCTATCACAACGAAGACAACATCCGTGCTCAACAGCTCACTGGCGAGACGAAGCGCCAGTACCGGTTGGCGCACTCGAAGCCAGTCGTCGACGACTTCTTCCAGTGGTGCCGCGATCAGTTGGAACGTGGCGAGCTGTTGCCCAGCGATGCGCTGACCAAAGCCCTGAATTATATGCTCAGCCGTGAAGCGAGCCTGACCGTGTTCCTGGAAGATCCAGACGTACAACCGGACACCAACCACCTGGAGCGGGCGCTGCGCCCCATTCCAATGGGCAAGAAAAATTGGATGTTTTGCTGGACGGAACTCGGCGCCGAACACCTCGGGCTCATCCAAAGCCTGATCACCACCTGCAAACTGCATGACGTCAATCCGTACACCTATCTGGTGGATGTGCTGCAGCGCATCAGCCAACACCCGGCCAGGGAGGTCGCGCAACTGACGCCAAGACGGTGGAAGACCCACTTCGCGGACAAGCCGTTACGCTCGTTGCTCGATCCCCGTCATCCGCACAGACAGCCCGAATCACCAGAGGCCGTTCGCCATGCGCATTGATGAGATGACCCTCGATCAGTTACTGGAGCTCAATGACGTCATCTGCCAGCGCATCGATGAACTCAAGGAACAGGAAACCCTGCAGGCGCTGAGCCAGCTGCGTGTCGGGCTCAAGGTCTCCTTCAGCACCCGGGAGGGACGGGCGTTCGGCATCGTTACCAAGATCAACCGCAAGAGCGTGATCGTGCTGGCCGAAGACGGAACCACACAGTACAAAGTCTCGCCGCAATTACTGACACCGCTTCATGAAGTGAAGTGATCAGCTTGCCTGGGGGCGTCTACTACGTCCCCGAATGAACGCTTACGCCGTAGGTGTGCTTGTCATCGCCTTCGAGGCTGTTATCGATAGAGTCGCTAGTCGGGCCGACATTGATGGCACGTTGCAGCGCGCCCTTTACCAGACTGTCCAGGTTCGTGACGATGAAGGCGTCGGTCTCGTAGGCGGCAACGCCAAGTCCCGCGGTATCGGTGTAGCTACCGGCGGCAACGCCCACCTCGAACGAACCACTGCTCCATGCATTGCTGTCCGATGGCGGAGAAATCAGATACTGGATCGTGGCCGTCTTGCCATCGCTACTGAGCGTAATCGCGTCGCTGCCGGTTGCCAGCGAGACGTCTCCTGGCGTATATCCGGTAAAGATCAGTTCATCACCGGTGATGGACTGTACGTCGATGCCTGCATTATCGGTCACCACGACCGTGGCCAGAATGGCGCTGTCGTTATCGAGCGGTTGATCAAGCGTTATCGAGACCACTTCCGGCGGTGTCGCATCCTCGGATGGTACATAGGCGCCGCCCACCTTCCATACCGCCAGGCCGCTGATCTTGGCCTGGTTGACCGAGGCATCGAAGCCGATGTCGAGCACACCGTCAGTGACGGTGACGGCATAGGTCTTGACCACTTCGGTAGCGGCGCTGCCGACATCACCAATGATGTCGTAGTCATCCTCCACCAGTGCGTCTTCGACGCTGATATCAAAAACGCGCGCGCCGGTACCATTGCCGTTTTCCACCCCGTGGTAGATCTCGGCGAAGTACATATCGATCAGGTACTCGCCGTTCTCGACTGGAATCGAATACCCCCACTCCCCGGTATCCACTGCCGAACGCTCGGACTGATGCAGCGCATCGGGTACGCTGCCATCGACGTCGATTGCATTGACGTAATTCTTGGAGGCGACACCGCTGACCCAGCCACTGATCTCGGCATTGGTCATGTCGGACAGGAAATCGATCTGCTGATCACGCAGGGTGACACCGTTGATATCGGGCCCGCCCGAGCTGATGGCGGCAACCGGGGTCAACCCAGTCGCCGTGGTAATGCGCGTGCCGTTGGCGGTGGACGTAAAATTGAATACGGATGCGCCGGTGCTGGGATCGAAGTCGGCAAAATCCTCGCCGCTGAAGGTGATCGCCGTCTCGCCATTGATGGTGATGATCGCCGATCCGGCTTGATAGCTCACGTCGCTGGCATCGAACGAAGCACCCTGGACCACGACTTCATCGTCGGCAGAGAAATCGGTGATTTCCGTGCCGTCGAGATTATCCAGCGTCCCCTGGAAGCTGTCGGCACCGCCGCCCCCGGTAAACGTATTGTCTCCACTCCCGGCGATCATTACGTTGGCGCCGCTATTGCCCGAGGCATGGAAGTCTGCCGCGGAGCCGGAGCCATCGAAGTTCTCGACGCTACCGTCGAGCGGTGCCAGTTGGGTATCGGTACCCGTATAAAGAATGGTATCCACGCCACCAGAGCCCGCGGTGCCGACACCTTCTGCGGTGCTGGCCGCGATCTCGTTGCCGAATCCGTGGATGTGCAGGTTGTTGAAGTTGACCGGTGCCAGCGGTGCACCTTCGCTGGTTTCGGCAAGGAAACCGAAAGCCGCTCCCGATGATAGCTGGGTATCGTCATCGCCGATGGTGTGCGAGCCGGTCAGGATGTCCTGTAATACCCCTTCAGGCAGGGTGAAGCCTTCTAGCGGCAAAGCGGTGAACTCGTCTTGACCATTGAGACGATAATCGGCATGGAGGGCGAAATCGTTCGCCATGTCGATTTCGAGGCGCAGTTCGACCTCGGCGGTCCCGCTAGCGGCCAGCGCCGGCAAAGCCACCTGCGCCAAGGTTTGATAGTTGCTGTCGCCGATTTCGTAGCCGACCTCGAAACCCGGCTCGCCATTCACCTCGCCGAATACGAAGCGCACGAAGTTGGCTTGCGTGCCGTCACCGAACATGATGCCGGTCAGCTGTCCCTCCGCCACGCCTCCTGCCGTGGGTATCCAGTTCTGTACCTGCGTGGTCGCGACCAGACGTTGCACATCGTCGCTGGGATTGACACCCACATGCATGGCGTCGCGAACCCCGTTTTCCGAACCGACCACGCTGCCGGGAACCACGTTCTTGATCTGGAAGATCGGCGCGTTGGCGCCAGGAATGATATTGCCGCCGTTATCGAATAGCCCCGAAGTGCCCTGATCGGGATTGGCGTCCTGGTTGGGCGTTGAACCATCCAGCGCCGCGCCCATCAGACCGGTATCCGCGAGCGTTCCCGGATAAGGCGCCTCGGTCGGTTGAAAATCCAGGATGATTGCCTTGTCAGGCGTGAGTTCGAGGCCATTCGTGGCGCTGTACTCGAAGGGGTCATGGATATTGTCCACGCCGTCGAGATCATGATCCGTCGAATCACTGACTTCCGAGCCTGCCAGCGGCACGGCACCATTGTTCGGCTGCAGGATCTCGACCTTGGTACCGCTACCGCTGTAAACGGAGGCCCAGACCGAGCCACGAAATGCCGACTGATTGTCCCAGGCGGATAGATCATCACCGATCGAAGTCAGGCCCAAGGGACTGCCGGTCAGCTCCAGCGTGATTCGATCGGCCGCTTTCGTCGCTCCTGAGCCGCTTGCAGTCTGCATGACACCGTTCTCATCGCGCCCCATCACGATCAGATCACCGCCGCCGTACTGCGATGCCAGGATCGCTCCCGACATCTTGGTGTTTCCGTCATCGAAGACAGTCGAGGTGTACTCTGTCAGACCATTGATGGATCCGAGCCCCGTATCGAGCGAACCATCGGTATAGCCACCTTCCAGATAATTACCTTCGATGGGGTTCAGTGCAGCCACGACATCATCGAAATCCGAGGGTATGCCGGCTTCGCCCAGCACGCTCGACCCTTGAATACTCGATGGACTGCCGGGATTTTCGCTGACCAGATAGGCATTGCCATTCTCGGTGATGTAATACAGCTCTCCCGGGGCCACGCTGATCACGCGACTCGTCAGCCCGCCTTATTCACGAGGGCGCTGATTGAGCGGTCTGAAGGTACTGACTGGTGGCATCGCTTATCAGGATCGGCTTCTTCAGCGCGAATAGCTGTTGAGTAATGCCAAAACGCTGAAATTTCCCCGCTTCCTTATAGCTCTTTGGAATCAATGGCGACCGTCCAAGCAGCCGTGATCGCCGCCCGCCGCTCCGGTCGCTCGCTTTCTGATGCTGTGGTGGTCTCGCAGAAGCGTCAGCTCAGTGCGGTCAGCTTCGGCAGCCCCTTCAGCAGCGTCGGCCACCACTTGTCGGCGGCGGCACCCAGATGAACGGTGATTCGCCGAGCGTGCAGTCTCAGCGTGGCGGCGACCTTCAGCACCTGCTCGCGCATCCGGCTGAGGCTCCAGCCTTGCCGGGTCTGCCGCTCCAGCAGGCAGCGCAGGCCATGCAGGACCTGGTAGGCGTAGAGGCTGAGCAGCAGGCTCACCTCGTTGCGTGCCATCACGTCCTGAACGGTGGAGGCGCCGCGATCGGTCGACGAGAGGTGCACGTCGAGCGCCGACTTCACCTCGCCCATGTGCGCCTCGGCGCTGCCGCGCTTGCGGTAGAGCGCCAGGACCTTCTCCGGCGGCCAGTCGAACTTGCCGAGGTTGGTGACCAGGAAGAAGGCATGCAGCAGCAGGTCATCGGGGCGTTCCTGCACCACCAGCACCACGCGACGCGGTGCCGACCAAGAGCCCGCTTGATACTCCAGATCGTGGCACCACTCGCGAGGCTGCTCGGGTGGCCGGCCAGGTGGCCGCTTCAGAAGTGGCGCTGCCAACTTCTGTAGGCCAGTGTGACTGCGCAGCCGGCCCAGATACTCGATATCGCGCTCTTCCATGGCTTCCAGCGTCGCGTTGTCGGTGAAACCGGCGTCGATGCGCACCCGAACCTGGGCGCCGGTGCTCTCGTTGAGTCGCCGCACCAGATGCGGGATCCAGGTGTCGGCGTTCTCGGCCGGGCCGGCGTTGCCCTCGCGCAGCAGGCCGCCCACCATGTCGCCGGTTTCTGCCAGCGAGGCGACCAGCGGTGAATAGATCCGCGCGCCGTACAGGCCATGATAGGCCGAGCCGCCCTGGTGGCCGTGGACCTCGATCGGCAGGCCGTCGATGTCCAGCGTCAGCTGCTTGGGGCGCTCGCCGTTCTTCAGCGCGGTCAGGCGCCAGATCACCAGTCGCAGCAGGCCTTCGTGCACGGCATCGATATTGTCGCAGCGCCCGAGGCAGGTCAGCAGCCGCGACAGCGTGGCTTGAGAGGGCCGGTCCTGGGCCAGGGGCGTTGTCCCGCGCGCATCGCTGCAGGCCAGCTGCCAGAGCGGATCACGGCGCAGCGTGTCGGTATCGCTGAGGTCGATCCAGCCCATCGCACGCTGCAGCACCAGGGTACGCAACTGGCTGGCCAGCGAATGAAGGATGCGCAGCGGGTGGCGTCGATCGACCAGATTGTCTTCCAGCGCCTCAATCACGCCGCTGTTGTCGAGGGCCTCACGCAACAGCAGAGCGCCGCTGTCGCTGGTAGTGCGCTGGCCGCTCAGCTCAACACGGACAGCGCCGTTGCATGAGGGCGTCCAGGTGGATAGGCTTTCACCCATGGCGAGTGGTCCTCTTGAATCGTGTTCTGGCAGGAACATCCTGATTCTACAAGAGAAAACCACTCGCCATCTTCGTTTTCAGACCGACCTCATGAATAAGCCGGGGTCAGTTCTCCTGCACCTGCCCCGCCAGACGCGTTCTCGACGGTGGTGAACCAATCGATGACCGCATCGTAGTGGTCCTCGGATACCAGCAGAAAAGCGTCCTCGACTCCGTTCTTGGGGGTGAACAGCAAACCGGCTTCCCCCCCGCTGGCGCGCGTCGGATTGGGATGGCCTCCATAAACCAGGGTCAGCGGCTCATCGAAATCCGGGTGCGTCATGGTGTAAGTCGCGGCCCCACCCTGCCCAGCGGAGAGAATGCGTCCGGCAAGATCGTCAGAACGCGTGATCTCGTGGAACTGATCGTAGTTCTTGGGATTCCAACCGTTCTCGAGGTTGATGGTGTCGCTACCGTTACCGTCGCCATTGTTCAGGTTGGTGGCGATATAGCCGGCTTGCTGTGCTTTGTCAGTAGTACTGCCGTTATCCCCTGCTTCACCGATGGGCCGGCCGCCCCAGCTGTTGTTGGAGCCGTTATCGTAAGTCCAGACACGCCCGTCTTCGGTGACCTCCACGTCATAAGAGTTGCGGTATCCCGCAGAATAGATCTGCACCGGGCCATCGGGATCGATCTTGCCACCATTGAATCCATCGTTGCCGCCGAACGGTTCGTTGCTATCCTCCGCACCGGCACGAGAGGGATCGTCGAGCGTCGGTACGTCATAAATATATTGTCGACCGCCATCCGTCTTGATTTCCATCGTCTTGAGTTGGTCGAGATCGACTTCAAGGATGGCACCGCTATAAGCGGTCTCCTGCTGGCCGGCAAAGTTGTTCGATGGCGCACCGGTATTGGAGTTGCCGCCACTCGCCACAATGAGCCGCTCGCTTACCAGATGACCATTTTCATCGAGCTCCTGGATGACCTCGAGCCCATTGAGAGCGTGATTTTCCTCGGAACGAGCCAAGCCACGAACGAGATCCACCGCATCCCAGCCATCTTCTGTCTGGGTCAGGCGCGTGATGATCCCTGAATTCGTGTCCAGCCCGGTATCGCCTCCGCCGCCGCCTGCACCAATGCGGCTATCGCTTGACGTGACATAAACGGTAACTGCAGGTTTGCCGTTGACAAGGACCGGAGCGCCGTTTTCATCGAACTGAGCGGTCACGTCGATTCCAGTGACCTCGCGACTATTCGAGCCGCTGCTCGAACCATCGTCATTATGGTTGGGAATGGTCTTTATCAGCGAAATGGTTTCGGCTTCGGTGACATAGAAGCTCGCTGCATTGTCCCCATCGTTCGGGTTGGGGTCGCCAAAAGCGACTGTCAGTACCTTCACGTCCCCGCTCACCTCAGTGACGTAAAGGCGGCCATCCACGCCCCAGTCGAGCGCCGTAGGCATATTAAGGGAAATCTTGCCGTTAAGGTCGAGGCTGCTTTTAGAAAAGTTATTAGTAACCATGAAGAATCCCCTTGTTTCTGCAGAGAGAGAAACCTGCTTGCATCACAGTAGCTTTTTAAAGCCAGTACATTAATTAAAGTTAACAAGCAGAACAGGGATCACGAAGCGCCCACAAAAACCAGGAAAATTAACTAATTACATACTTAGATATTGACTACCAACCATATGCATTGCCAGTCTAAAAGCATGAGTTATCTCAGCAATGAGTTGCCTAGCAAGTCGTATTTAAGCATTAAACCGAATGATAGTTCAGGCCGCTTTAAGAAAAGTCGTTTCTGCTAATTTTTAGCCACAGCAGCGTAGATGAAACATGACAGTACGCATGAACTATCCAAGTGTTCACTTGCTGGTGAACTATCGCCAAGATAGTGGTTTAGAAGTGAGTGGACAGCCTGCCAGGCGTATCAAATAGGCAAATGAAACCGCTGCATTTCAAATTGGTGCAGCTCCCTACAGGGAATGCGCCCATCGGTATCAGCGACGTGAAACAGGGAACCCTGGGGGCCAGCCGGAAGGCCTCGACCCGGCTTATTCATGAGGCCGGCCCGAAAACGAAGATAGCGGATGGTATTCTCTTGAAAATTCAGTGTGTTCCGCCAAGAATCTGAACCAAGAGAGCCATCCGCTATGGGTGAAAGCCTATCCACCTGGACGCCCTCATGCAACGGCGCTGTCCGTGTTGAGCTGAGCGGCCAGCGCACTACCAGCGACAGCGGCGCTCTGCTGTTGCGTGAGGCCCTCGACAACAGCGGCGTGATTGAGGCGCTGGAAGACAATCTGGTCGATCGACGCCACCCGCTGCGCATCCTTCATTCGCTGGCCAGCCAGTTGCGTACCCTGGTGCTGCAGCGTGCGATGGGCTGGATCGACCTCAGCGATACCGACACGCTGCGCCGTGATCCGCTCTGGCAGCTGGCCTGCAGCGATGCGCGCGGGACAACGCCCCTGGCCCAGGACCGGCCCTCTCAAGCCACGCTGTCGCGGCTGCTGACCTGCCTCGGGCGCTGCGACAATATCGATGCCGTGCACGAAGGCCTGCTGCGACTGGTGATCTGGCGCCTGACCGCGCTGAAGAACGGCGAGCGCCCCAAGCAGCTGACGCTGGACATCGACGGCCTGCCGATCGAGGTCCACGGCCACCAGGGCGGCTCGGCCTATCATGGCCTGTACGGCGCGCGGATCTATTCACCGCTGGTCGCCTCGCTGGCAGAAACCGGCGACATGGTGGGCGGCCTGCTGCGCGAGGGCAACGCCGGCCCGGCCGAGAACGCCGACACCTGGATCCCGCATCTGGTGCGGCGACTCAACGAGAGCACCGGCGCCCAGGTTCGGGTGCGCATCGACGCCGGTTTCACCGACAACGCGACGCTGGAGGCCCTGGAAGAGTGCGACATCGAGTACCTGGGCCGACTGCGCAGTCACTCCGGCCTGCAGAAACTGGCGGCACCGCACCTGAAGCGGCCACCCGGCCGGCCACCCGAGCAGCCTCGCGAGTGGTGCCACGATCTGGAGTATCAAGCGGGCTCTTGGTCGGCACCGCGTCGCGTGGTGCTGGTGGTGCAGGAACGCCCCGATGACCTGCTGCTGCATGCCTTCTTCCTGGTCACCAACCTCGGCAAGTTCGACTGGCCGCCGGAGAAGGTCCTGGCGCTCTACCGCAAGCGCGGCAGCGCCGAGGCGCACATGGGCGAGGTGAAGTCGGCGCTCGACGTGCACCTCTCGTCGACCGATCGCGGCGCCTCCACCGTTCAGGACGTGATGGCACGCAACGAGGTGAGCCTGCTGCTCAGCCTCTACGCCTACCAGGTCCTGCATGGCCTGCGCTGCCTGCTGGAGCGGCAGACCCGGCAAGGCTGGAGCCTCAGCCGGATGCGCGAGCAGGTGCTGAAGGTCGCCGCCACGCTGAGACTGCACGCTCGGCGAATCACCGTTCATCTGGGTGCCGCCGCCGACAAGTGGTGGCCGACGCTGCTGAAGGGGCTGCCGAAGCTGACCGCACTGAGCTGACGCTTCTGCGAGACCACCACAGCATCAGAAAGCGAGCGACCGGAGCGGCGGGCGGCGATCACGGCTGCTTGGACGGTCGCCATTGATTCCAAAGAGCTATAAGGAAGCGGGGAAATTTCAGCGTTTTGGCATTACTCAACAGCTATTCGCGCTGAAGAAGCCGATCCTGATAAGCGATGCCACCAGTCAGTACCTTCAGACCGCTCAATCAGCACCCTCGTGAATGAGGCGGGCTCGATGGTCTCCCTGCTGCGCTACTTGCGTGCGGTTTTGGGATTGATGCCGGAGCGAAGGCACAACGCCCGTTCGAATCCGTCGGTTCCTGTATTTCGGGACCATACACCTAAGAAAATGCCGGCATCGGGAGCCGGCATTCAATCATCAAGAGTATCGATCAGGACGAACAGGAGAGACAAACGGGAGGCGCGCTGGGCGCTGGCGCCTCGCTCCAGACTTCCATGCCCGGCCGCTGGAGGAAGGGAGACGACAGCAGCTCGCGGAACGTCTGCAACGGGCGCGTATCGCCTTCCTGCGCCGCTTCGATGACCTGCTGCGCCAGATGGGTACGCAAGACATAAAGCGGATTGACCCGCCGCATTGCCGCCAGCCGCTCCGTCTCTCCACGCGACTCGTCGGCAAGACGCTGGCGGTAGCGCTCGAGCCACTCATCGAGCTGATTACCCGAACCCGAGCCGACGATCTCCTCGCGCAACGACAGGCCACCGACGACATCCTGATCGCTCAGGGCGCGGAAGCTGCGATGAAAATCAGCCCGTGAGCTCTCGAGCAGCGATAGCCAGTCGTCGATCAACTTGCCGTCGCTTTCCTGCTCGGTCTCGAGCCCCAGACGCCCGCGCATCAGAATGGCATACGCCGCCTGAAGCGTGGGCTCGTAGGTATCGAGGATTTCTCGCAACCGTTCCACCGCGATCAATGGCGTCAACGACTGCCCCAGCACGGTCAGATTCCATAGCGCCACGCCGGGCTGCTGGTCGAAGGCATAGCGCCCGGTCGTATCCGTATGGTTGGGCGTCAGGTTGGACTCGAAGCGATCCATGAACGCATAGGGGCCGTAATCCAGCGTCAGCCCCAGGATCGACATGTTGTCGGTGTTCATCACCGCATGAACGAAGCCATAGGCCTGCCAGCGAGCGATCAATTCCGCGGTCCGCGTGACCACGTCCTGGAACAGCGCCTCGAGCGGCGCCGCCTCCTGCGCCAGATCGGGGCGGTGGCGATCGATGACGTGGCGCATCAGCCGTTCGAGATCCTCGACCCGCTGCTGTTGATACAGCCATTCGAAGTGACCGAAACGCACGTGGCTCTCGGCCAGCCGCAGCAGGGTCGCCCCCGGCTCGACCCGCTCGCGCATGACCTTCTCGCCATTGACGGCGACGGCCAGCGCCATGGTCGTCGGGATCTTGAGTCCGGCCATCGCTTCGCCGGCCAGGTACTCGCGAATCGAGGAGCGCAACACGGCGCGGCCATCGCCGAATCGCGAATACGGCGTCTTCCCGGCGCCCTTGAGGTGCAGATCGATCGGTCCCTGCGATGTCATCGCTTCACCGAGCAACAGACCGCGCCCATCACCCAACGCCGGGTTGTAGGTGCCGAATTGATGCCCGGTGTACTTCTGGGCCAGCGGATCCATGCCGCTCAAGAGTCGCTCGCCGCTCATCAACGCGGTCAGGCGGTCGCGGTCGACCTCTTCGGGATCCAGCTCCAGGAGCGCCGCCCCGTTCGGACTGACGTCGAGCAGCCGGGTATCGCGCCACGGGGTTGGCTTCACCCGCGTAAAGAAGTCCTCGGGAAAGCGGGACCAGACATTATCGAAAGTCAATGTCTCGAGGGAGCTATCGCTGGCCATGGGGGCCTCCTCGGGTTGGCAGGAAAGTGGCTGTAGTCTAGCCCAACTGGCCGATCGCACACGTTCGACCGGTACGCGGACATCATCCGAATACCGGTCGACGGAGAGGTTCGGGGTATCAGGCCGTGCTGCCCGTCACGAAGGCGTTATCGGCGCCGTGGGTGCGAATCAAGTCGCCGTTGGTGCGCAATAGCGACAGGAGCTGCTGCTGATAATCGGGCGAGGTCGAATAGTTGTGCAGCGTGCCGATCAGCTTCTCGGCGGAAATCGACTTGCCCTTGGCGGCTAGCGCGGCGCGCTGCCCGCGAAGTTGAGTATAGGCGCGATGGGTATTCAGGTTGTGCAGATAGGCGCCGACGCCATCACGCACGCTGTCGAACGTCTGAAAACGCCGCGAGGTTCCAAGTTGAGCGATACCGCACCCCTCGCTGAAGCAGCGCATGCCGAACAGGTTGTTGCTGTCCCGGGCGAGCCGCGAGGTGCCCCAGCCGGACTCCTCCACCGCCTGGATCACCACCATCTCCAGCGGCACGGTATTGACCCGCGCCAGCAGCTCCTGGCTCACCTCGCCCGGCTCGCATTCGACGCCGTAGTCGTCGCATAGCTGAGCCAGCCGCTGCTTTTCGTCCGCCGTCATCGGATTGATGCGGCTGCCGACGCCGATCAGCCAGTTGCGGTCGCGCTGGATACGCGCATTCTCGGCCTGTACCAGCGGCACCAGCATGCCCAGGAACGCCGCCTTGCGCTTGGGGCCAGCCTTGATGTCACGCAGGTCGGGCAGCTCGGTGACGGGGTCCAGCGCGGGCCGCTGGATCTGGCTTTCGAGGGTTGGCACGGTTTCGGATATCGACTCGGCTCGAGACGCTATCGGGAACACTGCGAAGCCTAGTGTCAGGACTGTCCCCGTCACGACCGCCAGGATGCGTTGTCGGCGGGCAGGCTGGGTCTCGTGTCGAAAAGGTCGTCGAAGAAAGGGCCATTCACGGACGGAACGTCGGTGAAAAAGCCTCGGGAAGGATAGCGACATACTCGCTCCTCCATCATGAAGAAGTCGGCAGGTTACCAGTAGTTGGCTGCAAAGTTGAGGAAAGAACGTGCAATTAGGCCATTTACACTAAACAAATGGCCGGCCACGAGGGCCGGCCACGAGGGCCGGCCATGACACGCTCGAGCGCGCGATGATCGATGACGATCAAGCACTTAGCAGCGTATTGAGGCGCTTGACGTAGGCCGCCGGGTCGTCGAGATGTCCACCCTCGGCGATGACTGCCTGATCCAGCAGGATATGGGCCAGATCGTCGAAGTTGCCCCCTTCGGTGCTTTCGAGACGCGATACCAGCGCGTGATCGGGGTTGAGCTCGAGGATCGGCTTCACCTCCGGCAACGGCTGTCCGGCCGCTTCCATCATGCGACGCATCTGGAAGCCCATCTCGTGCTCCGGCAACACCACGCAGGCCGGGGAATCGGTCAGGCGATGCGTGACCCGAACTTCCTGAACATTGTCGCCGAGCGCCTGCTGTACCCGCTTGACTAGATCCTCCTTGGCCTTGGCGGTTTCTTCCTGCGCCTGCTTCTCGGCCTCGTCGGCCATGTCGTCGAGCTCCAGATTACCCTTGGCGACGTCGGCGAAGGACTTGCCGTCGAACTCGGTGAGATGGCTCATCAGCCACTCATCGATGCGATCGTGCAGCAGCAGGACCTCGATGCCCTTCTTGCGGAAGATCTCCAGATGCGGGCTGTGGCTGGCCGCCTTGAAGCCATCCGCGACGATGTAATAGATCTTCTGCTGACCTTCCTTCATGCGCTCGACGTAATCCGCCAGCGACTGATCCTGCGTCGCGCTGTCGGTGTGCGTGGTGGAGAAGCGCAGCAGGCCGGAAATCTTGTCACGATTGGCGTAATCTTCCGCCGGCCCTTCCTTCAGGACGTCGCCGAAGGTGTTCCAGAAGGTCTGGTAGGCTTCCTTGTCCTTAGACAGCTTCTTCAGCATGTCCAGCGCGCGCTTGGTCAACGCCGCCTTCATCGAATCGACCTGCGGCGACTTCTGCAGCAGCTCGCGGGAGACGTTGAGCGGCAGATCGCGGGAATCCAGCACGCCCTTGACGAAGCGAAGGTACAGCGGCAGGAACGCCTCGGCGTCGTCCATGATGAAGACCCGCTGCACGTACAGCTTGAGCCCGCGTACGCCATCACGCTGGTAGAGATCGAACGGCGCGCGTTGCGGCACGTACAGCAGGCTGGTGTACTCGAGCTTGCCTTCGACCTTGTTGTGGCTCCAGGTCAGCGGATCGCTGAAATCGTGAGCGATGTGCTTGTAGAACGCCTTGTACTCGTCATCATCGATCTCCGCCTTGGGGCGCACCCACAGTGCGGTCGCCTCGTTGACGGTCTCCCAGCTGACGGTCTCGCTGCCTTCGATCTCCTTGCCCTCTTCGTCGCGAGCCTTCTCGACCTTGGGCATGCGCACCGGCACGTCGATATGGTCGGAGTACTTGCGCACCAGATTCTTGAGGCGGAACTCGTCGGCGAACTCCTTGGCGTCTTCCTTCAGGTGCAGCACGATCTCCGTGCCACGCTCGGGGCGATCGATCTCGGCAATGGTGAATTCACCCTCGCCCCTGGAGCGCCACTCGACGCCCTGGTCGCTGTCGGCGCGACGCGTGCGAACGACCATTTCGTCGGCGACGATGAAGCCGGAGTAGAAGCCCACGCCGAACTGGCCGATGAGCTTGGCATCCTTCTGCTTTTCGCCGGAAAGCTGTTTGAGGAATTCGGCAGTACCACTCTTGGCGATGGTGCCCAGGTTCTGGATCACCTCGTCACGGTTCATGCCGATACCGGTATCGCGCACGGTCACGGTGCCGGCGTCGGCATCGTGTTCGATCTCGATGCGCAACTCGGCGTCGCCTGCGTAGAGACCGTCGTTGTCCAACGCCTCGTAGCGCAGCTTGTCGCAGGCATCGGCAGCGTTGGAGATCAGCTCACGCAGGAAAATCTCCCGGTTGGAATACAGGGAGTGAATCATCAAATGGAGAAGCTGTTTGACTTCCGTCTGGAAGCCGAGCGTTTCTTCTTGAGTCGCAGTGGTCATTGACGGGCCTCTCGAGGCGGTTACGAAATAAAGCTAATGAAATCACGGTGTTCAGCGATATGGGGCTCGCCAGCCCCATTTCAAGCCGAGCCGTCACTCGGTGGTGACTTCCTCGTCGTCGATGCCCTTCCAGCGCCGGTAGTCACTCATCGCCCGGTCGACCCGGGTCAGCAGCCAGCCCACGATGAAGACGTCATCGACGAGCCCGAGGATCATCAGAAAATCGGGAATCAGATCCAGCGGCGACACCAAGTACACCAGTGCCAGCGCCATCCAGCCGAAGGCAGCCCACGGAATCGGCCGGTAGCGCCCGCGCAAGACGTCCAGCGTCATGGGGCCGAAGACCCGAAAGGCGCGGCCGATGCGGGCCAGTGCGCCGCTGCGCTGCTTGAGACGGGACAGCTGGGTCAGAAAACGCCAAGGATTCATGGTGGAATCTCCGGTAGTGACGTTGGGGCGAAGCAGGCACGATCGACGCCGACTAAAGACTGAACTAGCCCTTAGATGGTCACGATCGGGCCAGGATTCAATGTTCTCCTCGCCGCGAGAGGCGATAGCGTCACCGGAAGGCACCAGATCGTTGCGAAACGGTACTACCCAAGCGGGCCTGCATCGGCGACGATGGGGCCGTGAATTGGTGAATTGGTGAATTGGTGAATTGGTGAATTGGCGAAGTGACACGCGTATCTCGCCGAGAACGCAGCGCTACCCTGGTCTGTCGGAGTGGCCTGCTGCAAGGCAGCCCCGAAAAGAGCAGCCCCTTTCAAGCGTGCGCGTTGAAGAACGGCCCTTCGAGAAAGAGAGAGACCCAATGCCCGCATTGCCCACCCGCAGACGTTGGTTACGCTGGTGCCTCGTCGGCGCCATCGGATTGAGTGCGACCGCGCAAGCCGCGGTGACGACACCGAGCACCACGACCCAGGCCGACCAGGCCATGAAGCAGGCGCTGGATGCCGCCCGCGATCGCCGCTGGAACGATATCGATCAGGCCGCTATCGAGGGCCACGTCCTGGCTGGCTACGTGGAATATCACCGCCTTCGCTCCCGGCTTTCCACGGCTTCGGCCGCGGAGGTAAACGACTTCGTCACCCGCTACGGCGACTCTCCGCTGTCCGACTGGATGCGCGGCGCCGCGCAGACACGATTCGGCGAGCTGGGGCGTTACGACGATCTCCTGGCAATCAGCGACGGCGAGCCTTCCAGCACCATCCGGCAGTGCTACTACTACACTGCCCTGCTCGACCGGGAGCCGGCCAGGGCCGCGGCGGGCGGTGAGGCACTGTGGCACGTCGGCACCTCGCAGCCCGAAGCCTGCGACCCGCTATTCGCGACGCTCGAGGATCGCGGCGTGCTGACAGACGAGGACACCTGGGAGCGCATGATGCTGGCCTGGGAAAACGGCCAGAGCGGGCTGGTCACCTATCTCGAGCGTGGCCTGGACGACACCTGGCAGCGGGCCATCAACAGCTTCGACACGGTCCGCGGCAATTACGCCGCCGTCACCCAGGTCCCGCTGGATCTCGGCCCCGACGGCCAGGCCAGTGGCGCGCTGATCGCTGCCGCCATGCATGGTCTGATCCGCGCGGATACCGAGGCCGCCCTGGAAGCCTGGCGCAAGATTTCTCCCCATGTATCGATCGGCGAGGACCGGCGCCACCAGGTCGAGCACGATCTGGCGTTCTACTCCATGGTTCGCAATATCGATAACAACCAGGGCTGGGTCGATACGACGCTACCACGCCTCGCGGATGCCGATCTCATCGAGCTGCGTATCCGTAACGCGGTGACCGAAGGCAACTGGGCTAACGTCGCGCGCTGGAGCGAGGCGCTTCCCCCGGAGGTGCGCGCAGAAGCCCACTGGCAGTACTGGCTCGGGCGTGCCAGCGAAGCCATGGGCGACGATGCCAAGGCACACCAGGCCTACCGAATGGCCGCGCAGAATCGCAGCTTCTTCGGCTTTGCCGCCGCCGATCGTCTGGGTCAGCCCTATCAGCTGGAGATGGCAGACACCAGCGTCTCGACGCTGCAGCAGGAGCTGACGGGCATGCTGCCGGTCGTGCAGCGTACCGAGGCATTGATGCGAATTAGCGAGGAGGGTCTTGCGCGCAGCGAGTGGTTCACGGCCGCCGCCCGCGATACGCCGGACCAGGCCGCAGCGCTGGCCGACTACGCCATTCGCCAGGGCTGGTACGGCATGGCGATCCAGACCACGATCGCTGCCAAGCAGTGGGACGCGTTGCCCTGGCGGTTTCCGGCAGCGTACCGCGATTCGTTCCTGAAATGGGCAGAGGTCAATCAGGTCGATCCCTATCTGCTGATGGGTATCGCGCGACGCGAGAGCGCATTCAACCCCCGTGCCGCTTCACCGGTCGGGGCCCGTGGACTGATGCAGCTGATGCCGGGGACGGCCGACCACGTCGCTCGAGAACTCGGCATCAGCGCACCCAGTACTGCGGAGCTGTTCGAGCCACAGGTGAACATCCAGCTCGGCAGCACCTACATCCGCTCGATGCTGGAGCGCTACCGCGGCAATCGCATCGCGGCGACGGCGGCCTACAATGCCGGCCCCCATCGCGTGGACCGCTGGCTTGCCACCGCCCCGCGCGAATTCGATCGATTCGTCGAAAGCATCCCATTCCGAGAAACGCGTGACTACGTGCAGGCCGTATTGGCCTACCGGGTCATCTTCGAAAGCCTGGCCAAGCAGGGTGACACTCGCGGTGTCGCCATGCTGTCCCAGGCCGAGCGTCAGGGCGACTACGACCCGACCCTGATCGCACGGAACTGATACGGCATCGCAGCGGTGGATGCTCGCGTCTGCTCTGCCACGGCAAAGCCCCCGACGGTCCGATGGATCGTCGGGGGCTTTCCGTTGGCGTGCGCGGTTGATTTGTGATTGATTCGTCGTGGCTGATTCGCCGTGATCGATTACAACATCCAGAATCCGATGCCGACGCCGCCAGCCAGGGTAACGCCAAGGCCGAGCAGCATCATTACCCCGTCGCCGGCCGTGAGCCCCAAGGCCATGACGACGATCGCCAGCGCCGGTATGGCAGCGGCAAACGGCAGCAGCTCCAGCGGGATCATCCCCAATCCGAGCACGACCATCAGCAGCGCCAACAAGCGCTGAGTGACGTCACCCATCAACCAGCGCAACCGAGGCTCGAGGAACCGATCGATTCTCCGAGTCCAGGGTTTAGCGCGCTGAGTAACACGATGCCAGCGCTCGTGGCTGACGCCGCGTCGACTCAATACCTTTGGTAGCCATGGGCTCCTGCGGCCAAATACCAGCTGGATCGCCATCAAGGCAATGAAGATACCACAGGCGCTGGGCACGCCCGGGACACCGCCGGTCGGCAATAATGCAATCAGCGCCGGCAGCAATACCACCGGTCCGAAGCCCCGGGAATTGAAGGTATCGACGATGTCCTGCAGCGTGATCTTGTCATCCTCGACCTGACGGTCGAGCGTTTCGAGAATATCGGTAAGCTGGAGTCGCTCCGACATGCGCCACCTCCCTGTGACGTCGAAAAGGGTTCCCTGGCGTCGAGCGCCTGGAACGAGTCGACCGGGGCGGATTACAGCCCGCGGCGCGCGTGTTTCAGAGAAATCTGGTCATTGAGCGTCCAGAAGTCGTAGAGCACCCCGACCAGGAACAGACCACCCGTGAGCAGATAGATCAAACCCGTGATCCATTTCCCCATGTACATCCGATGGATCCCGAAAACCCCCAGGAACGTCAGCAGGATCCAGGCCAGCGTATAGCTGGTCGGCCCGGCCCGGAATCGCAGATCGGCCTGGCGATCCATGCCCGGGATCAGAAACAGGTCGATCAACCAACCGATCCCGAACAGCCCCAGGGTAAGAAACCATAGAGTTCCGGTGACGGGCTTACCATAGTAGAAGCGGTGCGCTCCGGTGAACCCGAAAATCCACAGCAAATAACCAATGGCCTTGCTGTGAGTGTCATTGAAACTGATTTCACGTTGTGCCACGCACATTGCTCCTGACTCGAATGATGAATGGTCACTGGCCCTAGGCGCGATTGCCGCAGCGACCCGAAAAGGCGAGTGACAGCTTACCCGAGGACCCTACTGCGATACATGTTCACGATAAATAGCCTCGCTGCACGCTGCGTCGTCGGCTTCCGACGATGTGACGGTGTTATATCAATCTTCTTAAAAAGCGTTAATAAAACCATACCGTGTGACGCGATCAACCCGAAAAAAAGGGTCTGGCAGGTTATAGACGTGCATGGAATTTCCATCTATGGTTCGTAAGCGGGGCATGGGAAACGGTTCTACCAAAGTCAAGCTGCTGTTGCTTGACCCGGTATATCCGCCGATGCAACATCCGTTGCGTAGGTTTGCAGGCAGAATGTCGTCAGTTGTTAGTCGATCTCGTCGAACTCCTAGTGCGCATTCCCCCCTAGTCTGACCACGCATTTCGGGCATCCCCCCGGGACGCTCGGCTACATCACTATGCAAGTTAAGGATATCGACAATGGCAACTGGCACTGTCAAATGGTTTAACGACACGAAAGGCTACGGATTCATCTCTCCCGATGACGGCGGCGATGATCTGTTCGCACACTTCTCCGAAATTCAGGCAGAAGGCTTCAAAACTCTGCAGGACGGCCAGAAGGTTACCTTCGACGTTACTCAGGGCAAGAAAGGCCTTCAGGCCGCCAACATCAAGGTATCTGGCTAATCCCAGTCAAGGGTTCCAGACTCCGGGATTTCGATCCTGAAGTCTCACCGCCTTGAGCAAAGCCCACCGTCAGGTGGGCTTTTTCATGTCACCTGCCAATGATCCGAGCCGCTCAGGGCTCTCCGATATCCTCGTTCCACACTTCCGGATAGGCTGCGATGAACTGCGTCATCAATTCGCGGCAGACCGGATCGTCGAGAACCTCGACATCGACCCCGCGCTCGCGCAGCAATGCCTCTTCTCCGAGAAAGGTGCGATTCTCACCGATGATGACCTTGGGTATGCCGTAGAGCAGGATGGCCCCGCTGCACATCGAACAGGGTGATAGCGTGGTGTAGAGCACCGAGTCACGGTAGACCGAGGCGGGCAGACGCCCCGCATCTTCCAGCGCATCCATCTCCCCGTGCAGGATTGCACTTCCCTTCTGCTGGCGCTGGTTATGACCACGGCCAATGATCGCCCCCCGGTGAACCAGAACGGAACCGATGGGAACACCGCCATTGTCGAGGCTGAGCCTGGCCTGTTCGATGGCTTCCTGCATGAAATTATCCATGTGATCCACTCCTTTCTCACGGGTCGATGCATCAGGGGCTGTTGCCATTTCAGCGCAAACCACGTTGCTGCGCCAAATGGCGCCAGGCCAGGCGCGGCCGTGCATGAAACGGCAACAGCTCCCCAGGATACCGGTGATTCTCGAGCTACTTGCCGTGGCGCAGCAGAGGACAGTTTTCTGGCACCACTAGCGGTAGTGCTTCACGATCCAGCGTGGCACGAAAATGCTCATAGCGACGCGGTTCACCATCGAGATTCAGGGGAAAGGCGCCGTCGCTGTCGAACTCGACCCAGGGCACACGCAGATAGCGCACGAACTCTCCGTCCTGGGGCAGGTTTTCGAGCTCGTCGATGATTCGCTTCAGTTCGCCCAGCGAATTGAAGTGGCGCACGAAGAGCAGCTCGAACAGACCGTCATCCAGCTTGGCAGAGGGCGCCAGCCGTTGGCCGCCGCCTGCCTGGCAGCCGTTGCCGATCGCCAGCATGAAGAGCGGGACCCGTGCTTCCCCCTCCGGCCAGCGTATATGCCCTTCGAAGGGCTGGTAATTCCAGGCTTTCAGCATGCCCATGAGCGAATACGCGCCGCCACCCAACAGGCGCTTCAGCGCGACCGGCGTCGAGGTAGTGATCTCGGCACCGAAGCCGCCGGACGCCACGTTGATGAACGCCTCGTCGTCCAGCTTGCCGATGTCCACCTGACGAACGGACCCGGTCAGGGCCAGCTCCAGCGCCGCCAGCGGTGTCATCGGCAGATTCAAGCCATGCGCGAAGTCGTTGGCGCTTCCCAGCGGCAGAATACCCAGTGCCGGACGCCGCTCGGGTGGCTGTCGCATCAGGCCGGCGACGATCTCGTTGATAGATCCGTCTCCCCCGCCAGCGACGATTCGCGCAGCACCGCCAGCCATCGCGCTCTCCACCAGCCAGACGCCATCACCGCCCTCCCAGGTCACCCGCACCTGCAGGTCGTGCCCCTGGCGGCGCAGATGCTCGACCGCTTCCCGGACCTCTGGCTGCTGGGCGGATTTACCGTTGAGAATCAACCATGTGCTGTCCTTGCCATGAGTGGCCATACCCATCTTTTCCTTTCCTGAGGCCGAACGATCACCTTCGTCGTGCCGAAATCTCTCGCTAACCGCTTCATTCTAGCCTGTTCATGCCACCGCGATGTCGAGCGCGTTAAACCTCACGCCAACGCAGCCGCCCGGGGCCGTAGCAAACGACTCGAGATGGCATGGCTGTGACAACGCTCTCGGAAAATCGCTCCGCCACCGCAATCACGCCCCGGAGTCGGCGCGCTCGGCAAGCCCTCTTGCGAGGGTCCACATCACGAGCCCGCCGCCACAGCAGATCAATGCCAGCGATGTCTGCGGCGCCAGCGGCGTCATCAACAGCAGTGTCGCCAGCGTGGCGCCGCCGCCCAGTTGAATCGCCCCGAGCAATGCCGCCGCGGTTCCCGCACGCTCGGGGAACGGCTCCAGCGCCAGGCTAGCGGCCGCCCCCAGCACCATCGAGAAGCCGATCGAGAGTATCGCCACCGGCCCCATGAAGGTGATTACCGACACCGGCACTGCCCAGTAGAGGCAGGCGATCAGGGCACCCCCACCAATGACGACGAGCAGCCCCCGCTGCACGGTCGACTTTCTTCCCCACCGAGCCATCAGTCTCGGCACGATGAAGAATGCTACCGTGCTGACCAGGGCATTGCCGCCGAACCAGAGGCTGAAGACCCACTCCGGCTGGCGCAGGCGATCCATCATGACCACCGGGGCCGCCGATACGTAGACGAGAATGGCCGCCATCATCGTGCTGACGAGCGTCGCGTAGTAGAGAAACCGCCGATGGAAAAGCACCGGACGATAACGGGACCAACGGTAGAGACGCTTTTCGATCGTCGTCCCCAATGGCCGTGTCTCGCCGAAACGCCAATACGCGCTCAGCCACAGCATCCCCGCGAACGCGGTCATGAAGGCGAAATTGCTGCGCCACCCCAGCGCCACGGTCAGTGCCCCGCCCAATACCGGAGCCAGCGATGGCACCAGCGTCAGGGAACCATTGAGATAACTGTAGAGCTTGGCGCCCTGGGTCGGCGTATAGCTGTCGCGAATGGCGGCGAAGGCGACAGTCACGGATGCACAGGCTCCCAACCCCTGGAGGACACGCGAGAGATAGAGCATCACGATCGAACTGGCAGCCATGCCGATCACTGCCGCTACCATGTAGATAGCCACGCCCCCCAGGAGTACCGGACGGCGACCAAAGCGATCGGTCAACGGCCCCACCAGAAGTTGCCCGACGCCGACACTCATCAAGAACAGGGTGATGGTCAATTGCAGCGCAGCGTAGGGACGCTCGAACTCGTCGGCCATGGCCGTCAACGCCGGCAGATAGATGTCGATCGCCAATGGCGACAGCATCACCGCACCCATCAATATCCAGAAAGCCGGACGTTCCTCGCGTGCCTGCATCACTGCCTCGCCACCATTTCAAGAGCGCCTACTCTATCGGCTGGCAAGGGAATGACAACCACTCCCGATATCAATCACCCGTGGGGGAAAGCTGAAACTCCAGCAGGCGAGCGTCGTCACGCAGATCGGCGGCCAGCGGCGGAATATATTTGCGATCGTGAGTCCGCAATATCATGCGATATTCGAACTGACGGCCCTCGTCGCGTGTGCGATAGCTCAAGCTCTCGATCCGAAACCGATGCGAAGCCATCAGATCGTGGACCTGTGCCTCGGCCATCACGGCCTGACTATCGAAACGCAGGATGCACCGGGCGAAAATCCGGCTCGGCATACGCGCTTCCACTACTCGAAACAGTGAGAGCGTCAACAAGGTCACTATCGTTGCCAATACCGCCGGGAACAGAAACCCGATGCCATACAGAATGCCCAGCGCCGACGTTATCCAGATCGAGGCGGCCGTGGTCAGCCCTCGAACCGTCAGGCCTTCCTTGAAAATCACCCCGGCGCCCAGAAAGCCGATCCCCGTCATGATGCCCTGAGCCATTCGCGTGGGATCAGTGCGGATCGTGGCTTCCGGCACCTCCGTGCCCAGCCACTGCCATTGATACATCGTGACCATCATCAACAGCGCCGAAGAAACACAGACCAGCGCATGCGTGCGAAATCCCGCCGGACGCCCGTGAAAAGTTCGCTCCAGGCCGATCAGGCTTCCAGCCAGCCAGGCTATTCCCAAATGAGTCAGCATCGTCCACGATTCCGGCGACATCCTTGGCTATCTCCTTGTCTCGTTTACGACTATCGTTTCAGCATAGCGCTTGCCGCCAGCCGTCGCAGGGAAACCTGAGGGCGACTTTGCCTGTCCAGCGCGTCTTTTCCCGCTACCGAGAGGAACGCACGCTTGACCAAACATCACGATCTCACGCCACCCAGCCGTGTCGCGAAAGACGATGAGGAACATGATCTTCATCTCAACGGTGACGAGCTGCCCTCAAAAGCGGCTGCCGTCCATGAGTTCATTCGCGAGGAAGGCGAGAAGGAACTGAGCCGCACGGTTTCCGCCCTGCTCTGGTCGGCCATCGCCGCCGGTCTCTCGATGAGCTTTTCAATGCTGGCGAAAGGCCTGCTGCGCGCCCACCTGCCGGACAACGACATCGGATTCCTGGTGGAATCGCTGGGCTACACGGTAGGGTTTCTGGTCGTGATCATGGCTCGCCAGCAGCTCTTCACCGAGAACACTGTCACCGCGGTACTACCCGTGATGAGCCAACCCCGGATCGGTAAATTCCTGTGTCTGCTTCGCCTCTGGGGCGTGGTGCTGGCCGGTAATCTGGTCGGCGTGGCCGTCTCGGCCTGGGCGATTCTGGCCCTGCCGATCTTCTCGACCCAGACCCATGAAGCCTTTCTGGCACTGGGGGAACACATCCTCGTGAACACCCCGATGCAGATGTTCGCCAAGGGCATCGTCGCCGGCTGGATGATCGCGACCATGGTATGGCTGTTGCCGAGCGCGGGCAGCGCCAAGATCTGGGTCATCCTGATCGTGACCTACCTCGTCGCGATCGGCGAATTCACCCACATCATCGTCGGTTCGACCGAAGTGATGTATCTGGTCTTCTCCGGTCACGCGGGATGGGCCGAATACCTGTTCCGATTCGGCCTGCCCACCCTGCTCGGCAATGTCGTCGGCGGCACCTTCATCTTCGCCCTGATCAGTCACGCCCAGATCCGCAGCGATAGCGACAACTGAGCCACCACCGGGCGTCTATGACCGGCGGGCGTCGACGACCGACGCGTCGGAATCCAGCGGGCGTCACAGCGGCGCCCGCTGTCATCCGACCGGTCCTCCTCCTCAAGTCCTCCCGGTAGCTCGCCGATACTGGTAATACATTCTCGAGTCCGCATCGAGACAAGATTATCGAACGGGAACCTTATCTCCATGTCATTCAAGACCTGGGCCGTCGTATTGGGTGCAACGGCGCTCTCCGGCTGCTTCGGCGTCAACACGTCGCAAGCTCCCATCGCCACCACTTATCCCATCAGCGAGCAGCAGCGCATGCAGGCGGCTCACCATTGGGAAGTGCTTGCCGAGCATGAAGCCCGCGCGATTCTTTCGGATCGAAGGCTCAGACAGAAAGCCCTCTACATCGCCCCCGAAATGCCGACGACCGCGTTCGCGGAGGGCTTCCGCGCCCTGCTGACCAGCGAACTGGTCAGCCGCGGCGCCATCGTGAAGACCCGGCCGGAAGCGGCCGTCGAGATCGACTTCGACGTTCAGGTGATCCGCCACCGCGACCGTACGGCCATACGCGAGCCTCAAGGTGCGCTGACCGCACTGGCCGCCGGCATTGCCGTCGCTACCATTCCGTACAACCACTGGACCGAGCCGGCATTAGGGCTGATTCCCGCCGCGGCAGTCGCCGATGTCTTCAGCGGCAGTTGGACTTCGGAAACGAACCACGAAGTCATCATCACGGTATCCGCCGACGAGTACGACACGCTGCTCTATTCCTCGTCGAACCTCTACTACATCAGCGGCGGCGACAGCGGCCAGTACGACCACGAACGGGGCCGCCTGGCGGTATCTTCAGACTGGTAAACGGATAGAAAGCATAGACATGACCTTGAAAAAGACCGCAAACCTAGTGGCGCTGCTGCTGATGCCGCTGCTGCTAGCGAGTTGCTCGCTGCTGGATACCACCACGCCCTCTCGAGAGGCCACTACGCTGGAACGCATAGACGACGCTGCCGGCGAGCTGATCGCCAGCGCCCGAGACCGCATCGATACCCAGCAACCGATCATCGCCACGACGCTCGTCAACGTGGACCAGCTCGGACAGTCCTCCACGCTTGGCCGCACGCTGAGCGAGGCTTTCACGTCCAGATTGGTGCAGGCCGGGCTCAACGTGGTCGAGGTAAAGCTACGCGACAGCCTGTACATCGAGGAAAACACGGGCGAGCTGATCCTCTCGCGCAACGTCCAGCGTCTGGGGCAGGATTACAATGCGGATGCCGTACTGGTCGGCACCTACGCCCAGGCCCAGAATCAGGTATTCATCAACGTGCGTCTGGTGAAGATCGCCAACCGGACCATTCTCGGCGCCACGAGCTTCTCGCTACCCTTGACCAACGACCTTCGGTACCTGCTGCCCGTCAGTTATCGTTGAGGCTCATCACGCCAGCGAACTGGCTCCAAGAACGGGCTCCAAAGAAACGAGGCGCTAACGAAACGGAGCCTAAGGAAACAGACCCAACGAAACGGGGCGCCGACATGGCGCCCCGTTCATTTATCGGACAGTCATCGAAAACGTCTAGACTTCCCTCTCCCTCTCGCGTGCCTTGTTCGGCTCGGCCTCCTTGGCCGCCAGGTTGATCCCGGCGATCAAGGCCTTGAGCGAGGCACTGACGGTGTCGCTGTCCTCGGCCACGGCGCAGACA
This sequence comes from Salinicola sp. NYA28a, assembly GCF_976982775.1. The sequence continues at coordinate 2,639,424 of NZ_OZ334582.1, forward strand.
CGCTGGCCGTCGATATTGAGCTGGACGAAGGCGATGGCATTGGCCTCGCTGTCGCCGCCCAGCGAATGCTCCGCATAGTCGATGATCCCAACGCTGATACCGGAATGCTTCTGCCACGCATCGGTGAAGGAAGACATCGCGCCGTTACCCTTGCCCGAAAGACGGAGCGTCTCGGCGCCCTGCCATAGGGTCACGTCGATGCCTTCGTCCTGGCCCTTCGACAGCCGGTAGTCCGCCAGCGACAACGGCGTCTCGCTGGTGAAGCGATCGAACATCACCTGGCGAACCACCTCGCTGGACAGCTCGCTGGCCCGCTTCTCGCTCTCCTGCTGCACATGGGGTGCCAGCGCCAGCATCATCCAGCGCGGCAGGCTGATGCCGTAATCGCGCTCGAGCAGAAACGCCATGCCGCCCTTGCCGGACTGACTGTTGACGCGGATCACCGCTTGATAGTCACGGCCGATATCGCGCGGATCGATCGGCAGGTAAGCGACCTGCCACGGCTCGTCCGGCTGCTGCTTCTTGAGCGACTTGCGGATCGCGTCCTGGTGGCTGCCCGAGAAGGCGGTGTAGACCATCTCGCCGACCCACGGATGACGCGGATGGATCGGAATGTTGGTGCAGTCGTTGACCACCTCGATGATCTCGTCCGGCCGCGACAGGTCCAGCTCCGGATCGATGCCCTGGCTGTAGAGGTTCATTGCCAGGGTGACGATGTCCATGTTGCCGGTGCGCTCGCCGTTGCCCAGCAGCGTGCCTTCGACGCGCTCGGCGCCGGCCAGCAGCGCCAGCTCTGCGGAAGCCACCGCGCCGCCGCGATCATTGTGCGTATGAACGGAGATGATCACGCTGTCGCGATTCTTGATGTGCTGGCAGAAATACTCGATCTGATCGGCATGGTGGTGCGGCCCCGCCACTTCCACCGTGGTCGGCAGGTTGAGGATGCACTTGTTGTCCGGGGTGGGCTGCCACACATCCATGACCGCTTCGCAGATCCGCAACGAGAAATCGATCTCGGTGCTGGAGAAGCTCTCCGGGGTGTATTCGAAACGCCACTCCACTTCCGGATAGCGCTCGGAATAGGTCTTGACCCAGGTGGCGCCCTGCACCGCGATATCGACGATGCCATCGCGATCCATCTCGAACACCCGCTCGCGTTGAACGGTCGATGTAGAGTTGTACAGGTGCACGATGGCCCGCTTGGCGCCGACGAGGGACTCGAAGGTCTTCTCGATCAGATGCTCGCGGCACTGCACCAGCACGGCGATGGTCACGTCCTCAGGGATCTGCTCTTCCTCGATCAACCAGCGCACGAAGTCGTAGTCCGGCTGGCTCGCCGACGGAAACCCGACCATCACCTCCTTGATGCCCACCTTGACGATCTGGTGCCAGAAGCGCTTCTTCTGCTCGACGCTCATCGGCTCCAGTAGCGCCTGGTTGCCATCGCGCAGGTCTTCACTCACCCAGATCGGCGCGTGATCGAGATCACGATCCGGCCATTGGCGATCGAAGGCGGGCACACGAGGCGCCGGGCGGTATTTTCTATGGTCAAAGGCGCGATGATCGAAAGCAGACATGGTGAAATTCCTGAAGGTGAAGAATTCGGTGCGTTCCGACCGCTGATGGCGGTCCGGTCATCGTGCCGCATGGCGGGGTGTGCCATGCGGACGCATCCGCAGCTTGTGACAGCGGAATCTGACGACAGCAACAGTGTAAAGCGTTTTCCGCGACATTTTATTGCGAATGAAGGAATCAAACGAAGTATATTGGCACAATATTGCTGAAAAATAGAAAATAGAGGCAGAAAAATCCATGAACCAACCCGCACTCCTGGCGCTGGATCGATATGATCGGCGCATACTCGAACTCCTGCAGCAAGAGGGGCGTATCAGCAACCAGGAACTGGCCGACCGTATCGGCCTGTCGCCCTCCCCTTGTCTCAGGCGCGTCAGAGCGCTGGAAGAGAGTGGCCTGATCGTAAGATACCGCGCCGATATCGATGCGCGCCCTCTCGGCTACCAGCTCATGGCACTGCTGCATATCTCGATGGACCTTCACACGCCGGAACGCTTCGATAATTTCGAGCGCCACATTCGAGACGTCCCCAACGTCATCGAGTGCCTGATCATCACCGGCCAGGCCGCGGATTTTCAGCTCAAGATCCTGGTTCGCGACATGGACGACTATCAGCACCTTCTCCTGCACGTCATCAACCGCATCGAGGGCGTCACCGGCGCGCACACCAGCTTCGTGCTGCGTCGCGTGTTCGAGAATCGCCCCATCCCCACCGACCTCGTCGCCACGACCTGAGGCGCTCATCGCCACGCCATTAGACGATTGCGCAATTGTAGCGAAGACGACACCTTGCTAAGACTTTGCATGCAAAGTTCATCTTGGAAATAACAAGTACGCCAAGCGAGGTCATCATGAAACGATCAACGGCTCCCCGTCGCCTGAGTCTGTTGCTGTCCGCCGCCGTGCTGGCTTCGCCGCTGGCGCTGGCCGACTACCCCGAAAAGCCGATCACGCTGATCGTGCCCTGGGCAGCCGGCGGTGGTACCGATGCCACGGCCCGTATCATCGCCTCCTCGCTCGAGGAACAGTTGGGCCAGACGATCAACGTTCAGAATCGTACCGGTGGCAGCGGCGTCGTCGGCCATACCGCGATCGCCAATGCCAAGCCGGACGGTTACACCCTGGGCCTGGCCACCGTCGAAGTCGCCATGATGCATTGGCAAGGGCTCACCGATCTCACCTACCAGGACTTCACCCCGATCGCGCAGATCAATTTCGACTCCGCCAGCCTCTCGATCGCCGACGACTCCCCTTTCCAGAACCTCGAAGACTTCGTGACCCAGGTCAAGAACGAGACCCAGGGCACCTATACCGCGTCGGGCACAGGCCTCGGCGGCATCTGGCACGTCGCGCTCAACGGCTTCCTGATGGACCAGGACATTCCGGCCGGCAAGATCACCTGGGTTCCCAGCCAGGGCTCGGCGCCGGCCATGACCGAGCTGGCTTCCAACAGCATCGATCTGGTGGCCTCCTCGCTCCCCGAAGCGAGATCGATGATCGACGCAGGAGAGCTCGAGGGCCTCGGCGTCATGACGCCGGAAAGACTCGAAGGCTTTCCCGACATTCCCACCTTCAAGGAGCAGATCGGCAGCGACTTCACGCTGGGGGCGTGGCGCGGCATCGTCGGCCCCAAAGGGATGGACGAAGATGTCGTGGCAACGCTGGAAGCTGCCCTCAAGAAAGCCTACGACAGCGAGGCCTATCAGAACTTCATGGCCAAGCAAGGCTACGGCGTGGTGTGGCGAGATGCCGATGACTTCGCCCAGCTGATGGCCGAGGATGACGAAAAGTTCGGCAAGATCATGGACGAGATGGGCCTGACGAACTAGGCCGCCAATCCTGCAACAAGCGTTGACCCCGATCGGGCCGGAGCAGTGATTGCCCCGGCTCGTTTCATTCCGCCCGGGCTATCTTTCCCACGGCGGCTATAATTTTTCCCTCGGCGACGATAAGGAAGCCACAGCCATGCAACTCCCGCAGAACCCCTTCAAACGCTCGCTCGACGGCAATCCGCGTTATGGCTGCTGGGCCGGATTCGGCACCGGCTACGCCACCGAGATTCTGGCCACGACCGGCTTCGACTGGTTGCTGATCGACGGCGAGCATGCTCCCAACACCGTGCCTTCCGTTCTGGCACAGCTGCAGGCCGTGGCGCCTTACGCCAGCGCGCCGGTCGTTCGTACCGTCAATCACGACCCGGCGCTCATCAAGCAGCTGCTCGATATCGGCGCCCAGACGCTGATGATTCCGATGGTCGATACCGCCGAGCAGGCAGCCAGGCTGGTGGCAGCGACACGCTACCCGCCCCACGGATTCCGAGGCGTCGGTGGCGGCCTGACCCGAGCCACTCGCTGGGATAGCGTGGAAGACTACCTGGCCCGCGCCCATGAAGAGCTCTGCCTCGTGGTGCAGGTGGAATCCCGCAGCGGCGTCGACAACGCCGAAGCGATCGCGGCCACCGAGGGGGTCGACGCCGTCTTCGTGGGCCCGGTGGATCTCTCTACCGGCGTCGGCCATGCCGGCAACCCCAATCACCCGGATGTGCAGGCGATGATTCGCCACACGCTGGAAGCGACCAAGGCCGCAGGCAAGGCGGCCGGCATCCTCGCCCCCGCCGAGGCAGATGCCAAGCGTTATGCCGAGTGGGGGTTCGATTTCATCGCCGTGGGTATCGATATCAGCCTGCTGCGACAGGCGGCCGTCGAGACGATTGCCCGCTACAAGCCGGAAACGCCAAAGCCCAAGTCGAGCCTGGGATATTGAAGCGAGCCCTCACCAAGATCGCCCGGATAGTCGACTGTCCGAATGTCCGATTGCCCGAGGATACCAGCCAAAAAAACGCGCTCCCTGGAGCGCGTTCGTTGCTTGCCACACTTGCTGCCCATCGTCACGCGTAGGCGTTGACCTGGGTTCCCAGCGTGCCGGAAACCGCCAGCTCCGGCGAAGGCGACACGGAGGACATCAACTGCTGGATATGAGCGGCTTGCCCATCCAGGGACTGCTTCAGCAGGCTACCCTGCGCCTCCTGGCTCTGGTTGAAGTTCTGCAGCGCCAGGGCGGCGCCCACGGCGGCATTGACTGAGGTATCCATCGCAAACTCCTTGTTCCGAAAGCAGGTCGTGCGTTTATTGGTCTTGCGGTCTTCGGTCCATCCATCAGGCTATCGGCCAGTCCGTTCGTCAACTTTAACGGCGCAGCCCCCGCCTCGAAAGGCCCCCGGACGAGGATCGCGTGCCGGCTCGATCTTGTCCTCGGCTCCAGCGCGGGACGCCGCCACGAGGCGGCTGTTAAACTGCGAGCGCTCATCCCCCAGGACCGGATCATCGTATGAAATACATCGGAGCCCATGTCAGTGCCGCGGGCGGCGTCGACCAGGCCGTGAGCCGCGCAACCGAGATCGGTGCCAATGCCTTCGCGCTGTTCACCAAGAATCAGCGCCAGTGGAAGGCCAAGCCACTGGAGGAGACCACGATCGAGGCGTTCAAGGCGGCCTGCCGCGCGCAGGGTTTCGGCCCGGCCCAGATCCTTCCCCACGACAGCTACCTGATCAATCTCGGCCATCCCGACACAGAAGGTTTGGAGAAGTCCCGCGCGGCGTTCCTCGACGAATGTCAGCGCTGCGAGCAGCTGGGGCTGGAGCTGCTGAACTTCCACCCCGGCAGCCATCTCAAGAAGATCAGCGAGCGCGACTGCCTGGCGCGAATCGCCGAGTCGATCAACGAGGCTCATGCCGCGACCCGATCCGTCGTCGCCGTGATCGAAAATACAGCCGGTCAGGGCTCCAACCTCGGCTTTCGCTTCGAGCAGCTGGCCGAGATCATCGAACGGGTCGACGACAAGGATCGCGTCGGCGCCTGCATCGACACCTGCCACGCCTTCGCCGCCGGCTACGATCTGCGCACCGAGGAGGACGCCGTCGCCATGCTCGACGATTTCGAGCACGTGGTGGGTATTCGCTATCTGCGCGGCATGCATCTCAACGACGCCAAGAGCGAGTTCGCCAGCCGGGTCGACCGTCACCACAGTCTGGGCAAGGGCAACATCGGCCTCCCCGCCTTCACCGCGCTGATGCGCGACAACCGTACCGACGGCATTCCGCTGATTCTGGAAACCATCGAGCCCGAAATCTGGGCCGAAGAGATCCAGTGGCTGCGCGGTCAGCAGCGTACCGACTGACCTTCACTGACTGACCTTACCGACTAACCTTCATTGACGAAGCTTCTCCGGCGGGCTTCACGAATGGCTCGCCGATGGCCGGCCATCACAGGCTGACCCCGGACCCCGCATTCCCAACCCTCACGCCCAAGGAACCTGCTCGACATGGATGGATTCTTCAACTGGCTTGGCGAAGCGATCGGCAACGTGATTCGCACCGTAGTCAACGGTCTGCACGCCATATTCGGCAACCTGTGGCAGGCGATCGACGGCTTCGTCGACGGCCTGACCGGCTCGCTCGGCATCAGCGATTCGATCTTCAGCATCGCGGCACTGGTGGTTGGCGTGCTGCTGCTGATCAGCGGCATACGTTCACTGATTCGCGGCGGCATCGTCGGCGGCATCGTCTGGCTGCTGCTGGGGCTGGTGATCCTGAGCTGGCTGATTCGCTGAGCCGGGTGCCTGCCCGTTTATATCGATTGACGGGAAGGTATGCCTATTCCTGCTAGATCAACGCGATCTCCTTGTCATCTATCCTTTCGTCTACCACCTTGAATTTACAAGGTCACACCGATTGGTGACCGATCGACGACAGGATCCGTCGCCGCATCAGACAAGGAGACATCACCATGAGTCAGTCACTCAAATCGCAGCAGAACGGCGTCGACGTCTACAACCAGTTCATCGGTGGCAAGTGGCTTACCGGCGACGGTGAGCTGTTGGACGTCCTGAACCCGGCGACCGGTGAAGTCATCGCCCGAGCGCAGTTGGCCGATGAAAAACTCGCGGATCAGGCTCTGCAGGCGGCACAAAAGGCTTTTCCCGCCTGGTCGCGCAAGACTGCGGTGGAACGCGCCGACTATCTCTACCGTCTGGTCGATCTCCTCCAGGAGAATCGTGATCGCCTGGCCAGGTTGATCACCACCGAACAGGGCAAGCCGCTCTCCGAATCCGACGCGGATGTCGGCATGTGCTGCGACCTGATTCGCTTCGCCGCCGAGAACACGCGCCGTCTGGAAGGCGACATCATTCCGGCGGACGATCCCGACGAGCAGATCTGGATCCAGAAAGTGCCGCATGGCGTGGTGGTCGGTATCACGGCCTGGAACTTCCCCGCCGCGCTGATCGGTCGCAAGCTCGGCCCGGCCCTGGCGGCAGGCAACACGATCGTGCTCAAGCCGTCCGAGGAGACGCCACTGACCGCGCTGGAGATCGTCGAGCTGGCGCGCCAGGCCGGCATTCCGGATGGCGTGGTCAACCTGGTCAACGGTCGCGGCCGGGACATCGGCAATCACCTGATCCAGAGCCCGATCACCCAACTGATCAGCATGACCGGCAGCGTGCGCGGCGGCCGCGAGATCAACAAGGCGGCCGCCGAACACCTCAAGATCGTGCGACTCGAGCTGGGCGGCAAGGCGCCGTTCATCGTCATGGACGACGCCGACCTCGATCCGGCCGTGGATGCCGCCATCGCCTCGCGCTACAACAACTGCGGTCAGGTCTGTACCTGCAACGAGCGTATGTATGTCCAGTCCGGCATCTATGATCGCTTCCTCGAACGTTTCAAGCAGCGTGTCGAGGCTCTGAAGGTCGGCAACCCGCTGACCGACAAGGATGTCGACATGGGGCCGAAGATCAACGCCGCCGAACTCGACAAGATCCACGACATGGTCGAGCACGCCCAGAGCCAGGGCGCGCAGCTGTTGACGGGCGGCAAGCGTCTGACCGGCGGCGATTACGACAAGGGCAACTACTACGCTCCGACGATCCTCACCAACGTCGACAACGACATGGACATCATGAAGGAGGAGATCTTCGGCCCGGTGGCTCCGATCATGAAGGTCGATAGCTTCGAACAGGCGATGGAGTACGCCAACGCCTCGGAGTACGGCCTTTCTGCCTATGTCTTCACCCAGAACGTGAAGCAGCTGATGGCACTGACCCGCGAGCTCGACTTCGGCGAGATCTACGTCAATCGCGGCGGCGGCGAATCGGTCCAGGGCTTCCACAAGGGCTACCGCAATAGCGGCCTCGGCGGCGAGGACGGCAAGTACGGCCTCGAGGCTTACGTCAAGAGCAAGACGATGTACGTTCACTACGCCTGATCGGCTTTCGGCATTCGCAACGACAACGGCCGCGATTTCCATCGCGGCCGTTTTCTGCCTTCGCTTTGCTGCCTTCGTGTTCCTACCTGAACGTCATCACTCTATCAGGCATCCGCCAGCGCCCGCTCGACCATCTCGTAGACGTTGGGCGAGAGCTTCTCGGCGCGAATGCGCTCTAGCTCGGCTTTCATCAGGGCCTGACGCGTCTCGTCGAAACGCTGCCAGCGCGTCAGCGGCGTGATGATGCGCGCGGCGATCTCCGGATTGAGGCGGTTGAGCTCGATCACCACATCGGCCAGCAGCTTGTATCCTTCCCCGTCGAGCCGATGGAAGTTGACCCGATTCTGGGCAAAGGCCCCGATCAGGGCGCGCACCTTGTTGGGGTTCTTCATCGAGAACAGCGGATGCCCCATCAAGAAGCGCACGCGCTCCAGCACGTCGGCCTGCGGCCGCGTGACCTGAATGGTGAACCACTGATCCATGACCAGCGGATCGTGGGCCCACTTCTCGCCGAAGGCCTTCAGCGCCGGTTCGGCCAGATCGGTCCGATCGCTGTGAGCCAGCAACGTCAGCGCGGCGCGCACGTCGGTCATGTTGGCGCCCTGTTCCAGCTGTCGCTGCGTCAGGCTGACGGCCTCGTCGTCTTCGATACTCATCAGGTAGGCCAGCGCCACGTTCTTGAGACGACGCAGGGCGATCTGCTCTGGCGTCGGCGCGTAGGACTCGTCGCTCAGGTTGTCGCGGTAGACGGCGAGGAACTCGTCGCGCAGCTGGTAGGCCAGCGACTGGCGCACGAATTCCCGTGCGGCATGGATCGCATCGACGTCGACCGTCGGCTGCTGTTCGGCGATATAGGCTTCGGACGGCAGCGTCAGCATTTCCGCCAGCACCGCCTTGTCGTCGCCGGGCTCGTTGAGCAGGCTGCGATACGCCTCGATCAGGCGCACGTCCATCACTTTCTCGACGCCGTTTCGATGCGCCGCGATCAGATCGTCCAGCGCCAGCATGGTCAGCCGCTGGCCGGCATCCCAGCGATTGAAGCCGTCGGAATCATGCGTCAGCAAAAAAGCCAGCTCTTCCCGCGAATAGGGGTAGCGCAGCTTCACCGGCGCCGAAAATCCGCGCAGCAATGACGGCACCGGCGCCTCTTCGACATTGGTGAACACGAAGGTCTGCTCCGCTTCACGCAGATGCAGCACGCCGTCCTTGCCCAGATCGGCCGGGCTCTCGCTGCCGTTATCCAGCTTCAAGGTCAGGTCGTGGCCGGACTTGGTGCCGACCAACCCCATGCGCACCGGAATGTGCAGCGGCAGCTTCTCGGTCTGGCCCGGTGTCGCCGGTGTCCGCTGGGAGAGGCGCAGATGATATTCGCACTTGGCGTAGTCATACTCGCCATGGGCATCGATCTCCGGCGTCCCCGCCTGGGAGTACCAGCGCAGAAACTGATCGAGATCCAGCCCGGAGACTTCCGCCATGCAGGCGACGAAATCCTCGATCGTCACCGCCTGACCATCGAAGCGTTCGAAATAGAGATCGCTGCCGCGGCGGAAATCTTCCCAACCCAGCAGGTGGCGCAGCATGCGCACCACTTCCGCCCCCTTCTCGTAGATGGTCAGGGTGTAGAAGTTGGAAATCTCGATGTAGTGATCCGGGCGAATCGGGTGCGCGGTGGGGCCGGCATCTTCCGCGAACTGCGCGGTGCGGAAGAACGAGACGTCCTCGATCCGCTTGACCGGCGCCGAGTTGACATCGGCGGAAAAGGTCTGGTCGCGGAAGACGGTGAAGCCCTCCTTCAGCGAGAGCTGGAACCAGTCGCGGCAAGTGACGCGATTGCCGGACCAGTTGTGGAAGTACTCATGGGCGACGATGCCCTCGACGCGCTGGAAGGCCGCATCGGTTGCGGTTTGCGGATGCGTGAGCACCGCCGCCGAGTTGAAGATGTTGAGGCCCTTGTTCTCCATCGCCCCCATGTTGAAGTCGTTGACGGCGACGATCATGAAACGGTCGAGGTCGTATTCGCGGCCGTAGGTCTCCTCGTCCCACTGCATGGAACGCTTGAGCGACGCCATGGCGTGCTCGGTCTTGTCGAGGTTTTCCGGCTCGACCCAGATCTGCAGCAGCACGTCGCGACCGCTCATGGTGGTGTAGTGATCCTCCACCTTCTCCAGGCTGCCGGCGACCAGCGCGAACAGATAGCTGGGCTTGGGATGCGGGTCTTCCCAGGTCACGAAGTGGCGGCCATTGGGCAACTCGCCCTTCTCCACCGGGTTGCCGTTGGAGAGCAGCACCGGCAGCGACTCTCGATCGCCGATCACCGTGGTAGAGAACGTCGCCATGACGTCCGGCCGATCGGGATAGAAGGTGATCCGGCGAAAGCCTTCCGGCTCGCACTGCGTACAGAACATGCCGTTGGAACGGTAGAGCCCTTCCAGCGCCGTGTTGGCGTCGGGATCGATCTCGACTTCGGTATCGAGCCGGAAACGCGCCGGCACCGAGGTCACGGTCAGCTTGTCTTCGTTGACCTCGAACTCTCCGGCCTCCAGCGTCTGGCCATCGATGGCGATACTGATCAGCTTGAGCTGCTCGCCGGCCAGTTCCAGCGGCAGGCCGGACTCTTTGTCATCGGGCTCGCGATCCGGGTGGCGTTCCACGTGCAAGCGCGCCTTGACCCGGGTTGCGGACGGCTCGAGATCGAAGGTGAGCTCGGTGTGCGTGACGCGGTACGCCGGCGGCAGATAATCCTTGAGATAGGTCGCTTGCATCTCAGACATGGCAACGCTCCTTGCAGAAATGAGTAGGTCGAATCAGCAGCTCGAACCCGTGACAATAGTCAGTAACCCGAATGGGTCGACAAAGCCTGCCGATCGACGATCGGAAACCATTCTACCCACGTCACCGGAACGATATCGAATCGATGTCGCGACGCAGGAACGTGGGCAGTGCAAGGGGGAGGGAACGGCGGTGTCTATCGATGAATCAACGCCGCTCGGGGGCCTCTTCCGACCACACGCCACGTACCGGGCACTGGAGGCTCGGCAGCGGGCGGGTCACGATCCAGATCGCCAGCCCCGCCAGGCCGACGATCAGGCCGATCTTGAGCAGCCAGTGGGAGACGGTAAAAGCGATAATCAGGCACGACACGCTGAGCATGATCACGGCCATGATCTTGGCGTGCTTGGGGATGGCGCGCTCGCGCTCCCAGGATTGGATCGGCGGGCCGAAGCGCGGGTGATTGCGAATCCAGCCGGCGAATCGGGGGGACCCTCGCGAGGCGAGCCAGACCGCCGCCAGCATGAAACACGTGGTCGGCATCACGGGCAGGAAAAGACCGATCACGCCCAGCGCGAAACTGATGGCGGCCAAGGTGACATAGATGGCATTACGCATGCCGAACATCCCCACTACGATTGGTCGAGGCGCCACCCGAAGAGGACGCTTGGGTCAATAGTGTAAACCAGCCTTTACCGTGCTCTCCAACGTCCGGCGATGGAAAAGGCCAATATTGACGATAGGGAAACCGTTCATTCGCCAGGTGACGGCTAGTGCCGCCGCGCCATCGGCGTAGGCTTCGGCGTAATGCCCCTCTATCTCTGGAACGGACATCATGACCACGCGACAGGTACTCTATCTCTCTCACGGCTCCCCCGACCTCAGTCTGACCGACCACCCGGCACGCACCTTCCTGAAGGAACTGGGCGGGCGTTTGCCCAAACCGTCCGGCGCGCTGGTGATCTCGGCACACTTCGAGACACCCGGGCTGGTTGTCGGCGGCGCCAGGCAGCCCGAAACCTGGCACGACTTCCACGGTTTCCCCAACGCGCTTTATCGCATGCGTTACCCGGCCCCCAGCATGCAGGAGACCGCCGAGCGGTTGGTGGCAGCACTCGCCGCCTCGGGTATCGAGGCGCAACTGGACCCCGAGCGGGCGCTGGATCACGGCATCTGGTCGCCGCTATCGCTGCTCTGGCCGCAGGCGGACGTTCCGTTGATCCCGATCAGCGTGCCGACACGGACGAGCACACCCGCCCAGCTCGAGATCGCCGCAGCACTGGGACGCTGGGCGCAGCAGAACGACTTCATGCTGATCGGCTCCGGTGCCGCCACTCACAATCTCGGTGACCGGCACTTCGTTCACGACGCGCCCGACGCGTGGGCCAGGCGATTCCACGACTGGGTCATCGACATCGCCGCACGCGGCGACCTGAAAGCGATGCAAGACTGGCAGGCAGCGGCCCCGAACGCACGTTACGCCCACCCGACGCCGGAACATTTTCTGCCACTGCTGATGTGCCTCGGCGCGATGGAAGGCCAACCGCTTCGAGCGCTTCACGAGAGTTTCATGTACGGCAACTTGAGCATGTTGGCGCTGGGGAGCGAGGATTTGACGCAACGGCTCGATAGCGCCGCCGCGTAAGCGTAAGGGGCTCCACGAGGGGATGGCCGGGACATCGAAGGGTTCGGACGGGTGTTGCCGAGTATCTCGGCAACACCCGGCGTCGGATCGGGACGTCAGTCCCGGAAGTTGTCGTACTGTAGCGGCAGATCGGGGCCGTCTTCGCCTTTCAGCAAGGCGATCGCCTGTTGAAGGTCGTCGCGCTTCTTGCCGCTGACGCGAACCTTGTCGCCCTGGATCGCGGCCTGGACCTTGAGCTTGGAATCCTTGAGCAGCTTGACGATCGCCTTGGCATCGGGCTGTTCGAGGCCCTGCTTGAGCTTGATCTGCTGGCGCGCCTTGACGCCGGAAGTCTGGGCGTCCTGGATATCCATGCAGCGCGGGTCGATGCCGCGGGCGATCAGCTTGTTGCGCAGCACGTCGATCATCTGCTGGAGCTGAAATTCGGCATCCGCCTCGATCGAGACGGTCTCGCCTTCCAGCGTGAAGCTGGCGTCGACGCCGCGAAAATCGAAGCGGGTCTGGATTTCACGATTCGCCTGGTCGACGGCATTGGTCGCTTCGTGGCGATCGAATTCGGAAACGATGTCGAAAGATGGCATGAGCCTCGGTCCTCAATCAAAAGTGGAGCCGCGATGCGACCAGAATCGGTCCGCGGCCGGTATCAGTCGGCAGCCGGCGCGTCGAGCGACTCGGGCGGGTCGAGTCGCTTATCCATCTGCCAGGCGGCACAGCCGTCGGCATAATAGTCCTCCAGCCAGCGATGAGCGATGAACCCCATCCGGCGGTAGAGCCCCATCGCCACGCGATTGTCGGCGCGAACTTCCAGCAGCATGCGCTGGCTGCCCCGCTCTCGCGCCGTATCCTCCAGCGCCTGGAGCAGTTCCCGTCCCAGGCCGGTACCGCGAGCGGCCGGATCGACGCAGAACGAGTAGAGTCTGGCCGTGGTGCTGTTGCGCCGGAATAGTAGCGTGCCGTAACCGATGACTCGCTGGTCTTCGGCGACCGCCAGCAGATTGGCGGCGTTGGCCCGGGTCAGCAGGTGTGCGAGTTGGCGGCGGCTGAAGCGATCACTGTCAAAGCAGCGTTCTTCCAATTCATACAAGGCGTCGCAATCGGCAGGCAGGCCGTAGCGAATGGTGCGGAGCATGCGTGCGCTCTCATCTGATTCATCTGGGATCTGGGTGCAGCCACGGCCTTCGTTCGATCGGGACCGCGCCGGTGGCCCGTCAGGCGGGCAGTCGCCGAGGCGATGACGCCGACGATGCTGAAATTATTTCACGCCGGCAACGACTTGTCGCCGCCTTCACATCATCGCATGCTATTTCCCTTTTGCAGCCCCGGCAGCTTGCCGTATCCACCGCCGACCACCCCAAGGGGAAGATGTCGGAAAAGGAGCCACCGATTCATGTCACGCCTGCGTATCGTCGTCGATCGCCTTGCCGACTGGCAACCTTACTACCCCTCCGAGGATCTGATCAGCGCCGACGAGTTTCTCGCGCTGGACGGTGCAGCAACGGCGGATGATGCCACGCACGTCATCAACCTGTGCGCCAATCTCGACTATCTGGAAACCGGCTATTACGTTTCGCTGCTGGCCCAGGCGCGCAACCAGCGTGTTCTGCCCAGCGTGGAAACGCTCAACCAGCTCTCGCGCAAGGCATTGATCGACATGCAGCTGGCCGCCATCGACCCGCTGTTGATGGAACTGAACAAGCGCGGCGTTCTTGAGGGCGAATCCTTCACGCTGCGCGTCTTCTTCGGCGAGTGCCGGGAACCGGAGCTGCAGCGCCTGGCTCGTCGCCTGTTCGAGCGTCTGCCCCACCCGCTGCTGGAAGCCCGCTTCGAGAAACGCCAGAACGTCTGGCGCCTGGCGCGGCTCAAGCCCATCGCGCTGACAGCGCTGCAGTCCGGCGAGGAAGACCTGTTCGCGACGGCGCTGAACCGCCATTCGACCCGGGTCTGGCGCACGCCACGCGCACGCCGTCGCTATCGCTTCGATCTGGCGATCCTGATCGATCCGGAAGAGAAGTTGCCGCCCAGCAACAAGGGCGCGCTCAAGCGTTTCATTCGCGCCGGCCGGCGCCTGGGCATCGATGTCAGCCTGATCACCCATCGGGACGCCGGCCGACTGGCCGAGTTCGACGCCCTGTTCATCCGCGAGACGACCCGGCTGGACCATCACACCTACCGCATGGCCAAGAAGGCCGAACACGAGGGGCTGGTGGTGATCGACGATCCTCAGTCGATCCTTCGCTGTACCAACAAGATCTTTCTCCACGAGCTGCTGGGCACCCATAAGGTTCCCGCACCTCGCGGCCAGCTGCTTCATCGCGGCGACATGAGCCGGCTCGACGAGAAGCTCGCCCATCTGGACTATCCACTGGTCCTGAAGGTGCCGGACGGCGCCTTTTCCAAGGGCGTGGTCAAGATTCGCTCACGTGAGGAGCTGGAGGCGGAGGCGCCCAAGCTGTTCGAGGCTTCGGCGCTGCTGCTGCTGCAGGAGTGGCTGCCGACCGACTTCGACTGGCGCATCGGCGTGCTCGACGGCCAGGTCCTCTTCGCCAGCCGCTACTACATGGCTCGCGGCCATTGGCAGATCTACGACCACTCCAGCGGCAAGACCCGCAGCGGCGGTTTCACTACCCACGATCCGTCCGAAGTGCCGCCGCAGGTGGTCAAGGCGGCGCTGCGGGCGACCAAGCTGATCGGCAACGGCCTCTACGGGGTCGATCTCAAGCAGATCGGCGATCGCGTGGTAGTCATCGAGGTCAACGACAACCCCAACCTGGATGCCGGCGTGGAAGACGTGGTGCTGAAGGATGCGCTCTACGAGCAGGTCATGTCGGTATTTCTGAAGCGCATGGAGCGCCAGCTCGAGCACAAGCCGCGCTGATCCGGCCTGGCGTCATCACGCGGCCTCGGCCGTCACCGAGACCTGATAACCGGCGAACTTGCGCAGGTTGATGACGCCGGTATCGAGGATCATGTACTGCCCCTTGAGCCCCATCAGGGTGCCTTCGACCATCGGCGACTTGTCGAGATTGAACGAGACGATCTTGCGCGGCCATTCGAGCACGGGATAGTCGATCGTCAGTGGCAGCGCATCGTCGACCGTTCGAATGGCATCCTCGCCGACACGCTGGCGCAGCGCTGCCAGCCCCGGTGCGAGCCGGGCCAGCAGGCGGTCACGCTCGGCGGTCAGATCGAGCGGCTCGACCTCGCCCTTGAGCATCGCCCGCCAGTTGGTGCGATCGGAGACGTGCGACTTGAACAGCGTCTCCACCAACCCGGACTGCTGTCGCGTGTCGACATCGAGAATCGGCAGCGCCTGGATCGCCCCCTGGTCGAGCCAGCGCGTCGGCGTATTGGTGCCTCGCGTGATACCGACCTTGAGGCCCGAGGCGTTGGCCAGGTAAACGGTATGCGGGCGGAAGCAGTGGCGTTCGCCCCAGGCCGGATCGCGGCAGGTGCCCTGAAAGTAGTGACAGGTCTCCGGGCGCATCATGCAGAGATCGCAATGCGCCAGCGAGGAAAAGCAGGGGTAGCAATGCCCCTGACCGAAGCTCTTGCGCGTGGCGCGCCCGCATTCGACGCAGTGGATCTCGCCAGTATGGTGCAACCGGACACGCTGCCCCAGCCAGGCATTGAGCCCAACCCGCTGCTCGCCGGCCCGCAGGGTGTAGTCCGCCTGGCCGTTCTCTGCCGGCAACCGGATATCGAGCTTGCGGAGCTGGCCGCTGGCAAAGCGGCCGGACTCGCTCGCGACCTGCGCGGCCGGGATCAGTTGATCCATTTGACCGCGGCTTCCTCGGCGGAGGCGTGATTGCCGGAGGCGCATTCGTTGCGCTCGAGATAACCGACGCGCTGTTCCGCCGGCACCTCATGGATCATTTCGTACTTGATGACCGCTTCCAGACACAGCTCGGTCTGCTCGGTGGTCAAGCGGCGGCCGTCGGGCCATTTACGCAACTGAATGGCCTGCTTGAAATTCTCGTACATCTCTTGGGTCATCTGCGCGACCATGCGGTCGAAATTCATCTCGCTCACTTATTTTCTCCTGAAGAGCTTTCTCCTGAAGCGTCGTGCCCGGCGCCTCCCGATGCATTGCGGCTGGCGAACCAGCCCATGAACAGCCCGATCAGCAATCCGCCCAGATGCGCCTCGTTGGCGACGTTACCGAAGCCGAAGGCCCCGGCAAGATCGGTCATGGTAAAGACCATCCAGACCAGCATGAAGACCATCAGCATCTGGGGCACGAAGAAGCCGCTTTCCGGCCGGCGGCGAGACATCAGCCACACGTAGCCGAGCAGCGCATAATCCACCCCCGACATGCCCCCGAACAGCACGATGCCGGTGACGTACTGCGCCAGGTTGGAAGCCAGCATCGCGATTAGCACGATGAGGCCGAGCCGGCGCCATCCCTGGATCGCTTCGACCTGACGGCCGAAATACCATACCCACAGCATGTTGAAGATCAGGTGCATCCAGCCGAAGTGCAAAAGCGCCGGCGTGAACAGACGCCATATCTGGCCGCCGGCCAGGGTGTCGGAGACGAGATCCCCCGCCACCAGCCGCTGGCCGACGATGTCGAGCGGCACGATGGTGAAAGCGCGAACGATGGCATCGCCCGCGAAGATCATGGCCAGGAAGATCAGCACGCAGACGGCGATCAGCCCGGCCGAGAGCGGTGCCTGTCCGAACGCCTGGCGGGTGATACCGGGCCGACGCCGTGGTGCTCCGGTCGTGGAAGCGGTGTCCAGCTCCCCCCGGTGCCAGAGCTCGATCAGTCGCGCGGCCGCGTCTCTCTGATCGGGATCGGCAATCCACAGCACCTGCCGATTCTCCTGATGCGTGAAGCGATGGCCGATGTGGTGCGCCCAGAGCGCCTGCCTCAGAGGACGCGTATCCAGATCGCCAGGCAGTTCGAGGAGTTTGTACATGGAAGATGTCCGACCCGCTTACCGAGAGAATATCGAGAAGCCCGATGCTGAGACGCAGGGCGCTGAAGCCCAGCATGGAAATGTCATGGAGCGCGAACCCGTGACGGGTTCGAAATCGCCATTCTACAGGCACCGCGAAATTTTACAGACCCAACAAAGAAAAATCCGGCGGGAGGGCCGCCGGATAAGAGCAAGGGATCATTCAAGGGAACACTGACTTTGAGGGTCGTCAGTGGCAGGAGTTCCCACGCGCAGCGAAAAATTTCCCATTCTTTCCCTAATCCGTTTCATTTAGCGGTAAAAAAGCCGCCAAATCAGCCTCCTACGGCCAATGTAAAAAAATGCAATTTAACTGATATGCCGCAACGGTATCAGTCACGAATCCCTTCCTGTGACACGTCGACCCAGACGAAGCGATTGGCATCGAGCCGCGACTCCCCTTCCCAGCGATAAGCCACCAGCCGGCCGTACTTCACCGCGCTGTAATCGAGGCAGGCGATATTCGATCGCGGCAGCGCCGGTACGCCCTTGCACCAGTAGTGCCCCACGAACAGTGGCGGCGCCGATTCCGGGTAGTAGGTCAGCCGTTCCCGTTCACTGTCGTCCAGCGGGCGATCCTCGAGTCCCAGCGGCAGATTGTCGGGCTGGAAGACCACATCCCCGTAAGTGCGCGGGTTTCGACACCAGAAATGGGTACGGAACGAGCGCCGCGTGAATCCGTCCCCCGAACGAATCTCGACGCCAGGCGGCAGCGGCATCTGGGTGCCCCGGGTCAGGCGATCCAGCACGCGGTGCGCCAGGCTGCCATGCCGTGTCGATTCGACCAGGAAATCGCGGTCGATTCGGGCATCGGGGCGCCGCGCAAGAAAGGCGGCGATCAACGGCTCGTCCCAGCAGGCATGTACCACACGCAGGCCATCCAGATCGAGGCACAGCGGTAGCGTCATGAACCAGGAAAGGCAGGTTTCCCACTCCAGCGGAAAATCGTGAAACTGCTCCAGCGTACGACCGATGATGCGATTGTTGCGCGGGGTATGATCGCGAAGCCATTCGCGCTCGCTGTCGCTTGGCGCCTCGTGACAGTAGGCCAGCGCGTTGGCTTCATGATTGCCCATCACGATATGCGCCTCGCCGGCGTCGACCATGCGCTTGGCAACGGAAACCGCCAGCCGGATGGTGGGCCCGCGATCGATCAGGTCACCCAGAAAGATGACCCGGCGGCGCGGGTGGCGAAACACCCCATCTTCTGCCCGGTATCCGAGCTTCTCCAGCAGCCTGACCAAGCTCTGGCCGCAGCCATGAACATCCCCGATCAGATCGTAGCCATCGACATCGCTTTCCTGCGCCATGTCAGTCTCCCAGCCTGCTGCTCCATCCCAGCTTGGAGCGGCAGGCTTCGAAGAAACTGTGCCCGCGTGGGTGAATCAGCGTCAGGCGCTCGGCGTGGCGACGGACGTAGAGGATGTCGTCAGGCTTGCAGACGACGCGAGTCTGGCCGTCGCAGCTGACATGGGGATAGGCCTGGTTGATATCGCCGATATGCACGCGAATCTCGCTGGCGGCATCGATCACGATCGGCCGGCTGGAGAGCGTATGCGGGAACATGGGCACCAGCGTGATCGCCTCCAGCCCCGGATGCACGATCGGACCGCCACCGGAGAGCGCGTAGGCCGTGGAGCCGGTGGGTGTCGCCATGATCAGGCCATCGGAGCGCTGCGAATAGACAAAGCGATCGTCGACGAAAAGCTCGAACTCGATCATCCGCGCCGCCTTGCCCGGATGCACGACCACATCGTTGAGACTGGTGCCGGAACCGATCAGACGCTCGCCACGATAGAGCTCCGCCTCGAGCAGAAATCGCCTTTCAGTGTCGTACTGCCCTTCCAGTACCTCGGCCACCTTCTGTTCGACCTCGTCGGGGGAAATATCGGTCAAAAAGCCCAGCCGCCCACGGTTGATGCCGAGTACCGGCGTCGCGCTATGACACAGGGCCCGAGCCGCGCCCAGCAGGCTGCCGTCGCCGCCCACCACGATCACCAGATCGCACAACGTGCCCAGCTCCCGGCGCCGGGCTTCCCTGTGGCCATGGCCGGAAAGCAGTGCGGCGGTACGATCCTCGATCACGATCTCGAGACCATGACGCTCGAGAAAGATCACCAGGCGCTTGAGCGTCTCGACCACCTTGTCGCTGCCCAGACGGCCAATCAGACCGATGGTGTTGAACGATTCCATACAACGTGACTCTCGCGGCGTGACGGTCGGCCATTATGCTGGCTGCGCTTGCTTTGCCGCAAACGGACCGCCGCGACGCTCAAAGTTTCCGTCAAAAAAATCAATCGTTTCCACGCTAACGTCCGAAAATATCCTACACTTTAGTCTGCCTGGTGTGTGGATTCCGCGCACACGTAACCACACCGCCGCCTGGCGACCCATCGCTACCACGTCGAAAGTGGATTCCGCGCACACGTAACCACACCCGACTGTTTCGACACTATCAATTGGCCTGATGCAACATCAGAACGATGCAGAAACAGCCGCCAGGTGCACCAATCGATCTCATCAGGAGACAACGACCTCATGTCCCAATCTCGATCATTCAGGGCGGGCATCATAGTGCTGCTGGTGGCCTCGCTTGCCGGGCTCGCCGTATCGCTTTATGCCTATTTCACTCCGCTGACCGGCGTCGATGGTACGCTTGGCGCCCTCGTCGTCATCCTCACGTCGATTGCGCTGGTCATCATGACGCTGGTGTTGGCTCCGCTTTCCTGCCGCAGCGGACGCGTGGCGCTGCGAGTGTTGATCCTGCTGGATCTCGTCGGCACCGGTTTCGCCGGGCTATTGCTGCATCAGTGGTGGCTGACGGCCGCCATGGTGGTTGGCCTGATCGGCCTGCTGCTGGACATGGCCAGTCCAGCTGCTTCCAAGTCACCAGCCCATTCATGAGGAGCCGATTCATGCCAACTTCCTTGCCCCAAATGCCCGTGCCTGCACTGAAACTCACCGCACAGCGGTTGGGGACCGCCACGGCACTGGCGCTACTGCTCGCCCCGGTCCCGCTGTTCGCCCAGGATCAGCCAGCCGACGCCAGCCAGACATCGGGCCAGAGCGACGCTCAGTCGTCGTCCGACTCCCTGAGCTCTGATTCCCAAAGTCCTGACTCCCAGAGTTCTGACTCCCAGAGTTCTGACTCCCAGAGTTCTGGGTCACAGAACGTCAGCGTCGCGGGCTCGAGCGACCAGGAGAATGCCAACCGGCCGCCGATTCCGCTGGTGCCGGAGAAGCCGACCTGGGACAGCTTCCACGGTCAGCTCAACGCTCAGAAGTACAGCCCGCTCGACCAGATCACGGCGGATAACGTCGGCGAACTGGAGAAAGTCTGGGAGTACCACACCGGCGATATCTCCGACGGCTCCGGCGACATCCCGGCGACGGTATGGTCGGCGACCCCGGTCTTCGCCAACGACACGATCTACATCGGTACGCCCTTCTATCGTCTGATTGCGCTGGACCCGGGCACCGGCGAAGAGAAGTGGAGCTTCGACACGAAATCCTCGCGCGAGGCGTTGACCCAGCCGGTGCTGAAGAACCGCGGCGTCTCCTACTGGGAAGCCGAAAATCCGGTCGCCGGCGAACCGTGCCAGAAGATCGTCTACATGGGCACCATGGACGCGCAGCTGTTCGCGCTGGATGCCGATACCGGCGAACTCTGCAAGGGCTTCGCCGACAACGGCGTGCTCAACGTCAACCAGTGGAACGACACCCACGCCGAGTGGCCGCTTTCCGTGCTCCAGCCACCGACCGTGGTCGGCGACCATCTGATGCTCGGCTGGGCCGGCATGGACTGGGCCTACGAACAGGCGCCGCCGGGAACGATCTTCTCGCTCGACGCCCAGACCGGCGATCTCGAATGGACGTTCCAGGCGCTTTCCGACGAGATGCGCGAGAAGAGCGGTACCGCCAACGTCTGGACGCACATGTCCGCCGACCGCGAGAACGGCCTGCTCTACCTGCCGGTCTCCTCGCCGTCACCGAACTACTGGGGCGGCAACCGCACCGAAGAGGCGCCGCTGGCAACCTCGACCACTGCGCTCGATATCGAGACCGGTGAAGTCGTGTGGTCCCGCCAGTGGGTTCACCACGATATCTGGGACTACGACATCAACTCCGCCCCGACGCTGATGGACATCACTGTCGACGGCGAGCAGATCCCGGCGCTGGTTCAGGCGACCAAGCAGGGCTTCCTGTTCGTGGTCAACCGTCTGACCGGCGAAGATGTCTGGCCGATCGAGGAGCGTCCGGTACCGCAGGGCGACGGC
Source organism: Salinicola sp. NYA28a (assembly GCF_976982775.1). Next base: position 2,660,911 of record NZ_OZ334582.1, read on the forward strand.
ACCGTCGAGGGTGAAGTCTATGCACCGACGCAGCCCTTCCCGACCAAACCGGCGCCATTGCTGGATCAGTCCGAGAAACCCAAGATCTGGGGCCTCGCCGATGCCGTGGGCGGCGGCCAGTGCTCGCGCCTGTGGGACGATCTCTGGTACGAAGGCATGTACACGCCGCCGACCACCAAAGGCGAAGGTGCGCTGACCTACCCGGACAGCTCGGGCGGCGTGCAGTGGGGTGGCGTGGCGTTCGATCCCGAAAGCCAGACCGCCATCGTCAACACCTCGCATATCGTGCAGTACGTCAAGCTGTACAACCGTGAAGACTACGAAGAGGCCGATAGCGGCTCCGGCAACGAAAGTGGTTTCGCCCCCCAGAAAGGTGCGCCCTATGGCATGCGCCTGAAAGTGGCGATGAACTGGCTCGGCATGCCGTGCTGGGAACCGCCTTTCGGTGAACTGGTGGCGATCGACATGCATACCGGTGACGTGAAATGGCGTAAGCCGGTCGGCGCCTCTCAGCAGTACGGCTTCTTCATGCCCGAGAGGTGGGGCTCGCCGACCATCGGTGGTCCGGCCGTGACCGCGGGTGGTGTCGTGTTCATCGGCGCATCGATGGATGCCAAGCTGCGTGCCTACTCGCTCGAGACCGGTGAAGAGCTGTGGGAAGACCAGGCCCAGGCGCCTGCCGTCGCCAATCCCTCGGTCTACGAGTACAAAGGCCGCCAGTACGTCGCTTTCGTGGCCGGCGGCAACACGATCCTCAAGGATCAGGTCGGCGATCAGGTCGTGGTGTACGCACTGCCGGAAGAGTGATCGCCTAGCCCGATAACCGACGGGCAGCTGCGATCATGATCGCATTGACGGGGTGGGCCTTGGCTCACCCCGTTTTTCGTTGCGAATGGCTGATCCCGTTCCAGTCATCCAAAAAACAGAACACCTCACGCCTTTCATTCGATCACGCTCTCTCTGGATACTCGGTGGATGACCTCACCACCAACAACAAAGAGGTAAAGATCGATGCCCCTCTCCCAACTGCTCAACTGGCGGCTGCACCTGCTGGTCGTCGTGCTGTCACTGCTCAGCGAATGGGTCGGCATTCTCAAGATTCCGCTCGGGCCCGGCACGCTGCTCCTGCTGCCGCTGTTCTACGCCTTCGTTCTCGGCGTACTGCTCAATCCGCACCTGTTCTCCGGGACGAAGCGATTTCTCCCCGAGAGCCTCAGCCAGGCAGCGACCCCGCTGATCCTGATCTCGATCATGCCGTTCATCGCGCGCTTCGGCTCGACCATTGGCCCCGCCATCGATCAGATCATCAGCGCCGGCCCTGCCCTGATCCTGCAGGAGCTGGGCAACCTCGGCACCATGCTGGTCGCGTTGCCGGTAGCGGTATTGGTGCTCAAGATGGGGCGGGAGGCGATCGGTGCCACCTATTCGATCGCCCGCGAACCCAACATCGCGATCATCTCCGACAAGTACGGCCTCAAGGGGCCGGAGGGGATCGGCGTCATGGGCGTGTATGTCGTCGGTACCATGTTCGGCACGCTATGGTTCGCGCTGATGGCCGGCTATCTGGCCTCGCTGGACTGGTTCGATCCGCGGGCACTGGCGATGGCCTGCGGCGTGGGCAGCGGCAGCATGGTCGCGGCGTGTTCCGGCGCGCTGGCCGGGGCAGCGCCCGATCTCGCGGATGACCTGCTCGCCTTCGCCGGTGCCAGCAACCTGCTGACCTACGCTACCGGGCTCTATGTCTCGCTGTTCATCGCGCTGCCCATGGCTGAATGGCTGTATCGTCGCCTGGGTGGGCGCAGTCGTGCGACGAGTTCGGTCGGCGCCATGGCCGCCAATGGCAATGATGCCGATTTCCCCAGTGAAGAACGCCCCGAGGCCCATCTCGGCAAGACCGCCGCGGTACTGGCCATGGCCTGCGTGGTCGGCTGGATCGCCAACACCATCAACGGCGCCTCGCTGATCGACGCCCTGCCGGGCATGATCATTCTCTACGTCATGACCCTGATCGGCCTGGTGATCACGCGGGCGGCCCCGTTCTATCTGCCCGGCGTCGCCTGGGTATCGCTGGTCAGTATCGTCATGACGTTGCCGTTCTTCCCCGGCAGCGGATGGATCGTCGACCAGCTCGCCGCGGTCAACTTTCTCGCCATCGTCACGCCGGTGCTCGCCTACGCCGGTCTGGCGCTCAGCCGTCGCGAATTCACGATGTTCCGCCAGACCGGCTGGAAGCTGATCATCATTTCGTTGCTGGTATTCACCGGCACCTATGTCGGTTCGGCGGTCGTGGCCCAGGTACTGCTATAAATCAAGCGCTGCTGTAAATCAGGTGCTGCTGTAAACCAGACACTGCTGTAAACGTCCTTTCATCGGCGCGCTCGGCCTATTCCACCTCTGCAAGCCCAACCTATGCAGAGCGCGCCACTCGATGATCCGAGTAGATCATGAGCCATTGCCGGAGGAGATCATGAATCAACCCGCTGTCTATCCCGATCCTGAAACATTGACCGAATGGCGCCGCGATTTCCATCGTCATCCGGAGATCGCCTTCGAGGAGACCCGCACCAGCCAACGTATCGTCAAGATTCTGCGCGAACACGGCCTTGATCCGGTCACCGGCCTGGGCGGCGGCACCGGCGTCGTTGTCACCATCGAGGGGAACCGAGGCCCGGGCCGTGCCATCGGGCTGCGTGCCGATATCGATGCCCTGCCGATCGAGGAACTCAACGATATCGACTACCGCTCGTCGATACCGGGTCGCATGCATGCGTGCGGCCACGACGGCCACACCACGATGCTGCTGGGCGCTGCCTGCGCACTGGCGAAAGCTCCGGACTTCGCCGGCCGGGTTCACTGTATCTTCCAGCCCGCCGAAGAGAGCGAAGGCGGCGGCCGCGTGATGGTCGAGGAAGGCCTGTTCGAGCGCTTCCCGATGGATGCGGTCTACGGCCTGCACAACTGGCCAGGGCTCGCCGTCGGCGAGGCGGCGGTGCACGACGGCCCGGTCATGGCCGCCTTCGACGTCTTCACCCTGCGCCTGACGGGGCAAGGCTGTCACGCGGCCATGCCGCATCTGGGTACGGACGTGGTGCTCGCCGCCTGCCAGCTGGCAAACCAGTTGCAGGGGCTGATCAGCCGGGAGACGCCGCCGCACCAGTCCGCCGTGCTCAGCATTACCCAGTTCCATGCCGGCGATGCCTACAACGTCATCCCCGAGACGGTCGAGCTGCGCGGCACCGTGCGCTGCTTCGATGCGGCACTCAAGGCCAAGCTGAAGCAGCGCTTTCGCGACGCCGTTGATGCCACCGCGCAGTTTCATGGTCTCAAGGCCGAATTTGATTATCAGGCACGCTATCCGGCGACGATCAATACTCCCCAGCATGCCGCGCGCTGTGCCGAAGTGCTCGAGACGCTCACGGGTATCGGCAAGGTCCACCGTGACATGGCGCCCAGCATGGGATCGGAGGATTTCGCCTTCATGCTGGAGCAGTGCCCGGGGGCCTACATCTGGCTCGGCAACGGCGACAGCGCAGCACTGCACAACCCGGCCTATGACTTCAACGACGCCATCGCCCCGTTCGGCGTTGCCTACTGGCAGGCGCTAGTGCAGAAACTGCTGAACGAGTGACGACGGCGTCGGTTTCGGTTTCGGTTTCGGTTTCGCCATACCGAAGCAATTCATTCCAGAGCGATTCATTCCAAGAACAATCCAGGAGAGCTTCATGAAAATCACCGTCATTGGCCTTGGCCAGATGGGCGGCAACATGGCGCTGACGCTTCACGGCGCCGGCTTCGACGTCACCGGCAGCGATGTGTTCGAAGCGGCGCGCCAGCGCCTCGCCGAGCAGGGTCTTGCCACCGTGAACCCTGAATCCCTGCCGGCCAGCGATGTGTACCTTCTGTCACTGCCCACCTCTGAACATGTGCGTGAAGTCATCGAAAGGTCACCCGGGCTGCTCGAACTGGCCCCCAAGGGCAGCGTCATCGTCGACTCCTCCACCAGCGATCCGGTGGTCAGCCGCGAACTCGCCGCCAAGGTGATCGATGCCGGTCTCGAATGGCTGGATGCGCCGGTTAGTGGCGGCCCCAGGGGGGCCGCGAACGGCCAGCTCGGCATGCTGCTCGGCGGCGACATGGCAACAATCGAGCGCCTCATGCCGATGCTGGAAGCGATGTCCGCCAAGCGCACTCATGTGGGCGGGCCGGGTAGCGGTCACGTCGTCAAGCTGGCCAACAACTATCTCTGCGCCACCAACCTGATCGCCACCGCCGAAGCGGTGACCCTTGCCGCCAGGGCCGGCGTCGACCCGGCGGCCTGTCTGGCCGGTCTCAACAGCGGCTCGGGCCGCAGTGCCGTCAGCGAAGTCAATTTCCCTGAGTGGATTCTCTCCGGGCGCTTCGATTCCGGCTTCACCAGCGGCCTGATGCGCAAGGACCTGCGCCTGGCGCGCGATGCCGCCAGTGGCCTTGAGCTCGATCTTGAACTGCTGCAGCGTGTCGTCGAAGGTTGGCATGCTGATTCGACGCGACCTGCTGACGGCGATGATTTCAACCACATCACCTCACCGATCCTGGCCCAGGCCGGCATCGATTTCGTCCAATCCTCTGCCAGCGACGAGGAGATCTCCGCATGAATGCACTGGATATCCAGGCACGGCAGACGTTGAGCGATCTCCTGACCCAATTCGGCTTGTCGCCGGAAGCCGGAGGGCTGCCCTGCTCCAACTGGATCGATGGCGATCTGGTCGCCGGCCGGGGCGAGGCCATCGCGCTGACGAATCCGGCTACCGGCGGCGAACTGATCACCTACCGCGATGCCGGCGCCGACCTGCTGGACCAGGCTGTCGAAGCCGCCTCGCGCGCTCAGGTCGAATGGATGGCGCTGACTGCCAGCGAACGCGGCCGCCGCATGAACGCTGCCATTCGTCGCCTGGAGGGCCATGAAGAGGCGCTCGCCCAGCTCGAGAGCGTGGTCGCCGGCAAGCCGATCCGCGACTGCCGCGGCGAGGTCGGCAAGGTTCGCGAAATGTTCGAGTACTACGCCGGCTGGTGCGACAAGCAGCACGGCGAGGTCATCCCGGTGCCCACCTCGCACCTCAACTACGTGCGCCACGTGCCGTTCGGCGTGGTCGGTCAGATCACGCCGTGGAACGCGCCCATGTTCACCTGTGCCTGGCAGCTGGCACCGGCGATCGCCGCGGGCAACGGCGTGGTACTCAAGCCATCGGAGCTGACGCCGTTCTCCTCGGTCGTCATCGCCCGCCTGCTCGAATCCGGCGGCCTGCCGCAAGGCCTGATCAACATCGTCAACGGCCTCGGCCCGACCACCGGTGCGGCACTAACCGGCCACGACGGTATCAGCAAGCTAGTGTTCGTCGGCTCTCCCGACAGCGGCCGCCTGATCGCCGAAGCTGGCGCCCGTCGGCTGGTCCCCAGCGTGCTCGAGCTCGGAGGCAAATCGGCCAATATCATCTTCGACGATGCCCGGCTCGACGATGCCGTGGCGGGTGCGCAGGCGGCAGTTTTCGCCGCAGCCGGGCAGAGCTGCGTGGCCGGGTCGCGGCTGCTGATCCAGCGGAATGTTTTCGACGCCGTGGTCGAACGCGTCGGCCGCGCCGCCAGCCAGATCACCGTCGGCCTGCCGGCAGACGAAGCCACCCGCATGGGCCCACTGCAGAATGTGCGCCAGTTCGAGCACGTCACCGGCATGATCGAGCGCGCCAGGGCCGCTGGCGCTCGCGTTGTCACCGGCGGTACGCGCCCCTTGGGCTTGCCGGAAGGCGCCGACGGCTACTATCTCGCGCCGACGGTCATCGCCGATGTCGATGCCTCGATGGAGATCGCCTGCGAGGAAGTCTTCGGCCCGGTCGTGGTCGCCATGCCGTTCGATGACGAAGCCGACGCCATTCGTCTCGCCAATGGCACCCGCTTCGGACTCGCCGGCGCGGTATGGACGCAGGACCCGGCCAAGGCGCATCGTGTCGCCGGCCAACTGCGCGCCGGCACCGTCTGGATCAACAGCTACAAGGCGATCAACGTGATGTCGCCCTTCGGTGGCTTCCGCGATAGCGGCTTTGGCCGCTCCAGCGGCCTCGACGGTCTGCGTGAGTACACCGTACCGCAGAGCGTCTGGGTCGAGACCGGCGTCGAAGCCAGCGTCGCCATGGGCTACGGCAGCGGCCACGAATAATCGGTTCCGGGCGGCCTCGGTCGCCCGCCTGCCCCGAATTCGTTGGAACGAGGCAGGCATCCTGCTCGATTCGCACCCATTGAGGTGGCGCGGGTAGCGATTCCCCGGCAGCATACAGGGTGAACCCGACCGCCAAGGCAGGAACTCCCGTGCAGCCATCCGATCTGTGCTATCTCAATAACGCCTCCGTCGGTCTGCAAAGCCCGGCGGTTTCGGCACGTCTAGGAGAGTGGCTGGAAGCGGAGATGGCGGCCTACCCGCGCCAGCGTCTCGAAAGTGCCATCTGGGATCTGCAGGCGACACGAACCCGGCTGGCCGGCTGGATCGGGGCCCCTGAACCGCAGGTCGCGTTCGGGGCGAGCACCTCCCAGCTCATGGGGCAGGTGGTGGGGAGCCTCGATCTCGCCGGTCGGCGGCTGCTGGTGGCGCCGGGCGAGTGGGCTTCGAATATCGTCATGCTGAGGCGCCTGGGTGGAGAGCCGCCGCGCCATATCGAACTGCTGGCGACCGATGCCGACGGTCAGTTCGATCCCGTGGCGATCGCGGGTCAGATCGGCGAGGACGTGGCGGCGATTCTGACGCCGCTGGTGACCAGTATCGAAGGCCGTCGCTACGATGTCGAAGCGTTGGGGAATCTGCCTCGACCATCACACTGCCCGCTGATCGTGGATGCTGCCCAGGGCTTGGGTCAGACTGAAGTCGATGTGCGCCGGCTCGGCTGCGACGTACTGGTCGCCACCACTCGCAAGTGGCTCCGTGGCCCCCGCGGCATGGCGCTGCTCTACGTCAGCCAGCCGGCAGTGGCCATGATGCATCCCAACCCGGCGCCGGAACTGGCGGGATTGCGGCTGGACCGGGAAACCCAGCGTTTTCTCGACCTCCCCCAGGCGCGGCGCTTCGATGCCTCGGACGTCTCGATCATGAATCAGGTCGCGCTGACAGCGGCGATCAACGAACTGCAGCAGATCACGCTGGAGGCGTTGCGCGAACATCTGACGACGCTGACCGAGCGGGTCTACGAGCTGGCCCGCGAACGAGGGTTTCGGCCGCTGCTGCAACGGCCGGAAAGCGGCATCGCCACGATCCACCTGCCGGACGCTGCACCGTTACAGATTCACCAGAAGCTCGATGCGGCCGGCATCGTTGCCAAGGTATGCGATACCGCCGCCGAACCCTTGAACGTCAGGTTGCCGACCGCCGGCGCCCTGGTGCGGATCTCGCCGCATTGGCACAACACGAAGGAAGACATCGACCGCGCCATGGCGGCGCTGAGGTGAGAAAACCGAAGGCTTATCCCGTACCCTGCCTTCAGGAATTCCGATATTGGGCAATACTGCAGACAACCACACCACGGATGAAAGGCTCATGAGCTTCGGCATCGATCACCCCTTACTGGCGGTCAATCATCTCGATCACGCCGCCCAGGCGGCGAGAGATCTCGGCTTCAACGTCAATTCGCGCCACCGGCACCCCTGGGGCACAGACAACCATCTGCTGTTCTTCAGCAACAACTTCATCGAGCTGATCGGCATCGGTCGCCCGGAATGCCTGGACTATCAGGACGACAACGGTTTCCAGTTTGGTCGTCTGATCGAGGCGCGCCTGATCACGGTGGGTGACGGCATCGCCATGGTGGCGCTCGACAGCGACAGCATCCAGCGCGATCACGCTCTGGTGGCGGCACGGGGATTTTCCGAGGCGTGCCCGATCATCTTCCGCCGCATGGCGCATCTGCCCGGCGGCCGCAACGAGGAAGTGAGCGTGGCGCTGGACATGCTGCACGATCCGGAACGTCCCTTTCTGACCCAGTTCCTCTGCCAGCAACTGCGCCCCGAGCTGTTTCGTGTCGATCCGACGCAGGAAGCTCATGCCAATACCGCAACCTCGATCGCCGATGTCTGGTACGTCAGCGACGACCCGGCTTACGACATCGAGCACTTCCGGCGCATTCACGGCGACAGCTCGGTCCGCGGCAGCGACACCGCCTGGACCATCCATACCCACAAGGGCGATTGTCACCTGCTCGATCGCCAGACACTGGCGGCGACCTTCCCGACCCTCGGCGATATCGAACCGGAACCGCCGCGCGCCGTGGCGCTTACGCTTACCTGCCGAGACCTGGATGCGGCGATCGCCTGCTGGGACAGCCAGGGCATCGACTACCACCGTCACAGCGAGACCCAGGCCGACATCGCGTCCGGCGTACTGGGGACGCTACTCCGCTTCGAGCAACGTTAGATACGACCCGAACGACGCCGACACCGGGCAGTCAAGGATCGCCGGGCGAGCGGAATGCCTGCATCCAGGCGCTCAGATGACGCAGCAGCTTGAGACTGGCCTCAGGCTGACGCCGACCCACCCGAGTGATCATGTGCGCCTGGGAGTTCTGGAAAAGCATCGAGGCAACGGGAACGGCGACGACACTCCCTTCGGCCAGTTCACGAGCGACGGCAAAGCGCGGCAGTAGCGTGATCCCCATTCCCGCCACCACGGCGCGGCGCAGCACCGCCATCGAGTTGGTTTCCACGGCGACTTGCGGACGCAGCCCCGCTTGCACGAAGGCCTGATCCACCAGCCGACGAACACCATGCCCGGTGTTCCACAGCGCCATGGGCATCTCGCCGAGCCGTTGCAGCGAGACCGGATGCGCCTCCCGCGCCAGGGGGTGATCGACGGGGCAGATCGCCAGCAGCGGCTGCCCGCTGGAGGCCCAGAAGCGGATCTGCGGATGCACTCGCTCATGGAACATCAGCCCGATATGCGCCCGATCCTCGACCACGGACTCGATGATCTCGTCGGTGCCGGCCTGCTCGATGTCGAGACGTATCCCGCGGTAGCGCTCGGCGAAGGCTCTTAGCGGCGCATCGATCAGGTCGTCGATAAAGCCCTCGCCCACGACCAGCGAGATCGTACCGGTTTCCAGGCGCTGATAGGCCTCCAGCCGCGTGATGAAATCGTCGTCCAGCTCCCCTCGCCTGCGGCAATAATCCAGTGCCATTTCACCGACGGGCGTGGGCCTGATCCCTCGCGGCGTGCGCTCGAGCAATGGCGCCCCGAAGGCCGATTCCAGCAGCGCAATCTGTCGGCTGACTGCCGAGGGGGCGATATCGAGCCTTGCCGCCGCCTTGCGCAACGAGCCGGATTCGACCGTGACGCGAAAGTAGACCAGGCGCTGGTGCGGAATATCCATGGATGATGACCGGGAGCGGGAACTGTTGCCTCGATTAGTCCACTAACTCGCATGGACGTCAACGGACCCGACTCGCCATTTGCCGGCTCGACTTTTGCCACCGGATGCTGGCAATGTTGCTCGGTCATGTCCGAAAACGCGCGGCGACGTCGTTCGTTCGGTTCGTTCATACGGCTCCCTCGCCGCCGGGCGCCGGTTTTCCCAATCAGGAGTCGACTCATGTTCATCGCCATGAACCGCTTTCGCGTCAATCCGGAACGCACCGAGGAGTTCGAGACGCTGTGGCTGGAGCGCGAAACGCATCTTCAGGGGCTGCCCGGGTTCGTCGAATTCCACATGTTGCGCGGTCCGGCGGAGGAAGATCACGTTCTCTACGCCTCCCATACCCTCTGGCGCACCCGCCAGCATTTCGAGGCGTGGACGCACTCGGAGGCCTTCCGTGCCGCCCACGCCAACGCCGGCCAGAGCCGCCGCGAGGGTCTCTATCTCGGGCCGCCCAAGTTCGAAGGCTTCGAGGTCATCCAGACGATCGGCAGCGATGATCAGGCCATCTGATCGATATCGGCGCCTGACGGGAGCTCTCTTGCTGACGGGTCTGCTATTGCAAGGCGCGTCGGCACTGGCCGAACCGCCACTGACGAAAGCCGAGATCGCCCGCCAGAAAGCCGAGCAGCTCGAACAGCGCGTCGTCGAGACGGACAAGATCGAACCGGCCCCGGACGCGGCACGACTGACACCAGCGGGCACGGAGGCGGTCGACCCTCGCGGCCTGGCACCGCTCGACGACGCCATTACCTGCCTGGCGAGATCGATCTACTGGGAAGCCAAGGGCACCGATCAGCGCGAGATGCAGGCGGTAGCCAACGTGATCATGAACCGGCTGGGAAATCCGGAATTTCCATCGAGCCTGTGCGACATCGTCCAGCAAGGCTCGGAGACCGGGCAGTGCCAGTTCTCGTGGTGGTGCGATGGCCGCCCCGACGAAGCCACCGAGCCCGAGCAATACGCGGCGGCAAGAGACGTGGCGCGCCGTGCGCTCAACGGTACCCTTCCCGACATCACCCACGGCGCGCTGTTCTTCCATCACCGCAGCATCTCACCGGGCTGGATGGCTACCCTGGAGCGGACGGCGCGGACACGCGAATTCAACTTCTACCGCGAGCCCGAATGATGGAATGCCGTCGATGACGAGACCGCGGAGTACCGAAGGCGTACAGCGTCATGCCGGCCAATGCACGACCCCACGGAGCCTCCCTCTTGCTCGATGCCTTCGTCCCTCTCGATGACGCGCTGCGGGAAGATCTGGCATCGCTTCGTCAGCCTTGGGTCCGCGATATCGCCTGGCTGCTGCATGCGCCAGACATGGCGACGCTGGACTATGTCGGCCGGCCCACCTTGGCCGAGCTCGGGTTGGAGGAACCGCGACGAAGGCGCACCTGGCTGCGTCAGCAAGAGGATCAAGGGGAGCGCTTCCAGCAAAGGCGCCTGGCACGCCGATCACAGCGTCTGGGTATCTATCACGAAACGCTATGGCAATGGATTCTGGATCACGCACCGCGCACCCGGCTTCTGGCCCATAACGTGGCGCTGCGCGAGAATAGGCAGACCCTTGGCGAGCTCGACCTGCTCTACGCTTCCGGGTGGGCCGAGGGCTCGGTGACGGAAGCGAATCGAGGTTGCCACGATCCACAGACCTTCCATGCCGAGCTGGCGATCAAGTTTTTTCTCGGCCTGCCCCAAGGTCCGGGCGACGACCGAAATGCCGCGCGCTGGATCGGCATCGGCAGCTTCGACTCACTGGCCATCAAATGCCATCGCCTGGCGTCTCATCAGCTCCCCGGGGGCCGATCCCCGGCAGCCGATCGCGAGCGCCAGGCCCTGGACGCCACCGGCACGCTGCAACAGCGCATCATCATGCCGGGATGTCTCTACCACCCGTGGAATCAGCACCTGCCTTTGCCAAGGCTTGCCAATGCCGGGGCCGAACAGGGCCTGTGGTGTCACTGGCAAGCCTGGCCTTCACTGATCCGGTTGCTACCGGAAGGGACTCGCGGCCATCGGCTGGCCAAGCCTCACTGGCTTGCGCCGCCCGCGACCGAACCGATGCCGCTGGCGATGCTGGACCATGAACTGGCCCACTCTTTCAGCGCTCCCGGCAGGCCCGCGCATCTGCTGCTGATCCTTCCGGATGATCGGCGATGCCGGCTCTTCGTGGTCAGGGACGACTGGCCGCTGGCGTTGCCGCTACCACCCCGGAGCGCTTCGCCCAGCGCACATTGAGCCACAGCGAACCGGCCAGGATCACGGCACCGATCCCCAGGCGTGCCAGGTCGGCGTCCCGGTTCCAGATCATCAGGTTGACGACCAATCCGGCGGGAATCAGGGCGTTGTTCATGATCGCCAGCGTGCCGGCATCGACGCGGCAGGCCCCCTTGTTCCAGAGGAAATAACCTAGCCCCGAGGCGACGAGACCCAGCCACCCCAGAACGCCCCACTGCAGCGGCGTCGTGGGCAACTTCGCCGAGTCGCCCAGCAGCCAGAATGCCGGTATGGCAACGCAGAGCGCGCCCAGATAGAACCAGCCGAACAGGTGGCGATGCGCCACGCCATCGGGCAGGCTGCGTGCCAGGTGCCGATACGCGACCTGCCCCAGCGCAAAGCTCAGGTTGGCGCCCTGCACGACCAGGAACCCCAGCCAGTAATCGTTCGTGACGCCGTCATACCGGATGACGGCCGCGCCCACCACGGCCAACGCTGCCACCACCAGGTAGCGTGGCGAAAAGCGCCGCGCCAGCAGGTCATCGACAAGCGTGATATAAAGCGGCGTGAAAATGGTAAACAGCAGCACTTCCGGCACGGTAAGCAAGAGGAAGGACTGGTAGAAGAAAAGGTACATCACGCCAAGCTGGAGACTGCCGATGGCCATCAAGCCGAGGCGGGAAGACCAGCGCAGGGCAGCGGGACGCAGAAACGGCAGGAAAATCGCGGTCGCGAGCAAAATTCGCGCCATGACGGCGAAGTAGCTGTCGACCTGGCCGGAGAGATAGACACCGATCAGACTGAACGAAAAAGCCCACAACGCCGTGACACCGACGAGATACGACATGAATGGTCAACCTTATGAAAACGACAAGTTGACAGCCATTATACGGCTAGAGTCGCTGTTGCCCAACCTCTCGCGCTTCGTGTTCAGCGCGCAATCGGGCCAGGCCTCGGCGGTAGGCTGGAATGGTCGTGGCGAAGGCAGGATCGAGGTGACTCGAGAGAACCACAGCGTGCGCTTCTTCGAGTCGGGCACCTTCACCCTGGATGGCCAGACCCGCAGCGTACCCATGCGCAACGTCTACCGCTGGGATATCCACCCGGATCGAATTGCGCTTTCCCACGAGCGCCGTGGCGTTGAGGATGCCGTCTCGCTCTTCGACCTGGTCGTCGAAAACGATGACACCCTGGTCAGCGCAGAGGTACATCAGTGTGCTGCCGATGCCTATAGCGCCAGACTGACGTTGACGGAGGACGGGATCGATCTCGCGTGGCGCATCGTCGGGCCGCGCAAGGACGAACGGATTCTTTACCATTATCGGAGTCGCTGAAACGACATCGGCTTCCCGAAGGAAGCCGATGAACGAGTCGCTGCGCAGCCTCAGCGCGTCGCGATGATCCAGATCGCGTGGATGATGCCCGGTATGTACCCCAGCAACGTCAACACGACGTTGATCCAGAACTGCAGCCCCAGCCCCACCTGCAGGAATACCCCAACCGGCGGTAGAAGAATAGCGAAGATGATGCGAATGATGTCCATATGGCCTCCTATGCTCGGAACGACATCGTTTGTGTTCGACAATCCGTTGCAGTGCTTCGAAAAATCGCAGTACTTCGAAAAATCCCAGTGCTTCGAGAAACCGAAACCTTTGGATTCTCAAAGTAGACGAGATGACGACATCCCGTTGAAAAATCTTGATTCACCCGGTCACAGCATAGCGTTCTTTCGCCTCCAACGCTGCCGACCTGGGCGCTCTTCTCACTCGTGATCGTCTTCCGGGGCCTCGCGAGACGAGCGACGCGAGCTGACCTTGGCGCTGATCGAGCGGGACTCGGAAGCCAGCGCCTCATGATGGCGCTCCCAGTCCTCCCAGTCATGAGGCGTGCCGCTGCGAGGGCCATGCTCCATGGCCTCTCTGGCTCGGGCCCAGGCCTTCTCCTCGAGCGACTGCGGCTTTTCCTCTTCCTTGTCGAGCGCGATTCCCTTTTTGGCAAGATAATCTTGAGCATTCATGGTCAGATCCTCCTGGCCGCCACGTCGGATCCACGCACAACGCGTGAATCCATAATGACGAGAGATGGCGACGACCTCGCCCTACTTCAAGCCGACAACGACATCCCCTAGTGACAACGGCGCCAACAGCGCCATAAGGAATGGATTCCTCCCGTCAGATCGGGTTTATGAACTATAGTGAAGGTGCGTGACACTGTAGGTGGTTGCCGTGTCCACCTCCTATCGTGTTCGGTATCGTCATCTTCGACGCTGTCGTGCTCTTGTCACGGTAGTTCTCTTATCACGTAGTTCTCTTACCACGTAGTTCTCTAGCAAAAGGACCTTGTCATGAGAAAGAATCTGATCACTGCCTCCTTGACTGCCATGCTACTGATGGGCGCAGCAGGCCACGCGCTCGCGCAGAGCGAGGCGATGGAGGAAGCCTACGAAGCCAATGAAGAACCTTTGACCGAAGGTAGCGGTGTCACCGAATCCAGCGGCGAGCAGTCGGATGCGGCGTCGGGCCATAGCCAGGCCACGGAAGAGTCTCTGAACGCCGTCGAGTCCGAGACGGACGAAACGACCGACGTTCCCGATTCCGACCAGCTCGATGATATCAACGCCGAAGGTCAAAGCGACGCGGCCGGTGACGCCATCGAGAGCCAGTGACCCTGCGGGGCGAGCCAAAGGGGCCTCGGCCCCTTTTCGATGTCAACGGTGTCGCATCAGCAGGATAGCTGCCAAGATTGACGCCATCATCAAGACAGAACGCGGTCAAGACAGGGAGATTCCGTGAACTCATTCGTCGTGCGTCATTCCGACATCAACGAAACGCAACAAGCTCCTGAATGGCTGGTCGTCGACAGCCGCTATGACGAAAGCGGCGATGACCGCTGGATCCATTCCCGCCATGCGTTTTCGGAGGAGGCCGAGATGGAGGCCGAACGCCTCAACGGTAATGACACGTCACCCATCGGGAGCGTCGATTGAGCCAGGCTCCCGCAGATGGGATCCTGCAACAACGCACCGGTGTTTCGACCACTCCGAATCAGGAGGATGACATGAAGAAGATGATCGGCGCGGCCATCGCCAGCTGGCTAAGAAAGCCGGAGAACCGGGAAAAAGCCAAACGCACGGCCAAACAAGCCTATGACAAGTACCAACAGCGTAAAAACGGTCCGAAACCCGGCTCGGATCGTAATCCCCGCTAAAGCTCCTCGCAGGATCGTGGCGGCTGTGGCGTCTCGCGAACAACCGCCACCCTGCCTTAGGCCACCGCCTCACCGCTCAATTTCATGACACGCTCTCTAATCGATGCTATCTAGCCTCTCTTCGACTCTGTTTCCAGGAGTCAGTGACCTCAGCAGCGCCGTATGAGTTCTTCCAAATAAGCCAAATAACAAGGCCAAGCTCCTTGATTGGGCCTCGAGAAGCCGTCCATCGAAGACAATACTGAATAAGTTTGTCTGATAGTCATATAAAGCCTAAATTTTCTTGGCCTCCTGCCGTTTATATATCAATGCGTAATAGGAGATATTGCGTATCGCAAATGGCTGACAATGAGGTCGTAATGAGGATGATGGTGAAGGATCGAGTGGAGCCTCTCATAAAAAAAAGGATAACCTCTGATAAGAAAAGTCTGGCAGCTCTCGCCGAACAACACGGGATGCCTCTAGGCACACTCAAGACGCGGGTAAAGAAATTGACCGACCAAGGCTTTGATAGAGACAAGGCCATTCGCCTGGCGCTCAAAAATCCGATAGGACCGCAAGGCCGCCCCAGGCATGAATGACAGGAAGTGACCGACAACGCCACTCCTGGAGAGTGGCGTTATTGATCTTGATCACCGCTCACGAGTCAATGTTTACTTTTTCGTCGTATCGCTGCCCGGAAGCGATCTATCGACTTTGTCTGCAACCTCTTCCTTGACGAAAGCCTCCTCTCGCTTCTGCATGTCACTGGTAAAGTCCGATCTCTTACCAACGACGGCACCGCAGGACGTACAACGAACCTCCTGATCCGGTGCATCGCCAGAGGGAACATCAAGCGTTTCGTTACCACATTTCGGGCATTTGGTAAGGGCTTCTGCCATGAGGACGTCTCCTTTTTCTGAGCTGTCCTCATCAGCGTAGCGGATCTACTGTAGATTCGCGTTGCCTCGTCTGCCATCCGGCGCCTAAGCTGGGCCAAGCGGAGCAAAAGATCACGATTGTTCTTTATAAACAATCATTTATAAGCAATAAGATAAGGTGACGGATAAACAAGGATGGAGCGGGTGAAGGGAATCGAACCCTCGTCTTAAGCTTGGGAAGCTTCTGCTCTACCATTGAGCTACACCCGCAACGGTTTTGATAGTAAATCCAACCACTTAGACTTGCAAGCTTCTCCATGCCAGTAGTGATACCCAGGATGGGCTCTCCCCATCAGACAAGAGAAAGCCCGACCGATCATCGCTGGCCGGCCGGGCTTTCGATCAGCACACGCCTAACTTGCTGAAAGTCGCGGACTGCTCTGTACCGCTTCCATGGCTCCGTCTTCCTTCACGGGTTCCTCTACCGCCATCCTTGAAAGAAAGTAAAGGCGATCTATCCAATAGATCGCTTCAATGCCGCTATCCCTGAATGCGGCTGTTACCGCTATTCTTCAATCTATCCGCTTCAGTTATGGATGACTTTACCCGGCCAATAAGCTTCGTTGCCAACCCATGAGCCCGTTAAACCCCGCTCACCCAAAATAAATTATCCTGTGTTAAATAACATATCTAATTTAGAGGTAACTTTTGTACCGACAAATCCGAATAGTCGAAAGCGCCGTCTGGGCTAAATTTTCTGGCCAGCTGGCTGACGACTGAAAAAAATGGAGGTCAGTTCCTGGTATAAAAACCCCCGACCGAAGTCGGGGGGAGCCCAAGGATCTACAACGGACCAAAATCATAGCGCCACGGCTTGGAAGTAAATAGATCTAAGATCTGATTTTCGTGTAAGAGATTGCCGACAATGCAAGTTGGTTTATGAGTATATGGATGTCGGAAATCCCCTCCTTAACCCTTTGGCCGCGATTACGACACGACATCACGCACTCGCTCCCAGGCATGTTCGAGGTGTTCGCTCAGCGCATTAACCAGCGCTGGCGCATTTCTCCCCTCGAGGGCCTTGATCATCGACTCATGCTCGGCGACCGCCGCCGCCCACTTTTCCCGCCCTTCGTGTCCGATGAACCGTACGCGCTTGAGCTTTGATTGCAGCGAGGCATGAACCTGAATCAGCGACTCGTTATGACTCAACGCCGCGATGGCAGAGTGGATACGCTGATTGGTCTTGTAGTAATCGAGCCGATTTTCCTCCCGATAGTAATCCAGCATGTCGTCGTGAAGCTTTCGCACCTCGGCGATCTCCTCGTCGCTCGCTTCGATACAGGCCAGGCGCCCCGCCAGCTCCTCGAGCGCGCGAATCAACACGAGCATGTCTTGAATGTCCTTGGCCGAAAAGCGGCGAACCGAGGCGCCACGCTGTGGTGTCAGCTCAACCAGGCCCTCGCTGGCCAGATAGCGCAGCGCTTCCCGCAGGGGGGTCCGCGATACGCCAAGACGCTCGCACAACGGGCCTTCGTAGATGCGCTGTAACTATTCAGGTCACGCTGCCTGATCCAGGCCGTCCCGACGCATGAATTCGGGCACTTCACCGGCAAACAACTGTTCCAGTGCGGTGTGCGCTGCCAGGCCCTGCTTGACCGCCGTCGAGAGGAAGCTGCGCATCCGGCAGAAGATCTCGGCACCTTCCCAGGAGCGGAAACAGCCTGAAATCTTCTGCTGGACCTTGGTCATCCGCAGGTCACGCTCCCCTTGGTTATTGGTGAAGGGCGCGGCGGGGTCGTCGAGGAAACGCAGCACATCGTCCTCGTACGCCTGGAGACGTTCGAGCAGGTTACGTGCCTTGGTACGTTTGGCACGACCGCGCTTTCCCGGTGGTGGTGGGATCGGTGGCGGACACTCGGTCTCACCCTCTGTCAGGCACTGCCGATAGCGGACTCGCCAGCGTTGCGCCTCTTCGGGCGAGAGCGTGCCACCGGCAGCGTCAACGGCCTGATGCATCTCCAGCAGCAGATCATGCAGCGCCTTGGCCCACTTTTGGTGGTCATTTTCCCAGGCCGCAGTCAATTCACGCAGGTGATGGGCGTTGCAAAGTGCGTGGCGGCAATCCGCGTAGCGGTAGTAAGGCTTCCAGTGATCATGCACCAGCACCCCCTGGACATAGGGCAGGATGCCGATGGCATCCATGGCCTCCTGACCTCGCTTGGCGTGAGGCGCCAAGTAGGTCAGGGCGTCATTCGAGGCGCTGTGCAGCCAGTAGCGCTTGCCGCCGACCTGCATCCCGGTCTCGTCGGCATGCACGGTCGCGGCTTGCCTCAGCGCCGGGATCGCCCACTCGGCAAACGCCTCGGCGCGCTGATAGGCCTCTTGATTGAAGGCGAACAGCGTGCCGGTGCTCAGCGATAGATCGCACTGTGAGGCCAGCAGCGCCTGGATGCGGGCATAGGGCAGCAACTGATACTGCGAGAGATAGACGACATGCGCCTTGAGACGTGGGCCATACTGGATCGGGCGGGTCACGCCGTCGGGAAACGGCGCCACATGGCGCCGCCCGAGATCGTCCTCCAGCACCTCGGCGCGATACTCGGTGACGACGGCCTGGATCACGATGTCTTGCACCTGGCGCGTTTCGATGCCGACCGAGCGATAGGTGCGCCCTTTGGGCAAGGTGCGGCGATCGACGCGCAACGACACGATCTCGTCGGGATCGGTGACCGGCGCCAGCGTCTTGCCTTCGTGACCCGGTTGCCCGCCAGGGCGACGCTCGCCCTTGGCCCGGGAACGGCGTTGGCGGTTGGGGTCTTGTGACGGCGGCTTGCTGCTGTTGCGGCTGCTGGTGGCCAGTCGGTCGGCCATCAGCTTGACCAGCAGCATCAGCACGTCGATGGCAGCACGCAAGGAAGGCGAGACCGTGTGGTCTTCCTTGAGCTGCTGCCGGACCCGTTCCAGGGCCTCGTCGACGTTGATATCGCTGATGGTCATGTCACCGCATAGACGTGCCGAAGGATCAGGCACACTATGCCAAAAAAATCAGGTGGTTGGCGACATGCCATCCGCAGCCACCTGAATAGTTACGATGCGCTTACCCGGTTCAAGCTCCCCCTCGATGATCATGTCACGAAGGTGGCTGGTAATCGCATCATGAAGCGAATGCCGGGCAATCGCGGATCGAGGCGATGACGTGGCGGACACGGTTGTCTTCTTCATGAATGTCAGACCAGTAGTTGAAATTGATGCATGGAATGTATCGATTCAGCTTGGAAGCGCTCAATGAAGGACGCCTCCGCGAAAAGTCTGAAGCCATCATACTGCGCCCTGACCAATTTCTGCCTCCATACCAACGTATAATGTATACATTTTAGATTTGAGCGCAATCTCCTCCTCAAGCGAGTGCTTCCCACGAAGTGCTGCTCCCCACGATGAGGAGACACCATGGCTCTTTCCCCCCCGCGTCACGACGTATCCGAGCTGCCGATCATCGCCCTGGCCATGGGCGACCCTGCCGGCATCAGCGCCGAGTTGACGGCAAAACTGGCAGCGGACGACGCCGTCAACCGTGCCGCGCGCCTGGTCATCATCGGTGATCGTCGAATCTTCGACGAAGGCGCTCACACATGCTGGTGTCCGTGATCGGTGCAGCCGACGATGACACGCCAGCGTCAGCGGGCGTGCCGATGCAGTTTCATGGGGGTGTCTTTCGGCTCACCTTGGTCGCTGCCCGGGTCGGTCACGAAGCCCACCCAGTTCCAACACCCCGGACTTCTGCGCAGCCGCCATCCCCTGGGCGACGCGCTCGTACACCCACCAGGCGGTCGCCGCGGATGAAGTCCTCGGGCTGCGGCTGACGCGGCGCGGAGGCTCTGCAAAATAGCGGACTCCATGCTAACTCGGACACCCATTCCACGCACATCCGGACAGTGATTCTACGGCCAACCGGACACTTTTCTGGCAGGCAGCTACGCAGGATTTCGCTACCATCGGCCTCTTTTTCAAAGCGAAGAGGTCGCCGTGGAGCGTTTATCCATGCGTAAAATCCGAGAGATGTTGCGCCTCAGTTCGACTGAGGCCTGTCCGTGCGCAAGATCGCCCGCAGCCTGGGCATTAGCCACAGCAGTGCCGGTGATTATCTCTGCCGCTTTGCCACCAGCGGTCTCACCTGGCCCTGTTCGTTGTCGAATGCCGAGTTGGAGTAGCAACTGTTCCCGCCGGCCCCTGCGGTTGCCAGTGAGCAGCGGCCCCTGCCCGATTGGGCATGGGTGCATGCCGAACTGCGCCGCCCCGGCGTAACCCTGGCGCTGCTCTGGCAGGAGTACCGCCTGAGCCAGCCGCAGGGCTTCCGGTACAGCTGGTTCTGCGAAAATTACCGAGTCTGGCAGAGCAAGCTGGACGTGGTGATGCGTCAGGAGCACCGCGTCGGCGAGAAGCTATCCGTCGACTAAGCTGGCCAGACGGTGCCGGTGATCGACCGCCATAGCGGCGAGATCCGCCAGGAGCAGATGTTCGTCGCGGTGCTTGGTGCGTCCGGCTACACCTTCGCCGAAGCCACCTGGTCGCAGCAACTGCCGGACTGGCTGGGCTCGCACACCCGTTGCTTCGCCTTCCTCGGCGGCGTGCCGGAGATCGTGGTGCCGGACAACCTGCGCAGCGCGGTGAGCAAATCATCCAATAGAACACTGCTGTAAAAATTATTTTTACAAGGTGACTTCATGTGTATTGGAGGAGACTTTTTCATAAATTCGATTCTTTAATAACACGCGATTGAAGTAGCAAGTGACCTGCTCCCCGATTTCAGTCCCAAGCTGAAGTTAGTGGAGTCCGTTTTCCGAGCGGGAGACGGCAGTGAAAAGCATTTTACGGGAGAACAGATTTTCGACTTCTCAAGCAGGCAGGGGCCGGTGTGCCGGTGAAAGAGCTTTACCGGCGGCATGGGGAAACAGCTACTTTTTCAACAGAATCGGCCGAAAACGGGCTGTCCGAAAAACCAGAGGCGAGCCTGCTCGCCTCACCTTCAGAAGCTGTCGCGCAGCTCCGTCATCAGATTGCGCAATTCGCCATAACTCACCGTGTTTGTATGAACATCGTGATTCAACCCCATGAAATCAAGGGTGGCATCTTCAAATCGTTTCTAAGCGGGCCGGTTGAGAGCAACACCTCTCCTAAGACTGGAAACGCAACTTTCACATTTGCGCCTGGCCGGGCCCAAAGCAGGCCTGTCCAGCTTCCTGTGGCGAACAAATCACCAGCTTTCAATGGCCGGTTCTGAGTCGCTGCATGCCTCGCCAACCATGGTATCGAAGCCAAGGGGTCCGTGAAGGGATGGCTTCCAATACCGGAGATCTGCAGTCTCCCATCTACCCAAACCTCGACAGCCTGCTCCGACCAGTCTGCGGGAGGGTGGATTATTTCCCCTAAAACCAACGCGCGGTTGAGTTGTTGGTCGGCCAGACGAAGCAATGGATGAGCTCGCTCACCATTTTGAAAACGCGTATCGCACAACTCAATCCCGACCTGCCATGCTTCGATCGCTTCATATACTGCCGCGCGATCGACATCGCCATCGACATCTCGTCCAAGTTGTACGATCAGTTCACCCTCGATTCCGAACCGGTTGCAATAGCCATCAGGAACCTCCCAACCTGATAGATGAATTGCGCGGCTCGGGACACGCGCGGCGCTGACCAACTTCCCTGGGCTTCCACCAAGCTTCCAGGCTGTCACCGAAGACTCACTGAACCAACCAAGCTCCGAGGCGACGATTTGCTGAACCCGATAAGCGTCGGTTTCGGTCATCAAACCGAGCCCATCATGCGGCAAATTTCGCCGCTCTCGCCAAGCATGAAGCAATGCCGCTGCTACCTCGGTCGTGCCATTCATAGCGGCAGTTCATTTTGACGACGACGGGATTGAGCGGGAACAGGCCTTTCGCAGGTTAAAAACTTCCCATGCCCCGGCTTAGCCCTTGGTTCGCCGTCCCAGACGACCTCGCCTCGTGCCAGCGTTACTGCAGGCCATGCACTTAGCTGCATGCCTTCATAGGGGGTGTAATCAACGTTGTGATGCAACATGTCGTTGGTAACCCGTACCGGGTCGCCTTCATTCCAGATGACCAGGTCAGCATCCGCCCCGATTGCGATGCTGCCTTTGCGTGGGTACAAACCATACATCTTGGCGGCATTGGTAGATGTGAGTATTAATCGAGCATATGCATGTCCTTCGCCGTGCCGGCTGGTCAAGTGGTTCGCTGTTTCGATCAGAATCGGACCGCAATCGTGGCTCATCATTGACTCATTGGACGTGGAGCAAAACAGTTGAAGGCTGGGCAAAGAAGGCACAACTATCGCACATTAGCACTCATACCTTTCGTCATCTTCGTCTGACCCATCTGGCCCGGGCCGGCTGGAAGCTTCATGAATTAACCACCTATGCAGGACATCGCGATCCCAAAACCACGTTGGCTTACCTCCATCTATCGGGAGCAGACTTAACTGCAAAGATGTCGCACTCTGTAAGCAGCCTAGATGCTCGGATTTTTTGTGAACTCTTCGAGAATGAGGTATCACAATGAACACCTCTTCCGCCGACTATATTCCATTCGATGTGAGTCAATACGAACGTCAAACTACTCTATCGAATCTGGAACTGACCATACTTTCCAATCGTTCTTACCGTTCGGACTGGTGCTATCTACAATCGGAGATACCCGGACTCATGAGACCGCTCATTGACCTGGCGACTCACAGTGGGGTTTCCATGCGTTTAGCAATCATTTCGGTGGCAGCCATTCTCTGGAATATCAGCAAGACTGGCAAACCCCACTGGCTTTGGACTGAGTCACAGTGGCTGACTTTACTCATTAGCAAAGCAGGATCACGACCTTACCTTGCTTCTGTTGCCTATCACCTTGGCGGTTTTCGAGTACCACAGCGCCTTGATAAATTCCGGCACCCGGCGACATACGCCTCTTTTATCTTTGGCCATGAAGTATTCAGACATGAGCACGTTCGATTAAGCCGAGCGTTGAGATCGCTAGGTTATGCTGCGCTTCATCTTGAACAGTTCCTTTCCAGCGTACTGGGCACATTGATGCTGGAAAATGGCGATCCGCGACTGGAGACATTCACTGAGGAACTGCTTTTGAAGGGTCAGCAGCATCGAAGCGAAGGTGTTGCGAGATCGATTGGAAAGGTATCTCACGGACTAGCTGCAATGGGCATCCTGTCGAAACCTATTCGTATGCGAGGCTATATCAGTTGGCGAGAAAAAAGCATCGAAGGCATCGACCCAGCTTGGGTAATGTGGTGTCGTCGCTGGCGTGATACATCCACCTTACGTCCCCACACACGTGAAAGTAATTACCCCGGCTTATTCATGAGGCCGGCCCGAAAACGAAGATAGCGGATGGTATTCTCTTGAAAATTCAGTGTGTTCCGCCAAGAATCTGAACCAAGAGAGCCATCCGCTATGGGTGAAAGCCTATCCACCTGGACGCCCTCATGCAACGGCGCTGTCCGTGTTGAGCTGAGCGGCCAGCGCACTACCAGCGACAGCGGCGCTCTGCTGTTGCGTGAGGCCCTCGACAACAGCGGCGTGATTGAGGCGCTGGAAGACAATCTGGTCGACTTCCGCAACCCGCTACGCATCCGCCACTCGCTGGCCAGCCAGCTGCGTACCCTGGTGCTGCAACGGGCGATGGGCTGGATCGATCTCAGCGATACCGAAACGCTGCGCCGTGACCCGCTTTGGCAGTTGGCCTGCAGCGATGCACGCGGCATGACGCCCCTGGTCCAGGACCGGCCGTCTCAAGCCACGCTGTCGCGGCTGCTGACCTGCCTCGGGCGCTGCGACAATATCGATGCCGTGCACGAAGGCCTGCTGCGACTGGTGATCTGGCGCCTGACCGCGCTGAAGAACGGCGAGCGCCCCAAGCAGCTGACGCTGGACATCGACGGCCTGCCGATCGAGGTCCACGGCCACCAGGGCGGCTCGGCCTATCATGGCCTGTACGGCGCGCGGATCTATTCACCGCTGGTCGCCTCGCTGGCAGAAACCGGCGACATGGTGGGCGGCCTGCTGCGCGAGGGCAACGCCGGCCCGGCCGAGAACGCCGACACCTGGATCCCGCATCTGGTGCGGCGACTCAACGAGAGCACCGGCGCCCAGGTTCGGGTGCGCATCGACGCCGGTTTCACCGACAACGCGACGCTGGAGGCCCTGGAAGAGTGCGACATCGAGTACCTGGGCCGACTGCGCAGTCACTCCGGCCTGCAGAAACTGGCGGCACCGCACCTGAAGCGGCCACCCGGCCGGCCACCCGAGCAGCCTCGCGAGTGGTGCCACGATCTGGAGTATCAAGCGGGCTCTTGGTCGGCACCGCGTCGCGTGGTGCTGGTGGTGCAGGAACGCCCCGATGACCTGCTGCTGCATGCCTTCTTCCTGGTCACCAACCTCGGCAAGTTCGACTGGCCGCCGGAGAAGGTCCTGGCGCTCTACCGCAAGCGCGGCAGCGCCGAGGCGCACATGGGCGAGGTGAAGTCGGCGCTCGACGTGCACCTCTCGTCGACCGATCGCGGCGCCTCCACCGTTCAGGACGTGATGGCACGCAACGAGGTGAGCCTGCTGCTCAGCCTCTACGCCTACCAGGTCCTGCATGGCCTGCGCTGCCTGCTGGAGCGGCAGACCCGGCAAGGCTGGAGCCTCAGCCGGATGCGCGAGCAGGTGCTGAAGGTCGCCGCCACGCTGAGACTGCACGCTCGGCGAATCACCGTTCATCTGGGTGCCGCCGCCGACAAGTGGTGGCCGACGCTGCTGAAGGGGCTGCCGAAGCTGACCGCACTGAGCTGACGCTTCTGCGAGACCACCACAGCATCAGAAAGCGAGCGACCGGAGCGGCGGGCGGCGATCACGGCTGCTTGGACGGTCGCCATTGATTCCAAAGAGCTATAAGGAAGCGGGGAAATTTCAGCGTTTTGGCATTACTCAACAGCTATTCGCGCTGAAGAAGCCGATCCTGATAAGCGATGCCACCAGTCAGTACCTTCAGACCGCTCAATCAGCACCCTCGTGAATGAGGCGGGATTACAGTTTTCTCCTGAGAACTGGTCTTTGGTTGAAACGTGAGCAACCCGACACTGCAGCGCCCATCGATTGGAGCATGTCTACTTGCGCTGCCTTCATTGCCGCTGTTGATCGGATGACTGTCGGGGAATGGGCTTTGAAATCAGCGAAGGGAACAAACTTCAAAGGACTTGGACAGCCCATCGCTGCCAACTCAAAGCGCAGTTTTTTGCATGCATTGCGACGCTTTTTTACAGACTTTGAGCTGTGGGGCTGGGGACGTTTAAAGTTCAGTCCAAGATATCACCTGGCCACGCCAAGATCCGTAACATTCAACTCCGGCATTAACCCACGCGTTATTGATGATTCGACATGGCTCAAGCTTATTTGGGCAAGCCTCAATCTCGAACGTAATGATCTGCTTTCTGAGATTCATTACCCCCTATCGATGGTGCAAGCCCTTGCCGTGATATGGACTCACGCAGGTTTGCGCAGTAATGAAATTATGCGACTGGACAAAGAATGCGCACATTTCCAAACCAATGATGTGGTACACGAGGATGGGACTATCACTCCAGCAGGGTCCTTATGCTACCTCGATATTCCTGCCAGCAAAACATTCAAGCCCTTCGTCAAGCCCGTAGCGATAGCCGTAAAGAAATACATCGATGCTTGGCTGAAAGATAGACCTATCAACCAGGCCGCATTATTTGATGAGCGAACCGGGAGAAAAGTTAGCTATCTATTCCAGTTTCGAGGCAAACGCATAGGTTCCGGTGTTATCAATGGCACCATCATTCCTATATTGTGTGCCAAGGCAGGTGTACCTTTAGAAGACAGTCGCGGGCGAATCACAAGCCATAGGGGGCGTGCTTCCGCAGTGACGGCGCTTGCCAGCGTTCCTCAAGGCATGTCGCTGATAGAGTTGATGCAGTGGTCAGGACATAGCTCACCGAATTCGACTTTACATTATATTCGAGTTCGGCCTACCAAGCTGGCAGCATCATTTATCAAAGCTGATCAAATGGCCAATATGGTCTCCATCCTGATCGACCATGATGTAATTGCTCGCCATTCAGATGAGCCCTACACCTTCTATGACCTGGGTGACTCGTATTGTTCAAACCCTTTCTGGAGCAGCTGCCCACATCGCATGGCCTGTGCAGGTTGTGACTTTAACTTGCCAAAAGCCAGTGCAAGAGCCCAAGCCCTTGAAAGCAAGTCGTCTATCGGAAGATATTTAGAGGCAGTGCCTTTGACTCCCGACGAACGAGCTATTGCCGAGGGTGATCTGGAAAAATTGAAAGGTCTTATTCACAAGCTCGACAATGTGCCCACTCTGGACGGCAGAACACCAATTGAGATCGGGATCAAGAACCAAGGAAATTGAGATCTATCTTGCCCTTGTGCGCAAAACTGCATCCAGACTCAGGTTGGAAAATCAGCCCGCATGCATAGTTTGATACAGAATAGTGTCACCATGGCCCTGAAGATGCCACTCTGCGTTCGCAATACAAAGACTTTTTAAACCAGTTGAACAAATATATTTAAAATGTCGCGCTTATGACATTTCAGTCAATAATACTGATATAAAATATTTACTTTTACGAGCATTCACTCGACTTGAAGGCCGGCTTCTATTATATAAAAGCCGGCCCATACCTAATACTACTTAGCAGCCTTCCTCCATTTTATCCTGCATCATCATATGACGGCATTTTTTCATCTGAGGCATCATGCCATTGTTATGCATCATGCTTTCATGCTGCATTGCGTTTGAGTTTGACTGCTCATGGGTAGCCATTGATTGCATCATTGCCTCGGATTGTCCGGTACGGCTGGTATCCGTCAAGGCAAATGCCATCGATACTGAAGCTAGACCTGCAAATGTAATACCAGTAGCGAGCAAGGTTTTTACTTTACGCATTTGTATAATCCTCGAAATTTTCAATAGTGAACGTGACTTTTTCGTTTATTCAGGTTGCTGAGCGATACGCAGATATCGTGTTTTGGTTTTAGGGGCTTTCGGAAGCCGCTCTAACGATAACTTTGAAGTTGACTTTAAGGTCAAGATATAATTATCAGGCTGCCACAACCTAAAGCCACGCTTCAGTTCTTGCTCAGTTCTGTCACGACATGGTCAGCGCCCTGCAGTCCGAAATGAACCTTGTCGCCTACATTAATACCTTCCAATAGCGTCGGATCAGCCACCTTGAAGGCCATCTGCATCGCTGGCCAGTTGAGTGCCTCGATGGGGCCGTGGGCCAGGGTAATCTTCTGCGACTGTGGGTCGATAGCCTTGACCACGCCATCGCCCTCAACGGCTTTGGTCTGGTTCTGCCCCGATGATGACTTCATGTCCATATTCTGTATTTCCGCTGCCATGACAGGTAGTGTCTGGGTGGCCAGCACCAGCGTGGCAGCGGTCAGCAATGGACGAATCAGCTTATTCATGGGTAAATCCTCATAAGATGTGGAACGGTTAATCTTGTGTTGCATGATGAGAAATGGCGGCTCGATGACGCGGGGTACGCATCAGGCGATACACGATGGGCACCAGAAGCATTGAAACGAATGGGGCGGTAATCATCCCTCCGACCATTGGCGTGGCAATGCGGCTCATGACTTCCGATCCGGTACCGCTGCCTACCATGATCGGGATAAGTCCGGCGAGAATAACGGCTACAGTCATCGCTTTGGGACGTACGCGCAGTACTGCCCCTTCCTGAATAGCGGCATCGAGCGTCTGCGGCTCAAGAGTGCCATCTGCCGCGCGATAGCGTTCAATGGCCTGCTTGAGATAAAGCAGCATCACGACACTGAACTCGGCCGAGACGCCGGCCAATGCAATGAATCCTACCCCTGTGGCAATCGACATGTTGTAGCCGAGCAGATAAAGCAGCCACACCCCGCCAACCAGCGCGAAAGGCAGCGTGCTCATCAGCAGCACAGCTTCACCGATCCTGCGAAATGTCAGGTAAAACAGTACGAAGATAATTAACAGTGTGGCCGGTACGACGAGCTTGAGCCGCGCATTGGCACGTTGCATATATTCGAACTGGCCCGAGTAAGCGATCGAGGTACCGGGTGCGAGTTTGACCTGCTGACCGACCACCTCTTGCAGATCGGCGACTACCGAGCCGAGATCACGGTCGCGTACGTCGACATACACCAGCGTGGTCAGGCGTGCGTTCTCGCTCTTCAACATCGGCGGGCCTTCGCTCAGGCTGATATTCGCCACGCTATCGAGAGTGATCTGCGCGCCGCTGGCGGTAAGAATCGGTAGCTGGCGCATCTCTTCGAGCGAATCTCGCACGGCGCGTGGATAGCGCACGTTGATCGGATAGCGGGCCAGCCCTTCGACTGATTCGGCGATGTTCTTGCCACCGATCGCTGAGGAAATGATTGCCTGCACATCATTGATATTGAGCCCGTAGCGCGCCGCTGCTGCTCGGTCGATATTAATATCGACGTAGCGCCCGCCCTTGAGGCGCTCAGCCAGGGCCGAGGTCACCCCGGGCACCTTCTTCGCTGCCTGTTCGACCTGCTGGGCAATACGGTCAAGTTGAGTAATGTCGGTACCTGAAACCTTGACCCCAATCGGGCTTTTGATACCGGTGGCAAGCATGTCGATGCGGTTACGAATCGGCGGCACCCACACGTTGGTCAGGCCCGGTACCTGCACAATGCGATCAAGCTCCTCAACCAGCTTGTCAGGCGTCATACCAGGCCGCCACTCGTCACGTGGTTTAAAACGAATCGTTGTCTCGAACATGGTCAGGGGCGCCGGATCAGTAGCCGTTTCGGCGCGGCCGGCCTTGCCGAACACGCTTTCCACTTCAGGCACGGTCTTGATCAGGCGGTCGGTCTGCTGCAGCAATTGCGATGCCTTGCCCACCGATAGCCCCGGCAGGGCAGAGGGCATGTAGAGCAGGTCGCCTTCATCGAGTGGTGGCATGAATTCGCTGCCCAACCGATTGATGGGCCAGGCCGCGCTTGCCAACAACACCAGCGCCAGAAAGATCGTGGTTTTGGGGCGACGCAGCGTGACGTTGAGCAGCGGCCGGTATAACCAGATCAGCAGCCGGTTGAGCGGGTTGCGGTTCTCATCGGGAATTCGGCCGCGAATCCAGTAGCCCATCAATACCGGGATGAGGGTAATCGACAGGCCTGCCGCACCGGCCATGGCATAGGTCTTGGTGAATGCCAGCGGCCCGAACAGGCGACCTTCCTGAGCCTGCAGCGTGAACACCGGAATGAATGACAGCGTGATGATCAGCAGGCTGAAGAAGAGGGCTGGCCCTACTTCGGCAGCGGCATCGCCGATGACCGCCCAGCGGCGTTCTCCCTTGAGCACCTGCCCCGGATTGGCATGGTGCCAGGCCTCGAGCTTCTTGTGGGCGTTCTCGATCATGACCACGGCAGCATCGACCATTGCGCCAATGGCAATGGCCAGACCGCCCAGCGACATGATGTTGGCATTGATGCCCTGCCACTGCATGATCATAAAGGCAACCAGCAGACCCAGCGGCAGCGACAGGATCGCGACGAAAGCC
Organism: Salinicola sp. NYA28a; assembly: GCF_976982775.1. The sequence goes on from NZ_OZ334582.1 coordinate 2,690,245, forward strand.
GAGCGCAGATGCCAGAGAAACAATACACACACCAGCGCGACGACGATGAACTCTTCGATCAGCTTGTGGCTCAGGTTCTCGACAGCGTTCTCGATCAGCTGGCTGCGATCATAGGTGGGCACAATTTCGACGCCTTCGGGCAGGCTGCCCTTTAGCGTGGCTAGTCTGTCCTTGACCGCCTCTATCGTCGCCAGCGCATTGCCGCCGGAGCGCAGTACCACCACGCCGCCCACCACTTCGCCTTCGCCGTTGAGCTCGGCAATGCCGCGACGCATCTCGGGCCCGAGCTGAATCCTCGCCACGTCACCCAGCGTGACCGGGACGCCCTCGGCACTGGCCCTGAGCGGAATGTGCTGGAAGTCCTCAAGCGACTCGAGGTAGCCGGACGCCCGCACCATGTACTCGGTTTCGGCAAGTTCAAGCACCGAGCCGCCGGTTTCCTGGTTGGCATTCTGAATGGCCGAGATGACCTGACGCTGTGTAATGCCATAAGCGGCCAGTTTCGCTGGGTCAAGCACCACCTGGTACTGCTTGACCATACCGCCGATGGTAGCGACTTCGGCAACGCCGGGCAGACTCTTGAGCTCATATTTCAGGAACCAGTCCTGCAGGCTACGCAACTGGGACAGATCGTGCTGGCCGCTGCGATCAACCAGTGCGTATTCATACACCCAGCCCACGCCGGTCGCATCAGGGCCCAGCACTGGCGTGACATCATTGGGTAGCTGGCCCTGGGCCTGGCTCAGATACTCGAGCACCCGCGAACGCGCCCAGTAAAGGTCGGTATCGTCGTCGAACAGCACGTAGACATAGGAATCGCCGAAGAACGAATAGCCGCGTACCGTTTTGACCCCCGGAACCGACAACATCATGGTCGAAAGCGGGTAGGTCACCTGCTCTTCGACCAGCTGTGGCGCCTGACCGGGATAGGGGGTACGGACGATGACCTGCACATCGGACAGGTCCGGCAGTGCATCGAGCGGCATATTCTTGACCGAGACCACGCCGGCAACGGCGATGAATACAGTTGCCAGCAGCACCAGAAAGCGGTTGCCGATTGACCAGCGAATCACGCGTGCAATCATTGTGCGCCTCCGCTTTGCTGCAGCTGATCGATAACGTAACCGCTATCACCTTCGCGCATCGTGAAGGTCACGGTGTCGCCGACCTCAATATCTTCCGTCAATCCTGGGTCGGCCAGTTCGAATGGCATCGTCATCGCTGGCCAATCGAGCGCCGGGATGGGCTCATGCGACAGGGTAATCTGCGTGGCAGACAAGTCCTCGACACGTCCGCGGCTTTCAATCGACGCACTGCTGGCCTCTTCAGCCGACATGCTGCTCTGGGCGTCCATATTCATGTTGCCCATGGCTTCCGCGTTGCCAGTGCCCGCACTCTCTGTATCACCGAGACGATCGAGTGCACCGGCCAGACTGGCCTCGGAGTCGATCAGGAACTGACCCGATGCCACGACGCGCTGGCCTTCCTGCAGCCCATCGCGTATCTCGGTCTGCTGACCGGACTGTCTTCCCAGGGTAACGGTTACCGGCGTGAAGCCACCCTCACCGTCAGCGACGAGCACATAGTCGCGTTGACTGCCGTGCAGCACGGCCTCACTGGGTACGGTCAGTACGCTTTCTGCGGTGCTTTCAAGCTGGACACGCGCAAACATGCCGGGACGCAGGCGCAGCTCGGGGTTGGGCAGCGCGATGCGCACCTGCAGCGTACGGCTGGACGGATCATTTGTGGGCAGCACGGCAATCACCTGACCCTCGAACGTCTCGCCAGGATAGGCGGTCAACCGCGCTGTGGCAGACTGACCGACGCGGACCCGGCCGGCCTGGACTTCAGGCACAGCGGCTTCGAGCCAGACGGTGTCCAGCCCGTTGATCACTGCCAGTGGCGCACCTTTCTCCAACGCCATTCCTGCCCGGACATCGAGACGCTGCACGGTGCCGCCAATCGGCGCATGCATCGTGATGACGGGTTGGGCCCGGCGGTTTTTTTCGACACGCTCGATCAAGGCTGACGGCATTCCCATCAGTATCAGCCGTTGACGCGTAGCATTAATCAGAGTGCGATCATGGGTATTGAGCACAGCCAGATACTCTTCCAGCGCACCGCCCCAGGCGGGGATAAGCAGATCGGCCAGGGGCGCGCCCTGCTTGATCACATCACCCGGCGCAAGATCGTAGCTGCGCTCGACGAATCCTGAGCTGCGCGTCTGGACGATCGCTACATCGCGGTCGTTGAACTGCACGTTGGCGGCAGCCTCGATAGCGCTGGTGAGCGCGGTACGGGTAACCTGGACGGTGCGTACGCCAAGGTTCTGTACCACCCCCGGATTGATCCTGACGGCAGCATCTGTATTACCAGCTTCGTCGGCATACTTGGGTACCAGTGCCATATCCATGAACGGGGATTGCCCCGGCTGGTCGAAGTGCTGATCCGGCACCATCGGGTCATACCAGTACAACACCTCGCGCTGTTCACTCTGGTCCTGCGCTTTTTTGGATGCAGGCTCAGTCCCTGATGTATCCCGATGAATCAGCCAGGAGGTGATGCCCACGTTAGCAGCGGTCACGGTAACCAACAGGGCAGCCACTTTAAGCGTATTCTTATTCATTCATGGGCTCCCCATAGGAAAAGTGAAGCTGCATCGCGATCAGATCGCGCTGTTGTTTGAGATCAATGATGCGCAGGCGTTGGTCGATCAGTTCGCGGCGTGCGGCCAGGATGGCGTCGAGAGTGCTCTGGCCGTTTTTGTAGGCGGCGTACTGCAGCTCGACTTTCTGATTGGCGAGATCAAGCCAGGTGGTTTGCGCTCGATTGAGCTGTTGGGATAGTGCGGCGTAGTCGGCCAGCTGATGGTCCAGCTCACTCATTTGCTCACGCAGCAATGCATCGTATTCGAACTGAAGGCGTTCCACGGTGTGCTGACGGGCACGAATTGTCGGGTCCTGACGGCTGCCGGAGAACAGCGGCAGATCAAACGACACCTGTGCCGAGACCATGTCGCCGTAGCGTTCATCACGATGCTGGTAGGCCAGTTCAACGCCCCAGTCAGGACGCTTTTCGGCCTTCGCTTCAGCGAGTCTGGCCTCGGCAATGCGAGTCTGAGCACTCAAGGCAAGTACTTCGGGATAGCGTTTCAGACGTGTGCGCAGGGCTTCCGGCGCAATGGCAAAAGAAGGCGGTGTCCCTTCAAGCGGCTCATCGGCCGCATCGCCCACATAGCGGCGAAGCTCGGCGATGGCTGCGATCCGCTCGCTTTCCAGAGCGTCACGTCGGTCGGCAAGTTCGGCCACGGCTTGTCTGGCAAGCACACTGTCAGTCAGCGGGGCGCTGCCTGATGCGATCTGAGCCTGAACGGTAGTCGTGAGAAGGCGGTTTTCTTGGTCGAGTTCATCAAGCTGTTCAAGCTTGCGTTCCAGGTAGTAGCGCTTGAACCAGGCCTGCGCCGTATGGTGATGCACCATGAGATGCACCACAGAACGCAATGCCTGGGCATTTCCCAACTCGGCCTCGGCAATGGTCTTGCGGGCATGACGCTTGGCGCCATTGGGTATGGACTGCGATAAACCGATGCGCTGCATCGTCATCATGCTATCTGTCAGGCTGCCCCTGTCGGGGCCGGAAACGGGATAGTTGGTGACACCAAGACTTAGTCTGGGGTCAGGCAGTGCATCGGCAGGCTCAATCAATTCACGAGCGCTGGCGATACCAGACATGCTGGCAGCCAGTTCGGGGGCGTTTTGTACGCCTATTGCAAGGGCATCATTAAAGCTTAGTGATGAGGCATGAACGCCTCCGGCCATGCCCAGCCAGCCATTCATTAGCCAGCCAAACAGGACATGATATCTGTGAAGATACATGCTCTAACTCCAGATTTTTCAACGCACAGTCGTGCTTAACCTCGCAGTCGATAGAAGCTGCGAAAGTTGAATCTCAGTAGGGAGTCAGCTCAAACGAGGAGGGCGCCATAAGCCGTCGGTAGAACGGAAAACGGCAGGCGGGTCATACAGCAGAGGGGAAACGCGAACGGGATGTAAGGTATAGATGGATAAATTCGAGTTGGAGATATATAGCGCCATGCCGACAACACAGTCCTGCATTGGCGGGCATTTATCGCTCGAGTCGGGTTGTGATGCGAAATTTTGTGCCATCACATCACAATCCTGCTGGTCAGGTGCATCATGCATCATGAATGTTCCTGGCATCATCTCGCACTGCTCACCAACACCTGACGACGCCAACCCAAGGGCTGGAATCGATAGTGTCAATATCGCAATGAGAATAAGCCTGATGAACATCATGAGATGAAGCAGGTCCTGTGCAAAATTTACCCAGCCTTCATGATAAATACACAGAGACAAGAAAAGCCAGCATATTTTTCGCCATCTTCTTCGGTCTGTAATTAGACGTGCAATAGAGCATCCTGAAACAGGAAGTTGTCACACCACTGGCGAAGGCCCCCGGGACCTCTGTTTCCAAAAACCTATCGCTCAGTCATATCTCCATTAGGTATGAAAGCAGAAAATCCAAAGAATGCTGGTGCTCGAAAGCTGTAACGGCCAGCCTTGGCGGGCTCCTGCTCAGTGAACAGGGAAAGCATTGCTGCCATGACTTCTCAGACAGAACCTGACAAGCGACGCTGTATTTTATTGAGTAAAAGGACGAAACGGTTCGTATCCCTCTTGATTTTCCATTCCACATAAACGGCGACATGAGCGCCCGGGTGCGCGAGGTCCTCGAGGAGTTCTCCGCCGGCGTCGAGCCCTACTCCATCGACGAAATGTTCGTGAGATTCGACGGCTTCGACACGGCCACCACCCAGGCCCTGGCGCGCACGCTCTACCGCAACGTGCGCCAGTTCACCGGCATCCCCGTCTGCGTGGGCGTGGCGCCCACCCGCACCCTGGCCTTATCCGTAGAACATCAAACCTGGCTGAAAGCTCAATCAAGTCTGTTTCCTGACTTGTGCAAGTAGTGATATTCAATAGAACCTCAAGCTCAGCCTGTTCACCCCGCACAGCATGACAACTGCTTCACATCCTTGGTGAAGGTCTGGGCACAGAGCTTGAGGCCTTCCACCATGGTCAGGTAGGGAAACAGCTCATCACCGATGGCCTGTACGGTCATGCGTGCCCGCAGTGCCATCACCGCCGTCTGGATCAGCTCACCAGCTTCTCCCGCCACCGCCTGCACCCCCAGCAACCGCCCTGAGTCGCGTTCGGCCACCATCTTGATGAAACCACCGGTGTCGAAATTCACTAGCGCTCGTGGCACGTTCTCCAGGTCGAGCACGCGGGTCTCCACGCTGAAGCCCTGCTTGAGTGCCTCGGCTTCCGTCAGGCCGACGGTAGCCACCTGGGGGTCGGTGAAGATCACCGCCGGCATGGCGCTGAGATCCAGGGTGGCGTCGCCTTCCGTCATGTTGACGGCGGCCTGACTACCGCCAGCAGCGGCGACATAGACATACTCCGGCTGATCGGTGCAGTCACCGGCGGCATAGAGTCCCGGCACCGTGGTTTGCAGATGCTCATCCACCAGAATCACGCCACGCGCGGTTTCCACGCCGAGGCTCGCCAGGTTCAACGCCTCAGTGTTGGGTATCCGTCCGGTGGCCACCAGCAGTTGATCCGCCCGCAAGGTGCCGGCGTTGGTGTCGACAATGAATTCATTGTCGGTGTAGTCCACGCGGCTCGCCTGGGTCTGCTTGAGCACCTCGATGCCCTCACGGCGAAACGCCACCTCCACCGCGTCCCCCACGGCTGGGTCCTCTTGGGAGAGCAGGCGACTGCGGGCCAGTAGGGTGATCCGGCTGCCCAGCCGGGCGAAGGCCTGGGCCAGTTCCAGGGCCACCACCGAGGCGCCGATGACGATCAGCCGCTCAGGTAGGGTGTCCAGGGCCAGCGCACTGGTGGATGTCAAGTACGGAGTGTCAGCCAGGCCCGGGACTGGCGGTTCTGCGGGACGGGCGCCGGTGCCGATGAAGGCGCGATCGAAGCGGATGGTCTGCTCGCCGCCCTCATCCAGCCTGACCGCCAGGTGATGGGCATCGACGAACCGGGCCTCCCCCTTCATGACCGTAATGGCCGGGTGGTCGCGCAGAATCCCCTCGTACTTGGTATCACGCAGTTCCTCGACACGCCGTTGCTGTTGTTCGAGCAGCTTCGCCCGATCCACTACCGGCGCCTGGGCGCTCAGGCCCGCATCGAAGGGACTTGCCGTGCGCAAGTGGGCAATAAGCGCGGCGCGAATCATGATCTTCGAGGGCACACAGCCGGTGTTGACGCAGGTGCCACCGAGGGTACCGCGTTCGATCAGGGTAATGTGGGCGCCGCGTTCGGCGGCCTTCAGGGCCGCCGCCATGGCGGCGCCGCCGCTGCCGATGACCGCGATGTGCGGGGCGTCTGCATCGCGGCCCTTGGAAACCGATGCGTCTGCCGGAGAAGGTATCCCACTGTTGGCCAGTCGGGCCTGGTAGCCAAGTCGGGTCACGGCGAACGTCAACGCCGAGGCCGGTGTACCCGGATCAACGGCTACCGATGCCGTCCCCCGCGGATAGGATACCTCGACCGACTGCACGCCGGGCAGTTTCTCCAGGGCTTCCCTGACATGGTTCGCACAGCTGTCACAGGTCATGCCACTCACGTTGAGTTCAATCATCACGCTTCTCCGAGGCTTCATGGGTGCGGCAGGCGTCCTGCTTTCGCTTGCGGTGTCGAGCGTAGAGAGGTAAGCCGATGACGATGGCTAGGGCCAGGGCAGCGAAAAGCACGTAGTCGAGATAGCCTGTCAGCGCGGCCAGGCCCGCCGTGCCGAACAGAATCAGGACTATTGGCACGACGCAACACAACACCATCAGCACGCTGCCAAGCACGACGTTTGAAAATTTCTTCGGACCTTTCACGCTTATTCCTTCACCGTCGAGGGATAACCTGCATTGGCCGTGGCCTGGAGCAGGGCCTCAACCGTGGTCTTGGCATCGTCGAAGGTGACCACGGCCTCACGATCCGGGTAGCTCACGTCGATTTGCGAGACGCCGTCCACCTTGTTGAGTGCGGCCTTGACGGTGATCGGGCAGGCGGCGCAGGTCATGCCCGGTACCGAGAGCGTCACGGTCTGCAGGGCCGCCATGGCGGGCGAGCTGAGCAGCGCGAGTAGCGCGATGAGGGCGATACGAGTTTTCATGGGGAACCTCCTCTCAATAGAACCAGGGCAATGTGTAGGGAAAGACCAGCGCGATCAGTACCAGCAGCGACACGAGCCAGAAGATCACTTTGTAGGCCACACGGACTCGGGGCACAGCGCACACATCCCCCGGCTGGCACTGTTCCGCTGGCCGGAAGATCCTGCGCCAGGCGAAGAACATCGCCACCAGTGCCACACCGATGAAGAGGGGGCGGTAGGGTTCCAGGGCCGTCAGGTTGCCGATCCAGGCGCCGGAAATCCCCAGCATGATCAGCACCAGCGGGCCGAGGCAGCAGATCGAGGCAAGGAGGGCCGCAAGCCCTCCGGCAGCCAGGGGCCCTCGCCCCGTTTTCGATTTCCGCATGGACGCTTCTCCTTTCAGGACATGAGGTACTGCGATAAGGTTACTTCCGTAGTTGAATACGGAGTCAAGCGTCATGAAGAGACAGGCAGATAGAGTAGCGGGCACCATGACCATTGGTGGCCTGGCCAAGGCGGTTGGCGTCAATGTCGAGACCATCCGGTATTATCAGCGCCGCGGGCTACTCCCAGAGCCCGAACGTCCTGCCGGCAGTATTCGCCGCTATGGCACAGCCGACGTGGCGCGGCTGACCTTCGTCAAAACCGGCCAACGGCTGGGCTTCAGCCTGGACGAGATCACTGAGCTGTTGCGATTGGAGGATGGCACTCATTGCCAAGAGGCCAGCACACTGGCCGAGCATAAACTGCGGGATGTACGTGGGAAGATCGCCAGCCTCCAGCGTATCGAGCGGACACTGGCCCACCTGGTACATGCGTGTCATGAGCAGGAAGGGAGTATTACCTGCCCACTGATCGCCTCATTACACGAGGGCTTGATCAGCGGGGAACAGCAGCCCCCCAGAAATTGAAACCGGCAAACCTCGGGACCTTCGAAAGATAGCCCGTCTCCATCCGCTGGATGCCGAAGCCGGCGTGCTCGATGAGCTCGGGTATGTCGCGGTTGAGATGGCAGCCCCCCGCCACCTTGCACCACAGGGGGTTGACGCGGTCCTGCCACTGTCGCACGGCCTCGTCGGGTGCCGTGCCGTGCTCGCAGAACAACAACTGGCTACCCGGCTTGAGGACGCGACGCATCTGCTCGAGCGCGCGGTGCCAGTCCGGAATCGTGCACAGGGTGTAGGTGAGCACCACGGTATCGACACTGTTGTCGTCGAGAGGGATCTCCTCTCCCGGTAGGTCCAGCCAGCGCACCTCGAACGGCGCGCGGGTGACGTTGCGGCGCGCCTTGCGGCGCATGCCCTCGGAGGGTTCGAGCCCCCAGACCAGTTCGACCCGGCGCGGATCGTAGTGGGGAAGGTTGAGTCCGGACCCCATGCCCACCTCTAGGACTCGGCCCCGTGCCTGCGGCACCACGGCCGCCCGCTGGCGCTCGACCACTTCGTGGCCACACGCCAGGTGGAGGAGGTGTGGCAAAACGTGATTCTCGTAGAAGGACATCAGGAACCGCCTTCAGTGTGGTTGTCGCATGACTGATATACGGCCGGGCTACCCCAGTGTCGCCAGCGAGGGAAACAAGTCGACCATGATGCTGGAGAGCCGCGTCATGGTGCCCGAGACGATAGCGATGCCCATCAGGATCACGATCGTGCCGGCGATCGGGCGAGCATAGGCACTCCACCTGCCCAGACTTTGCCGATGCAGGGCGATTCGATTGATCAGCAGGGTACTGGCGAGAAAGGGCAGCGCCAGGCCCGCCGAGTAGGCGCTGAGATAGATCATGCCGGCCTGGGCACTGGCGGCGCTGGAGGTGGCCATCAGGATGGCGCCCAGGATGGGGCCGATACAGGGCGTCCAGCCGATGGCGAAGGAGACCCCGAACACCGTCGCCGACAGCGGGGAGCCACCCTGGACGTTCGGTGTGAACTGAAGGGTGCGCTGGAACAGCGGCAACCGGAACACACCGGTCATGAACAGGCCCAGCACGATCACCGCCGAGCCGGCGACCCAGTTGAATTCCTGGCGATACCCCCGCATCAGTTGGCCGATACCACTGGCGCCGAGTCCCAACAGGATGAACACGATGCTGAAGCCGAAGACGAAGAAGGCACTGAGGATCAATGCCTCCAGGCGTCTATCGGCCTTGCCGGCACTACCACCCGTGACCACCGACAGGTAGGCCGGTAGCAGCGGCAGCGTGCAGGGCGAGAAGAAGGACACCAACCCGCCGGCGAAGGCGCCGATCAAGCCAATAGAAGAGAGAGATTCCAAGGCGTTACGCTTCCTGGGGGCAAGGTGCTCGATGCGAAGCAGCCTAGGGCCAGCCGCCTACTTCGGACATGGTTCGGCGAAAGATTCTAAAGGTTGCATCTACTGCAAGGTCAACCATGGATACATATCTTCCGATATAACGCAAAAGAATATGCTCCTTTCCTCGAAAGCCCTTGACCTTGAAGTTGACTTTAAGGATATCGTGCGTAGTGCATCATCTAACACTTGCCAGAGATAAGGAAAGCGAGATGACCCTACAGCTAGGGGAGATAGCTCCCGATTTCACGGTCGAATCCACCGAAGGCACGCTTGGCTTTCATCAGTGGCTGGGCAAGGACTGGGCCGTGCTGTTCTCGCACCCCGCCGATTATACGCCAGTCTGCACCACGGAACTGGGCGCGTTTGCCAGGCGCAAGGACGAGTTCGCCGCGCGTGGCGTCAAGCTGGTGGGGGTGTCGGTTGATCCCCTCGCTTCCCACCACGACTGGGCGGGGGATATTGAGCAGACCCAGGGCGCGGCCCTGAACTACCCCCTGCTGGCGGACGCGGACCAGGTGGTGGCGCAGTTATATGGAATGATCCACCCGAAAGCCGACCCCAAGGTGACGGTGCGTACCGTCTTCATCATCGATTCCGACAAGAAAATCCGCCTGACCTTGACCTATCCGCCCAGCACCGGGCGTAACGTCGACGAGCTCCTGCGGGTCATCGACTCGCTCCAGCTAACCGACAAGCACAAGGTGGCCACGCCTGTCGACTGGCAAAATGGTGACGATGTCATCATCTTGCCGTCGCTCTCGGATGACGACGCAAGACAACACTTCCCCGAGGGTTGGGACGCCAAGACGTCCTACCTGCGAGTCGTGCGCCAACCGGACTAATCGGCACCACGGCCGCGAATCAGGCCGCCTGTCCCAGGCGGCCTGTTGGAAGCTCCGATTCACAGTGTCGTGAGGTGAAGCTATGCAAACACTCAGTATCGGCGAGCTTGCCGAACGCAGCGGGGTCGCCAGCCAGGCGATTCGTTTCTACGAGAAAGAGAAACTCATGCCCGCCCCCCAGCGGACGGACGCCAATTATCGTCGTTATCCCCTGGATGCCGTGGCCAGGCTGCAATTCATCGTCCATGCCAAGCAGTGGGGCTTCACGCTCGAGGAAATCCGTGAGCTGTTGATCCTCCAGGATGCCAACGGCGACCGGGCGCAGGCCAAGCGCATCGCCGGAGAGAAACTGCACAAGATCCGCGAGCAAATTCGACATCTCTCGCGGATCGAGGCCGTGTTGTCGAAGACACTCGACGAATGTGCGGGCGAAGGGCCGATGCAGGAAGGCTGCCCGATCGTCGAGGCCATCGCCGAGAAGGCCGAATGATCGACATCGTCGCCCCCGGCAGCGTAACGCAGGGTATCCAACGCTCGCACGCCGAGCCGTCGATAAATCGAGTAGGGAGAGCACAATGATGGCGGAAAGCGTCGATATCGAGATTCGCGGCATGTCCTGTGCCTCCTGTGTCGGGCGCGTGGAGCGGGCCCTCGGCCAGCAGCCGGGCGTCATCGACGCTCAGGTGAACCTGGCCACGCAGAAGGCCGCGATCCAGATAGAGGGAAGCACCACGACTGCCAACCTGGTCGATGTCATCGAAACGGCGGGTTATCAACCGGTAGTGGAGAGCCTCGACATTCCCGTCACCGGCATGAGCTGCGGATCCTGCGTCTCGCGGATAGAGCGAGCGCTCGGCAAGCTACCCGGCATGGTGGAGGTGAGCGTCAATCTTGCCACCCAGAAGGCCTCTGTCCGTTTCCTGCCGGGGACCGTATCGCGGTCGCGCATTCAGCATGCCATCCGCGAGGCGGGCTATGAACCGCAGGATGTCGGTACGCCGCAACAGGCGGACAGCAAGGACCGGGAGAGAGCCCAGCTTCGCCACCGAGTCGTGCTTGCTGCAGTGCTCACAATCCCGGTGGCCATCATCGCCATGGGCAAGATGATCCCGGCGCTGGAGGCGCTGTTATCGAGTCTGATGCCGCATCGCGGCTGGATGGGCGTCGAGTGGCTGCTGACCACCCCCGTGCAGTTCTATGCCGGGGCACGCTTCTATCGTGCCGGCTACGCCGAACTCCGACACGCCAACCCAGGCATGAATAGCCTGGTCATGATCGGCTCGAGCGCCGCCTACTTCTATTCGGTCGCCGCCCTGCTGGCGCCCGGGTTCTTCCCCTCCGGTACCGCCGTGAGCTACTTCGAGGCGGCAGCCGTGATCGTGACGCTGATCCTGTTGGGACGCTACTTCGAGCACATCGCCAAAGGCCGCACCTCCGAGGCGATCAAGAAGCTCCTGCAGTTACAGGCGAAAACCGCCCGCGTCATTCGCGACGGTGAAGCGATCGAGGTGCCGATCGAGGCCGTCGTGCCCGGCGATCGCATACTGGCCCGCCCGGGGGAGCGTATCCCAGTGGATGGCATCGTTGAAGAAGGCCATTCCTACGTCGACGAGTCGATGATCAGCGGTGAACCGGTGCCGGTTGCCAAGCAGCAGGATGCCGAAGTCGTCGGCGGCACCATCAACAAGAACGGCGCGCTTACCTTCCGCGCCACTCGGGTCGGTGCCGACACCGTGCTGTCGCAGATCGTCAAGATGGTGGAATCGGCCCAGGCCGAGAAGCCCCCGATCCAGCAGCTGGCCGACAAGATCGCCGGGGTGTTCGTGCCCGCGGTCATCGTCATCGCCCTGATCACCTTCGGGGTGTGGTTCGCCTTCGGGCCAGCGCCGGCCCTGTCCTTCGCCTTCGTCACCACGGTGAGCGTGCTGCTGATCGCTTGCCCCTGCGCGATGGGCCTGGCCACCCCGACCGCGATCATGGTCAGTACCGGCAAGGGCGCCGAGATGGGAGTGTTGTTCCGCAAGGGCGCGGCGCTCGAGACGCTGGCCAAGATGGATACCGTCGTGCTCGACAAGACCGGCACCCTGACTCAGGGTCGCCCCGAGCTGACCGATTTCGAGGTGATCGAGGGGAACGAGAGCGAAGTGCTCCAACTGGTCGCGGCTGTGGAAGCCCACAGCGAGCACCCCATCGCCGAGGCCATCGTGCGCGGCGCCCAGACGCGTGGACTCGAGCTGCCGGCCGTCAGTCATTTCAGCGCCGAACCGGGCTACGGCATCGAGGCCGAGGTCGCCGGCCACCGGCTTCATGTGGGGGCCGATCGCTATATGCATCGGCTGGGGATCGAGCTCGGCCAGGCGGAAGCATGCGCCAAGGCGTTTGCCGAGGACGCCAAGAGCCCCCTCTATGCCGCGGTGGACGGCCGGCTCGCCGCGGTCATCGCGGTGTCCGATCCGCTCAAGGAAGGCTCGATCGAGGCCATCACGGCGCTCGAGGCGCTGGGGCTGGAAGTGGCCATGCTCACCGGCGACAACCGCGCCACCGCCGAGGCCATCGCCAGACAGGTCGGCATCCAGCGGATTCTCTCCGAGGTGTTGCCGGACCAGAAAGCGGACGAGATCAAGCGACTACAGGCCGTGGGCGGCAAGGTCGCGTTCGTGGGCGACGGCATCAACGATGCCCCGGCGTTGGCGCAGGCCGACGTGGGCATCGCCATCGGTACCGGGACGGATATCGCCATCGAGGCCGGCGACGTAGTGCTGATGCGTGGCGACCTGAGGGGAATCGTCAATGCCGTGGCGCTCTCCAAGCGTACCCATCGGACCATCATCGGGAATTTCGTCTGGGCCTATGGCTACAACGTGGCGCTGATCCCCGTGGCGGCGGGCGTGCTCTATCCGTTCATCGGCGTATTGCTCAACCCTATGCTGGCGGCTGCCGCCATGAGTGTCTCCAGCGTCTTCGTGTTGACCAACTCGTTGCGGCTACGCCGCTTCACGCCGGATATCGATGACGCTTCGCCGGTGACGAGCGGTGAACCCCAGGCGGTTCGGGCCCACCAAGTCTGAGTAGCAAAATTTAATAGGAGACCAAGATGATGGGAAGCGAAGCATGCACGTGGGGGATGGCGGGGATGGGGCTCATTTCCATCCTGCTGATTATTGCGTTGGTGCTTGGCGTCGCCGCGCTCGCCAAGTATCTGTTCTTCGGAAAGAAGCGTGATAGCTGACAACCAATCGCTACGACAGGTTCGATTCCCCGGGTTGATCAGAGAGCGATGAAGAGGCCGTTCATGAAGAAAATCATCTACTCCACTTATTGCCTTGCTGTTGTAGGGCTGTTCGGTCTCATTACGCTCCCCGCTCTGGCGGAGGAAACGGGGGGCGATTCTCTTGAAGGCCACCAGGCCATTAGTACAGCCGATACTGGAACACCCCTACCCGCATCGATTACGGCATTATTGGATCAAGGACTCAAATTCCACGGAACCTTTAATGCCCCGGGAGATATACAAGGTTATGCCTTGTCCTATGATAATGAGCCCGTGGCGGCTTATATTCCCTCCACTTCCGACCACGCCATCATCGGTACCTTAATTGATCCTCAGGGCAACGCTGTAATGGAAAATCAACTTCAAGCTCTGGTGCTGGAACCGATGCTGGAAGCTACCTGGAGCGCGTTCGAGGACACTCGCTTTATTCCGGAAGGACCTGATAGTGCGTCACATATCGTGTATACGCTGACCGACCCCAATTGTCCCTACTGCAATGCGCTGTGGAAGAGCTCACGGTCTCTAATCGATCAAGGTGAGCTTCAGCTTCGTCATGTGCTGGTCGGCGTTCTGTCAGAGGACAGTCTCCGCAAGGCGGCCGCGATCCTTGAGTCGAATGACCCAACCAAAGCCCTCGAAACCCATGAATTGAACTTCCGCAATGGCGGCATCAGTCCGGTGGTGCCGTCGGAGGAGAGTCGAGCGCTTCTTAGGCGGCATGCCCAGCTCATGCGCGAGGCCGGCGCCACGGGAACGCCGACCAGCTATTACCGCGATGAAGAAGGTAATGTGCAGCGCATCAATGGTGCGGTGTCGACCGACCGGCTTCGCAACATATTGGGTGTCGAATGACACGCCATAACGGCACAGGGGTGACATGAGATGTCATCTCACACAACTGAGATGAGTATGGCAAGCACGCTCGGTGTAAAGCACAGGCTCATATTGGGAGCTTCTGTGCTGATTGGCTTGGTGACCCTCTATTGGATCCTGATGGAGACCGGTGCCTTATCGACGCTCACCAATAAGCAGGCTCTGCGTGAGTGGGTTGGCCAGTTGGGGGGCTGGGGGCCATTGACCATTATCGCCATGATGATAGCGGCCATTGTCATGAGCCCGATACCCAGTGGGCCGATCGCCATGGTGGCCGGTGCGATCTACGGCCCTCTATGGGGGACGGCGTATGTGGTCATCGGTGCCGAGGCCGGCGCGTTGCTCGCCTTCGGCATCGCCCGCCTGCTCGGCTATGAGGTGATCCATCGCTGGTCGCGTACTCGTCCCATCCTCGACTGGCTGGGCAGAGAACGCTCTCAAACCGGGTTGATGCTCGTCGTATTCGCATCGCGATTGGTGCCATTCATTTCGTTCGATGCCGTCAGCTACGCGGCGGGCCTGACACCGCTGGCCTTCTGGCGTTTCTTGATTGCCACGCTGGCCGGGGTGGTTCCGACGGCGTACTTGATCGTCATGTTCGGCGAAGTCCTGATTACCGCCGACTCCCGTGGCCTCACGGTCGCGCTGATCCTCGCGAGTGGGGTCACGCTCCTGCCGCTCCTGGCGAGAGTTGTGTGGACTCGGCATCGAAAGCGACGGACTAGCTCGAATTGACGGGCTGCCGAAGCCGATCGCCTCGCCCCAAGAAATCACGCGACTCAAGACGGAATCCCTATGCTCGTCAGAATCATTCCTGAACTCGGTCTCTTCGCGCTGATCATGGCGCTGGGCCTGGCGTTTATACAGGCGCTGGCTCCGTTAGCGGGCGTCACGCTCCGCCGCCCACTCTGGATGGCCTTCGCCGAGCCCATGGCATGGGGGCAGTTCGCCTTCTTGCTGGTGGCCTATGCCAGCCTGACCGCGAGCTTCCTGCTCGACGATTTCAGCGTGTCCTATGTGGCCAACAACTCCAACTCGATGCTGCCGTGGTATTACAAGCTCACGGCGGTGTGGGGGGGGCACGAAGGCTCGGTGCTGCTATGGAGCCTGATCCTCAGCGGCTGGGGCTTCGCCGTCAGCCTGTTCTCGCGCAACCTGCCGCGTGACATGCTGGCCCGTGTCTTGGGGGTCATGGGCATGGTCAGCACCGGATTCTTGCTGTTCATCCTGATCACCTCGAGCCCTTTTGAACGTCTGCTGCCGGGAGTGCCTCAGGACGGCGCCGATCTCAACCCGCTGCTACAGGACGTCGGGCTGATCTTCCATCCCCCCATGCTCTATATGGGCTATGTGGGCTTCTCGGTAGCTTTCGCCTTTGCCATCGCTGCCTTGCTGGGAGGACGGCTCGATGCCGCCTGGACACGCTGGGTGCGGCCCTGGACCAATATTGCTTGGGCCTTCCTCACCATGGGCATCGCGCTGGGTAGTTGGTGGGCCTACTACGAGCTGGGGTGGGGCGGCTGGTGGTTTTGGGACCCGGTGGAGAACGCCTCGTTCCTGCCCTGGCTGACCGGGACGGCGCTCATCCATTCGCTGGCAGTCACGGAAAAGCGTGGCACCTTCAAGAGTTGGACCGCCCTGCTGGCGATCTTTACCTTTTCGCTGTCGCTGCTGGGCACCTTCCTGGTGCGCTCCGGGGTGCTGACGTCGGTGCATGCCTTCGCCAATGACCCGTCACGGGGCATCTTCATTCTGGCACTGCTGGGGTTCACGGTGGGCGCTTCCTTGCTGATCTTTGCCCTGCGTGCGCCGCGGATGAGCGGCAATGTGGGCTTCGGCTGGTTGTCTCGTGATGCGCTGTTGCTGATCAATAATATCCTCTTGGTCGTCATGACCGTGACCGTTTTGCTGGGCACGGTCTATCCGCTGATTCTCGATGCCCTGGGGCTGGGCAAGATCAGCGTCGGCCCACCGTACTTCAATACGCTATTCGTGCCGCTGACCGTGCTGCTGTGCGCCTTCATGGGGCTAGGCCCCGTGGCGCGCTGGAAGCAGATGGCGGGGCGCGAGTTGATGCGCCGACTACTTTGGTCCGGCATCGCCGCGCTGATCATGGCGGCGGCGGTTCCGTTCATCTACGGCGGAGAATGGAACGCCGCCGTGGCGCTGGGGCTGGTCATGGCCCTGTGGGTCGTGCTGGCGTTGATGCGTGACCTGTTCGACAAGACCCGCCATGCCTCCTCACCCCTGGCCGGCTTGCGCAAGCTGTCGCTGGCGCATTGGGGCATGGTAGTCGGCCATCTGGGCATGGCCATCACCATCGTGGGCGTGGCCATGGTGTCGAACTATGCCATCGAGCGTAACGTACGTCTTGCCGTGGGGGAGCGTGTCGAGATAGGCGGCTACAGCTTCACCATGACCGACCTGAGCGAGCGCCGCGGTCCCAATTTCCTGGCCGATACGGCAACCCTTGAGGTGGCACGTGATGGCCAGCATGTCACCACCCTACGGCCCGAGAAGCGATTGTATATTGCCCGCGGTCAGCCCATGACCGACGTCGCCCTTCGCCCTGGGCTGCTGCAGGACATTTACGTGGCGCTGGGCGAAGACTTGGGTGACGGTGCCTGGGCCATGCGAATCCAGATCAAGCCGTTCGTACGCTGGCTCTGGCTGGGGGCGTTGTTGATGGCCACTGGCGGTCTGCTGGCGGTGGCGGACCGTCGCTATCGGCGTCAGCGCTCAGTGGCAGCTGACTCCACTCTCCTCCGTGAGGTCCATACATGAAACGGCGACTGTTACTGCTTTTCCCCTTGCTGGTTTTCCTGGGACTGGGTTTCTTTCTCTATCGCGGCTTGGCCATGGATCCCAGTGCCCGTGATTCGGCACTGCTGGCCCAGCAGTTTCCGGCCTTTACCCTCTCGACACTGGAGGATCCCGATGCCCGGGTCGATGAGTCCCTACTGCTTGAGCAGGTCACGCTGGTCAATGTCTGGGCCGAATGGTGCCCGACCTGCAAGGAGGAAATGCCCCAGCTGCTGACACTCGCTGAGCGCGGCGTGCGCTTGGTCGGCATCAACTACAAGGACACCCGCGTCAAGGGGCGGGAGTTTCTCGACGAGTTCGGCGACCCCTTCGAAGTCAATATCTTCGATCCGGATGGCGATCTGGGGTTCGAGCTCGGCGTCTACGGTGTGCCGGAGACCTTCCTCGTCGATGCCGAGGGCATCATTCGCTATAAGCACACGGGCTATATCACTCCCGAGGATGTCGAACGTGTCGTGCAGGAGGTGGGCAAATGGCGTTGATGACCCGGGCCGGCCTGCTGTTGCTCTTGTTGATAACGTCGGTCCCTGTGCTGGCGGATTCGGCTATCGAGGTGCGTGACTTCGAGAGGCCAGTAATGGCCGAGCGCTATCGTGATCTTACTGCCTCATTGCGCTGCCCCAAATGCGATGCCCAGGCCATCGACAGCTCGGATTCCCCGGTGGCTGCCGACATGCGCGAACGCGTTGCAGATTTGTTACGCGAAGGGCGATCCGATAAAGAAATCCTCGATTACATGGTCGCACGCTTCGGCGAATTCGTGCTTTATAACCCGCGACTCGACGAGCGTACCTGGCTGCTATGGGGATTGCCGTTCGTGCTGGTGATGATCGGGGGGTTTATCGTGGCGGTCTTCGTCCGCAAACGAAAGCATGCCCAGGTTCGAGCGCTCAGCGCCGAGGAGCGCGAGTACCTCAATGCCCTGTTTAACCGCGAGGGGAGCGAATGAATCTGCTCTGGTTGGGCATCGCCCTGTTACTGTTGCCTGCCCTGTGGCTCGTGATCCTGCCGCTGAGACGGACCCGCCCGCTGCACGATGCTCAGCAGGCCTTCGAAACCAAGCAGCGCACCGATGCCCAGAACGTGGCGGTCTATCGTCAGCGCCTGGCCTCGCTGGAAACGGCCCATGCACGCGGCGAGCTCGACACCGCGCGAGTCGAGGAGGGTCGGCTGGAGCTCGAACGCAGCCTGCTCGAGGATACCCAGGTACGCCGACGCACACCGCTCAAATCCCCCCAGGCCGGACGGTTGTTGGTGCCGCTGGTGATGGTGGCGTTGGTGGTGGCCAGTCTGCTCTGGTATCAACGGGAAGGCGCCGAGGGCGATCTGGCACTGTATGCCGTGCATCAGGAGGTGCGCAACTCGCCTGACGGCTCGCTGGCGATGCTGATCGAGCGGCTCGAGGAGCAGGCCAAGCGACAGCCGGACAATCCCAAGGTGTGGATGTCGCTGTTTCCGCTGTACCGGGACAGCAATCGGGGACGTGATGCCATCGCCGCGCTTGAGCGCCTGATTGAGCTGGAGGGTCGACAGCCTTCCCTGCTGGCGCAATTGGCACAGATCCAATTCTTCGTCGCCAATCGCTCGATGACCGAGGAGGTCCAGGCACTGGTCGACGAGACCCTAGACAAGGATCCGCGTCAGCCGACGGTGCTCGGCATGCTGGGCATCCATGCCTTCGATCGCGCCCGCTATGAAGAGGCTATCGATTACTGGCGACGCGCGATCGCCGGCTTCGACGACCCCGGCTCGGCGGAAGCGCTGCGGGAGGGCATTGCCGTGGCACAACAGCGCCTGGACGCCTCGTCCGACCAGGTCGATGCCCATCAAGCCGCGCAGGACGGCGCGTCGCTCGCGGTCAGGGTCGGCCTCGCCGAAGCGCTCCGCGAGTGGGCCGCACCGGACGACACGGTGTTCGTCGTCGCCCGCGACGTGGCCGGCGAACTGCCGCCGCTGGCCATCGAGCGGGCCACGGTCGCCGACCTACCGCTCGAGGTGACACTCGACGACGACGATGCCATGGCGCCCCAAGCACGGCTCTCCCAGGTTGCCGAGCTGCGCCTGACGGTGCGCGTCTCCGCGTCGGGCGAGGCCACCCCGCAGCCAGGCGACCTGATCGGCGAGGCGGGGCCGGTGACACTCGGCGAGGCCGACTCGCCGATCGACGTCACCATCGATCGCGTCGTCGAGTAATGCAGACCTATCGCAACTTAATCCGGCAACATCCATTGGCTGCCAGAACATAAGGAAGACTCATGCTGCAATATCCGCAGATCGATCCCGTGGCCATCTCCCTGGGGCCCGTGCAGATTCACTGGTATGGCCTGATGTATGTGGTCGGGCTGGCCGCCGCCTGGTGGCTAGGGCGTCGTCGAGCCCATCGCCTGGGTTTGAGTCACGATGATATCGGCGATCTGATTTTTTACGCTGCCGTGGGGATCATCTTGGGTGGCCGCCTGGGCTATGCGCTGTTCTATGGGCTCGACCAGTTGCTGGCCAACCCCTTGTGGCTCTTCAGGGTCTGGGACGGGGGCATGAGCTTCCATGGCGGCCTTGCCGGTGTGCTCATCGCCGCCCTGCTGTTTGCCCGCAAGCATCGCCTGGCTTTTTTCCAGCTGACCGATTTCATCGCCCCGCTGGTGCCGATCGGCCTGGGCGCCGGGCGCCTCGGCAACTTCATCAATCACGAGTTACCGGGACGTATCAGTGACGTTCCCTGGGCCATGGTCTTCCCCCCCATGATGGGGCTGGGGCCGGAGCCGCGGCACCCTTCAGCGCTTTATGAGTTCGCCCTGGAAGGCGTGGTGCTGTTTGCCGTGCTGTGGTGGCTGTCGCGCCGACCGCGCCAGCGGGGCCTCATCTCCGGGCTGTTCCTGGTGCTGTATGGCGCCTTCCGCTTCACCGTGGAGTTCGTGCGCCTGCCCGATCCTCACCTAGGGTTCGTCGCCTTCGGCTGGCTGACCATGGGGCAGCTGTTGACCCTGCCGATGCTCATCGCGGGGCTGGCTCTGGTTGTCTGGTCAATGCGTCAGCCAGTGGATAGGGCGAAAACGGCGGCGGCCTCATGAACACGGCCTTCACCTTTCTGCTGGTGCTGCTGTTCGTCGCCACACCGGTAGCGGCCCGTGGAGAGTTTCCCGCGGGCAGTGGCAAGAGCTCCCCCTTCGGTACCTCGGCTCAACGGGAATTCCTGGCGGCTAAAGAAGCCTTCCGGGCCAGCGCCTGGCGAGACGATAGGCGGCTCTACGTCGGTTTCGTCATTGCCGAGGACTATTACCTCCACCGCCATCGGTTTGCACTGGAAAGTCGCTCTCCGGGCGTCAGTTTCGGTGAGCTGGCAATTCCCCCCAGCGAACCCATGGTGCACGCGTCTCTGGGGGAAATCGAGGTGTTCTATGACCAGGTGGTATTCAGTGCGCCCATCGAGGCGAGCGACACCGCTGCCGAGCCGCTGGCCATCGCGGTGACCTTTCAGGGGTGTTCCGACCTGGGACTCTGCTATCCGCCCGAGCAGGTCGAGCTCGACGCGCTGTACGGTTCCCCTCCGGCAGCCTTTGATTCTCCCCCTGGTGATACTGGGGATAGCGAAGAAGGAGCGCCTTGAATGGATCCCACCGACCTGAGCCTGCCGCCGCTGGCGGCGGCCTTCGTCTTCGGCCTGCTCGGAGGGGCGCACTGCATCGGCATGTGTGGCGGCATCATGAGTGCCCTCACCTTTGCCGTGCCCCCCAGCATGCGGCAGCCGGGACGCCTGGCCGGCTTGTTGCTCAGCTACAATCTGGGTCGCATCATCAGTTACATGATCGCCGGCGCCCTGGTGGCGCTACTCGGCTCAGTGCTCAATCATGCCCTGGACGGCATCGCCCTGGTGCTGCGTATCCTGGCGGCGGTCATGCTGATTCTGATGGCGCTGTATATCGCCAACTGGTGGAAGGGGTTGCTGCGTGTCGAAGCCCTGGGTCGCTCGCTGTGGCGGCGTATCGAACCGCTTGGTCGAGGCTTGATGCCCGTCGTGAAGGTGCCCCAGGCCTTCGCGCTGGGCTCGATCTGGGGCTGGATGCCCTGCGGGCTGATCTATTCAATGCTGGCCTGGAGTCTGGCCGTGGCCGAGCCGCTACGCGCCGCGGCGATGATGGGGGCCTTCGGTCTCGGCACCCTCCCCGTCGTCCTGGCGACCGGTATGGCAGCCCGCCGCGTCTCGCTATGGATTCGCCATCCAGCGACCCGCACGCTGGCGGCGCTGCTGATCATAGCGTTTGCCGTCTGGCAACTCTGGCATCTGCACTCCATGACCGGCATGGACGATATGGCCAGCATGGCGCCGTCGCATCACTAATGGCAACCGCACGGGCCATCCGTAACGATAGCCGGTTGTGCCGATCCCAGCGATTCGATCAGTTGCTTCAGGCTAGGGGCCTCGGAACCATCATCGTGGTCGATGCTTTCCAGCCATCGCGCTATCGCCTGGAGTTCATGGATCCGCGAGCGAATGTATGGCCGTTGTTCAACCAGGGGAGCGTACGTATCGCTAAGCAGAGGGCTGCCTTGGTTCGCCCAGGTCAATATCTTCTTGATGTCTGGGAGACCGACTCCCAACGAGCGAAGGCAATCAATGAGACGCAGGCGACCCAGTGCCTCCTCGTCATAGAGTTGATAGCCGTTGCGCGGGTCCCGTTGCGGTCGTAACAACCCCTCACGGGTGTAGTGGCGTACCGTTTCCGCAGTGACCCCACCAGCCCGAGCCAGTTCAGTGACTCGCATTGCCTTTTCCTCACCTACTCATTTGCAGTCAGCCTACAACCGTGCGGCCGCCCAAAGGTCAAGGCCTGGTTATAGCGCTCAATGGGTGGCCGCCCGCATGACTCGGGGGCGCCAAAAAATAAGGGCTTGACCTTGAAGTGGGCTTCAAGGATACCTTTCCAGCAAGCAGCGCCGCTGCCGGGTAAAAATCAAAGCCAGGCCGTCCATCAGCCTTGCTGGTGGAAAGGTGATTCCCAGGAAGATAGAGGAGAAGTGTCATGCGGAAACGTCACACGGCGATCTTGACTGCCGCCATCATCGTCGCCAGCGGCTTCGGTGCCGGCTCGCTTCTTGCGCAGGAAGAGAATCAGCAGGCGCCAATGGAGGGCAAGGGCATGCAGGGCGACATGATGCAGGAGCGCGGCATGCACGACATGATGGGAATGATGAGTGAAATGAATACCATGATGAAAAACTGCAATGCCATGATGGAAAGCATGCAACAGGGTCATGAGGGCGATAGCAACGCCTGAAGTGGCATTGGCCGGGGCTGCTTCGCATAGGAGTGGCCTCCGCTAGGATTGGGTGACGCGGTGGGAGGACGGTACGTGAAAAAAGAGCTCTATACACCACTACTTGTCTTGGCATTGATGACCAGTTCTCCTTCCTTTTCCCATTCCCTCGAAGATGCCGAGGCAGAGCTGCAAGAGCGGGAACGCTACGCCCAATTCGTCGACCAGCCAGCGCCGGCATTTTCGTTGACCGATACAGACGGTAATACCGTGTCGTCTTCCGACCTGGAAGAAAGCGTCGTAGTGCTCAATTTCATCTACTCGCGCTGTCAGGAAGCCTGCCCGGTGCATATGAACCTGATTGCCGAGGTGCAGGAGCGAGTCAACGATACCGGCCTACGAGATGATGTTGAAGTAAGTATCCCCCGGCAAAGCCGGGGGCTTTATATTGTTAGCCCCTCAAAGGGGCAAGAATCTGAGCCGCCTGAAGGCGGCTGCCTCACATTCCAAACTTGAGCTGATCATAATGCTCATCCACCTTTTCCTGATTCCGGATATAGGCCCTTACCATTCCTTCATCAAGCCCTACTGTCGAGACGAAATAACCTCTCGCCCAGAAGCTTTCACCAGAGAAATTTCGCGATCTGCCCATGAAATTTCTGGCTATAGATATCGCACTCTTACCTTTGATGTAGCCAACCACATGTGACACCGAGTGCTTCGGAGGGATGCTGATACACATGTGAACGTGATCACGCATCAGGTGCCCCTCTACGATCTGGCACTCCTTCTGTCTTGCCAGCTCATGGAACACCTCACCAAGGTGTTTTCGGATACCACCAAAGATCGCCTTCTTTCGCTTTTTGGGGATGAACACGACATGATACCTGCAGTTCCATGTTGTGTGAGCAAGACTCTGGTACTCTCTCATTGGGAACTTCCTATCTCTTGGCCGAGATTGGAGGTTCCCTTTGACCGCATCACACGGTCAAACCTCGGGTAGTCCCCCGGCAAAGCCGGGGGATTACCTTATTTATTTATCACCATCGCTACCGACAGCGAGGATTTTTCCGGCACGCACAACAACATGCGGGCCTACGGTGAAAATTTCGATCTGGACCCCGCCAACTGGCGTTTTCTCTATCGGGCCGAAAATGAGCCTGCTGATACCACCCGCCAGGTCGCGGAGGCCTATGGCCTTCGATTCGATGATGTGGCCGAGGGCGTCCAGGCGCATGGCGTCGTGACTCATGTCATCGACCAAACAGGACGGATGCGGGCCCGCTTTCATGGGCTCAAATTCGATCCGGAGCACCTAGTTTTCTATGTAAAGGTGTTGGCAGAAGGACCAGAGGAATTATCCACCGGGGTGTGGGATCGTATTCGCCATACTGTCGTCAACACTTTCAATTGATGGCGCGAAAGTATAACCGGCCTCGCTGCCGACCGTTCTCGTGAACCTTATGGAGTCTCCGTATATGAAACACCTGAAGAAATTCACCATGGCTGCGCTGCTGGCCTTTCCCCTATCGGGACTGGGAGCCGAAACATCAGCAACCCTCTACAAGAACCCCAACTGTGGCTGCTGCGCCGAATACGCCAAGTATCTCGAACGAAGCGGGTTCGAGGTGGAGACAATCGATACTCACGATCTCGCGAAGATGAAAGCCGAGCACGATGTCTCCGAGGAACTGCAGGGTTGCCATACCACGCTCATCGACAATTACGTCTTCGAGGGCCACGTTCCCGTGGAAAGCGTCACCCAGGTACTCGAAGAGAAACCTTTCATCAAAGGCCTGAGCGTACCCGGCATGCCGCTTGGCTCACCGGGAATGTCGGGCGAGAAACAGGGTCCACTAGAGGTCTACACCCTGGCCTTTCAGCCGACCGATACCCCTGAAGTTTACGCCACCCACTGAAGGTGAGCCTTGGTCATGAGACAACTGATCAGAACCAGTTGGGTAGCGGTGGCATTGTGGGGAATGATCACCTCTTCGGCCGTCGCCGAACCACCCGAACGTGTGGGGCCGAATGGGTTTCTTCTCTGGGAAAGCCCACGCGAGGTGTCGGAAATCAGCTTCGAGGCTGGCGACGGTACCCCGCTGACGCTGACCACCTTTGGAGGAAAGCTGATCCTGCTCAACATCTGGGCGACCTGGTGTGGCCCTTGCCGCGAGGAGATGCCCACCCTGGATGCCCTCCAGGCTAAATTGGGTGGTACGGATTTCGAGGTCGTCGCGCTCTCGATAGACCGCAAGGGCATCGAAGTCGTCAACGAATTCTATCAGGAGGTGGGGATCGAGCATCTCGCTCCCTACGTCGATCCAACCGGCATGGCCAGCGCGAACCTGGGTGCCGTGGGTATTCCCACGACGCTTCTGCTCGACCGCCAGGGCAGAGAGATCGGACGCCTGGTCGGGGAGGCCGAGTGGGATACCCCTGAAATGATCAACTTTCTTGCCGAAACCATAGAAACCACCCAGGAGGACGCGCCATGAGTTGCTGTGACGACAAGCCCCAAAAGAGACAAGAGAAAGCCGGACTGAAAGGCCTGGTAACAGGCCCGCGCCGATGGATGCTGCTGGGCGCCGTGGCGGTGGCCGGTGGCCTTGCCATGGGCTGGGATCAGTTGGTCCTGCTCGGCCTCGCGCCTCTCCTGGTGAGCCTCTTGCCTTGTCTCGTCATGTGTGGACTGGGGCTTTGCATGATGAAATGCAAGCACAAGACAGGCAAATCAACTGACCCGAGTGAAGCCACCGACGCGCAAGCCGGGGTGGAAGCCTCCACAGCGGTACCCACGGAGACGGCATCCGCCAATCGTCTATCAGCGGATCACCAGGTGCCGTCCGAGCGGCCCATATCCAAGTTCCAAGCCTAGCCGCGGGATAAGCGAGGATGCTGGAGCTTGCCAATATCGGCCTGGCGACGGCCTTTCTGGCGGGCCTGATCTCGTTCGCTTCGCCCTGTGTCTTGCCGCTCGTGCCGGGCTATCTTTCCTTCGTCGCCGGGCGCTCGCTGGGGCAGATACGAGAAGCGGATCGACGGGAACGACTCCGGGTGTTGACCCAGTCGATCTGGTTCGTGCTCGGGTTCACCACGATATTCCTGATGCTGGGCGCCAGTGCCACGGCCATCGGGCGCCTGCTACTGATCTATCGCCAGGAGGCGAACCTGGTCGGCGGCCTCATCGTCATCCTGTTCGGTGCCTTCATGACCGGGCTCATTCCGCTGCATGGGTTACAGCGGGAATGGCGGTTGATCAACCGGCTCAAGGAAGCGGGCGGGGGGCCTGGTGCAGCCTACCTCCTGGGTGTGGCGTTCGCCTTCGGCTGGACCCCCTGCATCGGCCCGATCCTGGGCGCCATCCTGACTGTCAGCGCCTCGACGGCCAATGCCTCGAGCGGTATGGCGTTGCTCGGCATCTATTCGCTGGGCCTGGGGGTGCCCTTTCTGTTGACGGCGGTGTCGCTCGATCGCTTCCTGCACCACCAGCCATTCCTGCGCCGCTGGGGCCGAGCCATGCATCTGACGGCCGGGCTGATCATGATCCTGATGGGTATCCTGATGGTTACTGGCAAACTGTCCGAACTGTCCTATTGGTTATTGCGCACCTTCCCTGCGCTGGGCAGCATCGGCTAGCCGTTATTCGAGGAAATATTGCAATGAACAAGATCGCGAGTCGCTTCTGGCGTGCCCTGTCATTGACGAGCTGGGTCATGGCCAGCCTGAGCTTCGTCGGCACGGCCGGGGCCGCCGAGGAGGCATTGCCAGCGCTGAGTTATGACCAAACAAGCGAACGGCTGCTCAAGGGTAAGCGTTCATTCCAGGACGCCCTGCCATCCCAGCGAGCGTGACCCTAAAGTAACCTCACACTCATCAACACGAGGTTACTCTCATGAGCAAGCGCCGCACTCCGGACCAATGGCAGGGTCTGATTGATCAGCAGCGCCACAGCGGCCTGTCCGCGCTGCAGTTCTGTAAGCAACAAGGCATCGGTTATGCCAGCTTTCGCAGCTGGCGCAAGCGGCTTTGCGAAAGCCCGGTCTCTGACTCGACCGAGACCGAGCAGTCGGATTTTCTGGATCTGTCGGCATTGATGGGCGCTTCGCCGTCTTGCGGGCCAGGTTGGACTATTGTGTTGAGTCTGGGTAATGGCGTCGAACTGCGGCTGAGCCAGAACGGATGATCGGGCTCGATAGCCAGGCCCGGATTTGGCTGTGCACCGAGCCCACCGACATGCGTAAGTCCTTCCGGGGACTGAGCGCGCTGGTACGCAACCAGCTCAACCGCGACCCGCTCAGTGGCCAGTACTTTGTGTTCATCAACCGGCGCAAGACCCAGATGAAGATGCTGTACTTCAGCCGCACCGGTTATTGCTTGTGGGCCAAGCGCCTGGAGCGGGGTCAGTTCCAGGTGCGTGCGTCAGCGTCTGGCCAGCGAGCGTTGACGCTGGCCGATCTGCAGCTGCTGATCGACGGCATTGAGGTGCAAAAAGTTCGCCGCTTCAAGCGTTTTTCAGCAGCGTAAGCACTCAGGGTCCGGTATAATAGCGGCCATGAAATCAACTGCTTGCACGCCTGAACCCACCGCACCGTCTCACTCGGCCCTGGTCGAGGAGAACGCGCTGCTGCGCGAGCAGGTTCAGGGGATGCAGCGCCAGCTGGATTGGTTCAAGAAGCAGCTGTTCGGCCCCAAGTCCGAGAAGCAGGTCTTTGACCTGCCGGGACAGGACAGCCTGTTCCAGCCGGAGCAGGCGCCCGTCCCGGACAAGGCGCCCGAGGATGACAAGCGCACGGTCGGCGCCTATCAGCGCGGCACCGCCAAGAAGCAGCGCGACGATGACTGCTTGAACGATACCGGTCTGCGCTTCAGCGCCGATGTGCCGGTGGAAGTCATCGAGCAGCTGCCGCCGGAGCTGACTGGGCCGGACGCCGATCGGTATGAAATCCTCGGAACCAAGACTACCTTCCGGCTAGCCCAGCGAGCGGCCAGCTATGTGGTACTCCAGTGCGAACGCCCGGTATTGCGCCGCAAAGGCACCGACAAGCCAGTGACCGCCCCGGCGCCGCCCAACGTGCTCGACAACAGCCTGGCCGATGTCAGCCTGCTGGCCGGACTGCTGGTGGACAAGTTCCAGTTCCATCTGCCGCTGTACCGCCAGCATCAGCGCATTCAGCAGGCTGGGGTCACCGTCAGCCGCAGCACGCTGAGCAACCTGGTCAAACGCGCCATCGATCTGCTGCGCCCCATCGTCGATGCCCAGACCGATAATGTGCTGCGCAGCCGGGTGCTGGCCATGGACGAAACGCCAATCAAGGCCGGCCATCAGGGCCGGGCTGGCCCGCAAAAAGGCAAAATGAAATCCGGCTGGTTCTGGCCGCTGTACGGCGATGACGATGAGGTGGTGTTCACCTACTCCAACAGCCGTGGACGGGGCCACATCGAGCAGGTGCTGAGCGAGCAGTTCACCGGCACGCTGATCAGCGACGGGTACGCCGCCTATGCCCGCTACGCCGCAGCACAGGACGGCGTTACCCATGCCCAGTGCTGGGTCCACGGCCGGCGTTACTTCATCGAGGCCCAGAAGGAGCATCCGCAGCAGGCTGGCGAGGCGCTTCAGCAGATCGCCAAGCTCTATCACAACGAAGACAACATCCGTGCTCAACAGCTCACTGGCGAGACGAAGCGCCAGTACCGGTTGGCGCACTCGAAGCCAGTCGTCGACGACTTCTTCCAGTGGTGCCGCGATCAGTTGGAACGTGGCGAGCTGTTGCCCAGCGATGCGCTGACCAAAGCCCTGAATTATATGCTCAGCCGTGAAGCGAGCCTGACCGTGTTCCTGGAAGATCCAGACGTACAACCGGACACCAACCACCTGGAGCGGGCGCTGCGCCCCATTCCAATGGGCAAGAAAAATTGGATGTTTTGCTGGACGGAACTCGGCGCCGAACACCTCGGGCTCATCCAAAGCCTGATCACCACCTGCAAACTGCATGACGTCAATCCGTACACCTATCTGGTGGATGTGCTGCAGCGCATCAGCCAACACCCGGCCAGGGAGGTCGCGCAACTGACGCCAAGACGGTGGAAGACCCACTTCGCGGACAAGCCGTTACGCTCGTTGCTCGATCCCCGTCATCCGCACAGACAGCCCGAATCACCAGAGGCCGTTCGCCATGCGCATTGATGAGATGACCCTCGATCAGTTACTGGAGCTCAATGACGTCATCTGCCAGCGCATCGATGAACTCAAGGAACAGGAAACCCTGCAGGCGCTGAGCCAGCTGCGTGTCGGGCTCAAGGTCTCCTTCAGCACCCGGGAGGGACGGGCGTTCGGCATCGTTACCAAGATCAACCGCAAGAGCGTGATCGTGCTGGCCGAAGACGGAACCACACAGTACAAAGTCTCGCCGCAATTACTGACACCGCTTCATGAAGTGAAGTGATCAGCTTGCCTGGGGGCGTCTACTACGTCCCCGAATGAACGCTTACGCTCAAGGTCCAGGCCAACCAGCTTTTCGAGAGCACGGATGGCGGGGCGGCCTGGACGATGATTCGCTTGCCCCACGAAGTAGCGGAGGGACGGTTGGTAACGGTATCGGCAACCGCCGAACAGGCTCTCTATATCGCGGGCCCCTCGATCGGAGTGCAGCGCAGCATCAATCAGGGAGAAAGCTGGCACGAGATCGATGAGGGGCTGCCTAGCCAAAACGTTATCGCATTCACCGTGCATCGTAACCAGCCAGAAACGCTTTATGCTGTTGTCGTCGATGACGGCCTCTACCAGAGCGAAGATGCCGGCACGACCTGGAAGAAGATGGATAGCGGTCCTGCCCAGGCCGTTCGTCGGCTCGTCCACTCCGATATGGAGGGTAGCATGCAGACCGGCTGGATCTATGCGGTGTCCGACGATGCGGTTCGCCTGTCGATGGACTGCTTCTGCGGTTGGCGACCGACCGGAGAGCTCGATGCAGGCAGGGTCTATGATCTGGCCTACAAGTTCGACGATCCCGAGCACGTCTATGTGGCCACGGAGCAAGGACTGTGGCGCAGCGTCAATGGCGGCCAGGAGTGGCAGCAAGTAAAGGGTGATGGCCCGACGCTCGTCGCGCTTACGCTTGCGCCGAAAGGAACGCTCTACGCCCTGGATCGCGAGGGGGAGCTCATGCGCAGCGAAGATCAGGGCCAAACCTGGACACCGCTCGATGCGTAAGCGCTTGATCCTTGTCACAACGTGGCTGCTGATGAGTGCCGCGGGGCAGGCCATGGCGGGGGGTGGCCCCTCTTCGCGCGATACCTCTCGGCTGGAAGAGGGAGAAAGGATCTACCAGCAGTACTGTGCCAGCTGCCACGGCAGCGAGGGCGAGGGCCAGCCGAACTGGGAGCGCCAGAATGCCCAGGGCGAATTGCCGGCTCCCCCTCACGGGCCGGAGGGACATACCTGGAAACACTCCGATGCTATGCTCTACCGGATCATCGCCGAGGGATGGCGCGATCCCTGGAACAAGACCGAGAGACTCACCATGCCGGCCTTCGAGGATGTCCTGACCCCCGCCGAGATCCGCTCTGTGATTAATTTCCTCAAGTCGTTATGGACATCGGAGCAACGACACCACCAGGCGGAAGAAAGCGTAGGAGCTCCATTTCCGACGCAAAGTGAGTAGCTGTGGGGCTAGGAATTGAGGGTAAGCGGATTAAATGGTTGATCTTACCTTTGCATGAGAGTGAGACAGACCGGCATCTCATCGGATTATCTGGTTGATGCTTCACCTACTGCTGGTGCATGTTTCCTTCGCTAATTCCAGCAAGAACCCCACACGCCTCAACCTCCCGGTCATCGTTGCAACTCGCTCTCAGTGAAACGAGTTGTTTCTCAAGCGCTTGCAGAGCGGTTATCTGCGACCGCACATGAGAGATGTGATCATCGAGCAAGGCGTTGACGGCGGTACAAGGCTGATGAGGGTCGTCCTGATAGCTCTGTAGTTCGTGAATCTCAGCCAGTGACAGGCCCAGGATTCTGCAGCGACGGATGAAGGCCAGCCCCTCACCATGCTTCTCGGTATAGACACGGTAACCGTTGTCCTGCCGATCAGGCGGCGGCAACAAGCCCTGCTGTTCACCCGGCTTATTCATGAGGCCGGCCCGAAAACGAAGATAGCGGATGGTATTCTCTTGAAAATTCAGTGTGTTCCGCCAAGAATCTGAACCAAGAGAGCCATCCGCTATGGGTGAAAGCCTATCCACCTGGACGCCCTCATGCAACGGCGCTGTCCGTGTTGAGCTGAGCGGCCAGCGCACCACTAGCGACAGCGGCGCCCTGCTGCTGCGTGAAGCCCTCGACAACAGCGGCGTGATCGAGGCGCTGGAAGACAATCTGGTCGACTTCCGCAACCCGCTACGCATCCGCCACTCGCTGGCCAGCCAGCTGCGTACCCTGGTGCTGCAGCGTGCGATGGGCTGGATCGACCTCAGCGATACCGACACGCTGCGCCGTGATCCGCTCTGGCAGCTGGCCTGCAGCGATGCGCGCGGGACAACGCCCCTGGCCCAGGACCGGCCCTCTCAAGCCACGCTGTCGCGGCTGCTGACCTGCCTCGGGCGCTGCGACAATATCGATGCCGTGCACGAAGGCCTGCTGCGACTGGTGATCTGGCGCCTGACCGCGCTGAAGAACGGCGAGCGCCCCAAGCAGCTGACGCTGGACATCGACGGCCTGCCGATCGAGGTCCACGGCCACCAGGGCGGCTCGGCCTATCATGGCCTGTACGGCGCGCGGATCTATTCACCGCTGGTCGCCTCGCTGGCAGAAACCGGCGACATGGTGGGCGGCCTGCTGCGCGAGGGCAACGCCGGCCCGGCCGAGAACGCCGACACCTGGATCCCGCATCTGGTGCGGCGACTCAACGAGAGCACCGGCGCCCAGGTTCGGGTGCGCATCGACGCCGGTTTCACCGACAACGCGACGCTGGAGGCCCTGGAAGAGTGCGACATCGAGTACCTGGGCCGACTGCGCAGTCACTCCGGCCTGCAGAAACTGGCGGCACCGCACCTGAAGCGGCCACCCGGCCGGCCACCCGAGCAGCCTCGCGAGTGGTGCCACGATCTGGAGTATCAAGCGGGCTCTTGGTCGGCACCGCGTCGCGTGGTGCTGGTGGTGCAGGAACGCCCCGATGACCTGCTGCTGCATGCCTTCTTCCTGGTCACCAACCTCGGCAAGTTCGACTGGCCGCCGGAGAAGGTCCTGGCGCTCTACCGCAAGCGCGGCAGCGCCGAGGCGCACATGGGCGAGGTGAAGTCGGCGCTCGACGTGCACCTCTCGTCGACCGATCGCGGCGCCTCCACCGTTCAGGACGTGATGGCACGCAACGAGGTGAGCCTGCTGCTCAGCCTCTACGCCTACCAGGTCCTGCATGGCCTGCGCTGCCTGCTGGAGCGGCAGACCCGGCAAGGCTGGAGCCTCAGCCGGATGCGCGAGCAGGTGCTGAAGGTCGCCGCCACGCTGAGACTGCACGCTCGGCGAATCACCGTTCATCTGGGTGCCGCCGCCGACAAGTGGTGGCCGACGCTGCTGAAGGGGCTGCCGAAGCTGACCGCACTGAGCTGACGCTTCTGCGAGACCACCACAGCATCAGAAAGCGAGCGACCGGAGCGGCGGGCGGCGATCACGGCTGCTTGGACGGTCGCCATTGATTCCAAAGAGCTATAAGGAAGCGGGGAAATTTCAGCGTTTTGGCATTACTCAACAGCTATTCGCGCTGAAGAAGCCGATCCTGATAAGCGATGCCACCAGTCAGTACCTTCAGACCGCTCAATCAGCACCCTCGTGAATGAGGCGGGGTTCATAGAAGCGGATCGTCTGTGTTTCGACCCCTACCAACTGCGCCAACTGACCAATGCGCATCAGCCTCCTCCCCAACGGATTCTTTACTCTATTGACCTTATAGTAGCCCTGAATCCGTGAGACCGGCCCCCGGAAGCACTTCTAACCCACTGACCTGCATGGCAATATAGCCATTATCGCCATTCACCCAGACAGTGCCATGCCCAACATAAAGTTCCGCGCCAGTCGCCGCACCCTCACCAGCCACGCCGGGCTGTCCATCATCGGGCAATGCTTCGAGATCGCTGGCGTCGACAGCATCGACAGCCGCTTCCCCACCACGCTGGGCATGCGCACCAGTGACGTGATCAAGAGCTACCTGGGCCTGCTGTGTCTGGGCATGAGCGACTATGACGCTGTCGAGAACTTCCGCCGCGACAAGCCCTTCCAACAACTGCTGACCCTGCAGAAGGTGCCGAGCGCGGCGACGCTGCGACAGCGGCTGGAAAAACTTGCCGCCAACGACCTGCAGGCGCGCACCGCCACCTGGTCCACGACCCTGCTGTCACTGATCGAAGCACCGATCACCGCCGAGACGACGCACGTCTGCCTGGACATCGACACCTTCGTCATGGACAACAGCAACTCGAAGAAGGAAGGCGTCTCGCGGACCTACCAGAAGGTCGATGGCTACACCCCGATCGCCGCCTACCTGGGCAACGAAGGGTGGTGCCTGGGTCTGGAACTGCGGCCTGGCAAGCAGCACACCATGAAGGAGAGCAACGCCTTCCTGGAGCGGGTACTGCCTCGCGCCCAATGCTTGACCAAGCAACCGATCCTGTTACGCGAGGACAGCGGCTTCGACAGCCAGGCGCTGTGGCCGCAGACCGTCTCGATCCACGACGACAACAAGACCGAATACGTCGTCCAACGCGTGATGCGCCTGGTAGAGCGCACCGCCGATCGCGATGGCCAGTTGCTGCTCGAACCGGACTATGAGTTGGAAGGCTGGTGGACCAGCCTGGACGAGGCGCCGGAGGCGGTGATCAAACGCTACCAGGCGCATGCCACCCATGAGCAGTTTCACAGCGAGATCAAGACCGATCTCGACCTGGAGCGCTTGCCGTCCGGCAAGTTCGCCACCAACGATCTGATCCTGCATCTCGCCCAGTTGGCCTACAACATCCTGCGCCTGATGGGACAGCTGGGCATGACCGGCGAGCTGAGCCCGGTTCGCCACCCGGCCAAGCGGCGCCGGCTGCGCACCGTGCTACAAGAGCTGGTGCACCGTGCGGCTCTCGTGATTCACAAGGCACGGCAGATCATCCTCGACTTCGGGCAGGATATCGGGCGCATGACGGTGCTCAAGACGCTGCGGAGCCGACTGCGTTATCCACGAGGAACGCCATGCTGACCGTCAATCGGCGACACTCTATCCACAAGCAGTTCCAAGCGACACGCGATCGCCAGATATGTCGTGCCTGGCGGGTGGAAAGGCATGACAAAACGGGCCGTCAGCACCGATCAGCACGGTGGGTTTTGGCAATAACGGGCTTGCGAAAGCCAACTTGCACGGGGCGAATGATCAAAAAGTGCTCGCTGGCGGTGATAGGGAAAGTGTCGGCGCCGGCTTCACGGATTCAGGACAATGTTTCCCGTACCAGTGCCCTATCAAGTGGTGAGCCCGCCTCATTCACGAGGGTGCTGATTGAGCGGTCTGAAGGTACTGACTGGTGGCATCGCTTATCAGGATCGGCTTCTTCAGCGCGAATAGCTGTTGAGTAATGCCAAAACGCTGAAATTTCCCCGCTTCCTTATAGCTCTTTGGAATCAATGGCGACCGTCCAAGCAGCCGTGATCGCCGCCCGCCGCTCCGGTCGCTCGCTTTCTGATGCTGTGGTGGTCTCGCAGAAGCGTCAGCTCAGTGCGGTCAGCTTCGGCAGCCCCTTCAGCAGCGTCGGCCACCACTTGTCGGCGGCGGCACCCAGATGAACGGTGATTCGCCGAGCGTGCAGTCTCAGCGTGGCGGCGACCTTCAGCACCTGCTCGCGCATCCGGCTGAGGCTCCAGCCTTGCCGGGTCTGCCGCTCCAGCAGGCAGCGCAGGCCATGCAGGACCTGGTAGGCGTAGAGGCTGAGCAGCAGGCTCACCTCGTTGCGTGCCATCACGTCCTGAACGGTGGAGGCGCCGCGATCGGTCGACGAGAGGTGCACGTCGAGCGCCGACTTCACCTCGCCCATGTGCGCCTCGGCGCTGCCGCGCTTGCGGTAGAGCGCCAGGACCTTCTCCGGCGGCCAGTCGAACTTGCCGAGGTTGGTGACCAGGAAGAAGGCATGCAGCAGCAGGTCATCGGGGCGTTCCTGCACCACCAGCACCACGCGACGCGGTGCCGACCAAGAGCCCGCTTGATACTCCAGATCGTGGCACCACTCGCGAGGCTGCTCGGGTGGCCGGCCGGGTGGCCGCTTCAGGTGCGGTGCCGCCAGTTTCTGCAGGCCGGAGTGACTGCGCAGTCGGCCCAGGTACTCGATGTCGCACTCTTCCAGGGCCTCCAGCGTCGCGTTGTCGGTGAAACCGGCGTCGATGCGCACCCGAACCTGGGCGCCGGTGCTCTCGTTGAGTCGCCGCACCAGATGCGGGATCCAGGTGTCGGCGTTCTCGGCCGGGCCGGCGTTGCCCTCGCGCAGCAGGCCGCCCACCATGTCGCCGGTTTCTGCCAGCGAGGCGACCAGCGGTGAATAGATCCGCGCGCCGTACAGGCCATGATAGGCCGAGCCGCCCTGGTGGCCGTGGACCTCGATCGGCAGGCCGTCGATGTCCAGCGTCAGCTGCTTGGGGCGCTCGCCGTTCTTCAGCGCGGTCAGGCGCCAGATCACCAGTCGCAGCAGGCCTTCGTGCACGGCATCGATATTGTCGCAGCGCCCGAGGCAGGTCAGCAGCCGCGACAGCGTGGCTTGAGAGGGCCGGTCCTGGGCCAGGGGCGTTGTCCCGCGCGCATCGCTGCAGGCCAGCTGCCAGAGCGGATCACGGCGCAGCGTGTCGGTATCGCTGAGGTCGATCCAGCCCATCGCACGCTGCAGCACCAGGGTACGCAACTGGCTGGCCAGCGAATGAAGGATGCGCAGCGGGTGGCGTCGATCGACCAGATTGTCTTCCAGCGCCTCAATCACGCCGCTGTTGTCGAGGGCCTCACGCAACAGCAGAGCGCCGCTGTCGCTGGTAGTGCGCTGGCCGCTCAGCTCAACACGGACAGCGCCGTTGCATGAGGGCGTCCAGGTGGATAGGCTTTCACCCATAGCGGATGGCTCTCTTGGTTCAGATTCTTGGCGGAACACACTGAATTTTCAAGAGAATACCATCCGCTATCTTCGTTTTCGGGCCGGCCTCATGAATAAGCCGGGTTCAAGCTGGCCGACATCAGCAGATGCTTAGGATTCAGCGTAGCCACCGTGTCAGGGTATTCGCGCCATTACGTGGCCGCATTAGCCGAAGAGCTTCTGAACACTTCTGTCGACACCCGTGAGGCCTATGAAGGCTGGCGTCGTGACTTCAATACCTTCCGCTATTCTCTTGCCAATACGCGGCGCTCACGTGAAGTTCTCACGCGACTCACACGTCTGACCATTGAGCACCTCCACCGCGAGGGCCATACAGTCGCTTATAGTGAGGTTCTGCGGCTCTCCGAGCACAACGATCGTCGCATTAAGCAAGAGATACGTCGTTGGGAAGAAGAAACGGGGCATCAGGCGAGACCATTGCGGGTATGGAAGGATATCACTCTGCAGATGGTGTTCGACAGCGTATCGCCGGCACTCCATCACCTGCCGTTGACCTTTCTGGAATCACCGAGCATGGGGCAGTATTTCAAGGAGTCACAACGACGAATGATACACTCCATTTCGCAGCCGAAACTGCGAAATGTGGCCTTCTTTGTCATGACCTTCGCCGACGGAAATCGGCGCAACGACATCACCTTCTTTGCCAGCATGTCGCGCTATCTGAAACTGTTGAAGCTACCGGATATCGACGCACTAGACCCCGAAGTGTTTTACCGAAGATACCATGATGGAGAGGTAGTGCCGGAAGAAGGCTCACCCAAACGCGGTCGGTTCCTGCAGACCTACTTCCGCCTGCTGCGCAAACAAGAGGATTACCTGCTCAGACTGACGCCCGAGCAGCGCCGGGCCGTGGCGCCCTGGCAGCTCAGTGGATTGAAGGATGACCACTTCTGGCACCGCTCCACCATCCACCGAGACGTGAGAACCGACCAGAGGATGCGTCGCAAGGCAGCGACCGCCGTTGTCCACGATCGATTCTATCTGCTTCGTGATGTGGCCGAGCGTCGATGCACTCAGGTCGAGCGACTGCATACAGCCTTCCAGGATGCCATTGCCCATCATGAACGGGAGGGGGAGGCCCTGCCGATGTCATTCTCGATCACCGATGAAACGGTATCAACATCAGGCCGCACTCGACCGACACAGCAGCATTTCAGGCTCTGGGATGCAGCAACATTGCGTTCTGTGCATGAGCCCGTGGCAGAAGACTTCTATTATCATCAGGATCAGCGTCAGCGTATACGTGCGACGGTATGTGACCAGGCAGGTTACTTCCTAAGCTATGAGAGTGGCCATGCTCGCAATGATACCACTTTGATAGAGCCCTACTGGTTCATCGAGCTTCTGCAGGCCAATGTACTGAAGTCTCAAGTTACCGATTCTGACTTTCTGACGCTTAACGGCTACTCAAAGGGGGCTTTCCAACTTCCGCCCCAATCAACTTGGGGGCTGTCGACATCCCATTGGTTGGAGCGAATCTCGCGGGATATTGGCATAACCTTTATTCCACTGGAGGCACTCAGGCTAGCTGCTCTCGTCGGGCATGCGGCCATTCAGATCATGACCAAGACCGGTGCTCGCATGAACGAGTTCCTGCAGATCAGATTGAGTCAAGAGCACTTATCACGAGTGCTGCTCGCCAAGGAGCGTGAAGCGATTGCCTTCCGCGCGATCCCCAAGGGGCGCCAGGCAGAGGAACCCTATTATATTGACGAACGCTGCATGAGAGCGCTACATGCCTGGTGGAAGTTCCAACGAGAGCGGGGACAGAGCCTGGAGACCATCCCGCCTACCAGAAGTTTACGGCATAAACTTCGACCGGCGCCCTACTTATGGCAGCATGCCGGAAGGCATTTCAGCCATAAGGATATCAATGCGACGATGTCTATCATGTTGCACGGTATCTCGCTGCAAACTGCTGCCGGTGAGGCCGTACGGGTCACCTCCCACCTGCTGCGCCACGGCTTTGCCACCGAAATGCGGGCGTTAAACACGCCTGTGGATGTGATCGCACTACTCATGAAGCAGCGAGATGTGCGAGTGACCGAATACTATTCCCAGCCGACGCCGGCCAGGCTGGTGGAGTTGCAACGAAAGATCTTTGAAAGCCGTGTGGATCTGTCCCGTACCCATATACGATCCCCAGCGCAAATCCGGCGGCAGGTCGAAGCCGCGCAGGAGCAGGTGGGTGCACTGATCCCGGTTATCGGTGGACGTTGCACAGTGGCCAGTCAGTGTCCCATCAAGTTCGCCTGCATCGGCTGTGCCGGGAATGCACCCGACTGGCGCAAGCGCGACCAAGTTATCATCTACCGGCAGGCCTGTGCGCAGATGGCAGAAATGGCGGAAGCACAGAACCTACCCGCGGAAGGGCGCAAGGCAAAGGAAGCCATGTTGAGCTGCGACGATGTGCTGGCCGAGATGGAACTTCTTGAGCAAGCTGATCAGGCGGCAGCAAATCCCGTCATACTGATCATCGGGAGGAAGGAGAGATGACACGACAATCCAGTAAGGCACGTTCAGAGGCTGCGATGGCTGGTTTGAAACGCAGTCATCAGCAGCGTCGCAATCGAAGCGTTACGATCGTGCGCCGGGCGATCAGTCGGCTACAAGAAATCGACAGCCCCGTGACGCTGGGACGTATTTCGAGAATATCGCATGAACTCTCCGACACGGGAGTTGGTGTTTCCGAATCCACCATTCTTCGAAATCCTGAATGCCGTCAATTATACGAAGAAGCCGCCCAACCTGTTCGCCGGCGGCGTACTGTTGGTCGGCCACTTGCTCGCGAGGTGGAAAGACCCAGCGATGCGGAGCGGCGTCGCATGCATTACTTGATGCGCCAAACCAAAGCTGAGCTGGCCGCCCGCATTATCGCTGTGGAGCGAGAGCTGGCTTGCTCCGAAAAATCGAATGGAGTCCTGCGCGATCAGATTATCCGGGAAAAGTTGGGTCTATAATCACCTTCTCAATTGTTATTTGTCAGAGTCCTGGGACTTAAGCGGCGAACTCTTAGCTTGACCAAGAATAGGGCCGCAACACCTAGCGCCCCAGAACCTGTCACTGACCCGGACCGGCGCCCTGTTTTGATGCCATTCTCTGTAACTATTCTGTAATCTTTGCCAAGTAGGCTTTAATAGCGCTTCAACACACATAAGCAAACCAAAAAGGTGAGACAGATCATGAGCAAGAAATATTTGGGCTTGGCTTTGGCGATTTCTGCCGCTTCTGCTGCACAGGCCGGAACCGTTACGACCAGCGGCAAAGACCTTGTGATCGATACCGAGAGTGGTATCAAGGTGATAACGTCGGATAAATCAGCGTCTTTTCAGCTCGGCGGGCGCATTCAGTGGGATTACGACGCCACGCAGTCTGACGACAACGGTGTTGACACTACCGATTTCGACGTGCGCCGGGCACGCCTCTACGCCAAGGGCCACTTTGGCGACTGGGCGTACAAAACCCAGTTCAACGTGGCTGAGAGTGATGGCGCCGACGGCGGGACCGCTGAGGACCTGTACATTCGCTACCTGGGATTTGGCTCGACGGCAACCGTGACTATTGGTAAGCAGAAAGAGCCATTCGGCCTGGAACAATTAACGAGTTCAAAAGACATCTCGGCCCTTGAGCGATCCGCCATGACCGAGCGTTATACCCCCGGTCGCAGCGGCGGCATCCAGCTCAGTGGCAAAGGCAGCAACTGGACCTACGGTATCGGCTATTTCGAAGCAGACGGCAATGGCAGCGACGACTTCAATAACACGGCAGTAACCGCACGGGGCACGTTTGCACCGATTCAAACGAATAGTCTGGTTGCTCATCTTGGTGCGGGCTATACCACGCGTGACGCCGACACTCAGGCCGATGAGGTCGACACGTTTAATCTGGAGCTCGCCGGCGCTTCCGGGCCCTTCCATGCCCAGGCCGAATATTTCGATTCCGAAGAAGGCCAGGTGGATGTTGATGGTTATTACGTACAGCTTGGTTGGGTTGTCACCGGCGAAAGCCGTCCTTACAAGGCTGGGGCGTTCAAGCGAGTGGAACCGTCATCGCCCAAAGGAGCCTGGGAAGTTATTGCCCGTTTTGAAGATGGCGACGGAAAATACAGTGATGTGGGGCTGGCCACAACTGACGGTAAGCAAACAACACTGGGCGTTAACTATTACGCCAACAAGAATGTTCGACTTGGAATGAGCTACATGGATGGCGAAGAAGCCAATGGCGCTAGCGGAGATGAAGTGCGTGCGAGGTTGCAATATGCATTTTGAACGCATGGGAGAGTGCTTGGTTGAGCTCACCCCGGCTTATTCATGAGGCCGGCCCGAAAACGAAGATAGCGGATGGTATTCTCTTGAAAATTCAGTGTGTTCCGCCAAGAATCTGAACCAAGAGAGCCATCCGCTATGGGTGAAAGCCTATCCACCTGGACGCCCTCATGCAACGGCGCTGTCCGTGTTGAGCTGAGCGGCCAGCGCACTACCAGCGACAGCGGCGCTCTGCTGTTGCGTGAGGCCCTCGACAACAGCGGCGTGATTGAGGCGCTGGAAGACAATCTGGTCGATCGACGCCACCCGCTGCGCATCCTTCATTCGCTGGCCAGCCAGTTGCGTACCCTGGTGCTGCAGCGTGCGATGGGCTGGATCGACCTCAGCGATACCGACACGCTGCGCCGTGATCCGCTCTGGCAGCTGGCCTGCAGCGATGCGCGCGGGACAACGCCCCTGGCCCAGGACCGGCCCTCTCAAGCCACGCTGTCGCGGCTGCTGACCTGCCTCGGGCGCTGCGACAATATCGATGCCGTGCACGAAGGCCTGCTGCGACTGGTGATCTGGCGCCTGACCGCGCTGAAGAACGGCGAGCGCCCCAAGCAGCTGACGCTGGACATCGACGGCCTGCCGATCGAGGTCCACGGCCACCAGGGCGGCTCGGCCTATCATGGCCTGTACGGCGCGCGGATCTATTCACCGCTGGTCGCCTCGCTGGCAGAAACCGGCGACATGGTGGGCGGCCTGCTGCGCGAGGGCAACGCCGGCCCGGCCGAGAACGCCGACACCTGGATCCCGCATCTGGTGCGGCGACTCAACGAGAGCACCGGCGCCCAGGTTCGGGTGCGCATCGACGCCGGTTTCACCGACAACGCGACGCTGGAGGCCCTGGAAGAGTGCGACATCGAGTACCTGGGCCGACTGCGCAGTCACTCCGGCCTGCAGAAACTGGCGGCACCGCACCTGAAGCGGCCACCCGGCCGGCCACCCGAGCAGCCTCGCGAGTGGTGCCACGATCTGGAGTATCAAGCGGGCTCTTGGTCGGCACCGCGTCGCGTGGTGCTGGTGGTGCAGGAACGCCCCGATGACCTGCTGCTGCATGCCTTCTTCCTGGTCACCAACCTCGGCAAGTTCGACTGGCCGCCGGAGAAGGTCCTGGCGCTCTACCGCAAGCGCGGCAGCGCCGAGGCGCACATGGGCGAGGTGAAGTCGGCGCTCGACGTGCACCTCTCGTCGACCGATCGCGGCGCCTCCACCGTTCAGGACGTGATGGCACGCAACGAGGTGAGCCTGCTGCTCAGCCTCTACGCCTACCAGGTCCTGCATGGCCTGCGCTGCCTGCTGGAGCGGCAGACCCGGCAAGGCTGGAGCCTCAGCCGGATGCGCGAGCAGGTGCTGAAGGTCGCCGCCACGCTGAGACTGCACGCTCGGCGAATCACCGTTCATCTGGGTGCCGCCGCCGACAAGTGGTGGCCGACGCTGCTGAAGGGGCTGCCGAAGCTGACCGCACTGAGCTGACGCTTCTGCGAGACCACCACAGCATCAGAAAGCGAGCGACCGGAGCGGCGGGCGGCGATCACGGCTGCTTGGACGGTCGCCATTGATTCCAAAGAGCTATAAGGAAGCGGGGAAATTTCAGCGTTTTGGCATTACTCAACAGCTATTCGCGCTGAAGAAGCCGATCCTGATAAGCGATGCCACCAGTCAGTACCTTCAGACCGCTCAATCAGCACCCTCGTGAATGAGGCGGGGTATGGGCTATAAAGAGCAAAGCGGCCGCACATGATTTATGGCACATCTACAGTGTGTTGAACGTCATAAACATTTTCTTGAAAATGTGAGATCAAACGATGATCGAGGAGAGCTTGAAATATATCTCGACAAGCATCTTCAGTAACAACAATCCTATTATTGCCATCAACCGAGATATTAAGCTTTAGCCGATCCTTGTTTGCTATCAAACTTTTAATAAAATCGGAGTTTCTATAATACCCCTTTTCCTGAATAGCAGCCGCTCTCCTTAGCTGAATTTTATCTCGACCAACATATTTCTTAATCGGCTCAACATCGTCGAAAAGATCCACAAAATCTGAATCTTGGTTAAGCTGATCAAAGTTATCCAGATGAGCCTGCTTATAGTTAAGAATAGACTCACAATTATTCTTGTGAAGCGCAAACACAGTGGATCCACACACCAAAACATCAAATGTTTTTTGGATAGAAAACGTATCCGCCTCCTCAACCTCCAGCTCTTCATCCCGAAAAGTAAGTATCCCCCGGCAAAGCCGGGGGCTTTATATTGTTAGCCCCTCAAAGGGGCAAGAATCTGAGCCGCCTGAAGGCGGCTGCCTCACATTCCAAACTTGAGCTGATCATAATGCTCATCCACCTTTTCCTGATTCCGGATATAGGCCCTTACCATTCCTTCATCAAGCCCTACTGTCGAGACGAAATAACCTCTCGCCCAGAAGCTTTCACCAGAGAAATTTCGCGATCTGCCCATGAAATTTCTGGCTATAGATATCGCACTCTTACCTTTGATGTAGCCAACCACATGTGACACCGAGTGCTTCGGAGGGATGCTGATACACATGTGAACGTGATCACGCATCAGGTGCCCCTCTACGATCTGGCACTCCTTCTGTCTTGCCAGCTCATGGAACACCTCACCAAGGTGTTTTCGGATACCACCAAAGATCGCCTTCTTTCGCTTTTTGGGGATGAACACGACATGATACCTGCAGTTCCATGTTGTGTGAGCAAGACTCTGGTACTCTCTCATTGGGAACTTCCTATCTCTTGGCCGAGATTGGAGGTTCCCTTTGACCGCATCACACGGTCAAACCTCGGGTAGTCCCCCGGCAAAGCCGGGGGATTACCTTATTTATTTACAGAGATTACATTGCGACGCTTAACATTCTTCCACTCTGGAGGAGTCCTTTTTATCCCATAGACGACCCCACCATTCCTTACAAATTTAGCCACATAAAAAACGGCATTTGTAAGATGCTTCACTTTATCTATTCTTCTTTTATCATCTTGTTCATAACAGGCATCGACAATCAACCCCACATGCGTTTCTTCAAAGGGTATAGTAAGAGCACTGCCTTCATTGTTTTGTGCCAAAATGTTGTACGGCGTTATCTCTGTTACGTCCTCAACAACGGTCTGTGCTACCTCTGACAAGCCATCATCAAGATATTGTCCCGTCTCTACCCAGCGCCCAGTATATCTTGGAAGCTGCTTATTATTTGCATCCACACCAGTCTTGAATACCCAAAGATGAACATTGGCGCTATCAAAATCAAACTCTTTGAGAGATTTTAAATCATCACTCATTGTTCCCTCCGCACTATCATTACATCCTGTACTTTGTTATGATTTACGTACT
This sequence comes from Salinicola sp. NYA28a, assembly GCF_976982775.1. The sequence goes on from NZ_OZ334582.1 coordinate 2,733,606, forward strand.
CTGTAGGAATAACTTCTGAATTAGATAGCATAACACCCGTTCGTTTAGCCCCATTATCCCCTAAAACATAAGAAACCTCATAAAGCTTCCAGTTGAAGACAGCAAGCACGGGATTCAAAATAGCCCGCCCCGTCTTGTAGGTTATCCAAAAAAGCCACATTAAAAAAACTAAATACCCAAGAAACTCTTTGGACTCTGAGTACTCTATGGATATAAATGCAACCAGATAAGGCAAAACATAATTCATCAAATCCATTGGCACATGTTTAACTTCGACAACCTTGACTTCATGCTTACATCTGATCCGGCTGAGAATCCAAAGGGACAAAAGCAGACAAGACAAGCAAAAAGCAACCGCACCAAAACTCAAGAAAGGATTAGAGAACGGTATGTAGCATGTTCTCTCACCAGAAAAATACCCCCAGCAAATATCATCACTCAGCGCAACCTCATCAAAGTCCTTAATCAGAAGGATTATGCTAAGCGGCAAATATGATCCGCAAAAAATAAAAAAAGCTGAGAGAATCTTAAGCTGCATTTTTCCATCTCAGGATAGATGAAAAATAAAATAGGAAAAACTTTAACAAAGCGCTCTCCCTCTTTAATAGACCTAATTATTCACAACACTTTCCTACGCTCTGTCTGAAAAATAGACCCGTAAACAGCGCTCGATGCAGGCCAGCGTGACCATGGCACGGTAACTTTTTGCCAGCTTGTCGTAGCGAGTACAAAGTCGCCGCTTTTCCTTCATCCAGCCAAATAGACGCTCTATCACATTGCGACGCCGATAACGCGGGCGCTCGAACAGGCGGGGTAGTCCTGGCTTGGGGCGACGGTGCATCTGTCGGTGCCGGATCGTCGGTCGTATTCCGTACCGGTCGCAGTAGCGACGCAATCGATCACTATCGTAACCTCGGTCGGCCAGCAGATGGCGGCAGCGCTTGCGGGGACGTCCCGTATGACCTGGCAAGCGGATCTGCTCCATGACAGGAACGAGATAGCGTGAATCGGCATGCTGACCAGGCGATAGCAGGAAGCTCAGGGGAACGCCATTGGCATCGCAAACCAGGTGAATCTTGGTGGTCAGGCCGCCTCGGCTTCGTCCAAGCGCATGGCCTACCCGTTCTCCAGAGCCCCTTTTTTACTGCCACCAGCGGCAGAGCGAGTCGCTCGAATCGAGGTGGAGTCCACCATCCAGGTATCGAGATCCATGTAACCATCTTCCCGAAGCTTCAGGTGAAGGCGTGACAGGCTGCGTTCGAGTGTGCCGTCATCTCGCCACTGACGAAAGCGCTGGTAGACCGTTTTCCATGGGCCGAAGCGTTCGGGCAGATCCCGCCATTTGGCGCCGGAACAGAGGATCCAGAAGATGCCGTTGAGCATCTGCCGGTCATCGCGGCGTGGGCGTCCACGCCCAGCGGGCGTGCCAGGCGAAACGATATCTTCAATCAATGTCCAACCCTGATCGGAAATCTCGTAACGTCCTGCCATGACAATACCTCCAAGTCTGAGGGAGGAAAGGCTAGCAAGACATCATTTTTCAGACAAAGCGTAATCCGAATCTCACACCGCTCCAGGATCTTCACGTCCTTCATGTCCTGAGGCTTAATCAATTCTTTCTCATAGCGCTGGTTATCGCTGATCTGAAGCCAGGCGCCGGCGGCCACGCGCAGCACCCGCTTGATGCGCCACTCGCCGTGCACCAGCAGGTACATCCCCTCGTGCAGCGGATTGCGGCTTCAGTTCGTCTTTTTCTCCGAGAAACCAGCACCAATCCCACTGTGTCAGCTGCATGGGTGTATCCGAAGAGAAAGCTAGAAACGCTATGTCACCACTCCCAAGCTCACGGCTGCTCACAAAACTTAGGACGACAGTACCGAAAACCTGAACGGCTGTCATTCCTGAATTAGGAAATGACTGCTCAGATGAGGCATAGCTGCAGGAAGAGCGACAGCACGGGAGAAAGGCCGTCCAAGGACGTCTTGAAGGAGCCTATGGAAGCCAGGTGCTAGGTGTGGGTCAAAGTGTGGGTCAAAAAGATACAGACAAAGAAAAAGCCGCTGAAATCAGCGGCTTAATCAAAATTCGTGGCGGAGGGGGAGGGATTCGAACCCTCGAAGCCTTTCGACTTACACACTTTCCAGGCGTGCTCCTTCGACCACTCGGACACCCCTCCGCATTGTCATTCCGTTCGCAATGGCTGTGCCGCTGCGTTCAGAACGGCGCACATAGTATCGAGCTAAACCTGTGATCGCAAGCCATTTTTCCTTTTCCGGCGACCTTTTACGTTATTCGTGCACGACAGGCCGCCGAGTCAGGACCAGCGCTCCACGTATTTGTCCGGATTGCGCGCCGGCGCGCTGGGGTAGCGCCCTCCTGCCTGGCCCAGGTAGAGGTAGCCGATCAGCTCTTCATGTTCGCCGAGGCCGAGACCACGCCACACGATCTTGTCGTGCGCGTAGGTGCCGGTGCGCCACATGGCGCCGAGCCCCTGCGCGTAAGCGGCATAAAGCATGGCATGGGCGGCACAGCCGGCCGAGATGATCTGCTCTACCGGCGGTACCTTGGGCAGATCGGGGGTGATTCTGGCGATCACGGCGATGATCATGGGGGCGCGCTTGGGCTTCTTGCGGGCGGCGTCGAGGCTACCGTCGTCGATATGCGGGTTGGCCTGGTAATCGGACTGGGCGAAGAGTTCACCCAGCCTATCGAGCCCTTCCCCGCTGATCTCGATGAATCGATATGGCGTCATTTCCTTGTGATCCGGCGCCCGCAACGCCGCGCGATAGAGCGCGTCCAGCTGCTCGGCGGTCGGTGCCGGACCGGCCAACTTGCCCATCGAGCGGCGCTCGTGCAGCAGTGTCATGGCATCCATGTGTAGCTCCTTCGACGATACCGGTAATGAGACTCAATGCCTGGTCGCCTGACTCTACGTCAAAAGCGTCATTGCCGCAGCAGCCGTGCGGGCAGTTCCGGCGCCCAACCCGGCGTGGCACGCCATGGGTTGATATCCAGCCCGCCGCGACGCACGTAGCGTGCCATCACCAGCAGCGCCTGCGGACGGCAGCGCGCCATCAGGTCGACGAAAATGTGCTCGACGCAGTGCTCGTGGAAGTCCTGATGCTGGCGATAGGAGACGATGTATCGCAACAGGGCGGCGCGATCGAGCCGCGGGCCACGGTAGGCGATCAGCACGCTTCCCCAATCCGGCTGGCCGGTGACCGGGCAGTTGGATTTGAGCAGGTGGGAATGCAGCGTCTCCTCGACGACATCGCCCTCGTCGCAGGCAAGCAGCGCCGGTGACGGCGTGTAGCGGTCGATATCGACTTCGATCTCGTCGATGCACTCCCCAGCCGTCGGCCGGGGCGCCAGCGCGGCGTCATCGACACCAAACAGCTCCACGGTGACCGGCGCTCCGGCGGCCGCGCTCAGGTCCCGCTGCAGGAATTCGATCACCGCCTCGCGGTCGGCGAACGTCGTCTGGTTGAAGCTGTTGAGGTAGAGCTTCCAGGACTTGGATTCGATCAGCCGGGGCGAGTCTGCCGGCAACCGGAAGCGCGCGACGGCCACGACCGGCTTGCCGCGCAGATCGAGCCAGGAGAGTTCGAACGCCCACCACTCGTCGCCACCCACGAAGGGCAGCGACGATGCCTCGATGCCCAGCGGCGCACGGTTGGCCGCGCGCTCGATGGGAAACAGCAGCGAGGCGTCGTAGCGCTCGGGATAGCTGGAGACTTCCCCGAGCGGTGCGTCGACCAGGGTCTGCGGTCGATCCTGGTTCATGAGCGAATCCCCTTGCCGCGATTGAGCATCCACAGCGCCAGGAACCAGAACGCGACGATGAAGATGGCAATGGCGACCAGCGCGCCGCCGACGGGAATGTCGGAGATACCGAGAATGCCGTAGCGGAAGGCGTTCACCATGTAGAGGATCGGGTTGATCATCGTCACGTTCTGCCAGAACTCCGGCAGCAGATCGATCGAGTAGAACACGCCGCCCAGGTAGGTCAGCGGTGTCAGCACGAAGATCGGAATGATCGAAATGTCGTCGAACTTCTTCGCCAGCAGGGCGTTGACGAAACCGCCGATCGAGAACAGCAAGGCGGTCATGATCACCACCATCAGGGTCAGCAGCGGATGGTGAAGGTCGAGATGGGTAAAGAACAGCGACACCACCGTCACGATCAGCCCCACGCCGAGCCCGCGCGCCGCCCCGCCGATGACGAACCCGGCCAGGATGACCCAGTTGGGCATCGGCGAGACCATCATCTCTTCCACGCTGCGCTGGAACTTGTTGGAGAAGAACGACGAGGCCACGTTGGAGTAGCTGTTGGTGATCACGGACATCATGATCAGCCCCGGCACGATGTAGGACATATACGAAATGCCGTGCATCTCGCCGACGCGGGAGCCGATCAGGTTGCCGAAGATGATGAAGTACATCGTCATGGTGATGGAGGGCGGCACCAGCGTCTGCGGCCAGATTCGCAGGAAACGGCGTACTTCCTTGACCACCATGGTCCAGAGAGAAATCAGCAGTTGCCGGGTATTCAAGACGCCGTCTCCTTGGCCTGTGGGGATGTCTCGGGTTGCTTGTCGATACCGGTCGCGGCCTCCGGCTGCGAGGTCATCGACACGAACAGTTCTTCCAGCCGATTGGCGCGGTTACGCATCGAGAGCACGCGTACGCCCTGCTCCGTCAGTTGCTGGAAGGCGTCGTTGAGATCGGTGCCTTTCCGTACCGACAGCGCCAGCTGGTGCGAGTCGACCCGCTCGATCTCGAAGCCTTGGACCAGCGGCGCCGTCTCCAGCGGCTCGGCAAGATCGAGCAGGAAGGTTTCGGTATCCAGCTCGGTCAGCAAGCCCCGCATCGAGGTGTTCTTGATGATCTCGCCGCGATTGATGATCGCGATGTTGCGACACAGGCTCTCGGCTTCTTCGAGATAGTGCGTGGTCAGGATGATCGAGGTGCCCTCTTCCTCGTTGATCCGCCGCATGTATTCCCACATGCTGCGACGCAGTTCGATATCCACGCCGGCGGTAGGCTCGTCGAGAATCAGCAGACGCGGACGATGGATCAGCGCGCGGGCGATCATCAGCCGGCGCTTCATGCCGCCGGAAAGCATGCGGGCGGCGCCGTTGCGCTTGTCCCACAGGCCAAGATCCTTGAGCAGGCGTTCGCAGCGCGGCCTGGCTTCCTTCATCGGCATGCCGTAGTAGCCGGCCTGGGTGAGGATGATGTCCTCGACCTTCTCGAACTGGCTGAAGTTGAACTCCTGAGGCACCACCCCAAGGGCGTATTTGGCCTTGGCAAAGTCCTGGTCGATATCGATGCCGAGGATCTTCACCTGCCCCGCCGTTTTCTGGACGAGGGAGCAGACGATGCCGAGCGTGGTGGACTTGCCTGCCCCGTTGGGGCCAAGCAATGCAAAAAAATCGCCCTGAGCGACATCGAGATCGATGCCCTTCAGGGCCTCAAATCCATTACCGTAGACTTTGGTCAGCCCGCGGATGGACAGTGCCGGTTCTGCCATCAGGGTTTCCTGCCATGTTTATGAAATCAAGGTTCGCAACATCAAGCGATACGAGGTGCCAGCCAATATGGGGGCAATCCCGCCGGGTTCAATCTTTAGCAGACGAATGGATGGCCCGATAAGAACAACGTCGGAAATTCCGACTACGCCGCAATGCCGCCAGCCTGATCCGAGAGAAACCGAAGAGAGTGGCGCCCGGGGTTCGAACCCCTGTTACCGCCGTGAAAGGGCAGTGTCCTGGACCACTAGACGAATGGGACGTAATTTGGAGCGGGAAAGGAGATTGACCGGGCTGGCGTTCCAGCTCACGACCCTCGATCACGCTTCAGATATCACAGAAACTGGAGCGGGAAAGGAGATTCGAACTCCCGACCCTCGCCTTGGCAAGGCGATGCTCTACCACTGAGCTATTCCCGCTTATCGCTGTCGACACCTTCCGGCGGCGACATCATGACCTGGCGATCATGAAAGTGGCGTCCCATAGGGGGTTCGAACCCCTGTTACCGCCGTGAAAGGGCGGTGTCCTGGACCACTAGACGAATGGGACGCAAAAGAAGAGATGCGATATGGAGCGGGAAAGGAGATCGACCGGGCTGGCGTTCCAGCTCACGACCCTCGCCTACCGTTCCTACGCTTGCGATATGGAGCGGGAAAGGAGATTCGAACTCCCGACCCTCGCCTTGGCAAGGCGATGCTCTACCACTGAGCTATTCCCGCTTATCGCTGCCGGCACCTTTCGGTGACGACGCCATGATCTGGCGATCATGAAAGTGGCGTCCCATAGGGGGTTCGAACCCCTGTTACCGCCGTGAAAGGGCGGTGTCCTGGACCACTAGACGAATGGGACGCATATTGGAGCGGGAAAGGAGATCGATCGGACCGGCGTTCCGGCTCACGACCCATACTGCCTATCTGACGCTACCAAAAAATGGAGCGGGAAAGGAGATCGATCGGACCGGCGTTCCGGCTCACGACCCATACTGCCTATCTGACGCTACCAAAAAATGGAGCGGGAAAGGAGATTCGAACTCCCGACCCTCGCCTTGGCAAGGCGATGCTCTACCACTGAGCTATTCCCGCACCGTACTTCGCTTGAACCGAGTGGCGTCCCATAGGGGGTTCGAACCCCTGTTACCGCCGTGAAAGGGCGGTGTCCTGGACCACTAGACGAATGGGACGTGATGTCTCGGCTCCGTCGAAGTGGCGCGTATGTTACTGAGCCGTTTTTGAGGTGTCAAGCGATTGATTTCACCGATTTTCACCACAACCCAATCAAGGCTGGTCAGCGGCCGACAAATGGCCTGTAATGCAGGGCACGCAGCCGAAGCGAATAGTGCCAAAGCGATGAGGAGAGCGAACATGAGCAAGGTACAGAAGACAGAAGCCGAGTGGCGCGAGCAGCTGACTCCCGAGCAGTACCACGTCACCCGCGAGAAAGGCACCGAGCGGCCTTTCACCGGCGACTATCAGGTCGAGCCGGTCCAGGGCATCTATCATTGCATCTGCTGCGGCGCCCCGCTGTTCGAGAACGAGCACAAATTCGAAGCCCACTGCGGCTGGCCGAGCTTCGACCGCCCCTTGGCAGCGGCAGCAGTCGAGGAGCATCAGGACGACAGCCATGGCATGCGCCGGATCGAGGTGACCTGCCGGCGCTGTGATGCGCATCTTGGCCACGTTTTCCCGGACGGCCCGGCGGAAACCACCGGCCAGCGGTACTGCATCAACTCCGTGGCGATCACGTTCCACGCTGGCGAATAATCCACGCCGTCGGTTCACGCCGCGCGGGCAGCCATTCTGGTAAGATGGCTGCCCGTTTTTCGTTGGGCTTGCCCGACAGGTAAGACGCAGTCATCGCAGGCATAAAAAGTAGGCAGGAGACAGGTATGCTCGGCTGGTATCCCGGACACATGAACAAGGCGCGGCGCCAGATCACCGAGGCGCTGCCGGAAATCGACGTGGTGATCGAAGTACTCGATGCCCGTCTGCCCTACTCCAGCGGCAACCCGATGCTGGCCGAACTCACCGAGCACAAGCCGGTCCTCAAGATTCTTTCCCGCGCCGATCTGGCCGATCCCGAAGCCACGAAACAATGGGTCGCGTTCTTCGACGCGCAGCCGGACAGCCGCGCCATTGCCGTCACCACCACCCAGGCTCGCGAGCTCAAGCAGATCCCGGCGCTTTGCCATGAACTGGCAGGCCAGGTACGCGCCGACCGCGATGTCCGCGTGATGGTGATGGGCATACCCAACGTGGGTAAATCGACCCTGATCAATGGGCTGGCCGGCCGCAAGATCGCCAAGACCGGCAACGAGCCGGCGGTGACCAAGCGCCAGCAGAAGATCCGAATCGACGGCCGCGTCTCGCTGATCGACACGCCAGGCGTGCTGTGGCCCAAGATCGAGAACCAGGCCAGCGCCTATCGACTCGCCGCCAGCGGCGCGATTCGAGACACCGCGATCGAATACGTCGACGTTGCCATCGTCTGTGCCGCCGAGCTGGCCAAGCGCTACCCCGAAAGCCTGCGCGAACGCTACAAGCTCAGCGAACTCCCCGTCTATGTGCCCCCGACCGACACCGACATCGTGGACGCCGACGGCCCCAGGCTGGTCGACCTTCAGGCCAGGGCCGGCTTCGACGGGCACGCGATCATGAACGAGATCGCCCGCAAGCGCGGCGGACTGAAGGCCGGCGGTGTGATCAACCTGCATCGCGGTGCGGAAGTGCTGCTGCACGAGCTGCGCGACGGCAAGCTGGGCAGGCTCACCCTGGAACTGCCCGAAGACATTCCCGAGCCCATCGAGGAAGCCCTCGACGAATCCGAAGGCTGACCCTCCCCCTGCTGAGCTGGTGAAATCCTGCCGCTTCTGCCCCTTGCGCCGCGCCCGCGCGGCGTTATGCTGGAACCTCGGCGACGCAGCCCGCCGAGAAGATACTGCCTGAACGCCTTCAAGAATGGCTCATGGCTTCATTCAGTACTTCCCTGACCCTCTAACCTTTATCCACCCGCCTGACTTTTTAGGCTGTGCAGCATACGGAAGCCCCATGAACAGCCCCATTCGGAAATCGCACAAGCTCGACAATGTCTGCTACGACATTCGCGGGCCCGTTCTCGATCATGCCAAGCGGCTCGAGGACGAAGGCCATCGCATTCTCAAACTGAACATCGGCAACCCAGCGCCCTTCGGTTTCGAAGCGCCTGAAGAGATTCTTCAGGACGTGATGCGCAACCTGCCGACAGCACAGGGTTACTGCGACTCCAAGGGGCTCTACTCGGCGCGCAAGGCGATCATGCAGGAGTGCCAGCGCAAGGGGATTCCCGGCGTCGGCGTCGAGGACGTGTTCATCGGCAACGGGGTTTCCGAGCTGATCGTGATGGCGATGCAGGCCCTGCTGAACGATGGCGACGAGGTGCTGATCCCCGCCCCCGACTACCCGCTGTGGACAGCTGCCGCCAACCTGTCCGGCGGCCACCCGGTTCACTACCTGTGCGACGAGGCCGCCGACTGGTCGCCGGATATCGCCGATATCCGCGACAAGATCACGGCCCGCACTCGCGCGATCGTGCTGATCAACCCCAACAACCCCACCGGCGCCGTCTATCCGCCGACCGTGGTCAAGGAGATCCTGACGATCGCCCGCCAGCATGGCCTGGTCGTGTTCTCCGACGAGATCTACGACAAGATCCTCTACGATGGCACCGAGCACGTTTCCACCGGCGCCCTGGCCGAAGACGATCAACTGGTCGTGACCATGAACGGCCTTTCCAAGAGCTACCGCTGTGCCGGTTTCCGCTCGGGCTGGATGATTCTGTCCGGCGGCCAGGGCAAGCAGAACGCCGAGGACTTCATTCAGGGGCTGAATATGCTGGCCTCGATGCGCCTGTGCGCGAACGTGCCGGCGCAGCACGCGATCCAGACCGGGCTTGGCGGCTATCAGTCGATCAATGACCTGATCCTGCCCGGCGGGCGCCTGCTGGCCCAGCGCGATGTGGTGTTTGATAAGCTCAATGCCATTCCCGGGGTTTCCTGCGTCAAGCCCAAGGGCGCGCTCTACGCCTTCCCGCGGCTCGACCCGGAGGTCTATCCGATCCACGACGACGCCCAGATGGTGCTCGATCTGCTGCTGCAGGAGCGCATCCTGCTGGTGCAGGGCACGGCCTTCAACTGGTCGACGCCGGATCATGTCCGCATCGTGACCCTGCCCTGGGCGGATCAACTGAGCGATGCCATCGACCGCTTCGCTCGCTTCCTGTCGCGCTACCGTCAATGATTCATGAGGCCGCGCGTCGCTGCGCGGCCGCTTCCCCTCTTGAAACCTATTCGCGAAAATCGTATCTAACGGTTCATAACTGCCTGATTATCGGGCGATAACGCATAACAGGCTAACTAAGACTATCGCGCAAGGCGGTGGTAGCGCTTTTCCACGACTGAGGGTAAAGACCGATGATGCGAATCATCCTGTTTCTGGCAACCAATCTGGCGGTGGTACTCGTCGCCAGCGTCACGTTGCGATTACTGGGCGTCGAGCCCTATCTCGATGCCAACGGGCTGAACATGAACAGTCTGCTGATCTTCTATTTCGTATTCGGCATGGCTGGTTCGCTGGTATCGCTGTTCATCTCCAAATGGATGGCGAAGATGAGCACCAAGGCCAGGGTGATCGAGCAGCCGAGCAACTCGACCGAGCAGTGGTTGCTCGATACGGTTCGCGAACTGGCGCAGCAGGCCAACATCCGGATGCCGGAAGTCGCGATCTTTCCCGCTCAGCAATCCAATGCCTTCGCCACCGGCTGGAACAAGAACGATGCGCTGGTCGCGGTTTCCCAAGGCCTGCTGGAGCGCATGCGCCCCGAGGAAATTCGCGCTGTCCTGGCACACGAGATCGGTCACGTCGCCAATGGCGACATGGTCACGCTGGCGCTGATCCAGGGCGTGCTGAACACCTTCGTGATGTTCTTCGCGCGCGTAGTCGCCCAGGTCGTCGACAGCTTCCTGCGTAGCCGCGACAACGAGGGTGGCCTGGGCTTCATGGGCTATTTCGTGGTGGTGATCGTCGCCGAGATCGTATTCGGGCTGGTGGCGTCGATCATCGTCGCCTGGTTCTCGCGCTTCCGCGAATATCGTGCCGATGCCGCCGGCGCCAAGTATGCCGGGAGCGGCGCCATGATCAACGCACTGGCTCGTCTGAAAGCCGAAACCAACCAGCCGGACCAGATGCCGGATTCGCTGACGGCGTTTGCCATCACCACCGGACAGACGCGCAAGGTCATGGAGAAGCTGTTCGCCAGCCACCCGCCGCTGGACGACCGTATCCGTGCACTGAAGGAATCCGCCTATCGCGAGTGAGCCGTGATCGGAGCCCGCTCTTTCGCAGGCCACGTCATTGGCTCACGCAACGCCCCGCATCGCGCGGGGCGTTGCGTTTCAGGCATCAAGAACTCATCCGGTCGACTGGTATCCCCTGCCAATCGATAATGAGAATGGTTGACACTTAGCCGCGCCGAGCGCTTAATTGGTTGATATTATCAACCGATAAGGCGACACATGTCCGGTACGACGGTGGGTGAATCCCTGCATCAGCTCATGCATGCCTACAAGCGAGCCTTGCGCCAGGCCTATGCCGAGGCTGGGTTGGCGCTCACCGTTTCCCACATTCGGACGCTCAAGGCCATTCGTCGCCAGGCACCCTGCACCGCACAGCACATCGCGCATCATACCCAGCGCGACAAGGCCCAGATCACTCGACTGCTTCGCGAGCTTATCGATGCCGACATCATCGTCAGGACCCCGCATCCAGACGATCGACGTAGCCAGATCCTGTCACTGACGGAGCATGGCCGCGCCGTGCTGACGCAAGTCGATGCCTGTGAACGCGAGGCACATACGCGACTATCGAGCGGGATGGCGCCGGCCGATCTCGAGGCATTCCTGCGACTGTCGCGGCTGATGATTTCCAACCTGAATTGACCGGGAGTTCCGATGCCTAAACCTGCCCCCAGACCCTATACCGTGCTGAACCGTCAGCTCGTCACCCCCCACATGCTGCGCCTGACCTTTGGCGGCGAGGGCATGGCGGGATTTCCTGCCGATCAGGAAAGCGCCTATATCAAGCTGGCCATCCCCACCGTCCATGAGTCGATGCCGGAAACCCCGTCAAGCGTGATGCGAACCTACACCGTGCGTCACCAGCGCGACGGCGAAATCGATGTGGATATCGTGCTGCATGAAGACGGTGGCCCTGCCGCGACCTGGGCGGCAGCGGCAGCGCCTGGCAACACGATCCTGATCGGCGGCCCGGGGCCAGCCAAACGGCTGCCGGAAAACGCGGACTGGTATCTACTGGTTGGCGACATGACATCGCTACCGGCGATAGGCGCCAATCTGGAACGACTTCCGTCGAACGCCCAAGGCCGTGCCATCATCGAAGTGACCAGCGAAGCGGATATCCAGGAACTGGACCTGCCAGACGGCGTGCAGATCGACTGGCTGATCAATCCGCACCCGGGCAGTGACAGCGATCGCCTGGTCGACGCCTTGCGCGAATTCGACTGGCGCCCGGGCACCTCGGGGATCTGGGTTGCCTGCGAATTTTCGGCCATGCGCAAGCTGCGCCGCCATCTGATCGATGAGCGCGGCGTGGGCAAGCGGGAGATGTACATTTCGAGCTACTGGAAGCTGGGTACCAGCGAAGACGGTCATCGCGTGGTCAAGCGCGAGGATGCCGACAGGGAAGAAGCCGAGAGCGCCTAGCCCGGCAAGACGCTGTCGCGAACGGCACTCTCGTTTCGGCTCGGCTATTTGCCGAGCTTGACGCTGAAGCCGAACCCTTCCAGAGCGTCACGAAGGCCGCCCTTGTTCTTCTTCAGCTCGACCCGCAGCGTCTGGAATTCACGCCGGGGCGGATATTCGCGGCGGTAGGCATCGAACCCTGCCGCCATGCCCAGGCGGCGGCGGTAGCGGTCGAACGCCAGCATGTCCCGACGCACGTCATAGCAGGCCCGGGCGCATAGCGACAGCGCCTCCAGCGGCGGTGTCCAGCTGTGCAGGACGATCTTGCGCAACCACGGGTCAGGCTTGAGCTGGCCCAGCTTCTTGCGCGCCGGCAAACCGAAATGACGCATGGTCGCCTGATAGATCATTTCGGTGCCCAGCATCTTGCCATCGACGCTATAGCCCGCGATGTGCGGCGTGCCGATGTCGACCAGCTCGAACAGTTCCTCGTCGATTCCCGGCTCGTGCTCCCAGACATCGAGCACCGTGCGCAGATCGGCCTGTCGCTCGAGCCGTTCACGCAGGGCATTGCCATCGAGGCAGTCGCCGCGTCCGGCGTTGATCAGCACCGTGCCCGGCTTGAGAGCCTCGATGCGCTCGCGGTTCATGAGATGATGCGTGGCATGTTCGCCTTCGGCCACCAGCGGCGTGTGCAGACAGATGATGTCGGCCCGCTCGATCAGCACATCCAGGTCCAGGAAATCGTCCCGATTCTCGGCCTCGGCGCGCGGCGGATCGCAGATCAGACATTCGACGTCCAGGTTATCGAGCCGGGTCGCCAGCCGCCCGCCGACGTTGCCGGCACCGACGATACCCACCGTCTTGCCGGAGAGCGAAAAGCCCTCCTCCTCGGAGAGCAGCAGCAGGCTGGAAAGCACGTAGTCGACCACGGATTCGGCATTGCTGCCGGGAGCGCTGGCGAAGCCGATCCCGCGCTCGGTCAAAAGGTCCGTATCGATATGGTCGGTGCCGATGGTGCAGGTGCCGACGAATCTCAGCTTGTCGGCGCCTTCCAGCAGTGCCGCATTCACCTTGGTGATCGAGCGGACGACCAGAATGTCGTGACCCCTCAGGCTGGCCGCCGTCATCTCGCGGCCGGGCTGGCGAGTGACTTCCCCCAGTTCACCAAAGAATTCTTCCGCCAGCGGAATGTTCTCATCCAACAGGATGCGCATGACTATCCTCTTGTCTCGTTCATCCCGGCGCCAGGCCGGGCCCGGCGATGCGTCGGCTTCGAGCGTGGCACGTCAAAACCGGCGTCGATTTCTGCGGGGCTTGCTTTACAATGTCGCCTGACGCCGGGTTCGCCGCGGAGTTGAAAAACCGCGATGCTCGGCGCAGCCATATTAGGCCGGCCATTCGCGATGAACAAGCGATGAGCACCAAGCAGCAGGAGTCTCCGTGATCGTCCGTTGGGAAAGTGAACATGACTATGTCCTGGTCCATCTGCACCAGGACATGTTTGGCGACTGGATCTACAGCCGCGCCTGGGGCCAGATCGGCACCCAGTACGGCGGCCTGAAACATGCCGTCGCCGACAGCTACGATCAGGCCATGATGTGGATCGACGACCTCTCCCACATCCAGACGGCCCGCGGCTACCGCAAGGTGCTCGAGGCCGACGACGATAGCCCCGAGGGGCGTCAGGCCATGGCCCAGCTATCGCTGCTGGACTAGGCCCTGCCCGAAAACCAGCTGCGCTCGATCATGCAACGTAAGAATACCCAGGCTGGCCGCACTCGCTGAGTCAGACACGAGCCGGCCGTCCTCGACCGGCTAGCTCGCGTGCCGGATGCGGAAGCAGTGGTGCAGGTTGGCGCGCCGGGTGAAGTCCGGATCGTAGGTCTGAGCGGTGATCTCCTCGACTTGATAGGTCGACGCCACCGCGGCATCCAGGCTGAAACGCTGCTGATTGTTGGAGAAGATCAACTCGCCCGCCGGTGCCAGACGTGCCATTGCCAGCTCGATCAGTCGCACGTGGTCGCGCTGGATATCCAGCGTGCCCTCCATGCGCTTGGAATTCGAGAATGTGGGCGGATCCATGAAGATCAGATCGAACTCGCTACCCGCGGTTTCCAGCCAGCGCAAGCAGTCGTCGCGCACGATCCGGTGACGGCTCTGATCGAGCTTGTTGAGCGTGAAATTGTCTCGCGCCCACTCCAGGTAGGTATTCGATAGATCCACGCTGACGCTGTCGCTCGCCCCACCCAACGCGGCATGCACCGTGGCCGTAGCGGTATAGCAGAACAGGTTGAGAAAGCGTTTGCCGGCCGCCTTTTCACCCAGCATGCGCCGAACCGGGCGATGATCCAGAAACAGCCCGGTATCGAGATAGTCCTTGAGATTGACCCACAGCCTGGCGCCCCCCTCCTCGACCACGAAACGGTCGCCGCTGTCGGCCTGCTTGCGGTATTGCGCCTTGCCGCTCTGACGCTCGCGCTGCTTGTAGTGGATCTGCTCCGGCCGCACGTCGAGCGCGACGGGAATCGCGCTCAGCGCGTCCATCAGCCGACGCTGCGCCTTGTTCGGATCGACCGATTTCGGTGCCGCGTACTCCTGCACATGAACCTGATGGCCGTAGACATCGATGGCCAGGGCGTACTCCGGCATGTCGGCATCGTAGAGCCGGTAGCAGGACTCCCCGGATTTCTTGAGCCACTTGCCGAGACGCTTGCGATTTTTCTGCAGACGATTGGCAAACATCCGCGCGCCCTCGCTCAGCGCCGTCTCTTTCTGCACCGACCGGGCTGGCTCGTTGCCACCTTCCGAGTCTGTCCGGCTGGCGATATCGATCAACAAAAGCTTGCAGTCGAGAGGACCGTTCTTGAACGCGTACTGCTTGTGCGCCCGCAGCCCGAGACGATGGCCCAGGTCCGGGTTGCCGGTGAATAGCGCCAGTTGCCAGCCCGGGAACTGCCGGCGCATGCGATCGCCGAGATCGCTGTAGAGCGCGATCAGTTCCGGCAGCTCGCCCAGCCGCTCGCCATAAGGCGGGTTGGTGATGACCATCCCGCTGCTTTCGGCACCGTGCTCGCGAAGCTCGGCCGGGCAGTCGAGCGCTTTCACCGAGCCGCCGGATAGCGTGATCAGCGCGGGAATACCCGCACGCATGGCGTTGCTTCTTGCCGCCGAGATCGCCTGAGGGCTCTGGTCCAGACCGAACAGACGCGACCTGGCCTGGCGCCGGCCGAGATCGGCTCGTGCCTGCGCCTCGCGACGCAACTCTCGCCAGGCCTCGGCGTCGAAGTCGGCCAGCGCCTCGAAAGCAAAGCGCTCACGGCTCAGTTGAGGCGCCATATCCGCCGCCATCATTGCGGCCTCGATCAACAGCGTGCCGGCGCCGCACATCGGGTCAACCAGCGGTTCACCGCGCTTGGCCCGCGCCGGCCAGCCCACGCGCGCCAACAGCGCTGCCGCCAGATTCTCCTTGAGCGGCGCGTGGCCCGTATCGCGACGATAGCCGCGCTGGTGAAGACTCGCTCCCACCAGGTCGATCCCCACCAGCAGTTGCCCCTTGTGCAGGTGGGCATACAGCCGAACATCGGCCTCGCTAGGATCGATGCTTGGCCGTTCCCATCCGGCGTCGCGCAGCGCATCGACCACGCCATCCTTGACCACCTGTGCCCCGAATCGCGTATGCCGAATGGCGGCGGATTGGCCATGGAAGTCCACGGCCAGCGTCTGGCCGGGCTTCAGCACATCCGCCCACGGCAATGCCTTGACCGCGGCAATGATCGCCGCCGACTCCTCGCAGCCGGCTTCCCGGCCGAGGGTCAGGATTACCCGGTTGGCCAAGCGAGACCAGAGGCAAATGCGATAGGCCGTTTGACGGTCGGCGGACGCATGCAGGCCGGCGACCGTAGTTTTTTGTATAACGCCCCCTAGATCGGTGATCTCCTCGGCCAGCAGGGACTCGATGCCCCACGGACAAGTAATATAGAGGCTTAACAGTGAGTTATCGTCTTTCATGGCGGCGTCATCCGACCGTTATGAAGCGGTCATATTCCCGTGAGTGCAGTGAAAAAGAGACTTTATGACGAAACGACTATCGACATCGTTTCTCATTTCGACTAAAGCTAACAGTCGTAGCTACGAAACAACGCATGCGGTTTGCCTGTCCGGACGTTTTCGCGGGCAGTCGGTCGGACTTGGCCTGAGGTCGCTCGACAGACTGTGGTTTTCCCTAGGAGATGCACTTGTTCTGACAAGAGGCTACTACACGATGAAACGACAGAAACGTGATCGCAACCAGCGGGCATTTCTCCATGGCTACAAAGCGGGGGTCGGAGGTCGCTCACGCGACGAGTGCCCGAGCCAGGATGTGAATCTGCGCGAAAACTGGATGAGCGGTTGGCGTGAAGGTCGCGGAGACCAATGGGCCGGAATGACAGGCGTTTCGGGCATTCACAAGAACCCGGCGGTAATGACGTAGTTGACGCTTACCTCAATACACTCAAGGCTCGCTACTGGCGGGCCTTTTTACGGCGTGTATTTCGCCAGATTCCCTACCTTTCTCGTCTGAGCCTCTTCGCAACCAGCCCATTACTTCAACCCGTTTCTGTCGCCTCACGCTGTCCGGCAAGTTCACCGTCCTATGTCCGCCGGCTTCCGGCTTAATCGGGTGTCTGACCGCTATCGAGCTGAGTCGCACGTACACACTCTCCGATCAGCTCCGGCCCGCGATAGATGAAGCCGGTGTAGAGCTGTACCAGATCGGCGCCAGCCTGGCATTTCTCGCTGGCCCGAACACCGCTATCGATACCGCCCGCGCCAATGATCGGCATCGTCGGCATCAGTTGCCGCAACTCCCTCACCACGGCGGTCGAACTCGCGAACAGGGGCGCACCCGACAACCCTCCCGCTTCATGCGCGTGGGGTGTTCCCGCGACGTGTTCCCGGGACACCGTGGTATTGGTCGCGATGACGCCGTCGATCTCGTTTGCCTGGAGCGTGCTCGCGACCAGCGCGATCTCGTCACGCGTCATGTCCGGGGCGATCTTGACCGCCAGGGGCACGCAACGGCCGTGCTCGGCGTTCAGCTTGGTCACCTCGCTCTTCAGCGCGCTCAAAAGGCCATCGAGATGATCGCCAAACTGGAGATTGCGCAGCCCCGGCGTGTTGGGCGAAGAAATGTTCACCGTAATGTAGTGCGCGGCACCGTGCGCCTTGCGCAGGCAGATCACGTAATCGTCCACCGCGCGCTCGACCGGCGTGGTCAGATTCTTGCCGATATTGATGCCGATGACGCCGTTGTAGCGGCTTTTGCGCACGTTGGCGACCAGATGGTCCACGCCCGCATTGTTGAATCCCATCCGATTGATGATCGCCTGCGGCCCGGCCAGCCGGAACAGGCGCGGCTTGGGGTTGCCCTGCTGCGGCTTGGGCGTCACCGTACCGACCTCGACGAAACCGAAGCCGAGCGCCCCCAGGGCATCGAGATGATCGGCGTTCTTGTCGAGCCCCGCCGCCAGCCCGACCCGATTGGGAAAGGTCAGCCCCATGAGGTCCACGGATGCCGAAGCCACGTAAGTATCGCCGAGCATGCCGGAAAGATGGGCACGGTGTGCGACGTCCAGCGCGGTCAACGTCAGGCGGTGGGCGGCTTCCGGTTCCAGCCGGAACAACAGGGATCGAACGAGGGCGTACATGGATAGATCTCGTCGGTAACGAAAGGGATCGCTTGCGGCGGGCGAGTATATCCCAACTTCGCCTCTCGGGACGAACCCGACCTTTGGCGGTTTCAAGCGCCGGGACAGTTCGAAGCGCCGGGACAGTTCGAAGCGCCGAAACAGTTCGAAGCATCGAGGCGGTTCGACGCGTCGAGAAAGAGAATGGGAAAAGCGGTCATGCACACAAGCAGATACGAAAAGCCCGGCGCCTTGGCGCCGGGCAATTCCCTGCCACACGATTACTGGGTATCGAGTTGCTGAACCCGCAGCGTGTAGTTGTTGGCAGCGTTCATGGCGGAACCGAACCGTTGCCCCTTGACCCAGACACGGTAGCGACCGGGCTGCAGCACGGTTTCGATATCGAAATCGCCGATAGCCAATGAACCTTCGTCGCTGGCGACCGTGTTGCCGTTGGCATCGAGGATCTTCGCCTGCAGACGATACGTGCCTTCGTTGCCGGGGAAGGTGGAGCTGGTGACCGACACCGTACCCGCGTCGGCGACGTCGAAGCTCAGCACCTCGCCTTCCTGCAGCACCTTGATATCGGCGACGATCTCGTCGAAAGCGTCCGGCATCTGAGGCTCATCGTTAGCGCTACCCTGGCCCGCCGCTGCCGTAGTGGCGGCACCCGGTGTCGCAGCAGCACCGGTGTTGGTGGTGCCGAAAGTGGCATCCCAGTCACCCTGCCCTGCCGAGCCAGCCTGAGCCGCAGCGCCACCAGCGGCAACGTTGCTGGCAGCTTGGCGGCCCGGTGCGCTCAGCGTCGCCACCTGGTCGCTCTCGTCGACGAAGGCCGTGGTTCGGCCACTGGCGCCGGGGCCGCCGAACATGATGCCGCCGCCGTCATCCATACCACCTGCGTCGCTGGCCACCACCCTACCGCTGGCATCGAGTCGCGCGACATCGATATTGAAGCTGTTGCCGCCGGTCTTGGTGGTGCCGAACTTCTGACCCGAGACCTGCAGGGAGTAGTCGCCGGGCTCCAGCGTCTCTCTCATTTCAAGGCCACCGGTACTACCCAGCCCGGAACTGCTGGCCAACACGTTGCCGTTGCTGTCCACGAGTTTGGCAGAGATCTTGTAGTCCTCCGACTCCCCCGGCAGGGTCGAGCTGGTGAACTGGTAACGACCCGCTTCGTCGACGGTGAACGGGTGCTGATGGAGGCCGCCGAAAAAGAAGCTGCGGCTATGTGCATCCGAGCTGGATTTGAAAAACTTGGTCAGGTCGACCTTGCTGGCAGCTTCCTGGGCATCCTTCAACGCCTCGCTCTGCGCCAGCGCCTGGGTACTGGCGCCCGCTAGACTCAACGCCACGAACAAGGTGGAAAATACGCGATACTTCATGGGGCCTCTCTGCGTTCTGCGACCGAATCGGAGCCAAGCATAACAGAGACGCCCGCCGGCGCACCTTAAAGGCTGCCGGAGAGCATCTTTGCGCTAGATAATCATGACTCGAGCTAGATAAATCATGACTCGATGGAACGCGAATCTGCGCTCGAAGGTGCTACGGGCAGACAGGTCGCCTCCATCCGGCATGGGCGACATGGCTGCCGCCCGGCCTGCAGGCCACCTTAGCCCTCGCTTTCGCTCTCGGCAAGATCGACCAGTTCGCGGATCGCGACGGCGACCAGCGGAAAGCTGATCTGCGTTCCCGTTCCGATTTCCGCCAGCAGCGCATTCCAGCGTTCGAACAGCGGCGCGTGCTGCTCCTGCCAATGCGCCACTCTGGGCTCGATCTCGCGCGGGGCGTCCGTCATCCCCAGCACCTTGACCGTCAGCGCCAGCTGCTGGCGGTCGAGATCGTCGCGGAACGTTTCCCGCGCTTGCGCCTGCCAGCTGTCGCGGACTTCCAGGCTGTTGATCTGCTGCATCATCCGTGGCAGTTCCAGACGCTGACCAATGGCATAGTAGGTTTCGGCGACCCGCTGGATCTTGTCCCCGCTGGTTCGCGCGGCCTGAATGATGCCCAGCCCGGCGTAGAGGCTCGAGGCCGCCGCGACGACCGACGCCAGTGCTTCCGGCACCTTCACCTTGACCAGCGCGTCGCGACGCGTACTCCAGGCCTCGCGCTCGTCGCCGCTGAGGCGATTGCCGATATCCTCCTTCAACTGCGCCAGCTGCGGCGCATACTGCTCGACGCACTCCTTGACCCCGAGCGACCCGCGATGACGCAGGAACCAGCGCGTCGCACGACGCAGCAGCCGCATCAGATCCAGCATCATGGCGTACTGCGTCTGGCTGTCGACACGATAGTCCAGCGCCTCGATTTGCTCCCACAGCGGGTTGAGACCGAAGCTGTCACGGGCGATGACGTACGCCTGGGCGATTTCGACCCGCGAGGCGCCGGTGGAATCGCGCAGCTGGCGCACGAAAGTGATGCCCATGTGGTCGACCAGATCGTTGGCGATCTGGGTCGCCACGATCTCCCGCTTGAGACGATGCTCATGAAGATCGTCCGGATACCGTTCGGCCAGCGTCGTCGGGAACGCCTTGGTCACATGCTGCTGCAGTTGCCCGTCCGCCGGCAGATCGGCCGTGATCAGGTCGCTCTTGAGCGTGCTCTTGGCGTAGGAGATCAACACGCTCAGCTCCGGCAGCGTCAGGCCGCCGTCGGCATTGCTGCGCTCGATCAGTTGTTCGTCGGTGGGCAGGAACTCGAGCTCGCGATCGAGGCTGCCGGCCGCTTCTAGCTCGTTGATGAACCGGCGGTACGGGCCGAGCCCTTCCTTCGACTGCAGCTCGGAGAGCGATAGCGCCTGGGTCTGACGGTAGTTGTCGCGCACCACCAGCTCGCCGACCTCCTCGGTCATCTCGACCAGCAGCTGATTGCGCTGCTTCTCGGTCATGTCGCCGCGCTGAACGATACCGTCCAGCAAGATCTTGATGTTGACCTCGTGATCCGAGCAGTTGACCCCGCCGGCGTTGTCAATGAAGTCCGTATTGACCCGGATGCCCTTCTCCGCGGCTTCCATTCGGCCCCGCTGGGTGAGACCCAGGTTGCCGCCCTCGCCCACCACGCGGCAGTTGAGCTCGCGACCATCGATGCGAAGGCCATCGTTGGCCTTGTCGCCGACATCCGCGTGGCTCTCGCTGGAGGCCTTGACGTAGGTACCGATGCCACCGTTCCAGATCAGGTCGACCTTCGACTTGAGCATCGCGTTGATCAGGTCGTTGGGCGAGAGCTTGTCCGCCTTGATGCCGAAGACTTTCTTCATCGCCGCGGAAACGGGGACCGACTTGGCATCGCGGGAGAAGACGCCACCCCCTTCGGAGATCGTCTTCTCGTCATAGTCCGACCAGCTCGAACGCGGCAGTGCGAACAGGCGCTTGCGCTCGGCGAAGGACTTGCCAGCGTCGGGATTGGGATCAACGAAAATATGGCGGTGATTGAACGCGCCCACCAGCAGAATCTTGTCGGAGAGCAGCATACCGTTGCCGAAGACATCGCCGGCCATGTCACCGATACCCAGCACGCTGAACGTGTCCTTCTGGGTATTCAACCCCATCTCCCGGAAGTGGCGCTTGACCGACTCCCAGGCTCCACGGGCGGTGATCGCCATGCCTTTGTGGTCATAGCCCTGGGCGCCGCCGGAGGCGAAGGCATCCCGCAGCCAGAAGTCGTATTCGATCGAGATCGCGTTGGCGTAGTCGGAGAAGGTTGCCGTGCCCTTGTCGGCGGCGACCACCAGGTACGGATCGTCCGGATCGTGGCGCACGACCGAGCGCGGCGGCACGACGGTGGTACCGTCGAGATTGTCGGTGATGTCCAGCAGGCCGCGGATCAGGGTGCGGTAGCACTCGATCCCCTCGGCCTGGATCGCGTCTCGATCGGCGTTTTCCGGCATCCGCTTGCAGATGAAGCCGCCCTTGGCCCCGACCGGAACGATGACCGAGTTCTTGACCTGCTGCGCCTTCATCAAGCCCAGGATCTCGGTGCGGAAGTCCTCGTTGCGGTCCGACCAGCGCAGGCCGCCACGGGCCACCTTGCCGCCGCGCAGGTGAACGCCTTCCATCCGTGGCGAATAGACGAAGACCTCGAACATTGGCCGCGGCTTGGGCATGCCCGGCACCTTGCTGGGCTCCAGCTTGAACGAGATGTACTCCTTGACGCTGCCATCCTCGCGCGGCTGGAAATAGTTGGTGCGAACGGTCGCCTGGATCAGATCGACATAGCGGCGCAGCAACAGATCATCGTTGAGGCTCGCGACCTGATCGAGCATCGCATTGAGCTCGTCGATGCATTGCTGACACTGCTCATCGCGCTTGCCGCTCTCCGGCGAGAAACGCAGCGTGAACAGCCGCGAGAGCCCCCGGGTGATATCGGCATGGGCCGCCAGGGTATTGGCGATGTAAGCCTGCGAAAGCCCGATGCGCAGCTGCTTCATGTAGCGCGCATACGCCCGCAGTACCGCCACCTGACGCCAATCCAGATCGGCGCCGATGATCAGGCGGTTGTAGCTGTCGTTCTCCGCATCACCCACCCAGATCTTGGTGAAGGCATCGATGAAATTGCTGCGCATGTCGCCCAGATCGATCTCGCCCACGCCGTGATATTCGAAGGTGAAATCATGAATCCAGTAGGTCTGCTGCCCGCTCGCGATACGGTAGGGCCGCTCGCTGATGACGCGCAGTCCCAGATTCTCGAGCACCGGCAGCATGTCGGAGAGCGGGATCGGCGTGTCCTGGTGGTAGAGCTTGAGATTGACGCTCTCCGCGGCGCTCTCCGCCAGATGATAGAGACTGACACCGATCGGCGCGCCGTCATCGAGCGCTTCGAGATGGCGAATGTCGTTGGCGGCGGTACGCGCCGAGAAGTCGTCCCGGTAGCTGCTGGGGAAGGCATCGCGGAAGGCCTGGGCCCGGCGATTGCCCGCTTCCTCGCCGAAACTTTCGATCAGTGCCGTATGCAGGTCCTCGCGCCAGTTGCGCGCCAGATTGATGACCTTCTTCTCCAGCGCGCGGCTGTCGAAGTTCACTGGCTTGTCGCCGTTGAAGCGCAGCGTGAACTGGATACGCGCCAGGATCGACTCGGACAGATACGGGTTGAAGTCGGCGAAGGTCGCGTCGAGCTCTTCGCACAGCAATTTCTGGATGCGCAGGCGCAGATCCGTCGAGAAGATATCCCGCGGCACGAACACCAGGCAGGAGTAGAACTGCCCGGCGCGGTCCTCGCGGATGAACAGGCGCACCCGGCGACGCTCGCGGATGTTGAGAATGCCGAACGCGGTCCGGCTGAGCTCTTCGGTGGAGCTCTGGAAGAGATCGTCCCGCGGGTGCACTTCCAGCACCTGCAGCAGCAGCTTGCCGTTGTGCCCTTTCGGATTGACCCCGGCGGCGTCGATCACCGCCTGAACCTTGCGCCGCAGGATCGGCACGGTGCGCGGCGACTCGTTGTAGACCAGCGAGGTAAACAGGCCGAAGAAGCGCCATTCGCCGATCGCCTTGCCCTTGTCGTCGTAACGCGTAATGGCGATGTAGTCGGGATAGGTAGGTCGATGCACGCGCGCATGGTAGGCGCTCTTGGCGAAATGCAGCAGCGCGGACTCTTCGTCCTTCTCGAATCGCACGGGCTCCTGATAGCGCGGTTGATCCAGCTTCAGCACGCCGAGCGCACTGCCCTCCACCCGCTCGCTGTGAACCTTCTTGCCGCTACCGGCGAAGCGGCTTTCGGCGTAACCGAGAAACGTGAAATGCTCGTCCAGCAGCCACTTGAGAAAGGCCACGGTCTCTTTGCGATCCGCCGCCGTGACGCCGCCCGCCTGCTGGCTCTCCAGCGCTGCGATGACGTCGCGAACCTTGTCGCACATCGGGTCGAAATCGGCCACGGCAGTGCGCACGTCGAGCAACACGTCCCGCAACCCCTGCTCGAGGTCGGACAGCGTCTCGCCATCGGTATGACGATCCACCTCGATCAGAATGATCGACTCGCGCGCTTCCGGCGCCTGCTGGGCGCGGGTCCCGGTAATCCGCGTGGCGTGGTGGCGAGCATCGCGCTCGACCGCCAGCACGGCGTTGTGGATCGCGTGCAGGGTCAGGCCACGGCGATTGAGTTCCATGCGGACCGAATCGACCAGAAACGGCATGTCCTGATGCAGAACGGCGACCACCGTATGCGGAGACTGCCAGCCGTGGGTTTCGAAATTGGGATTGAAAACACGCACCTTGGCTTCGTCGGGATCGAAGGTGCGCATGAAATGCCATGCCGCCAATGTCGCGCCGTAGATATCGTCCAGCTGTCGATCCGCGGCCTCTTCGAACGGCGCGGTAGCGTAGAGATCCTCGGCGAACGCCGTTATCCGCTTGACCTTATCCTCGGGGAGACGCTTGGAAAGCTTTTCCTGCAGCTGTTCCAGGAATTCCGTTTTTCCCTCGATCGCGACGTGTTGCATCTATCACCTCGGCTGGCATCGACCGTCAACATGGCGGCCACATTCAATAGACTGGAAGCTTACGCCAGCGCCGCATGGCGCCCTACACAAGTGAAGCTTCGTCATGACGCATGTCGGTTATGCATCATCGGCGGCACTGCATGCGCTCGCCGGCAGTTGACAACGCTCGCCGTTACAGCCATGTCACTGGCGAACGGTGCCCAAAATCACGCTGCCGGCAGGCGTTCCAGCAAAACCCCGCACTCACAGTGGTCCGTCCAGGGGAATTGGTCAAACAGCGCCATGCGAACCACCCGGTGGGTCTGGCTCAGCTGTTCCAGATTGACGGCCAAGGTGTCGGGGTTGCACGAAATATAGACGATGCGCGGATAGCGCATCAGCGGCGCGCAACTCTCGGCATCCAGCCCGGCCCGCGGCGGGTCCACCAGCACGGTGGAGAAGTCGCATTCGTCGAGCTGCATGGCCGCGACGCGACGGCCCTGCTTTTCCCCGGTCAGTGCCTGAGCGAACTCCTCGGCCGACATTCGCGCCACGTGCACGTTGTCGATGCCGTTGGCTTCGAGATTGGCCTGCGCGGAGGCGACCGACGTCCGGGAAATTTCGGTGGCGACCACGCGGCGGAAATTCTCCGCCAGCGCCACCGTGAAATTGCCGTTGCCGCAGTAGAGTTCGACCAGATCCCCCTGGCTTTCGGACGTCACATCGCGCGCCCAGTGCAGCATCGAGCGGCAGATCTCGGCGTTGGGCTGGGTGAAGCTGTTCTCGACCTGCTGATAGCGAAGTTCTTGGCCATCCACTTCGAGCCGTTCCCAGACGTGATCGCGATCCAATACCAGCCGCTGTTTGCGGGAGCGCCCGATCAGCGACACACCGAGCTGCGCCTGAAGCTCGCGAGCGCGTGCCTCCCACTCATCGTTCAGCGGCTTGTGATAGATCATCGTGACCAGCGCCTCGCCGCTCAGGGTGGTGAGGAACTCGATCTGGAACAGCTTGCGCCGCATCAATGGCTCGTCGCGAATCGCGTCCAGCAGCTGCGGCATCAGTTCGTTGATGCGCTCGCTGGCGACCGGAAAGCGGTCGACCCGGACGACACGCTGCGCGACCCGGCCCCGGTGACGCGGTGCCTCCGGATCGGGCTCGAACATCGCGTAGTAGAGATCGTCTCCCTCGTGCCAGACTCGGAATTCGGCGCGCATGCGGTAGTGCGACGGCGGCGACGCGAACACCTCCAGCGGCGGCGGCGAGAAGCGGGCGAACTGCCGCTCGATGCGCTCGCGCTTGGCCTCGAGCTGAGCGTCGTAGCGGGAAGGGTCGATATCGAAAATCACCAAACCAGAAATCCTCAAGCAGAAATAGCGCAATGACTCATGAAACGTGGACGGCAACGGCTGGAGAGGCGATCTCGAGCATCGCGGGCGGCGCATAACCGAAACGCATCAGCGCCGATGCCAATCCCGGCGCCGACGCGGCCGTCGCCCAACTGCGGGCATCCGGCGAACGGGTGGCGCGCTCTTCCGCCTCGGCAGCGGCGGCCGGCGCCGGGGCGCCCCAGAGCACGGACTCGAGACGCCTGGCGATGGCCGCCCCGGAATCGATCCAATGAACGCCTGACGGCAGCAAGGGCTCGAGATAATCGTGCAGCAGGGGAAAATGGGTGCAGCCCAGCACGACGGCGTCGATCTCCTCCGCTGCCCTGAGCGGTGCGATAGCCTCGCGAACCCTGGCTGGATCGACCGCCTGCCCCTTGAGCAGACGTTCGGCTTCGATGACCAGCGCGTCCGCCGCCACCCGGATGACACGACAGCCCCGCGCATGGTCTTCGATCAGTCGATCCAGATAAGGGCGGCGGACGGTGGCGCGGGTGGCGAGCAGGCCGATCGTGCGGCTTCGCGTCGTCTCGGCCGCCGGCTTGATCGCAGGGACCGTGCCGATGACCGGTATCGACAGCCGCGCCCTCAGCGCCTCCAGCGCCAGGGTGCTGGCGGTATTGCACGCGATCACCAGCGCGCGGGGGCGGGCTTGTCGGCAGGCGCTTTCACACACGGCGACGATCCGAGCCACCAGCCAGGCGTCATCCTTGGTGCCGTAAGGCAATGCAGCATTGTCACAGACGTAGCCCAACGGAAGCCACGGCATCCGCCGCCGAATTTCGGCGCTGACCGAGAGGCCACCGACGCCCGAGTCGAAAATCAGCGCATCAATCATACCGCTGACCCTCTCCGAAGTAGTCGAGCAAGGCGTCGATCAGCGCCCGCAACCGGGCCGGCATGTAGTCACGCTCGGCATACAGCAGGTGCACATCGAGCGGCGGCATCTCGAATACCTCGAGCACACGAACCAACTGGCCGGTTCTCTCCTCCGGCGCCGCCAGGGAGGCCGGCTTCAACGTCAACCCCATGCCCATCACCGCGGCTTCCACCAGCGCCCGACCGTTGTTGCAGGAAAACGCCGGCTGCAACCGCCAGCGATAGACCTCACCATCGACCCAGAATGGCCAGTAGAGTCCATGCCGCGACAAGGTGTAGTGCAGGCACCGATGATCCTTGAGATCGCGTGGGTGCCGCGGCGTCCCGTGACGGTGGAGATAGGCCGGCGACGCGTATAGGTGCAACGGCATCCGCATCAGCGGGCGGGCGATCAGACCGGAATCCTCCAGTTCGCCGATACGCACGACCAGATCGAAATCCTCGGCCAGCGGATCGACGCGTCTGTCCTCCAGCACCAGATCCAGGGAGACTGCCGGGTGAGCCGCCTCGAAAGCCTGCAGCGCCGGCATCAGCGAGCGGGCACCGAAGTCCACCGGCGCCGAAAGTCTCAGTCGGCCACGTACCTCGCCGCGCTGCTCTCCGATTCCCGCCTCCAGCTCCTGCAGCTCGTCGAGCAGGCGAGTCGCCGTCGTCAGGTAGCGCTCCCCTTCCGCAGTCAATTGCAGACGGCGTGTGGTACGTACCAGCAGACGCACGCCGAGCGTCTCCTCGAGCCGCGAGACCTGCTTGCTGACCATGGCATTGGAAACACCCAGGCGCCGGGCACCGCCAGCGAAGCTGCCGGCCTCGATCACCGCACGGAAAACCTGCATCGCTTGCAGCCGATCCATCTTGTCCCCTGCCACCGTTTCCAGGGGATCATTCTACGCAAGCGACGACGATCGCGCAGTGGCGATCGTCATCGTGGGCAAAGGCAGAGCGGGCAGGATGGAAAACCGGCGGGAGTTGGACAGCCCCGAGGCTACACCGGCGAGGGTGCCTCGCGAAACTCGGTGTACAGCTCCGGGTAGGCCTCCTGCAACCGCGCCAGTTCGGCGCCGGCCTGAGCAGGCAGCTCGGCGGCCAGCCGTGCCAGATCGTCTTCGTCGAAATGCTCCCGGATCAGCGGGAACAGCTCTTCACGTTCGGCTCGCAGGTAGGCCCGATGCGCTTCGAGATAAGACTTGAGATCGTCGGCGAACTTGTCCATCGGCATCACCCCGTCCATGAGGATCATGTCGATGTCCCGGGAGAGCCGCATCAATTGCTGGTGAAGGTGCTGATAATCGCCAGCCAAGCGCTCGGTCAGCGCGTTGATCCCGGATTCCCGGGCCACCAGTCGATCGCTGCAGATTCGCTCCAGCGGAATCGTGAACCCGCTCATGTAGTCGAGGATATAATCCACGACTTCTCGGATCAGCCGAAAATCGGGCCGTTCACCGTCGGCCAGCGTCTTGTGCTTGAGTTGCAACACATGCAGCAGGCGCGCCATGTTGGCATGGTCCTGACGCAATTGAGTCAGCATGGGCATGGTGAGTCTCCTGTCCGTGAAGCGCGATGTCGGGTAACGCCGCGTTTGTCAGCCTAGTGTAGCGCCTGTCTCAAGAGTTGGCGCTGGAACTCGTGATCCTCGCCCTGTCGCGGCGCGACGGGCAACGCCGGCCTAGGTAGACGAGTCTCGGATAGCCTTCCTGTCGACGATCGATTGGGTCTGCCTCCAGTCACACGCTAGAATTTCATACCCTAGCGGTTTTTACGATAAACGCTCTACGCCTAACGTCTGAATCGCTGTAGCGAAATGTACCGTTTCGCTGCCGTCAGCCAGCCTGGAAGATGCCATGGACCTTTTTGCCGACGACGCCTCTCGAGGTGACTCCCGCACCGACAACGCCCCTCTCGCCTACCGCATGCGGCCGCGCCGGCTGGAGGACTACATCGGGCAGCAGGCCCTGGTCGGCCCCGGCAAGCCGCTGCGGCGCATGGCGGAAACCGCCAGTGTGCGCTCGATGATCCTGTGGGGGCCGCCGGGTGTCGGCAAGACGACGCTGGCCGAAATCCTGGCGGAAGCCTCCGGCGCCCGGCTGGAGCAGCTGTCTGCCGTCATGGCAGGCGTCAAGGACATCCGCGCGGCGGTCGAGCGGGCTCGGGACGGCCAGATGCGCGAGCGGCAGACCCTGCTCTTTCTCGACGAGATCCACCGTCTCAACAAGAGCCAGCAGGACGCCCTGCTGCCCCATGTCGAATCCGGCCTGCTCACGCTGATCGGCGCCACTACCGAGAATCCGTCGTTCGAGGTCAATTCGGCGCTGCTGTCGCGAGCCCGGGTCTACGTATTGAAGACACTCGACGAAAGCGAACTGATCACGGTGCTCAAGCGCGCGCTCGGCAACGAACCGCTGGGGCTGGGGGTGCGCAATATCCGCGCCAGCGACGAGACGCTGTCGATTCTCGCCCGCGCAGCGTCCGGAGATGCCCGCCGCGCCCTGGGCCTGCTGGAAACCGCTTGCGATTTCGCCAAGACCGACGAGCATGGCGAACATCTCGATCGGGATGCCGTGATCGAAGTGATCGGCCATCAGGGCGCCGCCTTCGACAAGCAGGGGGAGCACTACTACGACCTGCTCTCGGCCGTTCACAAGTCGGTGCGCTCTTCACGCCCCGACTCGGCCCTGCTGTATATCGCCCAGTTCATCAGTGGCGGCGGCGATCCGCTGGACATCGTCCGGCGCCTGGCCGCGATTGCTTCGGAAGACGTGGGCAACGCCGACCCGCGCGCGCTGCCGCTGGTCATGGCGGCGTGGGATGCCTATCTGCGCCTGGGCGACTACGAAGGGCAGCGCGCCATCGCCCATGCCGCGATCCACCTGGCGATCGCCCCCAAGAGCAATCGGATCGACCAGGCCTGGAGCCAGGCCAAGGCGTTCGTCGCCGCGCATCCCGACCTGGAAGTGCCGGTCTACCTGCGCAACGCGCCCACTAAATTGATGTCGTCACTGGGCTACGGCGACGGCTATCGATATGCCCACAACGAACCCAATGGTTACCCCGCCGGCACCGAACATGACTGCTGGCCGCCGAACCTGCCCCGCGCACGTTTCTACGACCCCAGCGACTACGGACAGGAGAAACGCTTCCAGCAGATGCAGACATGGCGTGCCGAACTGGATCGGGAGGCGGACAACGAGTCCTGACCGGCGAACCCGCCCCGGCAGCCTGCTTCCTGAAACGCATTCGCCCCCGCCGTGACGAACACGACGGGGGCGAGTCGACCGAAAAGCGAGAGGGTTACGGCGTCGCGGGGGCCTGCTCGCGGATCACGTCGGCACCTTCGGGCGCCTGGAACTGGAACTGGCCGGGGTCGATATCGATATTGATCTGCGCGTTATCGAAGTCGATGGCCGTGCGCTGGCCGGTGCTGTCGGTCATCTGCAACGCATCGAGCTTCTCGCTGTAGAAGGTCAGCTTGAGCTGCTCGAACAGGGTATCGTTGGCCTGAGGAACCAGGGTAAAGGTCTCGCTGGCGCCCTGTTGCTGACGCGACACGTCATAATTGTCGGAGAGCTCCGAAGCGCTTCCGGAGAGCAGCAGCGCGGGCGTATGCGTAACGCGATCATCCAGCGGCTGAATGGTGACCTGCTCGAGATCCGGGTCGTAGAGCGAGACTTCGTTGCCGTCGGAGACCACCAGCTGGCGATACGGTTCGTTCACTTCCCAGCGGAAATGTCCGGGACGCGACAACCACATGTGCCCGCTGGTGTCCTGCAGGCTCGAACCCGAGGCATCCAGAATCTGCTGTTCGAAATCCGCAGAGTAGGTCTTCAGCGGCTCCAGCAGATGAGTCAGGCGATCGGCAGAGGCCTCGTCCGCCACGGCGGTCTGCGTCATCAACACCGGTGCCAGCAACAGCGATCCGGCGATAGCCAACCTCTTCATCTTGCGCATGGGCATTCCTTATCGTGAATCGTCGGGCTTTCATCGACGATCTTGGATCAATAGCGTGGAATCATTGTGGTAATGACGTGAAATGATCGTGGTCATTGCTGAGACAGCAAAACGGCCACAGGGTTTTACCTCACCCCATGGCCGTCAGCTCTCGATCAATGGCCGACCGGTGGTGGCGCGAGAACCTCCCGTGAGCCATTCGTCCCCATCGAGGAGACGACACCGGCCTGCTCCATCGCTTCCACCAGTCGGGCGGCGCGGTTGTAGCCGATCTTGAAGCGACGCTGGACGGCGGAAATGGAGGCGCGGCGTGTCTCGGTGACGAACTGCACGGCTTCGTCGTAGAGCGCATCCTGCTCGGCGTCGTCGCCGTCGCCGCCGTCGGCTTCGAGCCCGGCCAGGGCGTCGGCGGATACCCCGCCGGACAGGATCTCCTCGATGTACTCGGGCTCGCCGCGACGCTTCCAGTCCTCGACGATGCGATGCACCTCGTCGTCATCGACGAAGGCGCCGTGGACACGCTGCGGCATGCCAGCACCGGCCGGCAGGTAGAGCATGTCACCGTGGCCTAGCAGGTTCTCGGCCCCGCCCTGATCGAGGATGGTGCGCGAGTCGATCTTGGACGATACCTGGAACGCCATGCGCGTCGGGATATTGGCCTTGATCAGCCCCGTTACCACGTCGACCGAGGGCCGCTGGGTGGCCAGAATCAGGTGGATACCGGCCGCACGCGCCTTCTGGGCCAGGCGCGCGATCAGCTCTTCGACCTTCTTGCCGACAATCATGAACATGTCGGCGAATTCGTCGATCACCACCACGATGTACGGCAGCTTGTCGAGCACCGGCGGCTGCTCGTGCATTTCCCAGGGCTGCGGCTCCCATAACGGATCCTGCACCTGGGCGCCATGACTTTCGGCTTCGTCGAGCTTGGCGTTGAAGCCGGCGATGTTGCGCACGCCCATGGCCGCCATCAGCTTGTAGCGTCGCTCCATTTCGGCAACGCACCAGCGCAAGGCGTTGGCTGCCTCCTTCATGTCGGTGACGACGGGCGCCAGCAGATGCGGAATACCGTCATAGACGGAAAGCTCGAGCATCTTGGGATCGACCATGATCATGCGCACCTCGTCCGGCGTTGCCTTGAGCAACATCGACACGAGCATGGTGTTGATCCCCACCGATTTACCGGAGCCGGTGGTGCCGGCGACCAGCAGGTGAGGCATCTTGTTGAGGTTGGCGACCACCGGCTTGCCGCCGATGTCCTGGCCCAGCGCCAGCGTGACCGGCGACTCGGCATTCTGGTAGACGTCGGAATCCAGCACCTGGCGAATGCGAATCATGGCCCGGTTGGGGTTGGGAATCTCGATCCCCACCGTCGGCTTGCCGGGAATGATCTCGACCACGCGCACGCTCTTCACCATCAGCGAGCGTGCCAGATCCTTCGCCAGATTACTGATCTTGGAAACCTTCACGCCGGCCGCCGGCCGGATCTCGAAGCGGGTGATGACCGGCCCCGGCCAGGTCTCGACGACTTCCGCCTTGACCCCGTATTCGCGCAGCCGCATTTCGAGCAGGTCGGCCATGTCGGCCAGCTGTTCCGGCGTATAGTTTGGCTGCTCCGGATCGGCGGGCGTGGTCAGGCGAATCGACGGCAGATCGCCGCTCGGCTCCGGCATATCATCCATGACCGGGCGCTGGCTCTGCAGATGCTCGACGGTCCACAGTGTCGGCTGGTCATCGGCGGCGGCCCTGGCTTGAGCTGCCGTCGCCAGCCGCCCCTCGCTGGGGGGTGTCGATGCCGGCACTGACGAAGGCTGCGGCGCCGTCGAAAGGCCGGCAGCCACGCTTTCGCCTCTCTCGCCTCTGTTCCCGCTCCTGTCGCCGCCGCTCACGGATGTCCGATCATCGTCGGCGATATCGAAGCACGGTTCCTGACGCTGCGGCGTTCGCTCGGTAACTGAGCGGCTCGGCTCATGCGCCGACGATGGCGATGGCGATGGCGATGGCGATGGCGACGAAGAGATCATCGGCTCCGAGGGTATCTCGCCACTGTCTGCTTCGACTTCCTGCCAGTTAATGCCCGAATGGCGGGGCTGATCATCTGCCGGCTTGGACGAGAACGTCTCTTCCGGCGCCATCGCCGATCCTTCGGTCTTGGCTGCCGGTTCGTCGGCATGGGAGGCCGTTACCGGACGCCAATCCGCCATTGGCTCCTGGCGTTCCGCGCGAATCCCCCACTGCTGGGTCGGCGCGTCTTCGTCGTTCGCGGAGAGCCCCGACTCGCTCGGCGCGGATTCCCGTGCTTCTGTAACGGCACGCTGCTCATCCGGCGCGAGCGCCTCTCGCTGACGGCTCTCTTCGTCAATCCGGGGCTCCTCATCGTGCCGGAACGCTTCACTGTACCGGAACGCTTCACCATGCTGGCGCTCGTCAGTGTCATCCCAGGGAGCCGGAGACACGGACGAGGACTCGCCTGCTGGCGCTTGAAACGCATCGGGTATGCGTCGCCGGGTGACATCGGCGCGGAACGGCGTACTTTCCGGCCGGGATTCTTCCCGGGGCTCTGCCCCGGTATCCGGCTTGCCCTGAGCCTCGACGGCCGAGATCGCCGACGAGGCAGCGACGGCACTCGTCGAGTCGTCGGTTGCCGATATTCTGCTCGGCCCTGACTCGGCGGAAGATGGCGGCCGGGCCGAGGCTTCGCCTCCAAGGCGGGTTGCCGGCGCCGTTCGCTGCGGTACTTCGGGCTCCTCGCCCGGTAGCCGACCCAGCGTGGGTTCGCGGGCTTCATCACGCTGCTGGCGAGCGGTGTAGGAAGCTTCAGGCCGTTTGGCAGACGGCGTTCGTGCCGGAACATCCCATGGAATATCCGTACGACCGTCATGACGCCACATCGAGGTGTCGCGACGCTCGACCCTGTCGGTAGCCGCACCAACGGCGCTTTCCCAAGCAGGTTCCTGCCGGAATGGCCGATCGGCGGGCGTGTCGTCGTCTTCCCACTGCTCCAGATCCGGCGCCCTGTTCCAGGGCAGCCGGTTCCACGGCAGCCACCTGGCCCACCACGTAGTCCTGCGTGGCGCATCTTCTTCGTCCATTGCACGGGCATCTTCTGCCATTGCCGCTTCGGCGGCTGCCGTGCTGCGTGCCTCGGCCTTGTCGAGACGACGGGTTTCCCGCGCCTCACGACGTTCGCCAGCGCGAGCTTTCGTCCAATGGAACAGCCGGTTGAGCGAGCTACCGAGCTCATCCATCACCGTCAACCAGGACATGCCGGAGAACAGCGTAAAGCCGCACATGAATGCCGCGATGGCGATCAGCGTGGTGCCTCGCACACCGACCAGCGAGCCGAGAGAACCGGCGATGCCACGGCCGAGAATGCCGCCCGCCTGGTTGGGAAGATCACTGGCAGCGTTATAGAAATGCAGGTCGCCCAGCGTGGTCGTGCTCATCAACAGCAGCACCAGCCCGCCGGTGTGAACGGCGAGCGCCATGGGGTCCCAGGCGATCTGCACCTGGGTCTGACGCATCAGTCGCCAGGCGCCCAGACCGAACATGCCTGGCCACCACAGCGCACTGGCGCCGAACAGCGAATAGAGCACATCGGATAGCCAGGCACCGATCCTGCCCATCCAGTTGGAAACCGATTGATCCGGCCCGCTATGGGACCAGCCGGGGTCCGTCGGCGTGTAGCTGAACAGGGCCAACAGCAGAAATACGCAGATGGCGAGCAACAGAATCACGGCACCTTCGCGAGTCACGCCCTGTAGGCGCATGATCACGTGGCGGGCCTGCTCCTTGGCTTGCGCTTGCGTTGATGGACGACGGCTCTTCTTGGCCGAACTCTTGGCACTCAAATGATCAACCCCCTCGCGCCCGATCTGGCGTGGCGTAGCGCAATCAACTGCCACGCCGCTGGCGGCATTCCATTCCGCTCGCGGCATTGACGATCACGGCCGAGCCGCTGACGGGCCCGGCCTCTTCAACCCGCCATCATACCGGGGGCCGCGTCGACATCACAGGGGGCGCCGGCAGGTCATGGAGCCCATGATCTGCGTGGCGCCAGATCAAGCCGGCAGAGGCTCGCTGGCCGTCGTTCGCCGCTCCGTCTCGTCCAGGCGCGAGACAATCTCGGCCTCGCCTGTCTCGGCCGGCGGTGCGTTACGCAACCGGAACAGCGAGACAGTTTCCGCCAGCCGGCGACTCTGCTCGTTCAACTGCCGGGTCGACACGCTGGACTGACGCACCAGCGCGGCGTTGCTCTGGGTGGTCTCATCGATCTGCGATATCGCCACATTGATCTGTTCGATACCGTGGGATTGCTCTTCGGATGCCAGCCGGATCTCCGAGATCAGCGTGCTGATGCGCTCGACCTGGGACACGATCTCGGTGACCCGCTGCCCCGCCTCAGCCGCGCGCAAATTGCCGCTGTCGACTTCATCGACGGTCTTGCCGATCAATGCCTTGATCTCCTGCGCCGAGGTCGTGCAGCGCTCCGCCAGGTTCCGGACTTCCTGAGCCACCACGGCGAAACCGCGACCGTGCTCGCCGGCCCGAGCGGCTTCGACGGAGGCGTTCAACGCCAGCAGGTTGGTCTGAAAGGCGATGCCATCGATCACGCCCACCACCTCGGAGATCTGCGTCGCCATGCCGACGATACGCTGCATCGCCTCCGACGTTGCCTCGACGGTGCTCTGCGCTTCACCCGCTGCCGCCACGGTTCGCTGCGCCTGCTCATCGCCTTCCTGCGCCCGCTGCGCATTCTGACGAACCGTCGCGTTGATCTCTTCGGTGCTGGCAGCGGTCTGCTCAAGGCTCGCCGCCTGGGATTCGGTGCGCGACGCCAGTTCAGCGTTGCCGGACGCCAGCTCCCGGGTATGGCTTTCGGTCTGCGCAACTGCCGTACGCACTTGCGCCACGATACGCTCGAGCCCGTTGCCGATACCGTTCATGGCGGCAACCAGTTGGCCGATTTCATCACGCCGGCTCGTGTCGATGCGCTGCGACAGGTCTCCCTCCGCCAAGGCTTGAGCCAGGTTGACAACGCGGCTCATGGGCTGCGTCACCAGCCGCTTGACGATCCAGTAGAGCGTCACACTCAGCGCCGCGGCCAGCACAAGTGCAATCAGCAGGAAGCGATCCCGCGCCGCGATCACCCCCGCCTGCATTTCATCGACCGAGACCGAACCGGCCACGACCCATTGCCACTCGGGATAGCGCGAGTAGCGCACCAGCCGCCCTTCGCCACTGCTGGCGGTATATTCGATGTCGCCGAATGACGCCTCGAACAGCGGTGCGAAGAGCTCCCCCATTTCGCCGTCCAACAAGTTCCGCCCCTCGTAGGGCCCGCCGGCAATGACCTCCCCCTTCTGATCACCGGCTGCCGAGGCCAGCATGGTGTAGCCGGCATCACCGATGCCCATTTCACGAATACGATCCTGAACCTGAGCCATCTCGGCACTGACATCGACACCCACGAACAGCGCACCGACGACCTGACCATCTCTGTCCTGGATGGGCTGATACTTGGTGATGTAGTCGGTGCCAAAAAGCCTGGCGAGACCAATATACGGCTGATTCGCCATCAGCCTGGCATAGCTCTTCGAGTCCCGACTGAGCAATGTTCCCATCGCCCTTTCGCCATTCTCGTTCTTGAGGGACGTGGAAATGCGCACGAAGTCATCCCCGTCGCGCGCAAAGATCGTTGCTGGCGTACCCGTCTGCTTGGTGAACCGATCGAGCTTCCAGGTATTGTCGTTGAGCACTTCAAGCCCATCCTTGAGCGCCGGTGTCTGGCGCCCCGAGACTTCGACGGGCTGGTCCGGGCTCAATACGAAACGCCCCGAATACTGCTCCGAAAAAATACTCAGGAACCGGTCCGCCTGTTGCTGCAGGCTATAATCGAACAACGACAGCATGTCACCGATGGAATCCTGCTGGGTTTTCAGCTCATGCGTCGTGGCTTCACGCAGTTGCGTCGTGCTCGCCTGGGCCATGGCGAAGGCCAGCCCCAGGAGCACGGCGGCTTGAAGAAAGGCAACGATAAGGGCCAGCTTGGTACCGATGCCGGCACTGCGAAGACGCTGTCGAAATGCAGCCATGGTGGTTTCCGAGATTGAGGAATCAAGGCTCTTATCGGCGGCGACGACGACAATCTTGATGACGCCCGCGGCAAAAGATGCAAAAGGCATCACGCCATTCAAGGTTTGCTATGCTGTTGGCCGCTCTCTTGTCCGGCCGAACGCATGCTGCCCTGGTTACCGCCACATATCGTCGCTTTCCCGCCAGCCTCCCGGGCACTCGAACAACCCGACGGTCTGCTAGCCGCGGGGGGTGCGCTAAGCCCCGACTGGCTGCTGAGTGCCTATCGACAGGGCATCTTTCCGTGGTATGCCGAGGGCCAGCCCATCCTGTGGTGGTCGCCAAACCCCCGCATGGTGCTGTTCCCGGAGGAGATACGCGTCCGCCGAAGTCTGGACAAGCGCCTGCGCAACGGTGGCTTCGAAGTGAGCTTCGACCGGGCGTTCCCGCGTGTCATTGCCGCTTGCGCCGAAACCCGCGCCGATGCCGAAGGCACCTGGATCGACGACGCCATGCGAAAGGCCTACGTGGACCTTCACCGCCTGGGGCATGCGCACAGCGTCGAGGTCTGGCAAGCGCAGACGCTGGTCGGTGGGTTGTACGGGCTGTCGATCGGGCGCGTCTTTTTCGGCGAATCGATGTTCAGCCACGTTGCCGATGCTTCGAAGATAGCGTTGGTACATTTGGCGCGGCACCTTCAGCGCCACGATTTCGCGTTGATCGACTGTCAGATGCATACGCCCCATCTGGCCAGCATGGGTGCCAGAGACATCGCTCGCGAGACATTCCTCGACTACCTTGAGAAGAACGTCAACGCACCCAACCCGGCCAGCCTCTGGCCGACGGAGCCAACGTGAGCAGCGACAATGCGAACAGCCCGCAGCGTCAGGCACGCGATCTTCGTTTCTTCCTGACGGTGCCCCACCCCTGCAGCTACCTGGAGGGCCGGGAGGCAACGACACTATTTCTCGATCCTCAGGAGACCGTCGTTCCGGAGGTTTACGATGCGCTCACGCTACTGGGCTTTCGGCGCAGCGGCAGCAATCTCTACCGCCCCCACTGCGAGAGCTGCAGCGCGTGCACTTCGGTCAGGATCCCGGTCGACGACTTCGCGCCGTCGCGTACGCAGCGCAAGCTGATCAATCGCAACCAGGATCTGACATTCAGGTTACGGCCAGCCGAGTTCGATGAGCAGCACTATGCCCTCTACGCCCGCTACATTCGCGCCCGGCATGCGGATGGCGACATGTTCCCGCCGAGCCGGGAACAGTACCGGATGTTTCTGGCCCAGACCCATCCGTTCGCCAAGCTACTGGAATTTC
Source organism: Salinicola sp. NYA28a (assembly GCF_976982775.1). Next base: position 2,771,551 of record NZ_OZ334582.1, read on the forward strand.
GACTGGGCGATCATCTGATGGCAGTCGCTGCCACGGATCTGCTCAGCCATGGCCTGTCGGCGATCTACACCTTCTTCGATCCCGACCCGCTCTTCGAGCGGCGCTCGCTGGGCAGCTTTGCCGTCCTCAGCCAGATCGAGCTGGCACGTAAACGCCGCCTCCCTCATGTCTACCTGGGTTACTGGATCCGGGCCTGTCAGAAAATGCGTTACAAGCAGGATTACCAGCCGCTCGAGTATCTCAGTGGCGGACGCTGGCAACGCATGATCCCGGCAACGGCGTTTTCCTAGAGGCGCTGGGAACTTGGCGCGGGCGACCATGCATGGCGACGCAACGACAGCTCCGCTCCCGGATGGCTTTTAGCCCGATTTCAAGCGGTATTTTTGCCTTCCCTGGCGAGATAGCCCATAATATCGCGCACTTCAGAGGCCCAAGCGTGGCTGACTCGATGACGACGTGGATGGCGACACTGCTATTTGCGGTATATCACGTCGATTGCCGACCGCGCGGCGCCATGCCAGGCTCTCACACCAAGCCCCATGCTCAAAACGTTCAAGAGGGATCGCCTATATGGCACGAGAAGATCATATCGAAATGGAAGGCGTGGTCGTCGACACCCTTCCCAACACCATGTTCCGCGTTGAACTGGAAAATGGCCACGTCGTGACCGCACACATTTCCGGCAAGATGCGCAAGAACTACATCCGCATTCTGACCGGTGACAAGGTCAAAGTAGAGCTGACTCCCTACGATCTCTCCAAAGGCCGCATCGTCTACCGTTCTCGCTAATTCGCGAGCCCATCTCGCGCTTCCCGCCCTGCTTTGGCGGCCTTGCCCGTCATCCTGAAAAAACATCTGACATCGTAGTCTTGCGTCAGACGGGTGAGATGAGATGACACGAATCGAAAAACGCCTCGCCATGTTGCCATGGCGAGGCGTTATCGTTTCCGCAGGACCGAGACGTTGCGCCGTCAGGCGACCTCGGCCTCGGTCTCCAGCTGCAGCTCGTCGTTTTCGACCCGAACGTGCACGATACCGCCGTTGTCCGCCAGGTCGCCGAACAGGATCATCTCTGCCAATGGTTTCTTGAGCTTTTCCTGAATGACGCGGGCCATCGGTCGTGCCCCCATCTCCGGATCGTAACCCTTCTGGGCAAGCCAGACGCGGGCGTCTTCGTCGACATCGAGCTGCACGCGCTTCTCGTCCAGCTGTGCCTGCAGTTCGACCAGGAACTTGTCGACCACGTTGCGGACGATGGAAGGCTCGAGGCCATGGAACTGGATGATCCCGTCGAGACGGTTACGGAACTCCGGCGTGAACGTCCGGCGAATCACTTCCATGCCATCGGTGGAATGGTCCTGCGTCTGGAACCCGATCGAACGACGCGAGATCTGCTCGGCACCGGCGTTGGACGTCATGATGATGATCACGTGGCGGAAGTCCGCCTCGCGGCCATTGTTGTCGGTCAGGCGACCGTGGTCCATGACCTGCAGCAGCAGATTGAAGACCTCGGGGTGCGCCTTCTCGATCTCGTCGAGCAACAGCACGCAGTGCGGCTGCTTGGTGATCGCCTCGGTCAACAGGCCGCCCTGATCGTAGCCCACGTATCCCGGCGGCGCGCCGATCAGGCGCGATACCGTGTGACGCTCCATATATTCCGACATGTCGAAGCGAACCAACTCGATGCCCATCAGGTGAGACAGTTGCCGCGCCACTTCGGTCTTGCCGACACCCGTCGGACCAGCGAACAGGAAGCTGCCCACCGGCTTGTCCGGTGACTTGAGTCCGGCACGAGACAGCTTGATCGCGGCGGACAGGCTGGTGATCGCCTCATCCTGACCGAATACCAGCATCTTCAGGTCGCGCTCCAGATTGGAGAGCAGCTTGCGATCCGAGCTGGACACGCTCTTCGGCGGAATCCGCGCGATGGAAGCCACCACGACCTCGACCTGATCGACATCGATCGTGGCAATTCGCGCCTCCGGCGGCAGCAGACGCTGGTGCGCGCCGGCTTCGTCGATGACATCGATCGCCTTGTCGGGGAGATGACGGTCGTTGATATACCGATCCGCCAGCCGGGCGGCACTTTCCAACGCGCCGTCGGTGTACTTCAACTGGTGATGCTCTTCGAAGCGGCCACGCAGCCCCTTGAGGATGCGGATGGTGTCCTCGACGGTCGGTTCCGGCACGTCCACCTTCTGGAAACGACGTGCCAGTGCCCGATCCTTCTCGAAGATACCGCGGAACTCCTGGAACGTGGTCGAACCGATGCAACGCAGCTCACCGGAAGAGAGCAGCGGCTTGAGCAGGTTGGACGCGTCCATGACACCGCCGGAAGCGGCGCCAGCACCGATCACCGTATGGATCTCGTCGATGAACAGGATCGAGTTGTCCTGCTTGCGCAGCTCGGCCAGCAGCCCTTTCAGGCGCTTCTCGAAGTCGCCACGGTACTTGGTGCCAGCCAGCAAGGCGCCCATGTCGAGCGAATAGACCACCGCATCCGCGATGACGTCCGGCACGTCCTCCTCGACGATACGCTTGGCCAGCCCCTCGGCGATGGCGGTCTTGCCGACGCCCGCTTCACCTACCAGCAGCGGGTTGTTCTTGCGCCGGCGCGCCAGGATCTGCACCACGCGCTCGAGCTCGTGGTCCCGCCCGATCAGCGGATCGATCTTGCCCAGACGGGCCTGATCGTTGAGGTTGGTGGCGTAGCTGCTCAGCGGGCTCTGGCCATTTTCGGTGGCTGCCTCTTCGCCCTCCTCGGACTCCTGGGAAGGCTGCTGGGGCTGGCTGTGACCGGCCACCTTGGAAATGCCGTGGGCGATGTAGTTCACCGCATCGACCCGGGCCACGCTCTGCTGCTTGAGGAAATAGACGGCCTGACTCTCCTGCTCGGAGAAGATCGCCACCAGCACGTTGGCGCCGGTCACCTCGCTCTTGCCGGAAGACTGGACGTGAAAAACGGCACGCTGAAGCACGCGCTGGAAGCCCAGCGTCGGCTGCGTTTCCCGATCTTCCTGCTCTTCGGGAATCAGCGGCGTCGTGGAATTGATGAAATCCTGCAGATCGGCACGAAGCTTTTCCAGATTCGCCCCACAGGCATTCAGCACATCGGCTGCCGAGGCATTATCGAGAAGCGCCAGCAGCAGGTGCTCCACGGTCATAAACTCGTGTCGCTTCGAGCGCGCCACGGTGAAGGCCGTGTTCAGGGTGAGTTCAAGTTCTTTACTCAACATGGCAGTCCCCTTTTAGCCACTGAGGGCGTCGGTCGGCACTTTCACAATCGGGCACAAACAGCGGTTTCGCAAGTCTTCGAAGACAAAAGCGTCGACGATGTGTGTCCGCGTCCTACTCTGCGGCATCCACGTCACACATGAGAGGATGCTCGCACTCTCTTGCATATTCATTGACCTGATGGCACTTGGTCTCCGCGATATCGCGGGTAAAGATGCCGCATGTCGCCTTTCCCTGGGTGTGGACGGCCAGCATGATCTGAACCGCCTTCTCGCTGTCCATGGCAAAGAACCGTTGCAGCACCTCGACGACGAACTCCATGGGTGTGTAGTCATCGTTGTACAGCACGACCTTGTACATGGGCGGCGGCGCCAGTTGCGGTTCGGACACCTGCTCGGCGACATCGCCCTGCTCTTCATGACCAGGGTCGGGCGGGCGCGTCATACCCATGCGCGCCGGCTCCCTGGAAAGGTACAACGACACTCTATCTAGGATCTCTGACATACGGTTGTTGGCACAATCTGGATGAATCCCTGGATGCATCGGCCCGGGTGCATCAAATTGGGACTGGGTCAGGTATTGGATACCATCGAAGGCCCGAGGTTCCTTGAAGATGCGGCCGATAGGGCCTGTATGCAAGCCTTCACTGAAAATAGTCGCGACAGGCCGCCAACGCCATGGCATCGTGGCCCCGACATCACCGTTCGCGGCTATTCAAGAGGAGCGTTGGCGACCCGGCATGAGTCGAATCTATCTATTGCACAAGCCCTACCATGTGCTCTGTCAGTTTACCGATGACCAAGGGCGACCCACCTTGGCCGACTATCTTCAGGTTCCCGACATTTATCCAGCCGGACGCCTCGATTACGACTCCGAAGGCCTGTTGCTGCTGACCGACGACGGCGCCCTGATCCACCATATCAGCGACCCGCGTCATAAATTGCCGAAGCAGTACTGGGTGCAGGTCGAGGGAACGCCGGACGACGATGCGCTCGAAGCATTACGCCATGGCGTCACGCTGAAAGACGGCCCGACCCGGCCTGCCAGGGTTCGACGGCTGACCCGGCCGGATCCCGCGCCACGGGTCCCGCCGGTTCGCTATCGGGAATCCATCCCCACGACCTGGCTGGAAATCGAACTTCGCGAAGGGCGCAATCGGCAGGTAAGGCGCATGACGGCGCATGTCGGCCACCCCACGCTGCGTCTGATTCGCGCCGCCATCGGTCCGTGGCAACTGGGCGAGCTGCAGCCCGGAGACTGGCGCAGCGAGACCGTGAACGCCCCCCGGAAGCGTCCATCGCGACAGGACCGAAACCCGCGATCGAAGCCACGACGCACTCGATGATCGCCATCCCGTTCCCGTCCTGGCCTCCTCGTGCCACCGCCCTTCTTCCGACCGCGGGCTTTCGAATTGCCCCAGACCGGGTATGATCGGCTGAGTCCCGTGGCCCGTTGTCGAGGGCCGCGTACCGAGCTGGGAGAATGAAAAGATGAATCGCTGGACACCCCGCGTGACCGTTGCCGTGATCGTGGAACGGGCCGGTCGGTACCTGATGGTGGAAGAGGATCGCGGCGGACCGTTCAGTCTGTTCAACCAGCCTGCCGGCCATCTGGAACGCGGCGAGCGCCTGATCGCTGCGGCCGAACGCGAAGTTCGTGAAGAGTCCGCCTGGCAGATCGCCATCACCGATTACCTGGGGCTCTATGTCCATCAGACCTCGGATGGCCTCACCTTCCACAGTCACGCCTTCATCAGCCTGCCGCTGGCGCACCTTGGCAATCCGCTCGACAAAGGGATCATCAGCGCTCACTGGCTGACGTACGACGAGATCGACGATCTCGACCGCAGCCGCCGCCTGCGCAGCCCGGTAGTGATGCAGCGTCTGCGCGACGCGCGTGACGGCCGCCGCTACCCGCTCGATCTCATTCGCGAGCGCTGAGACCGGCCCTGCGGCCGGGTGACGGCCGCTCGCCTGGTATCGAATGCCCGTCGGGCTCGATGCCCAGACCCGCTTTCGGCTATAATCCCGGGTCATTTATTCAGGGCGGCGCCCGTTTCGTCGTCGCGCCCAGCCGTCGACGAATCCGATGTCATCGCCCGCCTTCACCTGTCCTCGGGAATCGCCATGACCACTGACAGCTTGCCCAGCGATAGCGTGCGCTCACCCAGCGCAGGCGCCTTGCCGTCCCGCGAGAATGCCAAGAAGGTCATCGTCGGCATGTCGGGGGGCGTCGATTCCTCCGTGACCGCATTGCTGCTGATCCAGCAGGGCTATCACGTCGAAGGTCTGTTCATGAAGAACTGGGACGAGGACGACGGCACCGAGTACTGCACGGCGATGGCGGATCTGGCCGATGCCCAGGCCGTCAGCGATACGCTCGGCATCAAGCTTCACACGGCCAACTTCGCCGCCGAGTACTGGGACAATGTCTTCGAACACTTTCTGGCGGAGTATCAGGCAGGCCGCACGCCGAACCCGGATATCCTCTGCAACCGCGAGATCAAGTTCAAGGTCTTCCTCGACTATGCCGAGATGCTCGGTGCGGATCTGATCGCCACCGGCCACTACGTTCGCCGAGGTGCCGACGACGCCGACGGTCGGGCGCAATTGCTCAAGGGTCTCGATGGCAACAAGGACCAGAGCTATTTCCTGCATGCCGTTCCCGGCGATGCCATCGCACGCACCCTATTCCCTGTGGGCGAACTGGAAAAGCCCGAGGTCAGGGCGTTGGCCGAACATCACGGCCTGGCCACGGCGCGCAAGAAGGACTCCACCGGCATCTGCTTCATCGGTGAACGTCGCTTCAGCGACTTCCTCAAGCAGTACCTGCCCGCCCAGCCCGGCCGCATCGAGACGCCGGAGGGCGATCTGGTGGGCGAGCACATGGGGTTGATGTATTACACCCTGGGGCAGCGCCGCGGTCTGGGTATCGGCGGCCTCAAGGATCACAGTGAAGAGCCGTGGTTCGTCGCCGCCAAGGATCTCGAGCGCAATGTCCTGATTGTCGTCCAGGGCGAGCACCCGCTGCTGTACAGCGATGTCGTGTACTGCGAGCCGGCGGCCTGGGTGGCAGGCGAACCATCGGTGAAGTCGCGTCTGCGCGCCAAGACCCGCTATCGCCAGCAGGACGTTGCCTGTGAAGTGACACTGCTGGCCGATGGCGAGATCGAGGTTCGCTTCGATGAGCCACAGCGAGCGGTCACGCCCGGCCAATCGCTGGTGCTCTACGACGGCGACGTGTGTCTCGGGGGCGCCGTCATCCGCGCCACCGAAACCGCCGATACGGCGGCCGTCGCCGAACTGACCGGCGCTACGCGGCCCGATGCCAACCTTACCGCAACGACGGGGAGCCAGCGTTCGGCATGAATCCAACGCCCATTCAATCGGCACCGCTCGACAGCAATGGCCGGCAGGCGCTGGCCCTGGCCGGTGTCTTTCAGGCGGCTTCCGTGGTCGATCAGCTCGCCCGTACCGGCCAGTGCGACGAACGCGCCTGGAACACGCTGCTCCGCGCGACGCTGGATACCAACCCGCCGAGTTTCGAATCGATCTACGGCGGTCATCACAACAATCTGCGCCTGGGCATCGATACCCTGCTCGCGGTGATGTCCCGCCAGCATGCCCAGCCGGCGGTGATGCGCTACGGCTTCTCGATGGTGTTGCTGATGCAACGGCTGCGCAAGGACGATGCCATGATGAGCACCCTCGGCCAGCGTCTCGTCCGCATCCAGGGCCAGGCGGAACATTTCGGCGAGACGCACGAGAACGTCATCGCCAGTCTCGGCGAGCTGTATCAGGAGACGCTTTCCACCTTTCGCTACCGGATCGTGGTGCAGGGCGAGCCCAGCCTGCTGCAGAGCCGAATGATGCCGGAACGTATCCGCACCGCCCTTCTCGCCGGCGTGCGCTTCGCCCTGCTATGGCATCAGCAGGGCGGCCGCCGCTGGCGTCTGATCTTCCAGCGCGGCGCCATCAGGCGCACGCTGCGCGAGCTCGACGCCCACTGATGTCGAGCCCCATGAATTCGTTAACCGCGAGCTTCGAGCTCGTGCGAGCCTTCGGGAACCCAAGATGATCGAACTTTCCGCATTGACCGCCCTCTCCCCCGTCGATGGCCGCTACGCAGCCAAAGCCGCGCCGCTACGCGAACATTTCAGCGAGTTCGGCCTGATCCGGGCTCGCGTCACCGTCGAGGTGCGCTGGCTCGAACGATTGGCGGCCCATCCCGGTATCGCCGAAGTGCCGCCACTTTCCGCAGGGGCACAGGCGTTTCTGGACAAGCTGGTGAAGGAATTTTCCATCGCCGATGCCGAACGCATCAAGACCATCGAACGCACGACCAACCACGACGTCAAGGCCGTCGAGTACTTCCTCAAGGAAGCGATTGCCGACCAGCCCGAGCTGCACGCCATCACCGAATTCGTTCACTTCGCGTGTACCAGCGAGGACATCAACAACCTTTCCTATGCCCTGATGATGCGCGACGGCCTGGCCACGCTGCTGCCGACGATGCATCAGGTTCACGATGCCATCGCCAAGCTAGCGCACGAGCATGCCGAACAGCCGATGCTGTCGCGTACCCATGGCCAGACCGCCAGCCCCACGACGCTGGGCAAGGAGATGGCCAATGTCGCCTACCGCCTGCAGCGCCAGCTCAAGCAGATCGAGTCGGTGGAACTGCTGGGCAAGATCAACGGCGCCGTGGGCAACTACAACGCTCACCTGGCGACCTATCCGGAGATCGACTGGGCCGACAACGCCCGCATGTTCGTCGAATCGCTCGGGCTCACGTTCAACCCCTATACCACCCAGATCGAACCCCACGACTACATCGCGGAGCTGTTCGATGCCATCAGCCGCTTCAACACCATCCTGATCGACTTCGATCGCGACGTGTGGGGCTACATCTCGCTGGGCTACTTCAAGCAACGCACCGTTGCCGGGGAGATCGGCTCCTCCACGATGCCGCACAAGGTCAACCCGATCGACTTCGAGAACTCCGAAGGCAATCTGGGGCTGGCCAACGCGCTGCTCGATCACCTGGCCCGCAAGTTGCCGATCTCCCGCTGGCAGCGTGATCTAACCGACTCCACCGTGCTGCGCAATCTCGGCGTCGGCCTGGCCTATGGGCTGATTGCCTACGAAGCCTCGCTCAAGGGTATCGGCAAGCTCGAGGCCAATCCGCAGCGTCTCGACGACGACCTGGACCAGAGCTGGGAAGTGCTGGCCGAGCCGATCCAGACTGTCATGCGCCGCTACGGGATCGAAAAGCCCTACGAGAAACTCAAGGAACTGACCCGCGGCAAGCGCATCGACCAGGCCGGTTTTGCCGCCTTCATCGACACGCTCGCCCTGCCGGACGAAGTCAAGATCGAGCTCAAGGCGCTGTCACCGGCAAGCTACATCGGTAACGCCATCGATCAGGCCAAAGCGCTTTAAGCCCTCAACGATACCCAACTGGAGATCGATATGACGTCGGCCAACTCGCCCCGCACCCTGCTCGGCGGCCTCACGCCCGCCCAGTTTCTCAGCCAGCACTGGCAGAAATCGCCGCTGCTGATCCGCGGCGCACTGCCCGGCTTCGTCTCGCCACTGGAGCCGGACGATCTGGCGGGCCTGGCCTGCGAGGAAGGCATCGAAGCCAGGCTGGTCGAGGAGCATGGCCCCGACAAGGCGTGGCAGGTCAGCCATGGCCCGTTCGACGAGGAGACTTTCTCGCGCCTGCCGGTCAGCGGCTGGTCGCTGCTGGTGCAGGCCGTGGATCACTATGTGCCCGAAGTCGCCGAGCTGCTGGAAGCGTTCGACTTCATACCGCGCTGGCGCCTCGACGACATCATGGTCAGCTACGCCCCGCCTGGCGGCAGCGTGGGCGCGCACGTCGATCAGTACGATGTCTTCCTGCTGCAGGCCAGCGGCCGGCGTCGCTGGCAACTGGGCGGCACGCCCGGTAACGACGCCAGGCTGATTCCCGGTATCGATCTGCGGATTCTGGAAGACTTCGCCGTCGAAGCCGACCAGGACTGGGTGCTGGAGCCGGGCGACATGCTCTATCTGCCCCCCGGCGTCGCTCATCATGGCATCAGCGACGCCGACGACTGCCTGACCTTCTCGATCGGCTTCCGGGCACCCTCCAGCGACGAGGTCGTGACCTCGTTTGCCGACTATATCGGCGAGCAACTCGGCGACAGTCAGCGCTATGGCGATTCCGATCTGCAGCCGCCGGCCGCCATCGGCGAACTGGACGATCAGGCGATCGCCCGTGTCCGCGCCTTGCTGCTGGATGCCATCGACAGGCCGGAACAGATGGCGCAATGGTTCGGTCGCGCCATGACCCAGCCCAAGTACCTGGATCAGTTGGTCCCGCCCGAGTCCCCAAGCGATCCGAACGATCTTCGAGCCGCCCTGGAGAGCGGCAGCGAGTTGACCCACAGCCTCGGCTCGCGCTTTGCCTGGCGCCGGCTGGATGACGCCCGGGCCACGCTGTTCGCCGATGGAGACGCCATCGTCTGCGATCTCGAGCTGGCGCAGTATCTGTCGGCTGCCCCTCGCCTCGACGCGAAGGTACTCGAGTTTCCGGATAGCGAATCCCTGCTCGCCGCTCTCGTCGATAGCGGTAGCTTGAGCGTATTCGAGGAAGATGATCAGTGATCAGGATCATTGGGGGCAGTGGCAGCGATGCCTACACTCCGAGTAGAGAGACGTAGTGTCGTGGAAGACATTCTGTACTGGACGCATTTTAGAACACTGTTTTAATGTATTGATTCAGTGTACCCGGCACGAAGCCAAATCTGGATGTTAAGGAGAATCGATATGAAACGACTTATCGCCCCCGCGCTGGTCATGAGCCTGCTGGCCCTGGCTGGCTGTACCAACAACTCGACGTATTCAGGTGACGTCTACCGCGGCGATCAGGCAGGTACCGCACAGACCGTCAGCTACGGCACCATTCAGTCGGTTCGCCCGGTACAGATCCAGGGCGGTAACGGCGAGAGCGTTCTCGGCAGCCTCGGTGGCGCCGTGATCGGCGGCCTGCTGGGTAACCAGGTCGGTGGCGGCTCAGGACGCACCATCGCGACCGCCGCGGGCGCCATCGGCGGCACCGTCGCCGGAAGCAAGATTCAGCAGGCAACGGACCGTGTCGACGGTTACGAGCTCGAAATTCGTCAGGACAGCGGTCAGAACGTCGTGGTCGTTCAGAAGGCCGACCGCAACTGGCAGGTGGGTCAGCGCGTCAAGCTGGTTGCCAGCGGCTCGAGCGTGAGCGTGGCCCCTTATTGATCAAGGCAACGAAGGATCAAGGCAACCCGGGCGGTAGAAAGCCCGTCCAGTATAGTTTTCAGCGGCGCCCTCGGGGCGCCGTTTTTTTAGCATGCTATTAATTATAAAGGTTATCGACGCTTTACCTTCGCTGTTGTATGTTGTGTAGGGCACACCATTCGTTCAAGGGAATAATACGATTCATGAAGGGACTAACGTGGGCAAGAACCGGCTTCGCCATCGCCTTGGCTGGAATATCCGGCTCGGTTTGGGCTGATGGCATCCTGACACTGAAATCGGAAAACGATATTTTTGCCAGCGGTGAAGACGGCCACTACACCAACGGACTGGAGATCGACTGGTCTTTCAAGCCCGACCGGGACCACTGGACTCGCGCCCTTGCCGATGCCCTGCCCGGCTGGAGTGCAAACTCGCTCGATGGTGCCGCTTATCGTTTCGGGCAACAGATCTATACCCCCGAGGACATCGACAAGCGTCGTTTGATCGAGGACGACCGCCCCTATGCCGGCGTTCTCTATGCCGGGCTCTCATTGTTCGATGACGAACAGCTCGTCGGGTGGCGTCGCACCAGCGGCCTCTATTTCGATGTGGGTATCGTGGGCCCTGGCGCCGGCGGTCGTACCGTGCAGAAAAATTTTCATCACTTGATCGGTAGCGACGAGCCCGAAGGCTGGCACAACCAGCTCCACAACGAGCCGTTCGTCAACGTAGCGTATAACACCGCCTGGTGGAAGCAAGGTCAACTGGGCACGCTGGAAACCGAATACGGCCCTTCGGTCGGATTCGCGGCCGGTAACCTCTATACCTATGCCGCGACGGGGCTCGGGCTGCGCCTGGGCCAAGGGCTGAACAAGAGCTTCGGCGTTCCGGCCGTGGCGCCCGCCCAAGGCAGCCGGATCTTCTTCGAAGCCGATAGTGGCTTCAACTGGTACGTCTTTGCCAACGTCGAAGGCCGGCTCATGGCCTACAATATGCTGCTCGACGGCAATACGTTCGAGGACAGCCACTCCGTCGACCGACGCCCCTGGGTCGGAGATGCCCAGATCGGCCTGGCGCTCTCCTGGAACCGCTGGCAGCTGACTTACAGCTCCGTCTGGCGCACTCACGAATTCGAGGAGCAGGACAGTGGCGATCAGTTCGGCTCGATCACGCTCTCGACCTGGCTGTAAAGCTAGCTGGTGATCGTCACTTCAAACGCAACTCGAGCGCAAAGGTAGCATCAGACGCACGACGGGCGATGCTTCAAGCATCGCCCGTCGTGCGTCTGATGGCCCCGACCGAAATGACGGACCATCGGTCCGCTCAGTGCAACCTGGCTTTACGCATACCCCAGCAGACGACGCGCTTGCCTACCCAGAGCACGATCGCCAGCAGGATCAGCGTCAAGAGCATGGAAACGGGTTTCACGATGAAGGTCGCTCCGAGCACGGCCAAGGCGATCGCCATCACCCAGCGATCCTGGGCGGGATCTCCCTGTAGTTGTGCCGGCAGCCGGCGCTTGACCGCCCCTCCGAGCGCACCATCCCAAGCCTTGAGCAACAAAAAAAGCAGAACGGCGAAGGCAATGAGCCAAACGACGAAAACGGTCATGACGAACTTCTCCTCAACCGCAGGATCACGGTAGTTTATCCTCGAAATCAGGGTAACCACACCCACGAAGCGGCGCAACTGCTATGGAGGCCGTCCCGTGGGCTGCATCGAGCCGGCTAGACCAATATCCAACGTCATTGCGACCTGACAGAAAGGCCGTGGCACGTTAGGATGGGACAGACATGCACAAACGCAAAGGTTTCGAGATGCAGATTGCCCAGAACTCCGTGGTCGCGTTCCACTATAAACTGACCAATGATGCGGGAGAGGTGCTGGACAGTTCCGAAGGTCGGGAGCCACTGACCTACCTGCACGGTGCGGGCAACATCATTCCGGGCCTCGAGAAGGAGCTTGAGGGTCACGGTAGCGGTGATAAGCTTCAGGTCGCCGTCGCACCGAACGAAGGTTACGGCGAAGTCCAGCCGGCACTGGTTCAGGAAGTTCCGCGCGATGCCTTTCAGGGTGTCGATAACGTCGAGCCCGGCATGCAGTTTCAGGCGCAGACTCAGGAAGGCCCGCTGATGGTCACCGTCACCAAGGTAGAAGGCGATACCGTAACGGTCGATGGCAACCATCCGCTAGCCGGCGAGAAGCTGAACTTCGACGTCGAGATCACCGAAGTTCGCGAAGCGACCGAAGAAGAAGTGTCCCATGGTCACGTCCATGGCGAAGGTGGTCACCAGCACTGATCGTGTCGGATCCCGCTCGCCGGGGTCCGTTATCGGTGGCATCGCCGCCACGCAGGAAGGGCAGTCTCATGGCTGCCCTTTTTTAATACTCGTTTAATGCCCGGTCGAGACGACGACACTCACGACCGATCTCAACCTTCGCTGGCCAGCATCACCCGCTGGGCCAGCTGTGTGCGCTCGACGGGGCGCCGCGCCTGCCAGTAGTAGCGCTTCCAGTAGACGTTATCGAGACGAGACAGCTTCACGCCCTGGGATGACGACGCGTGAAGGAAGTAGCCATCGCCCACGTAAACGCCAACATGATTGTAGGGTCCCGGCGGCCGGAAGAAGACCAGATCCCCCGCCTTGAGGCTATTCTCTGCCACTCGACTCCCTTCCAGCACCTGCTCTTCCGTCGTACGCGGCAGCTCGAGAGCGAAGGCTTCCCCAAACACGTGCTGCATTAGTGCGGAGCAATCGATACCGTTGCGCGTCGTCCCGCCGAGCACGTAAGGCGTTCCCACCCAACGCTCGTGTTCGTTTAGCAGCGCCTTGCGAATTACTGCCGGAGAGACATTCTGCGGCCGAAAGTCCCGGATTGTCTGAGGCACAGGTGGCACACTCCGGTTTTCGCTGGTAGCAACGGTCGGGGATTTGACCAAGGGAAGTGAATACTGCGCGTTGACCTGTTGTTGTTTTACAGGAGCGGAGCAACCGGACATGACCATCACCAGTGCCAGCCCCATGGCTGTGCGTCTTAGCATTCAGCGCGACCTCGTTCGCCTGTGAGCCGTCACGGGCACCGCCTGTCTATCGGCGACTCGTGAGGAGTCGCCCGGCGAAGTGGAGTCGCTGTGGTGGTGACACACCTCGACGAGGTGTCACCGCCAAAACGGCCTGTATTCGGCTCGAATCATCGATCAATCGGACAGAAAAAAGCCACGCCCTCTTTCCAGTGGCGTAGCACAGCGGAGATCATATGTCATTGAAAACGCTTTGGCGAGCCTTCCGGATCAACGAACAGCGTCAATGCAGATGATGCGCTTCGCCCGGCAGGATATCGACATGGAGCGATGTCCAGTGCGTCATGGCGCTACCGGGAAAATCGAGGCTCGCCCAGGCGCCGGCCAATAGCGGCCTTGCTTCCAGCCAGGCATCGAGAGCCTCCCGAAAGCGCATCAGAAAGGCCTCTCGCTCGGGCGTGTCGTCCATGAAAAACCCGAAACCGCTGTACAACCCTTCGGCGTAATCGTACCAACTGCTGTAATGCCGCCCAGCCAGCCGCATCGCGGCATCGAGATAGTGGGAAAGCCGATCTTCCTCGAGCCAATCGAGCTGCCGACCGGCCAAGGCAAGATCCACCAGTTGCGCGATATCCCAGGCTGTCATGTCCTGATCGTTGCAGCGGCAGGCATTGTCCCGCACGTGTTTCAGGCGCAATAGATGGACGCGCTCCTCGTCCGCACACTCACCTGACTCGAGAATCGCGATTTCCGCCTCGAGCCGAGCGCGATTGAGCGTATAGGGCGCATAGTTGATCTGGTAATCCTGACGGTCACCCGCTTCGACCAGAAAATCCAGGAAGTCGATGAGCCCGGAGGCACCCTGCAAGGCATACTGGTGCTCTATCCACTCTCCCAACGCCTGCCGGTCCTGTGGCGCCAGAGGCTGCGGTGCCTGCCACAGCGCTTCATTGAGCGGCCCAGCGAGCGATATCGCCGTGAAGCGCGTCAATGTCGGCCGCACGCCTGGCTCGAGCCAGGTCAGTGACCGCGACGTTGTCAGCCAGTGAAACGGCGACCCCAGATCATGCCGATGCCAGGCAATATCATCCACCAGCGAGACTTCTTCGGGCGCTTCATCCTGACTCAGGACGGTCTCCCAGGCATGCCAGGCCGAGAGCATGCGTAAAGGATCGCTGTAAAACCGACTCAGCACATCACATAGCGACTGGGCCAGCGCCTTGATTTCGGAAGACGGATAGCGGCCGCTATCGGCGGCCATCACCAGATAGAACGCGTACTTTTCCGCCATGGCGATCGTTGCTGCATGATCGGCACAGGCGGCCAGGCGCCGCGATGCCCTCCGCGACGATTTTCGACCGACGTGATGGCGAGAATCCGCTGCCAGCTGATTGAGATGATGCGCCTGCGCAGGCATCCAGAACCTCGCCAGCCCAGCGGTGCCCTCTTCCCGGCGCAGGCCGAGAACTTCTTCGAGGTAGCGTTCGGCATCCTCAGTCCGAGCCTGCCCCAGCGGCTCGTCGAGGTGGCGACGATGAATCAGATCCGGGTCCCGTACCGCCGCAATGGCCAGCACCCAACTGTCGGCTTCTCCACGCTGGCGCTGGATGAACGCTCGCGCTAACTGGCGCTGCTCCACTCCCAAAATCCGGGAAAATGGCATTTCCCAAGGGCTCCGGCTGGCGACGAGCAGACCGCCCCAGTCGCTGTCGAACGTCTCTCGCAGGTCTCGACCTTCGAACAGGCTGCGCCCTCGCTGATAGGCACGCGCCACCGCTTCCCAATCGGCATAGCGCTGCTGCAGGAGATCGATGGCATGGGCCGCGAACACCTCCGCCTCCGAGGCAGAAAGCCAGCCAGCGCAGCAGCCGAGGTAAGCCTGGTCGACGAGGCGCAGCCAGTCCCATGCCGCCCAATCCAGCGGCTCCTCTTCGGCCAGGAACTGCAGCAACACCCGGCCGTAGTCCTGCTGGTCGTTCAATCCGGCCAACCACTCGACACGAGCTTCAGCCCCTTTGCGCGCGAGTCGAACCGCGTCCATCTCCCAGCCGTAGCGGTGCCCTTGGCCAGCGAGCCAGAACAACAGGGACTTGAGCTCATCCGGACCACGGACCTCGCCCTGCTCGCGTAACAGCGCCTGCTGCTGCCGCTGTTCTTCCGGGGAATGCTGGATTGGCCAGGCAAGAACCGGCGCAATGACGGCCCTGGCTCGCCAGAGATCGGCGGGCCAAAGCGGAGCCGGCATATCGATCGATTTCAGACTGTGCCGAACCTCACGCCAGGAAACGCCTCGCTGTTGCCGTTCCCGGGCGAACAGTGCCTGCCCCGCCATGTCCAGCGCCGGATCGCCCAGATGCGCCAGCGCCTGCAACCAGGCCTTGAGCGTCGGCATGTCGGTCACGATGTCGCGTGCCAGGGCAAGCAGCCAGGCCTCATCCGTTCGAGGATGGGTCCAGCCCACGGTACTTCCCAGCGCCAGCAACTCCAGGGCGGCCAGCCGTGCGATTGGAGGCTCGCCTGTGTCGGAAGCGTTCTCCCAGAGTCGCCACGCAAACTCGTCTCGACTATCGATCCCGAGCAACATCAGGCGCTCGAACGCCTGGTCGGCGCTGAGTGCCAGCCGAGGATCGCTGACAAGGGGCCAACCACAAAGCGTCAGTTGCTGGGCCCACCATGGGACGAGAAGTTCGCTCAAGAGAGACCTCATGCTACGGGAAACGGCTTGCGCCGGACGCCGAATGGATTCCGACAGGGCGCATGCGGCGGCACAGTATACCGGAAAGGTGCTCGTGCGCCGATGCCACGGCGCACGACGACATGACAGAGACCTAGTTCAACTTCTCGGTATGAGAGCGCGGGGTCTTGCCGAGCAGATGACGTAACAGGAACTTTCTGACGCGCACCACGAACTGCTCTTGGAACAGCACACAGAAAAGCACGGTCAGAACGAGGAACAACGGGTACAGCCAAAGATGCAACTCACCCGCCGCTGCCAGGCAGCCTTGAAAATCCGTCCTGCACAGGCCGGGATCGCCGGAGAGTACACGCTCGACTCGCGAGAACACGGCATAAAGCGGCACATGCAGTGCGAACATCGGCAACGATGCGCCGCCCAGTCGGGTTGCCCAACGCATCAATCGACGACTGCGAGGCTCTCCCCAATGTGCGGCAACGTAGATTAGTGCCAGTTGCGCTGGCAGCAGCAGACCATTATGCAGGGCGTAGTACCAGGCATGTCCTAGCCCCAGGAGCGTGACTGCCAGAATCACGCTGACGGCAACCGCCAACAGCGTCAGGCAGCACTGGGGAAGCGTCATCAGCCGCCCCTGCGCCTTGCGTTGCGCATAGAACGTGCAAAGCAAGATGCCGGCGGCGAACTCAGGCAGACGAATCAACGGGTTGCGGTGCAGGATGCCGGTCTCCGGCACGCCGTAATCGGTGGTCAGAATGACATACAGAGGCGGAATCAAGTAGACCAGATTGACCAGCAACATGGCGCGACGCGGGTGCAGAACGCGGCGCAGCCGAGGCGCCAGCCAGGGAAACGTCAGATAGAAGAAGAACAATGCCGAGATCGACCAGGACGGCGGATTGAAGGTCAGGTATAGCGGATTCCAGGCATGCAGCAGGGTAAAATTGAGCAGCAGATTGATGCCGGTTTCCAGCGGCCCCATGGTGTGGTTCAGGCTCTTCCAGTCGAGCTGGCCGATATCGTTATTGACGTCATACACCACGAACCGCAGCGAGATATCGCTATCCCCCGGCGCGATCGCCAGGTAGCCAACCAATGCCGATACTGCCATGGCGAGAAGCAGTGATCCGATGTGAATCGGGTAGAGATTCGAGAAGCGCTTGAGCCAGAAGCTTCTGGGCGACTCGCGCATCTGGTATGACGAGTCGAGATAGACATGGGTCAACAGAAAGCCGGATAGCACGAAAAAGGCGCTAGTCGAGAAGAAACCGATATCGGTCACGTAGTGCGACCAATCACGAATGGAAGGATAGTTGTGAAGCGTATGAAAAATAACGATGTAGAGGCCGAGCAGAAAGCGCAGCCATTCGAGCCCAATGAAGCGCTCTTTACGCGTGCCGGTCGTTGAATCGGGCATCCTTGCAGATCTCTGTCCGTCAAAGGCGCTAGTGTACCCGATTCCAGTCAGCAAACACTTGGCCTGGATTGCTTTTCCGCGAGCGCAACGGCCAGCCAGAACCAAGAAAGCCGCGCAACGCGCGGCTTTCTCTCCTAGGCCAACCGGTATGAAATCCGTCTAGGCTTTCTTCACCTTGGCGACGATCCACAACAGGATGATCGCACCGATGGTCGCCACGACCAGGGACCCGATCAGCCCGTTCGAGGACAGCCCCAGGAGACTGAACAGGAAGCCACCGATCACGGCACCGACGATCCCGACGACGATATTCCCGAGAATACCGAACCCACCGCCACGCATGACTTTTCCAGCAATCCAGCCCGCAATGCCACCAATAATCAGCCACAGGATGAAGCCCATAGTGTTACTCCTTGATTCCCTTCAGCATGAATAGCTCATCGGGCAACTTCTCATTGCCTAGTCCAAGCATAGACAGCATTCTCGAATTGTTCGAAGTTCGAGACCAAAACGGGCCCACATGTGTGGGCCCGCTTTCGCGTCGACAGGCGCATCGCAGCCGCGACTCAATGGAATGCCGGCACCCGCAGCGATACCCTTGGCGGCAATCCGTAATGACGCCAGGCAGCGTGAGCCTCGGGATCCTCCCACACTCTCCAGTGCAACTGGGAAAGCATCACCGGATCATCCAGAAACGCCAGGCGCTCGAGATTGTTCATCGCCACCGGCCCCTGCTTGACAGCCTGGCTGACGCGCTCGTGGCGCCTCCGCTGCAAAGGCTCGGCGTGCGCATGGCGCGACGTTCCCAGCGCCGTTGCCAAGGCATTCGATATCGGATCCACGACCACCTGAATAAAGGTCGGCGTGGGTGCCGCGGCATTCATTCTGCCCAGATGACGCACCATCCGGCGCAGTACACGTGGAGGGTGAGTCTCTTCAGGGATCCGGAACAGCCGCGCGCGGAAGCAGGCGCTCCCCAGCGACACGCGGCTGGATAGGGTCGAGACCGGTATCGATATCATCATCGCCCCCACGATCGGCGACAGCCACCACAGGAAGGTCGGCTCCATGAGATAAACCCCCACGGCCCAGACCGCCCCGATCACGGTTTGAGTCCAGTGATTGCGAATCGCGTCACCCCAGGTCGTGTCGCTGTTTTCCCGGGACGGTGATCGCCACTGGATGGACCAGCCCATGATCGAGGTCAGCACGAAGCGCGTGTGGAACAGCATCCGTACCGGGGCCAGGGCCATCGAGAACAGCGACTCCAGCACCATGCTCGCCAGCACCTTGAGCGGCCCGCCGAACTGGCGGCTCCCCTGCACCCACACCAGGATCACGCTCAATACCTTGGGCAGGAACAGCAGCGTCGCGGTGGCCCCGAACAACCCGACGGCAAGCGTAGGATTCCACTGCGGCCATACCGGGAACATCATCCCCGGCTCCGGGAAATAGTTGGGCGTACTCAACGTATGGACGGCAAGTAGCGCAGTCGACAGGACCAGGAAAAGACACCACAGCGGCGCCGAGATGTAGGACATCAGGCCGGTCAGGAACACCGCGCGGTGAACGGGATGGATCCCCTTGGAGAGGAACAATCTGAAATTCATCAGATTGCCGTGGCACCAGCGCCGGTCCCGGTTGAGCTCGTCGAGCAGGTTGGGCGGCATCTCCTCGTAGCTTCCCTCCAGCTCGTAGGCGATCCAGACGCCCCAACCGGCACGCCGCATCAGCGCCGCCTCGACGAAATCATGGGACAGGATCTCGCCGGACATCGAGCCCTTGCCGGGTAACGGTGCCAGCATGCAGTGCTGCATGAACGGCGCCATGCGGATGATGGCGTTGTGCCCCCAGTAATGCGACTCGCCCAGTTGCCAGAAGTGGAGTCCGGCAGTAAACAGCGGCCCGTATACCCGCGTGGCGAACTGCTGCATGCGCGCATAGAGATTCAGTCGCCCGGAAGCCCTGGGCGCCGTCTGGACGATACCGGCATCCGGATGCGCTTCCATCATCTGAACCAGGCGCGTGAGACAGGCCCCGCTCATCACGCTGTCGGCGTCCAGCACCAGCATGTAACGGTAGAGCGCGCCCCAGCGACGACAGAAGTCATCGAGATTGCCGCTCTTGCGCTTCACCCGGCGCTGACGACGACGGTAGAACACCTGGCCGAAGGCATCGAGATCGCGGCAAAGCGCCAGCCAGGCGTGGGTTTCCTGGATGGCGATGTCAGGATCGAAGGTATCGCTCAGGATGAAGACATCGAAATGGCGACCGTTGCCGCTCTGGCGCAGGGACTCGATCGTCGCGCGGACGCCGGCGAAAACCCGCGGGACGTCCTCGTTGCAGATCGGCACCAGCAACGCCGTGCGCGCGTCGTCCGGGATCGGCTCGTCGCCG
Organism: Salinicola sp. NYA28a; assembly: GCF_976982775.1. The sequence continues at coordinate 2,791,572 of NZ_OZ334582.1, forward strand.
ACCTCGGAATCGATGGCGTAGCGATCCCGGCCTCGCAACAACTGGAAGAAGCCCATCAGGGCGGTCCAGAAACCGGCGGAGACCCACGCAAACAGCAGCACGAACAGCGCAAGAATGGCAATCTCCAGCCATTGCTGGCCCTGATAGGGCAATACCGTTCGCATCTGGTTGGCGGCTACGACGCTCTGGCCGAAAATCAGCACCAGCAATACCCAGCGGCGCGCGCTCGCGATCCACTGCCAGCGCGGGGTCGGCTTGGCCTCGCGCTGTCTGCGCCGATAGCCACGATCTGCCCAGTTCTTCAGACGCTGGCCAAACCGCACGAAGGGGTTGGTAGACCACGCCTCCGGCGCCAGCGGCGTCCGCCGCATGGGTGGCGCTGTCTGCAGGCGGGTGATCCCATGCTCGTCGGTACTCAGGACGTCGGGCGGCGCCAGCGGCGGCTCGGCATAAGCCAGAGCCAAGCGACGCCCTACCGATGTGGCGGCAGGGTCGTCGCTATCGACTTCTCCCCCGCCCAGCGCCGCATGCAGCGATGCCATATCGTTAGCGTCCAGATCGCTGGCGAGCAGCTTGCGCCGCTCGTCACGATCCTGGGTTTCCAGCGCCAACCGCTCCAGGTATTGCTCGGCTGACGTCATCCGTGAGCTGGACGTCGCTTCAGCCATTGGCAGGCAGCCGGTAGTACCAGGTTTCGGAGACCCGCTTGTCACCCTGATTCAGATAGGCGCGGATATCCAGCGGCTGAGCATTGTCGCTGCGCTTGACCTTGACGAACACGCGCCAGCCGCCGGTCGCTGGGTTACGCTCGGTAGAGGCGTCGACCAGTTCGCCGTTGTCGCCAACGCTGGCCTGAACGCTCAGGTTGGCATCGCTGCCGAGGCCGGAGAGCGAGGGCCCTTCGAAATCCAGCACGAAGGCAAGCGAGCCGTCTGCTTCACGCACCAGGTTCTCCTGACGCACTTCACCACGCGAGCGGCGGGTCTGCTCGACCCAGGCCAGCGACGGATCGACATACCGGCTCTCGTCCTTGGTCACGGTGAAGCGATAATCGTAATCCAGCGGAGTGCCCGGTTGCGGAGCAGTTTCCGGCAGCCACATCGACACGATGTTGTCGTTGGTTTCATTGGGGGTCGGGATCTGGATCAGTTCGATCTTGCCCGCGCCCCACTCGTTCTGGGGTTCGATCCAGGCGCTCGGACGCAGATCGTAACGGCTATCCAGATCCTGGTAGCTGTCGAACTCGTGATCACGCTGCATCAGGCCATAGCCGCGAAGGCGCGGTGTCGCATGCTCGTTGATCATCAGCTTCGCCGGATTGGCCAGCGGCCGCCAGGTCCAGCCGTTCTGCGAGTCGCTGATCAACAGGCCATTGGAGTCGTGAATGGCCGGACGGTAGTTCAGCGTCGATGACGGCTGCTCCGGGCCATAGAGATACATGCTGGTGAGCGGCGCCACACCCAGCTTCTCGACCGCGCGGCGCAGGAAAAGCCGCGACTTGACGTCGACCACGGTGTCGGCACCCGGGCGCAGAACGAAGCGATAGGCGCCCGTCAGGCTGGGAGAATCCAGCAGCGCGAAGATGGTCAGATACTGGCTCGTCTTGCTCGGCTTGACGATCCAGAACTCCTTGAAACGGGGGAACTCTTCGCCGGAAGGCAACCCCGTATCCACGGCGAGGCCGCGACCGGAAACGCCATAGACCTGGTTCTTGCCAACGACGCGAAAGTAGCTCGCGCCGAGGAATACCATCGTCTCGTCCTTGCGATCCGCCTGGTTGAGGGCGTAATTGACTTTGAAGCCCGCGATGCCCAGGTCATCGTCGTTCTTGGTGCTATCCGGCAAATCGAGATTGCCGTAGGTGAAATCGTCGGGATTGTAGGCGAAATCCTGAACGCCCTGATCATCGACGCTATGAAGCTGAATGGCACTGTCGTAGTGCATGCCCTCGTGGAAGAAACTCAGAGTGAAAGGCACCCCATCTCCACTCCAGACATCGCGTTCACGCTTGTACTGGATCTGCTCGTACTGGCCGTAGTCCAGATTACGCAGCGCTTCCGGCAGGTTTTTCTCAGGTTCGCTATAACCCTGCTTCGAGAGGTCTTCGGCTTTCTTCGCGACATCATCGAAACCAAAAGCCAATACATTTTGGGCGATACCGCTGAGTAGCAACCCTGTCAGGGCTACCACCGGAAGAAGCGCCTTGCGTTTTTCAAGGTTACTCCGCCGGATCGATGCACTCACACTCATACTCCTGTCATAACTATCTTGGCCGATATCAACGAGCTCGAAACGTTCAAGGCCGCACATAGCCATATCGTAAACGGTCAGCTGAGCCGGTAGCCGCGCTGCCGACATTCGGCACGCGGACGCAACTCATGATGAAGGGCGACGAGATAGCGAAGCCTCCGTGCTTCGTATTGCCGAAGTCTAGCATACGCTACACTGCGGACACGGAAAGACCTCGCTACCGGTCTGCGACCGCGCTATTTGACTCATGTTCTATTCATACACGCTTTACTAACCTGCGCGCCCGGTTCACCGACGGATGAGGCCGATGAATGCGTATCGATCCGCACCCCAACCAGGTGATCATGACAACCGGGTTACGCCGCTGGCTGGGCATAATGGCGTATCTGGTCATTTTCAGCTACCCCCTCATCCACGCCGACCGCCTCTACCGTGACGATATCTGGCGCAGCTTCCATGGCGAAATGGGATGGGTCTCCAACGGTCGTCCGCTCTCCAGCCTGATCACATTGCTCGTCAACGGCGGCCCACGTCTCGCCGATCTCGCGCCACTGCCGCTGTGGCTGGGGCTGGCTGCCATCACCGCGGCGATTCTGCTGTGGCGCCGTCGCCTGCTCGCATTTGACACGGGTTATGCCTGGCTCGCGATGTTGATACTGGTCGTACAGCCATTTTTCCTACAAAACCTCTCCTATCACTTCGATGCGTTGCCCATGGCGCTCGCCTTGGCCTGCGCCATTACCAGTATTGCCTGCGCGCTGGACCCTCGTGAAAGCAAGGTCTGGCAAGTGCGGTTTCGCTGGCTGGCTGGCGGTGCCGGCATCTTGGCTTCGCTTTTTTTCTATCAGCCGGCGGCCAACGTCTACTTCATTCTGCTGGCATTTCACGTTGCCTTGACCATCTCGCACCAGGGCCGCCCGGACTGGAATCGACACTTGGGGGCGCTGGCGGTAGGCGTTTTGGCGCTGGTGATATCGAAGCTCGTCTCCGCGGCGCTGATCGACGGCGACTACAGCCGGCAGCACAGCACGCTGGCGCCGCTCGATCAGCTGCCCGGCCACATGCTCCGCCAGACCGGGCAATTCTGGCGTTACGCGGCAACGATGGTGGACACGCCCACCTGGTGGCTATTCATGGCGCTGGCCATCGTGGCGCCGCCAGGTTTGCTGGTCGCCGCGTATCGGCAACGCAATGCCCTCGGGCTGCTGGTAATGATTCTGGTCCTGGCCTGCTTGGCCTTCGGCGGGCTGGGATTCCTCGCTGCCCTGGCCCACCCGATCTGGCAACCTCGGGTGATGATGGGTTTCGGCGCGCTGTATGCCGGCCTGCTGTTCTGCGTTCTTCATTGGCTGGGCCGCTCACACCGGCCCACGGCCTGGTCGCTGCTGGGCTGGCCTCTGATCGTCTTGGCACTCGGCACGCCATTGACCCTGGCTTACGCCTATGGCAACGCGCAGCGCCAACAGGCGCTCTTCGCCGACGAGGTATCGATGCGACTGATCGACGACCTCGCCACACAGCCATCAGCCGCGCCTTTGGTCATTGATGGAACGCTGCCCCTCACGCGCGCGACACGTAACGCGATCGCCGTACATCCCTTGATTGGCGAGCTGATCCGTCCCTATCTCGACAATGGCTATTGGTGGGGCTATCAGGATCTCTATCGTCGTGGGCTTTCCTCGGCCTTCGAACTCAGTGACGACCCGCCGCTGCGTCGGCGCTTCGAGGCGCAATGCCAACGGCTCGAAGCGCTGTCCCGGCGCGCCTGGTATACGCTCTACCAGTTCGAGGGGCATTACGTGGTGTCTTTCGATCGCAAGTGCCATCACGCATTGACCACGACCGAACTTCCGATCGATGACTGAGCCGATCCGGCATGCCTCTTCCCGCTGCTGCCCGCGCTCTGCCACGCTTTCTGTCATTGCCTCGTGAACCGGCGTTCAATAAACACCACATTGGGCTGGTTATGTCAGACAAATGGCGAATGGCGGTTTACAGCTAGTTGACCAACAATTCGCAGGGTAACGTGGCGCAACTCAACGTTAATTACGTTGGTGCGACCCTCGGGATGCATTCAACAAGGATACCCCTATGCATGCGTGGACTTTAATCTCGTTTCTGTTCTTCACGGGGTTGGTCGCCTTGATTACCTGGCGCATCACTCACCGTGACGATCTCAGTAACACGCACGGCTACTTTCTCGCAGGACGCAGTCTCAGTTTCCCGCTGATCGCCGGCTCCCTCCTGATGACCAACCTCTCGACGGAGCAGATGGTCGGATTGAACGGCTCGGCCTTCTCGGACGGGCTGAGCGTCATGGCCTGGGAGGTCGTCGCCGTCGTCGCCCTGGTGCTGCTGGCGCTATTCTTCCTGCCGCGCTTCCTGCGCAGCGGCATCGCCACCGTTCCGCAACTGCTGCAGGAGCGCTTCGGCCCGACGACGCAATTGATCTGCAACGTCATCTTCCTGGTCGCTTACGCCGTCATTCTGCTGCCGATCATCCTCTACTCCGGCGCCGTCGGCCTGCAGGGCATGCTGGACTTGCCGGTACTGACAGGCATCGATTCCAGCACGACGCTGCTGTGGCTGACGGTCTGGGGCGTCGGCATCATCGGCGCTGTCTATGCCCTGTTCGGCGGGCTGCGCACGGTCGCGGTTTCCGACAGCATCAACGCCATCGGCCTGCTGGTCGGCGGGTTCGTCATCGTCTATCTCGGCCTCGATGCCGCGGGTGACGGCAACGGCATCGCTGCCGGCTGGCAGGCAATCCAGGAGGCCCAGCCCGAGCGTCTCAACTCGCTGGGGCGTCCGGACCAGCAGGTGCCCTGGCCGACCCTGTTCACCGGGGTCTTCCTGATCAACCTGTTCTACTGGTCGACCAACCAGCAGATCATCCAGCGCACCTTTGCGGCAAGGAGCCTTTCCGAGGGTCAGAAAGGCGTGCTGCTGACCGGCTTCCTCAAGCTGCTCGGGCCACTCTATCTGGTGCTGCCGGGCATCATCGCCTACCAGCTCTATGCCGATGAAGGCATCGCTGGCGACCAGGCCTACGGCTACCTGGTTTTCCATCTGCTGCCGCCGTGGCTGACAGGCTTCTTCGCGGCCGTCATGGTCGGTGCCATCCTGTCGTCGTTCAATTCGGCGCTGAACAGCACCACGACGCTCTTCAGCCTGGGTATCTACAAGGGCGTGTTCAAGAAGGTCGCCAGCGAGCAGCAAGTCGTCAACTCCGGCAAGGTCTTCGGCTGGATCATGGCCGTCGCGTCGATGGCCATCGCCCCGCTGCTGGCCGGCCAGGATAGCCTGTTCGACTATCTGCAGACCATGAACGCCATCTATTTCATTCCGATCCTCGCGGTGGTGATCGTTGGCCTGCTGACCAAGCGAGTGCCGGAGTCGGCCGCCATCTTTGGCCTGGTCGGGGGGATCGTGCTGATCGCTGCCGGCTACTTCGTGCCGCCGTTCAACGGCATCCTCGAGATCACCAACCAGTATCACTTCGTCGCCGGCGTCTTCGTGCTGCTCATCGTCGTGATGCTGCTGATCGGCAAGATCGCCCCACGCCGCGAAGCCTGGGTCCATGAAGACGTCAAGGCCGTCGACCTGACGCCCTGGAAAGGTGCCGTGCCGGTGGGCATCGTACTGCTGATCCTGGTCTTCGCGATCTACTTCGCCTTTGCCGGTTGATAGAGAAGACAGGTTCCCGACGCTACACCGATGACGCCTCGCTACCGTGCGAGGCGTCGTCGTTTCAGCCTCTTTTCACGGCAAAATCCTTTCACGGCCTCGCCGCCACGCCCGCATACCCGCTCATATCGTTTACCATGCAGGCAGGTTTTCTTCGGAAACGAGGCGATGCGCCGACAACTGACTCACGAATTTCAGAACCTGATCGATCGCAGCCGGGACCGCCAACTGCGCCTGGCAGTGACCGGGCTATCCCGCGCCGGCAAGACGGCGTTTTTGACCTCGCTGGTCAACCAGCTGCGCCACGCGGGTATCGATGCCCGTCTCGACCTGCTCAAATCCGCCCGTGAAGAGCGCCTGCTCGGTGCACAGCGCGTCTCTCAGCCCGATCTCGGGGTCCCACGCTTCCCCTACGACGAAGCGATGACCTCCCTCAAGTCGACACCGCCCCACTGGCCCGAGCCGACTCGCGGTATCAGCGAGCTGCGCCTGCAACTGCGCTACAAGACACGACGCGCGCGCGGCCTGCTGGGTGACACGGCGACGCTGACCCTGGACCTGATCGACTATCCCGGCGAATGGTTGCTGGACCTGCCGCTGCTCGAGCATGACTTCCTCAGCTGGAGCCAGGCTCAGCTCGAAAGCATGGGCCCGGAGCGTCGACGCTACGCCAGGACCTGGCAAGACGCCGTGGCGACACATGCAGCCGACGAGACGGTGGACGAATCGCGCCTGGCCGAGCTCGCCGAGCATTACGCCGCCTCGTTGCGCCAGGCCCGGGAAGCCGGCTTTTCTCACCTGCAGCCGGGCCACTTCCTGCTGCCCGGGGATTTGCAGGGCGCGCCGGTGCTGCAGTTCTTCCCGCTGCCGGGCGTCACCGAGAAGGATCGTCAGACGCTGGAAGCGCTGCCCCCCTCCAGCCTTTACCAGACGCTGAAAAAGCGTTTCCGCTTCTATCAGCAGCATGTGGTCAAGCCTTTCTATCGAGAGCACTTCCGCCGCTTCGACCGCCAGATCGTGCTGGTCGACGTGCTCGGCGCACTCAACGCCGGCCCCGAGCGCTTCGAGGATCTGTCGCGTGCGCTCACGACCTTGATGCGAAGTTTCGACTACGGCAAACGAAGCCTGCTGAACCGGCTGTTCTCGCCCCGCATCGACCGGCTCGCCATCGCCGCCACCAAGGCGGACCACGTCACGCCGGACCAGCACGCCAACCTGGTCACGCTGCTCGAATCGCTGCTGGCCGAACCGATCAAGGATCTACGCTACGCCGACGTCCCGGTTCGGGCTTTCTCGCTGGCCTCGATCCGGGCCACCGAGACCCGCGAGGTCGAAAACGACGGCAGGCGTCAGCCAGCGCTGCGGGGGCATGGCCTCGACGGCGAGCCGCTACTGGTCTACCCCGGCGACGTCCCGACCCGGCTCCCGGAACCCGCGTTCTGGCAGCGCCAGGGATTCGCCTTCACGGCCTTCCGGCCGCCACCGTTCACGCCAACCGCGCTACCCCACATTCGCATGGACGCGGCCCTGGAATGGCTGATGGGAGATAAACTGCGATGAGCGACCCCCGCCCCGGGCAGCGCTTCACCTTCGATGAACCGCCGACGCCTGGCGACGATGTCTCGCTGAGCGGCGCGCACGTCTACGCAACCACGCAGGCCAGCGATCCCTACTCCGAGGCCGACGACTCGCCCGCGCTCGATGCCGCCATCGAACCGCCGCGCAAGCGCCGCTGGGGACTGTTGGCCATCTTCGGCGGCACGCTCGCGCTCGGCACGATCGAGGCCGCACAGTCGCTCTATACCTCGGCGCTCGGCGGCGACTGGCTATCGGGTGCCTGGAGCATGCTCGGCCTGCTTGCCGTCGGGCTGGCTGCCAAGGCGCTCGCTGGCGAAGTGTGGCGGCTGCGCAAGTTGCGCCGCCACGCACGCCTGCGGCAGCAACTGGACGACGAGTGGATCGACGACACCGACAACGCCAGCACGGACCCGGCCACACTGGCCGACGAGCTTCGCCGCCAGATGGGGCTCTCCCGGGATCATCCGCACTGGCAGTCCTTCCTGCGCGCCCACCAGGCGCACCATACGGCGCACGAGACCCGCGAACTGATCGCGCACCACATCCTCGCGCCGCGCGACCGGGCGGCACGACGGCTGGTGACGCGAATGTCGGGAGAAACCGCCGTCATGGTCGCCGTCAGCCCGTTGACCCTGGTGGACATGTCGCTGATGGCCTGGCGCAACATTGCCATGCTCGATCGCATCGCCGCGCTCTATGGACTGCAGCTCGGCTACGCCAGCCGTCTCAAACTGCTCAGGGAAGTGCTGCGCAACATGGCCTTCGCCGGTGCCAGCGAGATGGTCACTGACGCCGGCATGGATCTGCTGTCGATGAACCTGGCAGCCAAGCTATCGAGTCGCGCCGGTCAGGGCCTGGGCGCCGGGCTGCTGACGGCACGTCTGGGCCTGCGCGCCATGCGCACTACCCGGCCGATCGCCTTCGAGCCTGGCGAACAGCCGCGCCTCGCCGACCTGCGGCGTGAAGTGTGGCAGCAACTGCGGCGGCTGGATGATACTGCGGAGAAGGGTTGACTCGACGAACGGAAATTCGCCGCCGAGTCGATCGAGAGCGCGTGAAGCGACACCGTGACATCAATCGAGCGAAAAGAACGCTCGCAGCGTGTGGGCCACCGCCGACTCGTGATGCGCGCCGATCCTCTTGGCCCGTGGCAGTTGATCGATGACCTCGGGATGGGCGTTGGAGACGACATAGGCATTGCCCACCAGCGTCAGCATTTCAACATCATTGAAGTTGTCGCCAAACGCCAGCGCCCGCTCGATGGGAAGATCGAGCGCCTTGATCGCGCGGCTCAGCGCCGTCGCCTTGTTCACGCCCCGATGCATGATCTCCAGCGAATTGGCCGCCGAGTAGGTGATATGCAGCGCCTCTCCATACTCCTCCCGCAGGGTGCGCTCCAGCGGTTCGAGCAGCGCCGGCTCGCCGATATAGAGCACCTTGCCGACGTGTTCATCCGCCAGATCGCACATGTCATCGACCTGATAGGTGAACCCCGTCATTGCATGAAGCGGCAACAGTTCCGGCGCTTCGGCGTCGATCAGCCAACGGTCGTGGGTATAGAGATTGAGCCGCACCGTCTCCGGACGCGGCAGCGCCACCAGCGCCTGAACCAGCGCGGTCGGCACCAGCGTTTCGTTGACGAGCCGATCGTCGGCATCGTGAACGTGGGCGCCGTTGCTGCTGATGATCCAGGCCGGGGTCTCCAGTTGTCGGCGGATCGCCGCGATATCGTGATAGTGCCGCCCGGAGGCCAGCGCGATCACATGGCCCTGCGCCGACAACGTCCGCAAGGTGTCTCGCGTCAAGGCATCGACGCGATGCTCGGCATTCAACAGCGTGTTGTCGAGATCGCTGGCGATCAGATGCTGGTTCATGGAGTCTCCTCGGGTGAGCGACAAGCGCCGGTTGCGGGGCGCTGTTGATAGCAGCTTCGAGCTTACAGTGTCAAAAACCAGAATGCAGAGCGTCAACGATGCCAGATCGTCGACGCTCGCAGCGAGATATCAGCAACGACGTTTCGGCGATGCCACCGATCTCGTCGGAACGGCTCAAGCCTTGAGACTGTTGGCCACCGCGCCGGCCTGCCGCCCCATCACCAGATGCAGGACGCCATGGCCGATTTCCTGGATGCCGGCAGTGCCCAGCGCCAGGAGCGCAGATTCATCGATACGATCACGGTCCCCCAGTTCCACCCGCAGCCGGGTCGTTGCCACGGCCGCGACGAGGCGAATATTCTCCGCGCCGCCCAGCGCCGCCAGCCACGCTTGCCGCGAAGCCGTATCCAGCTCGGCATCGTCCAGCGCCGTATCACTCTCCGCCGCCGCCGGCGCATCCGGCGTCTTGCCGTGATCCCGCATCGCCGCGCGAATCTCATCGGCGACACCATCGGCGATCGGCCCCAGGATCACCTGGAGGCCACCGCCGCGCAGATGCAACACGCCGCGCGCGCCGAGCTGCTTGAGCGCCGGCTCGTCGATGGCCTTGTCGTCGACCAGTACCAGTCGCAGGCGTGTAGTACAGGCCCCCACGCTGGTCAGGTTGGCCGCGCCGCCCAAGGCGCGCACGAACGCCGGGCCCCGTTCGCCGGCCTCGACCGGAGCGCCGGCAGCCTCTGCCGTTTCCGGCTCGCGGCCCGGCGTAGGCAGGTCGAAGCGCACGATGGCCCAGCGGAAGATGCCGTAGTAGAGCACGAAGTAGCAAAGCCCCACCGGAACCATCATCCAGCCGTTGGTCGACAAACCGTAGGAGAGCGCATAGTCGAAGGCCCCGGCCGAGAAGGTGAAACCCAGCTTGACGTCGAGCATGTTCATCAGCGCCATCGAGATGCCGGTGAGAACCGCATGCATCGCATACAGTGCGGGCGCCAGGAACATGAACGAGAACTCGATCGGCTCGGTGACTCCGGTCAGAAAGGCAGTCAGCGCCAGCGACAGCAACAAGCCGCCGACCTGGGCGCGACGAGACTTGGGCGCAGCGTGATACATCGCCAGCGCGGCCGCGGGCAGGCCGAACATCATCACCGGGAAGAAGCCCGCCATGAAGCTCCCCGCACTCGGGTCACCGGCAAAGAAGCGATTGAGATCGCCGGTGGCGCCGTCGAAGCTGCCGAACACGAACCACACGAAGCTGTTGAGCACGTGATGCAGGCCGGTGACGATCAGGATGCGGTTGAGCACGCCGTAGACGAACAGCCCCAGATCGCCGGCGTCGATCAGCCACTGCCCCAGTTGATCGATGCCCTGCTGGACCGGCGGCCAGATCAAGCCGAAGATGCCGCCGAGCACCACCGCCGAAAGCCCGGTGACGATGGGAATGAAGCGCCGCCCGCCGAAGAACGCCAGGTAGTCCGGCAGCTTGATCGCCTTGTAACGGTTGTAGAGCAACCCGGCCACACTGCCGATGATGATCCCCGCAAGCACCCCCATGTTGATGTCGGGATTCAGCGTTTCCAGTACCGCGTTGAGTACCAGGTAGCCGATCACCCCCGCCAGTCCGGCGGCACCGTTGTCGTCGTCGGCAAAACCGACCGCCACGCCGATGGCGAAGATCAACGCCAGGTTGGAAAAGATCGCATTGCCGGCATTGGCGATGAAGGCGATATCGAGCAGATCGGGCTGGCCCAGGCGCAGCAGCAGGCCCGCCACCGGCAATACCGCGATGGGCAGCATCAGCGAGCGCCCGAGTTTCTGCAGACCGGCCATGAGCCGGGAACCGAAGGTCGTGGTCATGACGCGCTCCTCAATCTCTTGTTGTCGTGTTATCTCTTGTCGCGTTATCTCTTGCTGTCGCGTTGCCGATGCCGGACCTGGCCTCGCCGTCGCTCGAGGACACGCCGTCGACACCCTGGGCACCAGCGTCTGGCACGTCATCGTCCGAACCGAAAACCGCTTTCGGCAGATCGCCCAGCGCCTGTCTCACCGCAGCGCCATCTTCCAGCGCCAACAGCGAGGGGAGCCGGCTGGCCAGGGCAGCGGCGTCCAGCCGACGCAGTGCGGCCTTGACCGCGGCGATACGGCCGGGTTCGACGGAGAGCTCGTCGACGCCCATCGCCGCGAGCAGGACTCCCGCCAGCGGATCCCCCGCCGCCGCGCCGCAGACAGCGACCGGGCATTGGCCCGCCACCCCTTCGAGACACAGCGTGATGAGCCGCAGCACTCCGGGATGGAGCACATCGTTGCGCAGCGCCAGCGACGCCACTTCGCGATCCATGGCCAGGGCGTACTGGGTCAGGTCGTTGGTGCCGATGGAGAGAAAATCGGCTTCGTGAGCCAGACTGGCCGCACATAGCGCCGCGCTCGGCACCTCGATCATCGCCCCCAGCGCCAGCAGCCGCTCGATGCCCAGCGCCGCCGCCCGTGATACGAGCCGCTCCCGCACCCAGCGCAATTCGCCGACATCGGCCACCATCGGCACCATCAGCCGCAGTGACGGCAGCCCGTCTTCACAAAGCGGCAGACCGCGACCCGCTTCGAGCAGCGCGTCGAGCTGTGTCTCGAAGAGATCGGGATGTGTCTGCCAGAGTCTGACACCCCGCTCACCCAGCGCCGGGTTGGGCGTTGCCGATAGCTGGAGATAGGGAAGCTGCTTGTCGGCGCCGATATCCAGCAACCGTATGACGACTGGTTTGCCATCCATCGCCTCGACGGCGGCGCGGTACTCGGCCTGCTGTTCGGCCAGCGTCGGTGCGGTCTGCCGCTCCAGAAACAGGAATTCGCTGCGCATCAGCCCGACGCCACCGGCGCCCGCCCCGGCAGCCTCCCGCGCCTCCATGGGAGAGGCGATATTCGCCGCGACATGAAGGTGCCGCCCGTCTCGGGTCGATACCGGGTCGAAAGCAGCCGCCCGCTCCGCTGCCGCCTGCCGCCGCTGACCGGCCAGTTCGGCGTCGACCGCCGCCAGGCGGCTTTCATCGGGCGCGAGCTCGAGTACGCCATGATGACCATCGCGACGGACATCCAGGCAGGCCTTGTCGCTGTCCGCCTCCAGCAGCGCCTCGCCCATCGCCACCAGGCATGGCAGGCCTCGCGCTCGCGCCAGGATCGAGACGTGGGAGGTCAGGCCGCCGGCTGCCAGACACAGGCCGGCTATCCGATCCGCCACCTCGACGAACTGCGAGGGCGTGAGCTCTCGCGCCGCCAGAATCGCGCCGTCGATCCCCGAAACGGTTGTCGTCGCCTCGGCCGCGAGAGGCTGCATGACCCGGCGCTGCAGATCACGCAGATCGTCGGCCCGCGCCGCCAGCAAGGGATTGTCGCCGGCCTGCAAGCGTTCAATCTCGCGCTCCAGCGCCAGGAACCAGGCCCGCCCGGCGCTGTGCCCGCTGGCGATTTCCGCCTCGGCCGCTGCGCGCAGATCGGGATCGTCCAGCCAGGCGCGGTGGGCTTCGAAGATTTCCGTCTCGTCTTCTCGGCCCTGCGCCCGGGCGTCTTCCATCGCCTGGGCCAGCGAGGCGTCGGCATCGGCCACGGCCTGCGACAGCGCCTGGCGCTCCCGCTCGGGATCCTCCCCTTTGTCAGGCACATGCGGTAGCGCGACCGCGTAGCGAACCAGCGGCCCCACCACCAGACCAGCGCTTGCGGCCAAACCGGTCAGAACGCCAGGCACGGACTCGGCGGCTGCCGGCGATGCTCGTTGCTGCCGGCCGGGCTGCGTCTGAGGCGGCTCGTTCTGGCCGCCATCATCAGCGGCTTCAGGCGCTTCGAGCAACGCCACCGCCGCCTCGACAGCGGCCTGCGCGCTCGCCCCTCGCGCCATGATCCGCACCCGATCCCCCCGAGCCAGCCCCAGGTTGAGCAGAGCGCTCAGGCTGGCAGCGCTGGCGCCGGTTTCGTCCTCAGGGGGTTCGCCGACGCTGCCATCGCCAGCCCGCGTCAGCGTCAGTTCGACCGCATGCGCCTGGGCGATGGCTCGCAGCCGCGCCGCCGGACGAGCATGCAACCCGCTGGCCGAAGCGATCGTTGCCTCGCCATGCGCGGTTTCCTCGCGTCCGGAGTCGTCGTGACCTGCGCTTGCTGCCTCGACGGCTACCTGCCAGCGGAGAAGCGCTTCGCCCATCTCGACGACCGTTCCCGGCGTGACCAGCGTTTCCAGCTGGATCTCGGCGCCGTTGGTCAGCACGATGGGGCTGACCAGCGCCGTGGCGCGCTGCGCCAGCCGGTCGGCGTCGAACCGGCACAGCGGATCACCGGCCGAGACGTGCTCGCCGGCCGAGACCAGCAGCTCGAACCCCTCGCCACCCAGATCGACGGTATCGAGCCCGATGTGCAGCAGCCATTCGTGGTTGCCATCGTCTCGCAGCGTGATCGCATGGGCGGTCCGGGCGCACTGGATGACCTCGCCGTTGCAGGGGGCGTGCAACGTTTCCCCCAGCGGGTCGATCGCGATACCCGGCCCCATGACGCCTTCGCCAAAGACCGGGTCGGGCACTTCCGACAGCGGGACCACGACCCCGCGCATCGGGGCACTGAGAAACCGTAACGTGGATGACATGAAGACTCCCGACTTGTTGTTGTTTCGATTTCGATCCTGTTTCAATCCGGCACGCGCCGAACGCCCGGTATCGAGTGGCTAGCCGAGACCAGCGAACCGCTGGCGATTCAGAGCGTGCGCGTCACCTTCTGCAGGTGGCGCGGCTGATCCGGGTCGCCACCGCGTGCCACCGCCAGCTTCGCGGCCATCACGTAGAAGCTCTGGATCACCGATAGCGGCTGCAGATCGTCATGACCGGCGTCGATCAACGGCAGATGACGCTCGGCGACACTGTCGTCGGCCGCCAGCAGCACCTTGGCGCCGATGCTCTCCAGCCATTTCGCCAACTCCAGCATACCGGGTTGATCCGGCCCCGGCGGCGCAAAGACCAGCACCGGATAGCCCGGCCCGATCAGCGCCATCGGCCCATGGCGAACCTCGGCGGCACTGAACGGCTCGGCCTGGATGGCACAGGTCTCCTTGAACTTGAGCGCGGCTTCCTGAGCGATGGCGAGCCCCACGCCGCGACCGATCACCAGCAGCCTGTCGACGTCGACCAGCGCCTCTATCGCCGGCTGCCAGTCCTGTCGTGCTGCCGATTCGAGTCTCGACGGCAGCGCTTCCAGTGCCGACAGCAGCGCCTCGTCACCGACCCAGGCGCCGACCAGATGCGCGCAGGCGGCAAGCGTGGCGAGATAACTCTTGGTTGCCGCGACACTCTTCTCGACTCCCGCATGCAGGGCGATTTCTCGCTCGGAAGCGTGCCCCAGCGGGGAGTCGGGCGTGTTGATCAGCGCCAGGCTGCGCGCCCCGCCGGCGGCCAGCGCCTTCTGCGTCGCGACCAGATCGGGGCTGGCGCCGGACTGCGAAATGGCCACCGCCAGTTGCCCCTGGACACGCCATGGCGCATTGGCAACGGTCGTCAGCGAAGGCGGCACCGACGCCACCGGCAGCCCGAGATGCTTCATGCCGAGATAGCCGAAATAGGCAGCGGCATGGTCGGAACTGCCACGCGCCACCGTCAGCGCGCCATGCAGATCCGCCTCGCGCAGAATCTGGCCGAACTCGGCCAGCGTGCCAGCGTTGGCCTGCCATTGGGCTCGCAGGCATTCCGGGGCGCTCTGCGCCTCTTCCAGCATCAGTGACATCAGTGGCTCTCCCGCGGCGCGCCGGCCGCCCGTGTTGTCGTCTGTTCTCGTGACGTCGCCGATGCCTGGTGAGCGAGCTCGCCCCCGACATAGACAGAATCGATCTCGAGTCGAGCATTCATGACCACGACATCGGCACGGCAGCCGATCTCGAGCCGGCCGATGTCGGTCTCGCCGAGGAAATCGGCAGGATACTGAGATAGCCGACGACAGGCGTCGTCCAGATCGAGGCCGATCTGGAGGAGATTGCGCAGCGCCTGATCCATGGTCAGCGTGCTGCCGGCCAACGTGCCATCGGCCAGTCGCACGCCGCCCAGGCACTTGGTGACATGCTGCTCTCCGAGACGATATTCGCCGTCGGGCATGCCGGCCGCGGCGGTGGAGTCGGTCACGCCATAGAGGTGAGGAATGCAGCGCAAGGCCGTCAGAATCGCCCCGGGATGGACGTGCAGGAGATCGGGAATGATTTCGGCGTAGTCGGCATGCGCCAGCGCCGCGCCGACCATTCCCGGTTTGCGATGATGCAGCCCGGTCATGGCATTGAAGAGATGAGTGAAACCCTGGGCGCCGTGAGCCAGCCCGGCCACGCCCTCTTCATAGCTGCCCAGGGTATGCCCCATCTGCACCCGCACTCCGCGCTCGCGTAGCAGGCGGATGAGCTCGGCATGGCCGGACAGCTCCGGTGCCAGCGTCAGCAGCCGGATCGGGGCGAGCGCCATCAGGGCTTCGACCTCCTCGATCACGCCGGGGTGGGCATACGGCGGCTGGGCGCCCAGCTTGCCGGGGTTGAGATAAGGCCCTTCGAGGTGCACGCCCAGCAGTCGCGAGGCCTGAACGGGCGACTCGTCGATCAGCCGAGCGATATCCCGTAACGCCTGACGGATATCGGATACCGGCGCGGTCATGGTGGTGACCAGCAGGCTGGTGGTCCCGAAGCGCACATGGGTACGTGCCATGGTGGCGGCGGCATCGCCTCCTTCCATGGCGTCCGCCCCGCCGCCGCCGTGGACATGCAGATCGACGAATCCCGGTAGCAGGCGGGGATGATCATTGGCGTCCGGATCGACCGCCTCCCCCTCGAGGGTGACGATTCGCCCGTCACGCCAGTCGAGCGTGCCGAGCCGCCACCCTGCCGGGGTCAGAATGTTGCCGTAAAGCATGTCCTCTCCTGCTCGAACGCTCTCACTGGGTCATTTCCTTCATTCATTTTCCTGGGCTGCCATCATTGGGTGAGTTCCACCATGAAGTCGTAATAGTCGGTGCGACAATAAGTCACCGTCAGTTCGCCGGGCCGGCCGTCGGCGAGATAGCCGAGCCGGGTCATCATCAGCAGCGCCTGGGATGGCGGCACCTGGGCCAGTTGCGCCAGCTCGGCATCGGCGTTGACCGCCGACACGTGCTGCAGGGCCCGTACGATCGGCGTGCCCAGGTCTTCGAGACGGCGATAGAGCGAATGGGTCACGCTCTCGGGATCCGACAGGACATGGCTCGGCAGACAGCTCTCCTCGACCGCGACGACCACGTCATCCGCCAGTCGCAGCCGCTTGAGCCGCGAGACCTGGTGGTCCGCGCTCAGCCCGAGGCGCAGGCTCTCCTCCGCCGTTGGCGTGCCCAGGCGCCGGCTCAACCAGCGCGAGCTGGGGCGATGACCGCGCTGAACCAGCAGTTCGGTAAAGCTGGTCAATCGTGTCAGCGACTGATTCAGACGCGGGGCGATGAAAGTGCCCGAGCCGTGGGTCCGCTGAATCAGCCCCAGCGCCACCAGGCGATCCAGCGCCTTTCTGGCCGTGATGCGGGAGATGTTGAGCGATTCCGCCAGCACTCGCTCCGAGGGCAATGCCTCGCCAGTCTCCCAGTCGCCCGCTTCGATCGCCTCGACCAGTTGCTGGGCCAGCTGGCGATAGAGCGGGGTCGACTGGGCAGCGTCCAGTTTCAGCCGAGAAAGCGTGGGTTCCATGGCAGGTCGGTTCCGGTGTCGCTGTGGTGGAGCTCGTAGTTAATACCACTTCAATACCACCAACATAACCAGTCGAATACCAATCTGCCAGTTCGGCTACTGCCGACATTGGTCGAATGCCACCGCCTGCCACACCCTGCCATACGACGGCCCGCCACGAGCAGCCGTCGACCACCGCATGATTGGCGTGCCCCACGCGGAATCCGTATAGTGTCGCTCTCGTCCACCGACCGATCCGAACCGATGCTGCAGAACAACTCTCTTCTGGCCCAGCTGAAGCAAGATATTCGCGCCAACACGCCGCGCGTTCAGGGCACCATCAAGGCGACAGACAAAGGCTTCGGTTTCCTCGAAGCCGAAGACGGCACCTCCTATTTCATTCCACCACCCGCCATGAAGCAGGTTCTCCACGGCGACCGCATCGAAGCGATCGTCAAGGAGAACGGCGACAAGAAGCAGGCCGACCCCGAGACGCTGCTCGAGGCATCGCTGGATCGCTTCGTCGCACGGGTGCAGAAGCGCGACGGCCGCCTGGCCGTGGTGCCGGACCACCCCTCGATCAATCTGTCGCTCAAGGCCCGTCTCAAGCGTTCGCTGGAAGAGTCCGACATCGCCGATGGCGACTGGGTCGTGGCGCGCCTGATTCGTCATCCGTTGCGCCCGGACGATCGCGCCTTCTTCACCCAGATCGACGAGGTGGTGGTCAAGAGCGAAGATCCGGCCGTGCCGTGGCGCGTCACTCTGGCACGCCATGCCCTGGAGCAGGAGTGCCCGCCGGCGGCCGATGCCTGGCCGCTGAAAGACGAAGGGTTGACGCGCGAAGACCTCACCGCCGAGCCGTTCTTCACCATCGATGGCGAGAAGACGCGCGACATGGACGATGCGCTGCGTATCGAAACCACCGATGACGGCTGGGCGCTGACTGTGGCGATCGCCGACCCGACGGCCTACGTGGACGAGTCTCACGCCGCGGACAAGGAAGCACGCACGCGCGCCTTCACGGTCTACCTGCCGGGTCAGAACATCACCATGCTGCCGGAAGCGCTGGCCGATGACCTGTGCTCGCTGAAGCCGGACGTAGAGCGGCCGGTACTGGCCTGCCGGCTACAGGTCGGTCGCGATGGCACCCTGGGCGAGTACCGCTTCTTCGCCGCGACGATCCGCTCCCAGGCTCGCCTGGTCTACGACAACGTCTCCGACTGGCTGGAAGACAAGGCAGGCACCGAGGCGCCGGCAGCAGCGATCGCCGAGCAGCTCAAGGCACTGGCCGAGCTCTCTCGCGCTCGTGCCGCCTGGCGCGAAGCCAACACGCTGGTGTTCAAGGATCGTCCCGACTACGTGTTCGACCTCGACGATGCCGGCAACGTGCTGGGCATCCGCGTCGAGGAGCGCCGCATTGCCCAGCGCATGATCGAGGAGGCGATGATCGTCGCCAATGCCTGCTGCGCCGATCTGCTGGCCAAGGAAGTGGGACACGGCATCTTCAACGTGCACCACGCTTTCGAACCGGAAAAGATCGATCAGGCGCTGGAGTTCCTGACCGCCCAGGAGATCCCGGTAGAGCGCGAGCAGCTCGCCGAGCTCCCCCGCTATCGCGAGTTGCGCCGGGCGCTGGACCTGCGAGAAGACGCCTGGCTGGACGCGCGCCTGCGGCGCTTCCAGGGCTACACCAACATGTCGGCACGACCGGGACCGCATTTTGGCCTGGGGCTTTCCGCCTACGCGACCTGGACATCGCCGATCCGCAAGTACGGCGATATGGTCAATCACCGCTTGATCAAGCGGGTACTGAAGGCCGAGGCAGCCCCGGCGGAAGCCAGCCAGCAGTTGACCGAACAATTGACCGAGCGCCGTCGACTGAACCGAATGGCCGAACGCGACGTCAAAGACTGGCTTTACGTGCGCTATCTGGCTACCGCCATCGAGCAAGGCGATGTATTCGATGCCGATATCATCGACATCCGCCGAGGCGGCATGCGGGTTCGCCTGACCGCCAACGGTGCCACCGCCTTCGTGCCGGCACCGTTGATTCACAGCGACCGCAATCAGGTCGTGATCGACGACAAGGAAGGCCGCATCCAGGTCGCTGGCGAGCCTCGCTATGCGCTCGGCGGTACCCTGCGCGTCAAGCTGGTCGAAGCGCGTGAAGCAACACGCTCGCTGGTGGCCACTCCCACCGAATGAGCGTGGTAACGGCCTGATAGCGCCGGTAACGGGGCTATCAGGCTACCACTATGGTGTGAACGCCCTGTGGCAGTAACCCGATATACTGCAATGTAGTCATCGCCATTCTCCGGAATGTGCTTTATCGACAGGAACGTTCTGACAGGGAAAGCCTTTTAGAGGAGCGGCTCGTTGCACATTGCCGACGTTACGATGTTCTATGCCCCCGCCAGTGGCGGGGTTCGTACTTACCTCGATGCCAAGCATCGGCGCCTTGCCAAGCGACCGGGCATTACCTGCAGTCTACTGATACCCGGATCCCAGCTCTTTACTCACAACGGCATTCATGAAGTTCCGTCACCGCCGTTGCCGTTCAGCCAGGGTTATCGATTTCCGCTTCGCCGTCGCGGCTGGGAGCGTGAGCTCGTTCGTCTGTCACCGGATATCATCGAAGCCGGCGATCCCTACGTGACCGGCTGGGCCGCGGTGCGGGCCGGACGCAAGCTCGATATCCCCGTCGTCGGTTTCTATCATTCCGACCTGCCGCGGTTGATCAGCAATCGCATGGGCAGCGGTATCGACAAGCTGGTGGAGCGCTATGTCTACCAGCTCTACCGGCGGTTCGACCAGGTACTCGCGCCAAGCCGCGTGATGGCGGAGCGACTGACCCGTCTCGGCATCGAACAGGTCGCCATTCAGCCGCTGGGCGTCGACCTGGAGACATTCCATCCCAGTCGCCGGAACCCGGCGCTGCGTCAGCAGCTCGATCTCGACGACGATACGAAACTGCTGATCTTCGTTGGTCGCGGCTCTCGCGAGAAGAACCTTCACGACCTGCTGGAAACCGCGCGCCTGCTCGGCAAGGGCTATCACTTGCTGCTGGTCGGCCCGAGCATGCCTAGCCGCGTCCCCGACAATGTCAGCGTGATCGACCGCTACACGCCGACCGAAGAGGTCGCGAGCTGGCTGGCATCGAGCGATGCGCTGGTCCATGCCGGTACCCAGGAAACGTTCGGCCTGGTCGCGCTGGAAGCGATGGCGAGCGGCATTCCCGTGGTCGCCGCACGCGCGGGGGCGCTGGCCGAAAACGTGCCGCTGGGCTGTGGATTATTGAGCGAGCCGCATATACCGGCCGACATGGCCCGCGCCGTGAAGGAACTGTTTTCCAATCACGATGCCGCGCAAGCCGGTCGTCGCGCCCGGCGATACGTGGAGCGTAATCACGACTGGGACATCGTCATCGACGGCCTGCTTTCCCACTACCGCCGGCTGACCAGTGCCACCGAAGGCGCAGGAGAGGCCCAGCAGGGTTCCCAGCATGGATGATCGTCATTTTTCGCTGGTGCTCCACGACATCGCCCCCGAAACCTGGCCGGACTATTGTGGATTCGTCGAGGCGATCGATCGTCTCGGTGAACGCCTGGGCCGGCGTATTCCCATCACCTGGCTCGTCGTGCCCAACTTCCACGGTCGTGGCGAATGTCGCGACAGCGACACCCTGCGCCGTGTGCTCGACACCCGTCTGGCGCTGGGCGACGAGCTGACACTGCATGGCTACTATCATCGGGACGATGCCCCGGCGCCGCGCTCGCTGCGCGATTTCTATATGCGCCGGATCTACACCTGGGAAGGTGAGTTCTACACCCTGGACCGCGCTCGCGCTGGCGCTCTGCTCGACGAAGGCATGGCGCAATTCGAGGCCTGCGGCTGGCCTCACGGCGGCTTCGTGGCCCCGGCCTGGCTGATGAGCCAGGGCACCCGCGAGGCGCTGCAGGAACGGCCATTCACCTACACCAGCGACCCGCAACGACTCTATCGCCTGCCAGCCTTTTCCGCGCTGGAAGCGCCTAGCATCGTATGGAGCGCGCGCAGTGCGTGGCGGCGCGGCATGTCGAGAGTGGTCAGCGCCATTCAGTATCGCCGCTTTCAGCACGCCCAACTGTTACGCCTGGCGCTGCATCCGGTGGACATGCGCCATCGCCCTTCGTACGACTACTGGCTGCATTTCGTCGAACACCTGCTCCGACAGGGACGACAGCCGGTGACCAAGCAGGACTGGCTGGCCCATGAAGCTCCTGACCTCGCCCCCGGCAATCTCGCCAATCGGGCGAACAAGGATCGCCCCGCGGCATGAAGCGTATCCTGTGGCTACTGGCGCTGGGTCTGGTGGCGGCGCTGGCGATACCGATCCTGATCGGTGGGCGCGGCATCGTCACCGAACTGCGGGGCTTTCCTACCTCGCAACTGCTGATGATGCTGGGCATGATCTTCGTCTGCTGGAATCTCAACGCCCTACGTCTGAGGTTGTTGCTGGCGGGTCGCGCCGGGAAGCTGTCCCAGACCCGCGCCTTTTCGATCGTCATGGCCACCGAGTTTGCGATCTGCGCCACGCCAGGTGGTACCGGAGGGCCACTGACTCTGCTCGGCCTGCTGGCCCGACGAGGCATTCGGCCGGCCCAGGCCTCCGCCATTTTCGCCGTCGATCAACTGACCGACCTGCTGTTCTTCCTGTCCGGCCTGGTAGGTGTCGCCATTTATGTACTGATCGAGGCGGTCGATCTCAAACTCGGCTGGCTGGTGGGGCTGCCGACCTTGCTGCTGGTCACGGCACTGGCGCTGCTGTGGCTCACGCTCAACAACTACGCCCGCGTCATGCACGTCACCGGTCGCTGGCTGGCCAGGCTCAACGTCAAGCGGCGCTCACGCTTCGGCTTCGCCCGCCGGTTGCTGCACTTTCGCAACTCCCTGATGGAAACCCTGCGTCTGCCGCGCTGGCTGCTGCTGGGCGTCTTCCTGCTCTGCTGCGCGCACTGGCTGATCCGTTACAGCATTCTCTATCTGGTCGTTCAGGGGCTGGGGCAGCATATCGACTGGGCGTGGACTTTCCTGGTCCAGATGGTATCGATGGCCGCAGGTCAGCTGAGCTTCCTGCCGGGTGGCGCGGGCGGCGCCGAGCTGACATCGTCCGCGCTGCTGACGCCACTGATCGGCGCGCAGAGTGCCGCTGCTGCCGTACTGATCTGGCGTTTCGTCACCTACTATTTCTATCTGCTGGCCGGATTTCCGATATTCATCGCCACCGCCGGCAAGGCGTTCCTGCGGATGATGAACAAGCGCAAAGCCTCCGATAAGCGCTGATACCGATATATCAAGCGCTGATACCGATACATCAAGCGCTGATACCGACACATCGCATAACGCAGTTCACGGAGCACGCAAATGCAATCGCCCCGTCAGGCAGGCCTGACGGGGCGATGACAGAGACGTATTGTCTCGAGCGGTCAGCTCACGGCTTACCAGCCAGTAGCCGCCTTCAGTGCATCACCGATTTCGGCGAGCGAACGTACGGTCTTGACGCCAGCGTCTTCCAGCGCAGCGAACTTTTCGTCCGCAGTGCCTTTACCACCGGAGATGATCGCACCGGCGTGACCCATGCGCTTGCCCGGAGGCGCGGTAACGCCCGCAATGTAGGAAACTACCGGCTTGGAGACGTTGGCCTTGATGTAGGCCGCGGCTTCTTCTTCGGCGGTGCCGCCGATCTCGCCGATCATGACGATCGCTTCGGTCTGCGGATCCTTCTCGAACATCTCGAGGATGTCGATGAAGTTGGAGCCCGGGATCGGGTCGCCGCCGATGCCCACGCAGGTGGACTGACCGAAGCCGTGGTCAGTGGTCTGCTTGACCGCTTCATAGGTCAGGGTACCGGAGCGCGACACGATACCGACGCGGCCCGGCTTGTGGATGTGACCCGGCATGATGCCGATCTTGGTCTCGCCCGGCGTGATCACGCCCGGGCAGTTCGGGCCGATCAGGCGAACGCCCAGCTCGTCGCACTTGACCTTGACGTCCAGCATGTCGAGCGTCGGGATGCCTTCGGTGATGCAGACGATCAGCTTGATGCCGGCATTCGCGGCTTCGAGGATCGAATCCTTGCAGAACGGGGCCGGCACGTAGATGACGGAGGCTTCCGCACCGGTCTTCTCGACCGCTTCCTTGACGGTGTTGAACACCGGCAGGCCCAGATGCTCCTGGCCGCCCTTGCCCGGCGTGACGCCACCCACCATGTTGGTGCCGTAGGCGATCGCCTGCTCGGAGTGGAAGGTCCCCTGGCCGCCAGTGAAGCCCTGGCAGATGACCTTGGTGTTCTTGTCGATCAAGATACTCATTACTTGCCCTCCGCCGCTTTGACGACCTGCTGAGCCGCGTCAGTCAGGCTGGTAGCAGCGATGATGTTGAGTCCGCTGGACGCCAGTTTCTCGGCACCCAGCTCGGCGTTGTTACCTTCCAGACGCACCACGACCGGCACGTTGACGCCAACCTGCTCGACGGCACCGATGATACCTTCCGCGATCATGTCGCAACGCACGATACCGCCGAAGATGTTGACCAGCACGGCCTTGACGTTGGTATCGGAGAGGATGATCTTGAACGCTTCCGCCACACGCTCCTTGGTCGCGCCGCCGCCAACGTCGAGGAAGTTGGCCGGGCTGCCGCCGTTGAGGTTGACGATATCCATGGTGCCCATGGCCAGGCCAGCGCCGTTGACCATGCAGCCGATGTTACCGTCGAGCGCAACGTAGTTGAGCTCCCACTCCTGGGCATGCGCTTCGCGCTCGTCTTCCTGCGACGGATCACGCATCGCCTGCAGGTCGGGGTGACGATACAGGGCGTTGGCGTCGAGGTTGATCTTGGCGTCGAGGCAGTGGAGGTTGCCTTCGTCGGTGATCACCAGCGGGTTGATCTCCAGCAGCGCCAGATCCTTGTCGTGGAACAGCTTGGAGAGACCCAGGAAGATCTTGGTGAACTGCTTGATCTGGTCCTTGTTCAGGCCCAGCTGGAAAGCCAGTTCACGCGCCTGATACGGCTGTGCGCCGACCAGCGGATCGATTTCGGCCTTGAGGATCTTCTCGGGGGTTTCCTCGGCGACTTTCTCGATCTCGACACCGCCTTCGGTGGAGGCCATGAAGACGACACGACGCGTGGCGCGATCGACGACGGCGCCCAGATACAGCTCGCTGGCGATATCGGTGCAGTTCTCGACCAGGATCTTGGCAACCGGCTGACCTTTCTCGTCGGTCTGATAGGTCACCAGATTCTTGCCCAGCCACTGCTCGGCGAACGCCTTGGCGGCTTCCGGGCTATCGACCAGCTTGACGCCACCAGCCTTGCCGCGGCCGCCCGCGTGAACCTGTGCCTTGACGACCCACTTGTCGCCACCGATTTTCTTGCAGGCCTGTGCGGCTTCATCCGGCGTGTCGACGGCGAAACCCTTGGACACTGGAAGACCGTAATCGGCAAACAGCTGTTTGCCCTGATACTCGTGAAGGTTCATCGATTCATGCCATTAGGTTGCATGTGACTCGAATGGCAACGAGCCGAGACATCGGCTCGTTGCCCCCGTGCCATTCCGACAGGGAATGGCACCTAGTGCAGGAAACGCGAAAGGAAAGACTTACTTGCGCTTCTTGCGGTTGGCCATGTGAATGGCGTGTCCATCGACGGCCAGCGCCGCCTCGTGCACGGCTTCCGACAGAGTCGGGTGCGCGAAGCAGGTCAGCGCCAGATCTTCGGCGCTGGAGCCGAATTCCATGGCGATCACGCCCTGGGCGATCAACTCGCCGGCGTGCTGTCCCAGGATATGGACGCCGAGCACGCGATCGGTTTCGGCATCGGCGATCACCTTGACCATGCCTTCCGGTGCGTTGTTGGCGAGCGCGCGGCCACTGGCCGAGAACGGGAAGGCACCGGTCTTGACCTCGATACCCTGCTCCTTGGCCTGCTGCTCGTTGATACCCACCCATGCCACTTCCGGGGCAGTGTAGATGACGCTGGGGATGGCATCGTAATTCATCTCCGGCTTCTGCCCGGCGATGATGTCCGCCACCATGACGCCCTCTTCGGACGCCTTGTGGGCCAGCATCGGACCACGGACCACGTCACCGATGGCGTAGACGCCGGAGACGTTGGTACGGCACTGGTCATCGACGAAGATGAAGCCACGCTCGTCGAGCTTGATACCGGCAGCGTCATCGAGCAGATTTTCGGTGTAAGGCTTGCGCCCGACACAGACGATCAGCTTGTCGAAGGTCTGCTCCTGCTCGCCTTCGCTGTCGGTGTACTTGACCACGACTTCGCGGGACTTGCCCTTGCCCTTGATCTCGGAGCCGGTCACCCGCGCGCCCATCTTGATGTCCAGACCCTGCTTCTTGAACAGCTTCTGGGCATCCTTGGCGATCGCCTGATCGACCATCGGCAGGAACGTATCCAGCGCTTCGAGCACGGTGACTTCACTACCCAGGCGATTCCACACGCTGCCCAGTTCGAGGCCGATGACACCGGCGCCGATGACACCCAGACGCTTGGGTGCTTCGGTGAACTCCAGCGCACCGGCTGAGTCGACGATGACATCGTCGGTCATCGGTGCCGGCGGAATGTTCACCGGCACCGAACCGGAGGCGATGATGACATTCTCGGCCTCGTAGGTTTCGGTCTTGCCGTCGTGGCCGGTCACTTCGACCTTCTTCCCGTCGAGCAGCTTGCCGGTGCCTTCCAGCGCGGTGACGCCGTTCGATTTGAACAGCATGCTGATACCGCCGGTATTCTTGGCGATGACGCTGTTCTTGAACTCCAGCATCTTCTTCACGTCGGTGGAAATGTCACCGACGTTGATGCCGATCTCGGCGTAATGGTCGCGAGTCTCGACGAACTTGTGCGAGGTCTCCAGCAACGCCTTGGAGGGGATACAACCCACGTTCAAACAGGTACCACCGTGGACCGTCTTGCCTTCCTTGTTGACCCACTTCTCGACGCAGGCCGTCTTGAGACCCAGCTGAGCGGCGTGGATCGCGGCGACGTAGCCTCCAGGGCCCGCGCCAATGACGATCACATCGAATTTATCGGCCATGAGATATTTCCTGTTCGCTTCGTTTGCCATTCGCCGGGCGAACCCGGCGAATCGAAAGTCCGGTGTTTAGAGATCGAATACGCTCAGATGTCCAGCAGCAGGCGCGCCGGATCTTCCAGCAGCGACTTGATCGCCACCAGGAACTGGACCGCATCCTTGCCATCGATCATGCGGTGATCGTAGGAAACGGCGAGGTACATCATCGGGCGAATCTCGACCTTGCCATTCACCGCCATCGGACGCTCCTGGATCTTGTGCATACCCAGGATCGCGGTCTGCGGCGGATTCAGGATCGGGGTGGACATCAGCGAGCCGAAGATACCGCCGTTGGTGATGGTGAAGGTACCGCCCTGCATGTCCTCGATGCCGAGCTTGCCTTCACGACCCCGCTTGCCGAAGTCGCCGATCGCCTTCTCGACGTCGGCCAGCTTCATGCTGTCGGTATCACGCAGCACCGGCACGACCAGGCCACGCGGCGTGGAAACGGCGACGCCGATATCCTGATAACCGTGGTAGACGATGTCGGTACCGTCGATGGAGGCGTTGACGTCCGGGAAGCGCTTGAGCGCTTCGGTCGCCGCCTTGACGAAGAAGCCCATGAAACCGAGCTTGACGTCGTGCGCCTTGAGGAAGGTGTCCTTGTACTGGCTGCGCAGCGCCATGACCGCACTCATGTCCACCTCGTTGTAGGTGGTCAGCATGGCGGCGGTCTGCTGAGCCTGCACCAGGCGCTTGGCGATGGTCTGACGCAGGCGGCTCATCGGTACGCGCTGTTCGGGACGCTCGCCCTCGACCGCCGGAGCGGCAGCGGCCTTGGGTGCTGCAGCGGCCGGCTTGGCGGATTTCTTCGCCGAACCGTCCTTGATCGCCTTCTGGACGTCTTCCTTCAGAACGCGACCGCCTTTGCCGGTGCCCTCGATCCTGCTCACGTCGAGATCGTTTTCCGCGGCGAGTTTGCGTGCCGCCGGTGCCAGAATCTTGTCGCCAACCTTGGTATCTTCTTCACCATCGGCAGCGGACGCCTGATCCTGGTCGCCAGCGGATTCGGCGGAAGCGCCGCTGTCGCCACCAGAGCCTTCGCCGCCTGCGCCTTCGGAGAAGGTCGCCAGCAGAGCCTCGGACTCGACGACTTCGCCTTCCTGAACCTTGATTTCGGAAAGCGCGCCGTCAGCCGGAGCGACCACTTCCAGCACGACCTTGTCGGTCTCGATTTCGGCCAGCACTTCGTCACGCTTGACCGCTTCGCCGACCTTCTTGTTCCAGCTGGCGACGGTGCCTTCCTGTACGGATTCCGGGAAGCTCGGCGCTTTGACCTCAAAGCTCTTGCCGGCGGCAGCGGGCTTGGCAGCCGCTTTCTCTTCACCGCCCGACTTCTGCTCACCGCCTGATTTTTCTTCGCTCTTGGCCTCGCTCTTGCTACCTTCGGAGGCAGCACCGAGGACGCCCAGCACCTGCTCGGACTCGCAGGTATCGCCTTCTTCGATCTTGATCTCGGAGAGCGTGCCGGCCTCGGGCGCCACCACTTCGAGGACGACCTTGTCGGTTTCGATCTCGACGATCAACTCATCGCGCTCGACGCTGTCGCCCACTTTCTTGTGCCAAGTGGCGACCGTTCCCTCGGCAACGGATTCGGGAAAACTCGGCGCTTTGATATCAGTAGCCATGTCGTATCCTTAGTCTCTTTTCTCTCGCGCCTGTCTCAGCGGCAAGGCGCCTTACGCGTTGAAAGCGTCGTCGACCAGTTGGCTCTGCTGTGCCACGTGGACAGACATATAGCCTGCGGCTGGCGCGGCGGATGCCGGACGACCAGCGAACTTGAGGCTGTGGTCCAACCCTTCGCGCACCATGCTCGCCACCAGGCGCAGATGATGCTGGCTCTGATACCAGGCGCCCTGGTTGAGCGGCTCTTCCTGACACCAGACGACCTGCTCCAAATTCGGATAGGTCCTGAGCGCTTCCAGCAGCTCGTCCTTGGGGAACGGGTAGAGCTGCTCGACACGGATGATTGCCGTGTCGTCACGCTCGTTTTCAGAACGATAGGTCGCCAGATCGTAGTAGACCTTGCCCGAGCAGAGGACGGCTCGCTTGACCTGCTGGGGATCCCGTTCGCCAACGTCGGGAATGACCATCTGGAAACGGCCTTCGGCCAGCTCTTCCATGGTCGAAGTCGCGTCCTTGTGGCGCAGCAGGCTCTTCGGCGACAACACCACCAGCGGCTTGCGCAGCGGACGGATTACCTGGCGGCGCAGCAAGTGGAAGATCTGGGCCGGCGTGGTCGGTACGCAGACCTGCATGTTGTGCTCGGCGCACAGCTGCAGGAAACGCTCCAGACGCGCCGAGGAATGCTCAGGGCCCTGGCCTTCGTATCCATGCGGCAACAGCAGCGTCAGTCCGCACAGACGCGCCCATTTCGACTCGCCCGAGGAGATGAACTGGTCGACCACGACCTGCGCACCGTTGAAGAAGTCACCGAACTGGGCTTCCCAGATGATCAACGAGTTGGGCGCAGTCGTCGCATAGCCGTATTCGAACGCCAGCACGGCCTCTTCCGAAAGGAAGGAGTCATAGATGGCAAACGAGGGCTGATCGTCCTTGATGTGCTGAAGCGGAACATAAGTCGAGGCGTCGGCCTGGTTATGCACCACGGCATGACGGTGGGAGAACGTCCCGCGGCCGGTATCCTGCCCGGTCAGGCGGACCGGATGACCGGCATCGACCAGGGTGGCGTAAGCCAGCGTTTCGGCAAAGCCCCAGTTGAGCGGCTGGTTGCCGGCCAGCATCTTGCGCCGCTCTTCATAGACTCGCGCCACCTGCCGCTGCACGTCGATCCCGTTGGGAATCTCGCTCATCTTCTGCGCCAGTTGCGTCAGATGTTCGAGATCACAGCTGGTATCGGTGTCGCCGCTCCACTCGTGGCCGAGATACGGCGTCCAGTCGACGAACAAGCCCGTATTGGGCTGCTTGACCAGGGCATTGGCAACGTGATTGCCGGCCATCAGGTCGTCGCGATACTGCTCGCCCATTTGCTTGGCCTGATCCTCGGTCAGCACGCCCTCCTTGATCAGCTGTTCCACGTACAGGGTACGCGTCGACTTGTGCGACTTGATCTTGGCGTACATCAGCGGCTGCGTACCGGAAGGTTCGTCGGCCTCGTTGTGTCCCCGGCGACGGTAGCAGACCAGATCGATGACGACATCGCGCTGGAACTCCTTGCGATAGTCGACGGCGACCCGGGTCGCATGCAACACCGCTTCCGGATCGTCACCATTGACGTGGAAGATCGGCGCCTGAACCATCTTGGCGATATCGGTGCAATACTCGGTGGAGCGCGCGTCATCGGCGCGCGACGTCGTGAAACCGACCTGATTGTTGATCACGATGTGCAGCGTGCCGCCGGTCTTGTAACCGCGGGTCTGCGACATCTGGAAGGTTTCCATCACCACGCCCTGACCGGCGAAGGCGGCATCGCCATGCACCACGACCGGCAAGACCTGCTTGCCTTCGACGTCCTGGCGGCGATCCTGACGAGCGCGAACGGACCCTTCCACCACCGGCGAAACGATTTCCAGATGCGACGGGTTGAACGCCAGCGCCAGGTGGACCTCGCCTCCGGGCGTCATCACGTTGGAGCTGAAGCCCTGGTGATATTTGACGTCGCCCGACCCTTGCTCGATCTGCTTCTTGCCGTCGAACTCGTCGATCAGTTCCGACGGGCTCTTGCCAAGGATATTGACCAGCAGGTTGAGACGGCCGCGGTGGGCCATGCCGATCACCACTTCCTTGACGCCGTAGTTGCCGCTGCGCTGGATTACCTCGTCCATCATCGGAATGAAGGATTCGCCACCCTCCAGGCCGAAACGCTTGGTGCCGGGATACTTGGAAGCAAGATAGCTTTCCAGCCCTTCAGCGGCGGTCAGGCGCTCGAGCAGATGCTCCCGTTCGCTCTGGCTGTACTTCGGCTTGGAACGCACCGACTCGAAGCGCTGCTGCAGCCAACGCTTCTCTTCGGTGTTGACGATGTGCATGAACTCACAGCCGATCGAGCGGCAGTAGGTCTGCTCCAGCGCCTCGACGATCTCCTTGAGCGGCGCCTCTTCCTTGCCCAGGAAGAACGAACCGGTCTGGAACTCGGTGTTCATGTCGGCCTGGGTCAAGTCATGGAAAGAGAAATCGAGGTCAGGGACCGTATCGGGCTTGCGCAAACCGAGCGGATCGATATTGGCACGCTGATGGCCACGGAACCGATAGGCATTGATCAGTTGAAGAACCTTGACCTGCTTACGGTTTTCGCTGCTGCCGGTGGCGGCCGATACGGTGGGACGACGCTCGCGCGCCAGCTGGTAGAACTGTTCCCGAATGGGGCTGAGAGGAACGTCTTGGGAGGGAGTGCCTTCCAGGCGCGGCAACTGATCAAACGCTTGGCGCCATTCATCGGGGACAGTCGCGGGGTCATTCAGATACTGCTCGTAGAGCGCTTCCACATAGTGGGCGTTGCCGCCGCTCATATGGGAAGTGCGCCACATCAACTCCATTATGCCTTCTTGCATCTCTCGTTCACCCTACACTGATGGGGTGTTGTCGGCGCCGGTCGCAGCTGCGCGCCTCGGCGTCACTCCGGAACCGTCGCGAGACGGCCAACGACCATGCCAATTCAAGGCGTCGTCATGATCGTTAAAAGCCGGTGCGCGAGGCACCGGCCAATATCTTGAGCTGGATCGGCTGCGACAACGCGTCGCAGCCAATAGCGTGGCGACATGATAACAAGCCAAGCGCTACGATTTAAGTCGTAGATGCCGCCCCTGACCATCAAGTCGCGTTGGACAGCAGCATTTCACGGATTTTTCCGATCGCCCGAGTCGGATTCAGCCCCTTGGGACAGACCGCGACACAGTTCATGATGCCGCGACACCGGAACAGACTGAACGGATCTTCCAGTTCGGCCAGACGGGCCTGCGTCGCGTTGTCGCGAGAGTCCGCCAGGAAACGGTAGGCCTGAAGGAGGCCGGCCGGACCGACGAACTTGTCCGGGTTCCACCAGAACGACGGGCAGGAGGTCGAGCAGCAGGCACACAGAATGCACTCGTACAGACCGTCCAGCTTGTCACGCTCTTCCGGGGACTGCAGACGCTCGATCGCCGGCGCTGCAGTATCGTTCTGCAGGTACGGCTGCATACGCTCGTACTGCTTGTAGAACAGCCCCATGTCGACCACCAGGTCACGCATGACAGGCAGGCCAGGCAGCGGCCGCAGCACCAGCTTGTTGTCCTTGACCACGGATGACAGCGGCGTGATGCACGCCAGGCCGTTGGTGCCGTTCATGTTCATCCCGTCGGAGCCGCAAACGCCCTCGCGGCAGCTGCGACGAAACGCCATCGAGCTATCCTGATCCTTGATCATGGTCAGGATATTGAGAACCATCAGGTCGCGACCCTGGGTATCGATCTGGAACTCCTGCATGTACGGTGCGGAGTCGGTCTCAGGGTTGTAGCGATAAACGGAAACCTGAAGATTGGACATCGGTGACAACCCTCTTAATAGGTACGGACTTTCGGCTCGAAGGTGTCGACCGTCTTGGGCGTGAAGTTGACCTCACGCTTGGTCACGGTCTTTTCGCCCGGATTGAAAAGCGAGTGCTTGAGCCAGTTGACGTCATCGCGATCCGGATAATCGTAGCGAGAATGAGCCCCACGGCTCTCCTTGCGCTCCAGCGCAGCGATGGCGGTGGCTTCGGCCACTTCCAGTAGATTGTCTAGCTCGAGCGCCTCGACACGCGCCGTGTTGAAGACGTCGGACTTGTCGCCCAGATGCGCCTGCCCGATACGCTCGCGCAGCTCCGCCAGCTTCTTGACGCCTTCCTGCATGTTGTCTTCCTGGCGGAAGACACCGAATGCGTTCTGCATCGTGTTCTGCAGCTCGGCCTTGAGCTCGGAAACCGACTCGCCGCCACTGGACTCGTTCCAGCGCGCCAGGCGGCTCGTGGCACGTTCGACATCCGACGCAGAAGCGTCGAGATACTCGATGCCTTCGCTGAGCGCCTTGTCGATGTAGATGCCAGCGGCACGACCGAATACCACCAGATCGAGCAGCGAGTTACCGCCCAGGCGATTGGCGCCGTGAACCGAGACGCAAGCAGCTTCACCGCAGGCAAACAGACCATTGATGATCTGATCGTTGCCATTGCCGTCCTGCATGATGGCCTGTCCATGCACGTTGGTGGGAATACCCCCCATCATGTAGTGGCAGGTCGGCGTGACCGGAATCGGCTCCTTGACCGGATCCACGTGCGCGAAGGTCTTGGAGAGTTCGACGATCCCCGGCAGGCGCTTCATCAGCACCTCTTCGCCGAGGTGGTCGAGCTTCAGCATGACGTGATCGCCATTCTCGCCGCAACCACGGCCTTCCAGCACTTCCATGACCATGGAGCGCGCCACGACGTCACGTCCGGCGAGATCCTTGGCATTGGGCGCGTAACGCTCCATGAAGCGCTCGCCGTCCTTGTTGATCAGGTAACCACCTTCACCGCGGCAACCTTCCGTGACCAACGTCCCCGCACCGTAGATACCGGTGGGGTGGAACTGCCACATTTCCATGTCCTGCATCGGGAAGCCAGCGCGCAGTGCCATGCCGATGCCATCGCCGGTGTTGATCAGCGCGTTGGTGGTGGAGGCGAAGATACGCCCCGCCCCGCCGGTCGCCAGAACCGTCGCCTTGGATTTGACGTGCACGACTTCGCCGGTTTCGATGCACAGCGCAATACAACCGACCACGTCGCCGTTGGCGTTCTTCACCAGATCGATGGCATACCACTCGTCCAGGAAGACGGTGTTGTTTTTCAGATTGTTCTGATACAACGTGTGCAGCAGCGCATGGCCGGTACGGTCTGCAGCCGCGCAGGTACGCGCTGCCTGGCCACCCTTGCCGAAGTCCTTGGACTGACCACCGAAAGGACGCTGGTAGATACGGCCATTGTCGAAGCGTGAAAACGGCAGCCCCATGTGCTCGAGTTCGAAGACCGCCTTGGGGCCCTCGGAACACAGGTACTCCGCGGCGTCCTGGTCTGCGATGTAGTCGCCACCCTTGACGGTGTCGTACATGTGCCAGCGCCAATCGTCGTTGGGATCGGCCGAGGCAATGGCACAGGTAATACCGCCCTGTGCGGACACCGTGTGCGAACGGGTCGGAAAGACCTTGGACAGCACGGCAGTCTTCTTGCCGGATTTGGCCAGCTCGAGCGCCGCTCGCAGGCCGGAACCGCCACCACCGATGATGATGGCGTCGAATGTCAGGTTACGCATGGTAGACATGAATCAGGCTCCCCAGAGGACTTGAACGCCCCACACCAGAAAAACGAAGATGGCGAGAATCACGATGGCCTGGAAGCCGAAGCGAACACCGGTGTGTTTGAGATAGTCGGTGGAAACCGTCCACAGACCGACCCAAGCGTGAGCGGCCATGGAAATGAAGGCCAGCAAGGAAAAGATACGCATCCAGGTCTGGGCGAACAGGCCACTCCAGGTGGCGTAGTCCAGATTGGGATGGAACAGCAGGTAGGCCACGACGAACAGCGTGTAAAGCGCCAGAACGACGGCGGACACGCGCTGAATGAGCCAGTCCGACAGCCCGCTGCGACCGAGATTCGTAATATTGGTTACCATACCCAGACTCCCGCCAGAACCACCAGGACAGCACTGATCACGACCGTGATTTGCGCCTTGCGATTGCCACCTTCAAGATCGACACCGTAACCGGTGTCCATGAGCAGGTGCTTGATTCCCGCCACGAAGTGAAAGCCGAGTGCCGACAGCAGGCCCCAGGCGATCAGTTTCGCCAACACGTTATTCGCCAGCGCGTCGCGTACTGATTCGAACCCCTCGGGAGAGGACAGCGAAGCATCCAGCGCCCAGAAGCCGAAGATCAGCCCGACGAACAAGATGACGCCGGTAATGCGATGTGCGATGGAGGTGAGTGCGGGAAGTGGAAAATGGATGGTGGATAGGTCGAGGTTTACTGGACGTTTGCTATTCACGGCTCTTAAACACTCTCTTAACCCTGACGGGTTGTGCCCGTTCAGGGGCGGTGGTTTTTAGAAGCAGGATCACGGTCGCGGAAGCAGTTCCGATGCGGCCCAAACCGGCTGACGATGCCATATCGTGCGGTAGCAGATTATAGGGTTTGGGCAACCGTATGACAAATCGCTCCGGCGTCCAAAGACGGAAGAAATGCGCCAGAACCGCGCCAGCACGGCCTTCGGGTTGTCGACATTTGGCTCAAATTCTTTCGTTACTGTCAGCCTGCCCCTCTCAATTGGTATGATAGTGGCTAGATTGGCAGAACAACGAGCTCCCTTCGCACAAGCCCGCCCCCTCCGCCACCTTGCAACTCGGCAACAACGCCGAAGCCACGGCACAAGGGCGACCCAGGCGAATTGACAATCCCCCGCGGAAATCTATAGTGGGCGAACTATTTTTCGCCCGCACGGCAGTAAAGACAAAGGCTTATGTCACGATAAAGGAGGCCATAATGGCTGACAGAAAAGCGAAATTATCGGTCGATGGTGTCGACAATGCCATTGAGCTACCGGTATACCCCGGTACCGCTGGTCCCGACGTCATCGACGTCCGCGGCCTGACCGCAGAAGGCCTGTTTACCTACGACCCTGGCTTCGTTGCTACTGCTTCGTGCGAGTCCGGCATCACTTACATCGATGGCGCCGCCGGCACACTGCTTCATCGTGGCTATCCCATCGAACAACTGGCCGAAAGCTCCAACTATGTAGAGCTCTGCTATCTGCTGATGTTCGGCGAGCTCCCCTCCCCCGACGAGTACGAGACGTTCAGAAGCACGATTGCCCGCCACACCATGGTTCACGAGCAGATCGTCAACTTCTACAAGGGCTTCCGACGCGACGCACACCCGATGGCCGTTCTCTGCGGCGTCGTGGGCGGGCTGGCAGCTTTCTATCACGATAATCTCGACATCACGCAGGC
The DNA here is from genome assembly GCF_976982775.1 of Salinicola sp. NYA28a. The sequence continues at coordinate 2,826,714 of NZ_OZ334582.1, forward strand.
CGACCAGCGCCACGTCAGCGCCATTCGCCTGATCGCCAAGATGCCGACCCTGGCGGCGATGTGCCACAAATACAACATCGGCCAGCCATTCATGTACCCGCGTAATGACCTCAATTACTCGGAAAACTTCCTGTACATGATGTTCGGCAATCCGTGCGAGAACTACGAGGTCAATCCGGTCATCGCCAAGGCGATGGATCGTATATTCATGCTTCACGCGGATCATGAGCAGAACGCCTCGACGTCCACCGTACGCTTGGCGGGCTCGACCGGCGCCAATCCTTTCGCCTGCATCAGTGCCGGCATCGCTGCACTCTGGGGGCCGGCACATGGCGGCGCCAACGAGGCGGTCCTGGCCATGCTGGACGAGATCGGCGACGACTCCGAAGAAAACATTCAGCGCTTCATCGATAAGGCCAAAGACAAGGAGGATCCGTTCAAGCTGATGGGCTTCGGTCACCGGGTCTACCGCAACTTCGACCCGCGCGCCAAAGTGATGAAGGAGACGTGCGATGAGGTGCTGGGCGAGCTGGGGATCGGCGACGACCCACAGCTGCAGATCGCCAAGCGCCTGGAGCAGATCGCCCTGGAAGACGAATACTTCATCGAGCGCAAGCTCTACCCCAATGTCGACTTCTATTCAGGCATCATTCTCAAGGCCATTGGCATTCCGACCAATATGTTCACCGTCATCTTCGCGATGGCACGAACCGTTGGCTGGATCTCTCACTGGAACGAGATGATCACCAACGGCTATCGAATCAGCCGGCCTCGCCAGCTCTATACCGGCTATGACAAGCGCGATTACCCCAAGAAATAACGCTTGACCTGATATGGCACTGGAACGCAAGCCGCCGACTTCTGTCGGCGGCTTTTTTGTGCCTGCCCAGCGGCACGGAAGATTTCCACACTTCCTGTGGATAACCCTGTTCAAAACCCTTCGATAATGTCACCAAACCGCCTTCAGAAGCGCCCTGGCAGCAAATTGCCTAAATTTTAATCAAATATAAAGCACTGATTTTTATGAAAAAAATCTACATCCACGTATTTTCAGCAAGTTAGCCGTGGCGCCAACAAGCGAGGAGCGAACAGTGGAAAAGCCTGCCGATGTCAAGCATTTCGACAGCAAAATCAGAGAGGTTATCAACAGCTGCAGATACCCGGAAAACCCGGTATCGAAGAAGAAACAGAAGGAAGGAATGAAATAGAGTGGCGTCCCATAGGGGGTTCGAACCCCTGTTACCGCCGTGAAAGGGCGGTGTCCTGGACCACTAGACGAATGGGACGCGGAAAACAGCCTGTTGGCTGGTTCTTGTGGTGGAGCCTAGCGGGATCGAACCGCTGACCTCAACACTGCCAGTGTTGCGCTCTCCCAGCTGAGCTAAGGCCCCGTCTCAAGAACGGGGCGAAATATACGGTCATCTCACTGATAAGTCAACGCTTTATTACCAGAAAAACTCGGCGGTTCGATCCGAACCAGCATCCTGACGCGCTATAGCTCCCGATACTGCTTTTCCAAGCGTTTAGCCTGCTTCTTGGAAACGCCACCCAACACCTCGATAGCATGCCGGAGACGAGCCCGTGTCATATCCGATCCGAGAATCGCCATGGCATCGAGCACCGACGTCGAATGGGCGCTGCCCGTCACCGCAATGAACACGGGAGCCAGAAAGACTTTCATCTTCAACTCGAAGTGCTCGGCTAGAAGTTTGACCTGTGCCAACAGTTCATCCTTTTCCCAGCGCGTCACGGCTTCCAGCCGCCAGACCAGGAACTGCAACAGCGCCAGCAAGGTATCGCGCTCGAGATTAATATCGGCAAAGCTTGCCTCGCGAATGTCGGGCAGCCCCGCGAAGAAATGGCCGGCCAGCGGCATGGCATCCGACAGCGTCGAGATACGCGGCCGGATCTGCGGAAGGATCTGGCCGATATACGCCTCGTTGAACGCCCAGTCACGCAACGCTTTCAACAGCGCCGCATCATCGAGGTCTTCTCGAATGTAGACACCGTTGAGCCAGGTCAGCTTGTCGAGATCGAATACCGGCCCCCCTAGCGAAACCCGCTGTATGTCGAAGTGAGCCATCATGTCGTCGAGGCTGAATTTCTCGCGCTCGTCCGGCATCGACCACCCCATCCGGCCCAGATAGTTGGTCACGGCCTGCGGCAGGAATCCCATGCGTCGATAGTAGTTGATCGAGGTAGGATTCTTGCGCTTGGACAGCTTTGATTTGTCGGGATTGCGAAGCAGCGGCATATGACACAGCTGCGGCATGGACCAGCCGAAATATTCATAGAGCAGCTTGTGCTTGGGCGCCGAATTGATCCACTCCTCGCCTCTCAGGACGTGAGTGATTCCCATCAGGTGGTCGTCGACCACATTGGCGAGATGGTAGGTCGGCATACCGTCCGACTTCATCAGAATCTGGGCGTCTACCTGTGCCCAGTCGACCTCGATCCGCCCGCGCAGCATGTCGTCGACTTCGCACACGCCTTCGGAAGGCACGTTCATGCGAATGACATAGGGGTAACCCTCGGCCTCCCGCCGCCGCTGCTCTTCCGGGTCCAGCGCCAGATCGTGCGGCTTCAACGCCAGGTGAAGTCCCGCTGCCTTGCGCTCTTCCCGCAGGGTGTCGAGCTCTTCACCAGTGCGATAGCATTTGAAAGCGTGCCCGCGCTCCAGCAGCTGTTGGGCGTGCTCGGCGTAGATATCGCCGCGCTCGCTTTGCCGATAGGGGCCGTGCGGACCGCCGACATCCGGCCCTTCGTCCCAATCCAGCCCTAGCCAGCGCAAAGAATCGAGAATCATCTGCTCCGACTCAGGCGTAGAACGCTGGCGGTCGGTATCCTCGATGCGCAGAACGAACTGCCCACCATGCTGGCGAGCGAAGCAGAGATTGAAGAGGGCGATGTAAGCCGTGCCGACGTGCGGATCGCCGGTGGGCGAAGGCGCAATACGCGTGCGTACCGTCATGAAATCCATTCCGTTGATGAACGAGCCGCCACATTATACGCCCCCAAGGCAATGGGCTGCAGCGCCCGACTCGTCGTCTTCGGCGCTTTTCGATGGTGGCAATGCCGACGACGGACTACTATCGGACTGATCGACTGCACTTCCGAAGTGCCGGCTTCCCGTCCTCACGGCACACGCAGACGACCGCAAACATGAATCAACGATAAGAATTTCCAGAAGGTTTCGGGCGACAAGTTCGTAACCCGAAGCATACTTCGGCGGTGAGTGGATATCCTCACTGCATCAATAACGCAGGCGAGATTCATGGATGGACGGTTTAGGACCACGAATCAAACAGCTACGCCTTCAGGCCGGCATGAGCAAGGCCGCGCTCGCAAGACGGGTAGGCGTCTCTGACGTCACGATCTCCTACTGGGAATCAGGCACGATCAAGCAGATCGGCCACGAGCGCCTGGTCGCGCTGACCTCGGCGCTGTGCTGCTCGATCAAACAGCTGCTCGATGATGACTCGTTAAACGCGATGGCGGCCGCCTCTCGTACGTCAGGCGGGACCGTGCTCAGCCTGCAGGCGAACCTTGCTGCACCCTGGGAGCAGCGGGAGGACGAACCGGGAGAGATGTCCACGCTGCAGATGCTGACCCAGGACTGTCACCTGGTAACGCCAGCAGAGAACGAGTCTTTCGATTTTCTGTTCGAAGGAGACCTCGCCGCCATCGCGCCTTGCGACAAGTTCCAGCAGGACGGACTGTATCTGCTGGAGCGCGAGGGTCTGTTGCAGATCCAGTATCTGGAACATCTCGCTTCCGGCAGAATGCGGGTCAGCGGTGAACAGCTTCAAGGCGCGACCGTGGAAAGCGTCCGCCACCCCCCCTTTCGCATCGTAGGCTATATCAGAGCCCGCTGGTGTCGTCAGTAGCAGCCTGGATAGCCGTACCCTGGAATTCAGGCCTGAAATTCCTGGCCTGAAATTCGTAATTTGAAATCTCTAGCTTGAAATCTGTCGCTTGGAATTCGCAATGTAGACAGTGCCGATCCGGCCACGCGGCGATCGCTGAATCACCGCGTGGCCCGGCCCTTATCAGGCAATCCTGTTCAATTGCCTTCGTTCAGCCGTGGCGCTGTTGCTGGCGATAGGCAAAGAAGAACACGACCAGCCCGCCCGCCGCAGTAGCCGCGCCGACATAACCGGTCACGGTCCATCCGAAACCCGCACCAATGGCCACCCCGCCCAGCCATGGCCCCAGGGCATTCGCGACATTGAAGGCCGCATGGTTGGACGCAGCCGCCAGCGTTTGCGCATCTGCCGCCACATCCATCAGGCGTGTCTGCAGTGCCGGCGACAGTGAGACCATGGTGCCGATGGCTATGCAAATCAGCAGTATCGACCAGAGCGACTGCGCCGCCAGCGGAAACAGAAGCAGGATGGCAATGCACCAGACCAGCAGCCAGCCGACGCCCTTGAGCTGCATCCGGTCATAGAGCTTCCCGCCGACGATATTGCCGATGATGGCGCCCGCACCGAATGCCGCCTGAGCGACCGGTATCCAGTAGGGCGACACCTGAGTCACGTTGATCAGCACCGGTGCCAGATAGCTGAATACGCAGAACATGCCGGCGAAGCCGATCGCCCCGACACCCAGCGTCAGCCAGACTTGGGAGCGCTTGAGCGCCGTCAGTTCCTGAGCAGGGCTGTTGCGCTTCTCCTGGCGATTCAACGGCAGATAGATGAACACCAGCACCACCGTGAGAATGGCGATGCCGCCGACCATCGCGAAGGCAAGGCGCCAACTCATCATCTGGCTCAACCAGGTGGCGAAGGGATTGCCTACCAGCATGGCGATCGTCAGGCCCGACATGACCCGGCTGACCGCCTGCGCACGCTTGTGCGTCGGAACCAGCGAGGCCGCGACCAGAGACGCCACGCCGAAATAGGCGCCGTGCGGCAATCCCGAGATGAAGCGGAAGATCATCAGGGTGTGATAATTGGGCGCCAGAGCACTGGCGATGTTGCCCAGCGCAAAAAACGCCATCAGCATCAGCAGGAGATGGCGTCGATAGAAATGCGAGCCCATGACGGCGATCAAGGGCGCGCCAACGACCACCCCCAGCGCATAGGCGCTGATGACGTTGCCGACCTGCGGCTCCGAAATTTGCAACGCCTCGGCCACGTTGGGCATCAGCCCCATGATGGTAAATTCGCCGACCCCGATGGCAAAGCCACCTACGGCCAGCGCTAGCTCTATCAACAGAGCAAACCGCCGCGACGGCTTCGCAGCGCCGGTCTCGAATGTGTCAGCCACAAACCACCCCTACTTTGGTCTAAGACGAAAAGGTCTCGATTATTCACGCCTCGCCACGGATTGGAAACCGCTGATGCGCTATCTGCGATGTTTTCTGCTGCCGAATGGCGAGGCACGACGTCCAGACAACCCTCTTCGAGAAGCCGGATTTCTGCCGCCGGGGAACTTTTTCGTCGATTGCCGCTCACAAGAACAAGCAAGAGATTCGACACAGCAGTTGCTATGCGGTTTCTCGAGCTTACTGTAACGATCGTTATCGCCGCGCCATGCGCGGCGATTTTTTGTCGGTACGATGTCTCTCGCTCGCTTTTTTCCCGTCATCTCGCTGTTCGCCGCCAGCCAGCTCCCGCCAAAGGGCAATAGCGAACGCCGCCCCAATCCATTACTGTCTCGCGGTCGCTCCACAACCCCACAACAAGCGCGACCTGAATAACGATATTGATATTTCGCTGAAGACACCGTACGGACTCATACTCATGCGCTCCCCCACCCCCTCTGCTTCCAGAATCACGGCTTCTCCAACCAATTTCTTCAAGCTTGCGTGCCGAACGCTGCCCCTGCTGGCGGTGATGCTCGCTGCTCCCGTTCACGCCGCTCCGCAAGGCAAGGTCGACTGTATCGCGCCTGCCCAGCCGGGCGGAGGATGGGACTTTACCTGCCGATCGGTAGCCAGAGCGCTCCAGGATCTCTCGCTGATCCCGGCGGCCATGCAGACGCTCAACGTCCCCGGCGCGAGCGGCGGCGTGGCCTTCAGCCACGTACAGGCGAAACGTTCCAGCGATGACGATCTGATCGTGGCGGCGTCGACCGCCACGACCACGCAACTGGCTCTGGGCAACTATCCCGACGGCAATGCCGATCAGGTTCGCTGGGTGGCGACGCTCGGCGCCGACTACGGCGTGATCGCCGTGGTGGCGGACTCGCCCTACCGCTCGCTTCCCGAGCTTCTCGACGACCTCAAGGCAGATCCCAGCAGCGTGACGTTCTCCGGCGGCGATGTCGCCGGTGGCTTCGATCACATCAAGGTGCTGATGGCAGCCCGCAAGGCGGGCATCAAGCCCATTCGCGACATCAAGTACCTGGCTTACGATTCCGGCTCGGTAGCGATCAGCCAGTTGCTCGGCGGACACATCGACGCCTTCACCGGCGACCTCAGTGAAGCCAAGAGCTTCGTCGACAGCGGCGATCTTCGCATTCTGGCGGTCTTCGCCGAGGATCGCTTGCCCGGCGAGCTGGCCGATATGCCCACGGCAAGAGAGCAAGGCATCGATGTGGTCGCCCCCAACTGGCGCGGGTTCTATACCCCTGCAGACGCTTCCGAAACGAGCTACGCGTGGTGGAAGCAGACCCTGAACGACCTCTACGTTTCTCCACAATGGAAGCAGATCATGACCCAAAATGGCCTGCTGCCGTTCCACAAGTCGGGCGACGAGCTGAACCGCTTCGTCGATCAACAGATCACCGACATCCGCGAGATCGGTGGCGAGCTGGGCATGATCCGATAACAGTCCACGTCTGCGTTCGTTTGGAGGCTGCGGCAACCGACGTGGTAAACTGAGCCGGTCGCCGCGCACTCGGAGCGCCTCAATGTCACTCTTTCTTGTGGTTTTCGCCGTCTGTCTGCTGGTCAGCGTGGCCACCGTGACGGCGCTGATGCTGTCTCGAACGCCCCGTTACCGCACCCAGGCGCAGGATCTGCTCGATCTCTTCGATGCGGTGCTGAATAACCGTGCCAGCGAAGCACGCTGGCATATGCTGATCGGCTACCCGATCCGCCACGATACCTATCTGGAAAACCTGCGCCGGCGAAGCCAGCGACTAATGGAAACCCACGGGCGCCCCTGGCAAGCCGCTCAGGGGGGATCGCTGTTTTCCCGCAGCGGACGCGAAGAGTTGATGGCGCTGCGCGATCATCTGGCTGCCCACCTGGCGCTTCAGGGAGGCGAATATCGTGCCTGACCCGATTTTCCTGCGGCAGACACCATGACCGATACGATTCGCCTGGCACCGCTCGACAACGCCATTCAGCATCATCACCACGACTATCACCAGATCGTGATCGGGTTGTCCGGCTATGCGGAATTCGAGATTGCCGGCCAGGGCGGTGTCGTGGCGCCGCTTTCCGGTTGTCTGGTGCCGGCCAATATCGAGCACTACTACGAAGGGATCGGCGACAATCGACAGTTGATCATCGACCTGCCGGACGACGCCGCTTCCCTGACCGGCATGCACCGCCCGTTGAGAAGCCTGTTCGACCGCCCGGGCTACTTCTCGCTGGACGAATCGCTGCAGCATTATCTCCAGTTCCTGATTCAGGAGATGACCCATGCCAGCCATGCGCCAGCGGATCTGCTGGTCACGACGCTACTGAGTTCGCTGCACGCCCGCCTCAGCGCGGCGTTCCGCTCTCCGCCGCTGACCAGGCGAACCAGCCGGTCGCTGGACATTCAACGACTCGAGCAGTTCGTGCTGGAACGTCTGGACCAGCGCCTGAGCGTATCCGACCTGGCCAATCTCGCCTGCCTCAGCGAGGCGCACTTCTCCGAGCGCTTTCGCGAACAGACAGGTATCACGCCGTATCAGTTCGTGATGCGGTTGCGGCTGACCCGGGTTCGCGAGCTGACGACATTGACCGACATGCCACTGGCCGAGATCGCGGAACGCACCGGATTCGCCAGCCAGAGCGCTCTGAGCCACGCCTTTCGCCGTCGCTACGGCCACTCTCCCATGCAGTTGCGTCGCCCCTCTCACTAGCGGATAACCCGGGCTTTTTCGCAAATCTCCCCCGGATAATTGGCAAGAACCCTTCCCCTGTTTCACGCTAGAGTCAGCCACCACGCCTTCCATTATTGACGGCCACCGCCTGCTTGCCGCGAGCGGTCGCCGAGGCTAACGCCGATTCCTGTGGACCATACTGCAGTGGTCCATACTGCTATAGGGGCTTCAACAATGCTAAAAGCCGATCAAATGCTGGACACTGCCACTTGGCAGACTTCGCTCGACGACCTGTTTGCCAGAATCAGCGACCATTACATCGTCGACGAAGACGCCTATCTGACCGAGCTGTGTACGCTGCTGGGAGCGGGTAAAGCCGATTTCGCACGTATCGGTGACAAGACGGCACAACTGGTGCGCGATGTCCGTGCCATGGATACCGCCGTCGACTCCATCGATGAGCTGCTTCAACAGTACAGCCTCGACACGCAGGAAGGCGTATTACTGATGTGCCTGGCCGAAGCGCTGCTGCGCATTCCCGACAAGGCCACCGCCGACGCGCTGATCGAGGACAAGCTGGGGGTCGCCGACTGGAAGCGTTATCTGGGCCAGAGTGAATCCTGGTTCGTCAATGCCTCGACCTGGGGCCTGCTGATGACCGGCAACGTGATCCAGATGGACAAGCCGCGAGAAGGCAAGCCGGCCAACTTCATCAACAAGATGGTCAATCGCATGGGCGAACCGGTCATTCGCAGTGCGATGTACCAGGCGATGAAGATCATGGGGCAGCAGTTCGTGCTGGGCCGCACGATCGACGAAGCGCTCAAGCGCTCCCGGCCGCTCTTCAACAAGGGCTACACCTACTCCTACGACATGCTGGGCGAAGCCGCACGTACCCGTCAGGATGCCAAGCGCTATTTCGACGATTACGCCGCGGCGATTCTCGAGGTGGGCAAGACCAGCCTCAAGCTGGACGCCAGAACACCGGCGCCGTCCGTGTCGATCAAGCTGTCGGCGCTGCATCCGCGTTATGAGTTCGGCCGTCGCACCCAGGTACTCGAGGAGCTCGTCGGTACGGTCAAGCAGCTCGTCGAACTGGCCCGCGAACGCCACGTCGCGCTGACCATCGATGCCGAGGAAGTGGACCGCCTCGAGCTGTCGCTCGAGGTCTTCCGCGCCGTCTTCGAGAGCGATGTCTGTCGTGGCTGGGGGCATTTCGGCCTGGTGGTCCAGGCCTATTCCAAGCGCGCGCTGCCGGTCCTCCACTACATCAACCGACTGGCCGATCGACAGGGCGACGAGATTCCGCTGAGACTGGTCAAGGGCGCGTACTGGGATACCGAAATCAAGGAGTCGCAGAAACTCGGTGTCGGCGGCTACCCCGTCTATACCCGCAAGGCATGTACCGATGTCGCCTATCTCGCCTGCGCCCAGTTCCTGCTGTCCGAGAACACTCGCGGCCGCATTTTCCCTCAGTTCGCGACGCATAACGCGCACACCATCACCAACATTCTCGAACGGGCCAACCATGCCGACCGCGCGTTCGAATTTCAGCGCCTGCACGGCATGGGAGAAGCCCTCTACGACGCCGCGCTGTCACGAGCGCCCGAAGGCACCTACTGCCGCATCTACGCCCCGGTGGGAGCACACAAGGATCTACTGCCCTACCTGGTCCGGCGCCTGCTGGAAAATGGCGCCAACTCGTCATTCGTCCATCAGCTGGTCGACCCGCGCGTTCCGGTGGAATCGCTCTGCGTTCACCCGATCGCCACCCTCAAGCAATACCCGACCTTCGCCAATACCAAGATCCCGTTGCCGCGCCAGATCTATGGTCCGACACGCAAGAACTCCAAGGGCGTCAACTTGAACATCAATAGCGAATATCAACCGCTCGTCGATCGCATGGCGGACTTCATGGAGCGCGAGCATCACGTCAAGCCGCTGCTCGGAATCAATGTCGCCGACGACGAGAGCCAGCGCCAGCGCGTCACCAGCCCGTACGACCGCCGTCAGTCCGTGGGCAGCGTGCAATGGACCACGCGCGAGCAGGCCGAGAAGGCCGTCGATATCGCCTGGCAAGCCTTCCCCCGCTGGAGCGAGACGCCAGTCGAGGAGCGTGCGGCCATTCTCGAACGCCACGCCGACCTGATGGAGACGCATCTCGCGGAACTGATGACGCTCTGCTCCCGCGAGGGCGGCAAACTGCTCACCGACGGTGTCGACGAGATTCGCGAAGCGGTGGATTTCTGCCGCTACTACGGAGCGCGCGCGCGCGAGCTGTTTGCCGAGCCGAGCGTGTTGCCAGGGCCGACCGGCGAGTCCAACGAGCTGGTGTTGCAGGGCAAAGGGGTCTTCGCCGCGATCAGCCCCTGGAACTTCCCCGTCGCCATCTTTACCGGACAGCTCGTTGCAGCGGCGGTGGCCGGCAATACCGTGCTTGCCAAGCCCGCCGAGCAGACCTCGCTGGTCGCCAACCGCGTGATCGAATTGCTGTACGAGGCCGGCATGCCCCGGGACGTGGTGCAGTTGCTGCCTGGCGACGGCCCCACCGTGGGTAGCGTCCTGAGCAGCGACCCGCGCATCACCGGCGTGGTCTTCACCGGCTCGACCGACACCGCACAGATCATCAACCGGGCCCTGGCCGCCAGGGAAAATGCCGCGCTCCCTACGTTGATCGCCGAGACCGGCGGCATGAATGCGATGATCGTCGACTCGACCGCCCTGCCCGAACAGGTCGTGGCCGATGTCGTCCACTCCGCATTCCAGAGTGCCGGACAGCGCTGTTCCGCGCTACGCGTTCTCTATCTTCAGGAAGATATCGCCGACCGTGTGATCGAGATTCTACGTGGGGCCATGGATGAATTGCGCATCGGTGATCCGCGTGACCTGGGCACCGATGTCGGCCCGGTCATCGATGAAGACGCCCGCCAGGGTCTGCTCAAGCATGTCGAGACCATGAAGGCCGAAGGCCGCCTGATCGCCGAGGCGAAACTCGATCCGGCCCAGACCAGCAACGGCACCTTCGTTGCGCCGATGGCATTCAATATCGACGGCATCGAGTCGATGGAAACCGAACAGTTCGGCCCCCTGCTGCACATCGCCCGCTACCGCGCCGATCAACTGGAAGCGGTCATCGACTCCATCAATGCCAAGGGCTATGGGCTGACGTTCGGCGTTCATAGTCGCAACGAGAACTTCACCAACCATGTCGCCAGCCGCATCCGCGTCGGCAACGTCTATGTCAACCGCGATATCATCGGCGCGGTCGTCGGCGTACAGCCGTTCGGCGGACAAGGATTCTCCGGTACCGGACCCAAGGCGGGCGGCCCCCATTATCTGTTACGCTTCGTCACCGAAAAGACGCGCACCATCAATACGGCCGCGCTGGGTGGGAACGCCTCACTGCTTGCCATGGGAGACGAGTGATCGCCACGTCCGGCCTAGGCTTTGTCTGAAAACTGCCTGCGCTCGGCCATACGGCGTTAAAAATCGGCTCAAAGTACTCATTTACACCGCGTAAACTCCGTCTTTTCGCCGATTTTTGCCTTGTCTGACCTTCGCTCGACGACTTTTCAGACAAAACCTAATAATTAAGAAACAGGAGACGTTTTTATGGCTATTGGTGTCTGGATAAGCCTTTTTGCCTACTTTGCGCTCATGATCGCCATCGGCCTCTACGCCATGCGCACATCCACTTCCACGTCGGAAGACTACATGCTGGGCGGCCGGACGCTCAGCCCGCAGGTGGCGGCGCTGTCGGCCGGCGCCTCGGACATGAGCGGCTGGCTGTTGCTGGGGCTGCCGGGGGCGATGTTCGTCTCCGGCCTGGGCTCGGCCTGGATCGGTATCGGCCTGTTCGTGGGAGCGTTCTTCAACTGGCTCCTGGTCGCACCGCGCCTTCGTGAACAGACGGTTCACTATGGCAATGCGATCACCATCCCGGCCTTTCTGGCAAACCGGTTCCCCACCCGGGCCATGTCGCTGAGGACGGTATCCGCTATCGTCATCGTCGTCTTCTTCGCGGTCTACACGGCGTCAGGCCTGGTGGCGGGCGGCAAGCTGTTCGAAAGCGCCTTTGCCAATGTCATCAGCATCGGTGGCCTGAGCGACTATGCGGCGGGCGTGATCATCACGCTCGGCGTGGTCCTGACATATACGGTCGTTGGCGGCTTTTTGGCCGTGAGCATGACCGACTTCGTGCAGGGCTGCATCATGATGCTGGCACTGGTAATCATGCCGGCGGTGGTGATCTTCGGCGAAGGAGGCGGCGGTTTCTCCCAAGCCTCGCAGACCCTGAACGAGGTCGATCCCACCCTTCTGTCGTGGACAGATGGGCTGACCTTCATCGGCTGGCTCTCCGCGGTGACCTGGGGGCTGGGCTATTTCGGACAGCCGCATATCATCGTGCGCTTCATGGCCATCCGGTCGCTGAAGGATGTACCCGTCGCCCGCAACATCGGCATGAGCTGGATGCTCATCTCCCTGATCGGCGCTGTCTCGCTGGGCATATTCGGCCGGGCCTATGCGATCCGTAACGGTATGGAAGTCGAGGATCCGGAAACGATCTTCATCATCCTGGCGGATCTGCTGTTCCATCCGCTGATCACCGGCTTCCTCTATGCCGCGCTGCTTGCCGCGATTATGAGTACGATTTCCAGCCAGCTGCTGGTGGCCTCCTCGTCGCTGACCGAGGACTTCTACCGCCTGTTCCTGCGCAAGGAGGCGACGGAGAAGGAAACCGTCGGTATCGGCCGGATCAGTGTCGTGCTGGTTGGCCTGGTGGCCGCCGTGATTGCGTCCGACCCGGACTCTCAGGTGCTGGGGCTGGTGAGCAACGCCTGGGCCGGCTTCGGTGCGGCATTCGGCCCGTTGATCCTTCTCTCGCTGATGTGGTCGCGCACCAATGGCGCTGGCGCCATCGCAGGCATGGTGGTGGGCGCTCTCACCGTCATCGTCTGGATCTCGCTGGGCTGGAACGGTGAATTCATGGGGGGCCCCGGCGTCTACGAGATCATTCCCGGCTTCATCGCCTCCGTCATCGCCATCCTGGTGGTTAGCAGCGTGACCAGCGATGCCGGGGAGTACAAGCAGATCTCGCGTTAGCAAAGCGTGCGTGATGGACTCTAGGCATCGAAGGGCTCCTGCGGGAGCCCTTTTTCATGCTCCGTTCATGCCCTCCCGATACCCGGCCCGCGTCCCCGCCCTGGCTTTGCCTGAAAGGTGCCCCCTGGCTTTGCCTGAAAGGTGCCGTGCCCACCCATGCATGCCTGCAGCCTTTCCGCCTCCGGGCCCTAGACATGATGTTCGCGGAACGCCCACAGCCGCGAACCGATGTAGGTGATCAACGGCACGGTCAACGTAGCAATGACGATGGCCCAGAATCCCGCGATCCTGGTGGATGCCAGCAGCGCCGCCAGCACCCCGTTATTGAGCACGAATCCCAGCACCGCCAGCGTGAAAAAGCGCTTTGCCCGCCCGCGGCGCCGGAATGTCAGCCGCCGATGACCAATGAGAGATATCTGGAAGGCCACCAGAAACCCGCACAGGTTGACGATGAATTCCGACAGCGCCGGCCATAGCGCGCTCAGGACAGCCGCGACCGACAGATGGGCAGCCGTCGCCGCCGTGCCTACCAGGCCGAAACGTGCGGCGGTCTTGGCTTCGCGCTTGAGTCGACGTTTCATGAGTTGCGGGAGGCCTCATCGACCAGACCCGCTTTGGCCAGGCTATCTTTATCATCCAGGCTGTCTTCGGCGACCAGGTAGAGCGGCCGCTGCTTGGTTTCGATGAACAGGCGTCCCACGTACTCGCCCAGAATCCCGACGGACAGCAGTTGCATGCCGCCGAAGAACAGGATCGCCGTCATCAAAGAAGCATAGCCGGGGACATCGCTGCCCACCACGATCACACGCCCCACGAGCAGCAGAATGTAGAGGAATGCGAGCCCCGCGATGACCGCGCCGAAATACATCCAGATGCGCAGCGGCCAGGTCGAGAAGCTGACGAAACCGTCGATGGCGAAGTTCCAGAGTTTCCAGAAGTTGAACTTGCTCTCTCCGCTCTCTCTCGCCGGCCGGTTGTAATAGATGCCGGTCGAACGGTATCCGGGCCAGCTGAACAGCCCTTTCATGAACCGGTTACGCTCCGGCAATCGCTTGATCGCCTCGACGACACGGCGATCCATCAGCCGGAAATCTCCCGCGTTACTGGGGATGGGCGTCTCCGCCAGCCGGTTGAAGAAGCGATAGAAAAGCCCCGCGGAGGTCCGCTTCGCCTGGGTATCTTCATCCCGCGAACCCCGAATGCCGTAGATCATGTCGTAGCCGTGCTCCCGCCATAGACGAATGAATTCCAGAATCACCTCCGGCGGGTCCTGCAGATCGACATCCATCGGCACCACAGCATCACCGCGCGCATGGTCGAGACCGGCGGTCATGGCAGCCTCCTTGCCGAAATTGCGCGTCAGCGATATCACCCGAGTGCGAGGATCCAGCGCTGCCCGCTCTCGCAGCGTGGCCAGCGTCGCATCGGTGGAACCGTCGTCGACGAACAGAATTTCCAGTCGCGGCACCGCATCGCCCAGCGTGCAATCCACGGCTTCCAGGAACCGCTCGATGGCCGTTTCCTCGTTCATCACCGGCACCACGATCGACAACATCCAGTTTCTCTGACGACTCTCCACGAGCACTCCTTGCGCGATGTGCTGCCATCTCATCTCGTATTGGCAACTCGAGCCATTCGCTACTACGCTAATCCTAGCCGGTAGCAGCGGATTGCGCACAAGCAGGCATAACGCCTATGGAGCTGTAAAAAAACGCTGTTTCAAAATTTTACTGGACATAAAAAACACTGTTTCCTATCATAGGGACGTTGTCTCATAGAATGTGAAAGCCGGTAACACGGCTTCATGATGAAAGGAAGGGAGTACTTATCATGACCAAGACCAAACTGTTTTCTGCACTGGTGGTTGCCGGCGCTTGCGCATTCGGAACCCAAGCCGCTTTCGCCTACGGCGCTGGCGACTTCTACGGCCGTCTGGGCGTTGCCAAGACCGACGTTGACACCGGTTATACCGATGACAACGACAAGGGCGCCTACCTGGGCCTGGGTTACATGGTTCACGACAAGATCGGTGTCGAGCTGAGCTCCATGACCGAAACCAAGGTTCACGCTGAAGGCGGCAACTTCAAGCAGGTTCCGATTAACCTGATGGCTCAGTACTACCCGCTCGGCGGCATGGACTCTCGTGTCCAGCCCTATGCTGGTGTCGGCGTCAACTACACCACGTTCTCCGACGAGAGCGGTGTCGGCAGCGTCGACGATTCCTGGGGTGCGGCCGGCCAACTGGGTGTTGACCTGAACGTCACCGAAAACTTCGGCTTCAACGCTTTCGCGCAGTACACCGATGTCAGCGCCGACATCGATGGCGGCCGCGACATCGATCTCGACCCGGTCACCGTCGGTGCCGGTGTTACCGCTCGCTTCTAAGCGATCGGCGATCGATAGCAAAACCGGGCCTCAGGGCCCGGTTTTTTGTGTCCGCGATTCAGCAAGCGAACGACCATGCTCGCTGTGACCGCTCACGCCTGGGTGACGATGCGGTCGACGACGGCGAGTTCACGAATTACCGGCTCTCTCCTCGAGGCCGGTTCGTCCTTGAGCCACACCTCCATTGCCGGCGCGACCGCGCAGCTCTCCGGCAGGGTCGCACGGGCGTCGATCAGTGCCTGCAGACGGGCGATAAAGACGTACCGCAGCCATTGCGGCAGTGACATGGTATCGACGCAGAATGGTTGCCGGCTTTCGAACGCCGAAGCGTCCGGCCGGGATTTCTCCCAGAAGCCGGCCTCCATCAGGGCCGTTTCCAATTCACGCAAGGCACTGGCCAATTCATCGTGTGGACTCATTCTCTCTCCTGTTGCTGTCTGGATATGGCGCCTTCAGGGTTGCTCACAGAAACCCTGAAAGAGCCTGTGGATAAACTTGGGACACCTTGATCGGAGCGCCGCAAGCCATGCCTTGGCGGAAACTGTTCAATTTTTGGCCACCCCCTATCCAGCGCCATCACCGCAAGTTACAGTGCGCGCCTTGATGAAAATGACGACCGCTACCATGCAAACGCTGAGCGATTTTTTCGCCCATAGCGGCGCAGAGCTTGCGCTGTCGACCCTGGGCCGACGTGTGGCGCCAATGCGCCAGGACACTTTCGCTGCCTTCGAACAGGAGCGCGAGCCATGGCCGCTACCCTGGAACGGCCATGCACAGGTCGCATGCGCCCTGCGCTGGCCAGCTACCTACCAGGATCCGGCGATCTGGTTTCTGTCGTTACCGCTGGACGAACAGGGCATGCTGGTTCCTGCCGCGCGCGACGGATTTCTCGATCGCCTGCTCCAGACCCTGGGCACCCAGGCTGCCGATCCGTCAGAGAACGGTCTCGCACAAGGTAAGCTGGAGCCGCCCAATCTGATGCAGGACAATCCACTGGCATTCGAACCGGAGCTGCACCAGCGCGCGCTGCTGCATGCTCGCCTGTCTCGCCATTTCGGGCAACCGTCGTCATCGCATTCGGACATGGCGCGCCGTTACCTCATCGGCGACGACGCTCTCAATTGGCAAATGCTCGGCCTCCAAGGGCTGGCCGATCAGGTGGTCGCCAGCGATCCCGCCGTCATCGAGGCATTGGCGCTGCGCCTGAACACGCTGCCCCGCGAGGTGATCCTGCCGCTGTGCTACCTGATGGAGCATGGCGATACGCCGGCCGAGCTTCTTCCCACTCTCTGGCACGCCCTCGCCACCGCCCGCGAAGCGCAGGATATAGAGACGTTCTGCGCCCTGCTGAGAGCGCTACTGGGCAGTGACGAACCCCGGGTCGGAGAATGGCTCGATGGTATTCTCGAAGACGACGACCTCATGGCCGCCGACTGTCTCGCCGCCATCGCCGCCCGCGGCTGGCAGCACCTCGAACATGAAACCCGGCTCGAGCGGTTTCTGGAACGTCTGGCAAGTTGCAGGAATGCCAACTTCCGCCGCGTCGTCCATGATTTGGCATTGATCCCTCGCCTGCGCCTGCCCATATTGATGATGCTGCGTCAGGCGCCGGCGAACTCTGCCGTGGGCCGGCTCGTCAGAGAATGGAATGCTTGAACCCATGAAAGCACTACCCTACCAGGCCAAGGCGGTCATCGGCCGACGTGAAATGGTCACGCTACCGGACCTGCACATGACACTCTGCTGCAAGGCGGACACCGGCGCGAGGACATCGGCCTTGCATGCGGAACGGATCGAACCCTACGAGGAGAACGGTCACCCGTGGGTTCGGTTCATCACCCGCTCAAGTGGCCAGCAGAGCACGCACCATGAATGTCAGTTGCCTCTGCACGATCGTCGCCGGGTGAGAAGTTCCAACGGCCAGCAGGAGTGGCGCTATGTCATTCGTACGCGTCTTCTGCTCGGCGGGCTGGATTTCCCCATCGAGCTGACCCTGACCGATCGCAGCAACATGCGCCACCCCATGCTGCTGGGAAGGCGCGCCATGCGGCGGCTTCTGGTTGCCCCTGGCGCCGCGTTCCTGCACGGTGAACCCTGACGGCCCGTTTCGCCTCGCCCTTCCTTCCATTCACGCATCGGAGCCCCAAGCGCATGCATATCGGCATCCTGTCACGCAATCGCAACCTCTACTCGACGCGCCGCCTGGTCGAGGCCGCCGAGCAGCGTGGCCATACCGTCAGAGTCGTCGACACGCTGCGCTGTTACATGAGCATCGCCTCGCACCGCCCTTCGATTCATTACAAGGGCGAAGAGCTCGAGTCCTTCGATGCCATCGTTCCGCGCATCGGAGCATCGGTCACGTTCTACGGCTGTGCCGTGCTGAGGCAGTTCGAGATGATGAACACGTACGTGCTCAACGATTCGGTCGCGATCACTCGCTCGCGAGATAAATTGCGCTCCCTGCAACTGCTCTCCCGCAAGGGGCTTGGGTTACCGGTCACCGGCTTTGCCCACTCGCCCGACGACATCCCCGACCTGATCACCATGGCTAAGGGCGCACCGTTGGTGATCAAGCTGCTGGAAGGCACGCAGGGCATCGGCGTGGTCCTGGCGGAAACCAACCAGGCCGCCGAGTCGGTCATCCAGGCTTTCATGGGCATGAAGGCAAACATCATGGTTCAGGAGTACATCAAGGAAGCCAAGGGCGCCGATATTCGCTGCCTCGTGATCGGCGACAAGGTCGTGGCATCGATGAAGCGCCAGGCTGCCGAGGGTGAATTCCGTTCCAACCTCCACCGCGGCGGCACCGCCAGCGTCATCCGCATCACGCCGGAAGAGCGCTCCACCGCGATTCGCGCAGCCAAGGCCATGGGGCTCGGCGTGGCGGGTGTCGATCTGCTGCGCTCCAACCATGGCCCGGTGATCATGGAGGTCAATTCCTCCCCTGGCCTGCAGGGTATCGAAACCGCGACCGGCAAGGATATCGCGGGCCTGATCGTCGAGCATCTGGAGAAAAATGCCAGCACGCCACGGAAAGCGCCGCCGAAACCCAAGGGCTGATGGATAGCGGTCGAACAAATGGCCGAAAATCCTAAATTTTTCTGCGCCCGGGGGTGGCAAAACAGTGTTTCCGGCCGCACAATTTGTGTCACCTCAGGAGGTGGCCGCACATGTTTCTCGACAATCGCCAAGTGGCGATGGACAGCGTACTCGAAGCGCTGGCCGACAGTCTCGATTACTTTCAGGACAATCTCGATCGCCTGCGACCGGCGTTGCGTAATGCCCTGAAACCCCATTACGAGGAACGTGGGGCCGCCATGCGCGAACTGCAGCAACTGGTTCGCGAACATCTCGATATACTGCCTCGCGATGCCGATGTCGAACGCGACGATTACCTCTGGCTCTGGAGCCGTATCAAGAGCTTCGTCGGCAACGACAGTGCCGTACTACTCGGAGAGCTGCTCGAGCAGGAGCGCGTATTGATGCAGGCGCTGGGCACCGCGTTCACGCACCCCTTGCCGGAAGCCCTGGAGCCCTCGCTGGAACGGTGTTGGAAGAACTGCCGCGCATTGATCCGGGAGATCAACAAGCTGCAGCAACGCCAACGCTAAGAAGCGGTTCTTGGAGGCATGCTACCTTGCTGGCGACAACTCAGGCCTGGATGCGTGTCATGGCGATGACAGCTGGATCGGCTCCAGAGGCCCCAGGAAGTAAGGCTTTCGCCCCCAGACGTAGAGATCGCCAAAGGTAGCGGCACGGGCGAGCCATTCGCGTAGACGTAGCCGCCATTCTCCCTCAACGCCATCATCGGGCACCGCACAGCCGGTAGCCTCGATCCCCAGAACCTCGGCGATGAACAGAGCCCGTGGCAGGTGCCAGCCCTGGGAAATCAGCATCAGGCGATCCGCGCCAAACACCTCCTTGGCACGAACCACGCTATCGAAAGTACTGAAGCCGGCATAATCGAGCGTCATGTGAGCATCGCTGACGTTGCGATGGCGCAAGGAGCGCCACATGCTGATGGGCTCGTTGTAGTACCGCGTGCGGTTGTCGCCGGAAAGCAGCAGATGCTGAACGCGGTGAAGCCTCAGCAGCTCTGCCGAGGTCTCCATCCGGGCCTGATAGTAGGGATTGGTGCCGCCCTCTCGCAGCCACTGCGCGGTACCGAAGACCAGCCCGACCGGCTGCATGGCACACAGCGGCACCTCGTGTTCGATTCGGGCGTGGGTCTTCTGGAGTATCCAGAGATTGATCACCACGACACCGATCACCAGCAGCAACAGGCCAGCGAACAGTGCCTTGAGCAATCCCTTCAGCAGCTCGAGCATGGATGAACGACACGGTAACGGTGTGGGGAAAGCGATCGTCGGGCGCCCCAGCCGGGAGTCGAATAGCGATTAGAGATGTCAATCAGCATGTCGCGTTCGTTATCCTGCCAGAAACCGGCTCGCGCAGCCCGGGAGCATGGCTCCATGCAGCGTGCCAGGGTCCGTCGATCCTAGAACATTCCCAGCTCGAGGCGCGCCTCTTCGCTCATCATCTCACGGCTCCAGGGAGGATCGAAAACGATTTCCACGTGAACCTTGGAGAACTGCGGCGCACCGAGAATCTTGCGCCGCGCGTCTTCAGCGATCACGTCGCCCATGCCGCAACCGGGCGCCGTCAGCGTCATGCGAATGGTCACCATGCGTTCGCCGGTAAGCAGGCGCTCGATACGACAGCCATAGACCAGTCCCAGATCGACGATGTTGACCGGTATCTCCGGGTCGAAGCATGTCCGCAACTGCTCCCAGACGAAAGCTTCCATTTCCGCTTCCGTCGCATCGGGATCCAGCGTCGGCCGCTCGAGCGCCTTCAGCCCCAGCGCGTCGAGATCATGGCCTTCGATCAGATAGAGACGGCCTTCGTAGCTGACGGTAATCGAGTTGCCCTTGGCCTGCATCACCACCACGGTGCTGTCCTCGGCCAGCGTGATGGTCTTGCCGAACGGAATCGAAATGACATCGACATCCCGCTGCAGCGGCATTTCCTGACCCTTGTAGACCTCGTTTAGCGGATCCATCGTTGCTCCTGACAGAATTGCCGGCCCGGACACGCCGGAAGCCGGAACCGGCTCAGCGCAGCATGCCCAGCACGCGCTGCAAGGCCTCGACGAACGCATCGACCTCTTCCGGCGTGTTGTAGACTGCCAGCGAGGCACGACAGGTCGCCTCGACACCGAAATGACTCAATACCGGTTGGGCGCAGTGATGTCCGGTGCGAATCGCCACACCCAACTGATCGATCAACAGACCGATATCCTGGGCATGCGCACCGTCGACGAGAAACGAAATCACGCCCGCCTTCTCCGGTGCCGTGCCGATGATTCTCAGCCCGTCGATCTGTTCGAGCTTCTGGGTCGCATGATCCAGCAGCCACTGCTCCCAGGCCGACAGCCGCTCGATGCCGAGCGCGTTGACCCAGTCCAGTCCCGCGCCCATGGCGATGACATCGGCCACCGAAGGCGTTCCCGCCTCGAACCGGTGCGGAACGGCCGCGAATTCAGTGCCACGATCGAAGGAGACTCGCGAGATCATCTCTCCGCCACCCTGCCACGGCGGCATGGACTCGAGGATGGAAGCCTTGGCATACAGCGCCCCGGCCCCCATCGGCCCATAGACCTTGTGACCCGAGAAGGCGTAGAAGTCGGCATCCAGCGCCTGCACGTCGACCGCCTGATGCGGCACAGCCTGGGCGCCATCGACCAGCATGAGCGCACCGCCGGCATGGGCATCGCGCGCCATCTCGGCAATGGGATTGATCGTGCCCAGCGCATTGGAGACATGGTTGACGCAGACCAGCCTGGTCCGCTCGCCCAGCATCTCGCGATAGGCCTCCTGATCGAGTACGCCTCGCGCATCGACGGGGATGACCTTGATCACGATCCCCAGCTCACGCTCGAGCAACTGCCAGGGCACGATGTTGGAGTGATGCTCCATCAACGAGATCACCACCTCGTCGCCCGCCTTCAGGTTGGCCCGGCCCCAGCTGTTGGCGACCAGATTGATCGCCTCGGTGGTCCCCCGCGTGAACACGATCTCGCGCGGCTCGAAGGCATTGAGGTGGCGCTGAACCGTGGTGCGCACGCCTTCGAAGGCCGCCGTCGCCTCGTCGGCCAGCGTATGCAGCCCGCGATGGATATTGGCGTTGTAACGACGGTAGTAGTCGCTGAGGCTGTCGATGACCGCCACCGGCGTCTGACTGGTGGCCGCGTTGTCGAGGTAGATCAGCGGTCGACCGTGAACCTCACGCTCGAGAATCGGAAAATCCCGACGTACGGCCGCCAGGTCCAGCGTCAGATCGGTAATCGCGGTCATCTCAAGCCTCCTGAATCGCCTCGGCGGTTTCCACCAGATCAGCCAGGTTGAAACGATCCGGCAGACGTCCCGCAACGGCCCGTTCGACGCGCTCGGCAATGATGTTGAGGCGCACCTTGTCCATGACTTCGCCGACGAAGGCCAATGTCAGCAGCGCCCGGGCCATCGGCTCGTCGATGCCGCGGCTACGCAGCGCATAGACGGCTTCCTCGTCCAGTTGGCCTGTGGTAGCGCCGTGGGAACATTTGACGTCGTCGGCGTAGATCACCAGCTCCGGCTTGGTGTCGATCTCGGCACGGTCGGACAGCAGCAGGTTGGCGTTGTTCTGGTACGCCTCGATCTGCTGCGCGTCCTTCTTGACGAAGACTTTGCCGTTGAACACGCCACGAGAACGGTCATCTAGCACACCCTTGTAGTTCTCGTTGGAGAACGTGCGCGGCGCGTTGTGATTGACCAGCGTGTGGTTGTCGACGTGCTGACGCCCCTGGACGAAGAACAACCCGTTATAGGCCGCTTCGGCGCCTTCGGCATTGATATCCGTCACCAGATCGGTACGTACCAGCGCCCCGCCAAGGTTCAGGTTGTACGAGTTGAAGCGGCTGTCGCGCCCCTGATCGACGTGGATGCTGGCCACGTGCAGATCCGTCAGCGCCGCTTCCTGCAACTTGTAGTGATCGACGATGGCGCCGCGATCGAGCAGCACTTCGGTCACCACGTTGGTGAAATTGGCGGCGTCGGGCTCGCCCGAATAATGTTCGACGATCGTCGCCTCGGCGCGCGCGCCCGCTTCGATCAGTACCCGCGGATGGCTCATCACCGGCCGTTCGTTGGCCCGCGACAGCAGCAGCACGTAGATCGGCTTGTCGACCACCGTACCGGGTGCCAGACGCACGATGACGCCCTCTTCGGCGAAGGCGGTATTGAGCGCCGTGAACGGCGAGAAATCGACACCCGCCAGACGGCCGAGCGAACCGCCTACTGCCTCGTGGTTGGTAGCCATTGCCTTGGACAGCGGTTCGAGGGAAACGCCGGCAGGCAGGCCGTCGAGCCGGGACAGCTCGGCACTGAACACGCCGTCGACCAGTACCAGCCGATAGGCGTCGATATCCAGGCGCTGCTCGTCGAAGCGGGCAGTGTCGAACGCGGCGTCCGTCGCCAGAGCGAAATCGCCCTCGGCAATACGGCGCACGTCGGTATATTTCCACTCTTCGTCACGTCGCGTGGGAAAACCCATTGCCTCGAAGCGCGCCGCGCCGGCCTGGCGCCGTGCCGCGACCCAGCTGGGGTCTTCGGCGCGGCGTGCGGTCAGACGCTCGAGAAAGCGTTCCGGTGCACTCATGCGGCAGATCCCTCCAGCACCCAATCGTAACCGCGGGCTTCGAGTTCCAGCGCCAGGTCCTTGTCGCCGCTCTTGACGATACGACCATCGACCAGCACATGAACATGATCCGGCTCGATGTGATTGAGCAGGCGCTGATAGTGCGTTACCAGCAGAATGGCGCGATTAGCGTCACGCAGCGAGTTGACGCCGTCGGCGACGACCTTCATGGCATCGATATCGAGGCCGGAGTCGATCTCGTCGAGCATCGCCAGCTTCGGCTGCAGCACCAGCATTTGCAGAATCTCGTTGCGCTTCTTCTCGCCGCCGGAGAATCCTTCGTTGACCGCTCGCTGCAGGAAGCTCGGGTCCATCTTCATCTCGGCGCTCTTTTCGCGCACCAGCTTCATGAACTCCGGCGCCGGGATCTCTCCTTCCCCGCGCGCGGCACGCTGGGCATTGAGCGCCGCCTTGAGCAGGTAGATGTTCTTGACCCCGGGAATCTCGACCGGGTACTGGAAACCGAGCAGCAGACCGGCGCGAGCCCGCTCTTCGATTTCCATTTCGAGCACGTCCTGACCTTCGAACAGGATCGTGCCCTGCGTCACCTCGTAGCCATCCTTGCCGGCGATCACGGCCGACAGCGTCGACTTGCCCGCGCCGTTCGGCCCCATGATGGCATGGACCTCACCGGCATTGATGGTCAGATTGAGGCCCTTGAGGATCGCTTTGTCCTCGACCGTAACGTGAAGATCTTTGACTTCGAGCATGTGAAACCCTTGAAACGAGAGAGACCGCCGACGCAGCCTCCCGAATTGGCATATGAATTCGACAGTGGCGGCGAATCAGCCCACCGAACCTTCCAGCGTGACGTTGAGCAGCGCCTCGGCCTCGACCGCAAACTCCATCGGCAACTCCTGGAAGACGTCCTTGCAGAAGCCGTTGACGATCATGCTTACCGCGTCCTCTTCGTCGATCCCGCGCGCGCGGCAGTAGAACAGCTGATCGTCGGCGATCTTGGACGTGGTGGCCTCGTGCTCGACGGTGGCAGTGCTGTTGCCGATCTCCTGATAGGGGAACGTGTGGGCGCCGCACTGGTCGCCGATCAACAGCGAATCACACTGGGTATAGTTGCGTGCGCCCTTGGCCCGCGGCCCGATTTTGACCAGACCACGGTAGGCCTGATCGCTGCGACCGGCGGCGATGCCCTTGGCGACGATCGTCGAGCGGGTATTCTCGCCGATGTGGATCATCTTGGTGCCGGTGTCGGCCTGCTGGCGACCGTTGGTCACCGCGACCGAATAGAACTCGCCGATGCTCTCCTTGCCACGCAGCATGCAGGAGGGGTACTTCCAGGTGATGGCGGAGCCGGTCTCGACCTGCGTCCAGCTGATGCGGGAACGGTCGCCACGGCAGTCGCCACGCTTGGTCACGAAGTTGTAGATGCCGCCCTTGCCTTCCTCGTCGCCCGGATACCAGTTCTGCACCGTGGAGTACTTGATGTAGGCATCTTCCAGCGCGACCAGCTCGACCACCGCCGCGTGGAGCTGGTTCTCGTCACGCATCGGCGCGGTACAGCCTTCGAGGTAGGAAACCTGCGCCTGCTTGTCGCAGATGATCAGCGTACGCTCGAACTGGCCGGTATTGGCGGCGTTGATCCGGAAGTAGGTCGACAGCTCCATCGGGCACTTGACGCCTTCCGGTACGTAGACGAACGAGCCATCGGTGAAGACCGCGGAGTTGAGCGCGGCGAAATAGTTGTCGGCCTGCGGCACTACCGTCCCCAGATACTGGCGCACCAGTTCCGGGTACTCGCGAATCGCCTCGGAGATGGAGCAGAAGATGACCCCGGCCTCGTGGAGCTTCTCCTTGAACGTCGTGGTCACCGATACCGAATCGAAAACGGCATCGACGGCCACCCCCGCCAGCGCCGCCCGCTCGTGCAGCGGAATACCCAGCTTTTCGTAAGTTTCCAGCAGCTTGGGGTCGACCTCGTCCAGGCTCTGAGGGCGGTCTTCCGGCTTCTTCGGCGCACTGAAATAGGAGATTGCCTGATAGTCGATGGGGGGATATTCGAGATGCGCCCAGGACGGCGGCGTCATCTTGAGCCACTGATGATAGGCTTCGAGGCGCCAATCGAGCATCCATTGTGGCTCTTCTTTCTTCTGGGAAATGAAGGCGATCGTGCTTTCATCCAGGCCCGGCGGCACGGTATCGCTTTCGATGTCGGTCACGAATCCCTGCTTGTATTCGCGACGGACCAACTGCTCCATCTCTTCGCTAGCCATGGTCTTCTCTCCTCTCCACCGAGAGTCTTATGACGAAGATGCAATCCCGGCTGGACACGAGAAGCGGCAAACTCTCACCGCCACCGCACCTGCCATTGCCACGTCTTCTTAATGTTCGCGCACTGCCCCGGTCGTCGAAGGCAACGTCACGCTTTGAATCGGTAACTGCACCGGCAACTTGAGCGGGCTGGACTGAGCGAGATGCGCCAACGTGACACAGTCGAGCAGTGTCCGTATCGCCTGTGACACCCGCTGCCAGTTGTCGGCAACGCCACAGGTGTCCATCAGCTCGCAGTCCCCATCGGCATGGCTGCACTCGGTCATGCCGATCGGCCCCTCGATGGCGGCAATGATGTCGCTGGCGGTGATCTCCGCCGGAGATCGGGAAAGCACGTACCCCCCATGAGAACCGCGGCGGGATTCGAGCAAACCGCTTCGGGAAAGCATCTTGAGCGTCTTTCCTACCGTGGGGTGCGGAAGGCTCACGCGTGCCGCCAGTTCAGCCGCTGTATGCGCCTGCTCGGGATCCCGCGCGATCTGCGCCATGATCACCGCCGCATAATCCGTCAATTTCGATAGTTTCAGCATGCCGTGATGCCCTCTCGATCCTGACAGCCGCTATATAGGACCATTTTAGTCCTCTTTGCACACGCTGTGAACCCTTGGTCTCGCCAGAGGACCGCGGCCCCTACCTGACTGCCTGCCCGAGCACCGTCGATGCCATCAGGAACGAGGAAGCCATTCATAGACACTTGGTGTCGTTGAATTACGCAACATCAAAAGAACACAAAAAGAAAAACTCGGAAAACTAAATTTCCCAATCACACCCATTGGAAAAATAAAGTTACCAAAACCGCTTCAGAACGCCTTTTTGGCGTCTCCAACCAGAGACAATAGATGTCGTCATAAAGTCACACGCTGTGCAATAGAACGACACTAAAGCCGCATTCTTCTTTACATGAGCTTTTCCTGAATTGGAACGAAAGACGCTTTGAAACTAACGTTGTCCTCGTATTTCGGAAACACTGTTTGTCATTAGCTGTAAAGAACAAAGATCTTAAAGACCACTAAAATCAAAGGCTTGACATCTTAATGAAAATTAGCCTCGGATTTGATTGGCTTTCGTAATCCTCATCGCCCCATTAGTGACGCTTTGCAGGACGTGATGTCTTTGCAGCGGATGATAAATTGCCGTGTTCAACACTCATATGAATGCCAATGACTGGCATATCGAATGACCGATGCCACGAGACAAGCTCGTGAACGTCGGACACATAACGATACGAATCAGCAAGGAGAGCCATCATCCCGGCTTATTCATGAGGCCGGCCCGAAAACGAAGATAGCGGATGGTATTCTCTTGAAAATTCAGTGTGTTCCGCCAAGAATCTGAACCAAGAGAGCCATCCGCTATGGGTGAAAGCCTATCCACCTGGACGCCCTCATGCAACGGCGCTGTCCGTGTTGAGCTGAGCGGCCAGCGCACTACCAGCGACAGCGGCGCTCTGCTGTTGCGTGAGGCCCTCGACAACAGCGGCGTGATTGAGGCGCTGGAAGACAATCTGGTCGATCGACGCCACCCGCTGCGCATCCTTCATTCGCTGGCCAGCCAGTTGCGTACCCTGGTGCTGCAGCGTGCGATGGGCTGGATCGACCTCAGCGATACCGACACGCTGCGCCGTGATCCGCTCTGGCAGCTGGCCTGCAGCGATGCGCGCGGGACAACGCCCCTGGCCCAGGACCGGCCCTCTCAAGCCACGCTGTCGCGGCTGCTGACCTGCCTCGGGCGCTGCGACAATATCGATGCCGTGCACGAAGGCCTGCTGCGACTGGTGATCTGGCGCCTGACCGCGCTGAAGAACGGCGAGCGCCCCAAGCAGCTGACGCTGGACATCGACGGCCTGCCGATCGAGGTCCACGGCCACCAGGGCGGCTCGGCCTATCATGGCCTGTACGGCGCGCGGATCTATTCACCGCTGGTCGCCTCGCTGGCAGAAACCGGCGACATGGTGGGCGGCCTGCTGCGCGAGGGCAACGCCGGCCCGGCCGAGAACGCCGACACCTGGATCCCGCATCTGGTGCGGCGACTCAACGAGAGCACCGGCGCCCAGGTTCGGGTGCGCATCGACGCCGGTTTCACCGACAACGCGACGCTGGAGGCCCTGGAAGAGTGCGACATCGAGTACCTGGGCCGACTGCGCAGTCACTCCGGCCTGCAGAAACTGGCGGCACCGCACCTGAAGCGGCCACCCGGCCGGCCACCCGAGCAGCCTCGCGAGTGGTGCCACGATCTGGAGTATCAAGCGGGCTCTTGGTCGGCACCGCGTCGCGTGGTGCTGGTGGTGCAGGAACGCCCCGATGACCTGCTGCTGCATGCCTTCTTCCTGGTCACCAACCTCGGCAAGTTCGACTGGCCGCCGGAGAAGGTCCTGGCGCTCTACCGCAAGCGCGGCAGCGCCGAGGCGCACATGGGCGAGGTGAAGTCGGCGCTCGACGTGCACCTCTCGTCGACCGATCGCGGCGCCTCCACCGTTCAGGACGTGATGGCACGCAACGAGGTGAGCCTGCTGCTCAGCCTCTACGCCTACCAGGTCCTGCATGGCCTGCGCTGCCTGCTGGAGCGGCAGACCCGGCAAGGCTGGAGCCTCAGCCGGATGCGCGAGCAGGTGCTGAAGGTCGCCGCCACGCTGAGACTGCACGCTCGGCGAATCACCGTTCATCTGGGTGCCGCCGCCGACAAGTGGTGGCCGACGCTGCTGAAGGGGCTGCCGAAGCTGACCGCACTGAGCTGACGCTTCTGCGAGACCACCACAGCATCAGAAAGCGAGCGACCGGAGCGGCGGGCGGCGATCACGGCTGCTTGGACGGTCGCCATTGATTCCAAAGAGCTATAAGGAAGCGGGGAAATTTCAGCGTTTTGGCATTACTCAACAGCTATTCGCGCTGAAGAAGCCGATCCTGATAAGCGATGCCACCAGTCAGTACCTTCAGACCGCTCAATCAGCACCCTCGTGAATGAGGCGGGATCATGCGGATTACCATCTTTGGAACGGGTTATGTAGGTCTCGTTACCGGAACCTGCCTCGCCGATGCCGGCCATGAAGTCATGTGCATGGATGTCGACAGCGACAAGATCACAGGCCTCGAGAACGGCATCGTCCCTATCTATGAGCCTGGTCTGGAAGCACTGATCAAACAGAACGTGGCCGAAGAACGCCTGCTGTTCACCACCGACCCTGCAGTGGCGGCCAATTTCGGCACCCTGCAGTTCATCGCCGTAGGTACACCGCCGGACGAAGATGGCAGCGCCGACCTGAAATACGTCCTCAGCGTGGCAGATACCATTGCTACCCACATGCAGGAGTACAAGCTGGTCATCGACAAATCCACCGTGCCCGTAGGGACGGCAGACCGTGTCACTGACGCCATTTCCCGCCGGCTGCAGCAGCGCGACGTGGACATCCCCTTCGACGTCTGTTCGAACCCCGAGTTCCTCAAGGAAGGTTCTGCCGTCGAAGATTTCTCGCAGGGCGCACGCATCATCATCGGCTGCGATTCCCCCCGCGTCGAACCGCTGATGCGCGAGTGCTACGCACCCTACAACCGGCGCCAGGAAAAGCTGATGTTCATGGACATCCGCAGCGCCGAACTGACCAAGTATGCCGCCAATGCCATGCTGGCGACCAAGATCAGCTTCATGAACGAAGTGTCGAATCTGGCCGAGCGACTCGGTGCCGATGTCGAAAACGTGCGCCGGGGTATCGGCAGCGACCCGCGCATCGGCTACAGCTTCATCTATCCCGGCTGCGGCTATGGCGGCTCCTGCTTTCCGAAGGACGTTCAGGCGCTCGCCCGTACCGCCAGCGGCGTCGGCTACGAGGCGGAACTGCTCAACGCGGTCGAGGCCGTCAATTACCGCCAGAAGGCGAGCCTTTACACCAAGCTGTCTCAAGCACTCGACGGTGACCTGCAAGGCAAGACCATCGCCGTCTGGGGGCTGGCGTTCAAACCCAACACCGACGACATGCGCGAAGCCCCGAGTCGCGAGCTGATGGAAGCGGTATGGGCAGCCGGCGGCAAGATTCGTGCCTACGATCCGGAAGCCATGAAGGAGTGTCAGCGAATTTACGGCGAGCGGGACGACCTGGTTCTGACGAAACGTCGTGACAACACCCTCGAAGGCGCCGATGCGCTGGTCATCTGCACCGAGTGGAAGGCTTTCCGCACCGTCGACTTCCGCCGCCTGCGCGAACAGCTGACCACGCCAGCGATCATCGATGGCCGCAACCTGTTCAACCCGGAAAGCGTGCGTGCCGCTGGCCTGCTCTACTTCGCGGTCGGTCGCGCCGACTCGCTGCGCATCTCTCAACCCTCCGAAGCCCCTGCGCCGTTGACCTCACAGGCCGAGCGCAGCGGCCCGGGCATCGCCTACACGCTGTAACACCTGTCCGGCGGTAGCAATAGGCCGCCGCCGCCCCGATTTCCATCACGGTTCAGGCCGGTGCCATTGCACGGGTCTACAGGAACTTAGCGTCTGCTAGGCGGATTCGGCAGACGCGCAAGGGACGACGTCAAGGAACGACCCCAAGGGCAAGGGACGACGTCAAGGAACGACCCCAAGGACATCCCGATGAGCCATATCAACTACACCCGTGCCAGGCCCAGCAAAGCCTCGGTAGCGACCGAAGCGACGGTCATCCTACTGCTGGCGACGCTGACCCTGCTGCTGGTGACCCATCTGCCGGGCGAAGTCTTTCACCCCGGCTCG
Source organism: Salinicola sp. NYA28a (assembly GCF_976982775.1). The sequence continues at coordinate 2,856,918 of NZ_OZ334582.1, forward strand.
AAGAGCTTCATCTTCGCCGTGGGCCTGATAGGGGCCTGGCGCTACTCGTGGTGGTTCGTGCAGGCGGTACGTTCCGTCTGGTACAACCGCCGCATGTTTCCTCGGCTGCGGGCCGAGGCCGATGCCGTCGGCGCCAGAGAGACGCCGGACGCGCTCTATATCCTGTGTACCTCGTTTCGGATCGACACCGAGGTCACTTTCGCCGTCTACGACGCCCTGATTCGTGATGCCGCGAATTATGGCGTGCCGACGACGCTGTTCGCCGCCATCGCCGATCGCAGCGATGTCGACATCATCGACCAGGTGATGGAGGAGCATGGCTGGCCCGACAACGTCAGCGTGCGTTACATGTTCCAGAAAGGTGATGGCAAACGCTCGGCCATGGCCGAGGTGTTGCGCGCCATCTCCCGCTGCATGCCGACACACCGCTCGCTGCTGGTCAGCATGGACGGTGACATCCGCATCGAACCCGGCACGCTGGAACGTTCGCTGTCGTTCTTTCTGGCCAAGGATGATCTGGGCGCGATCACCACCAACAATAACGCGGTGGTCATCGGCAACGACGTGACCAAGGAGTGGTACGACCTGCGCTACGCCCAGCGTCACCTGGTCATGAGCTCGACCTCGGTATCCGAGCGACTGCTCGTCCTGACCGGCCGCTACAGCGCGTTTCGTGCCGATCTCGCCACGGAGCCCGAGTTCATCGAGCTGGTCGAGAACGACCACGTCGAGCACTGGCGTTTCGGCAACTTCAAGTTCCTCTCCGGCGATGACAAGTCGACCTGGTTCTGGCTGCTCAAGAACCGCTGGAAGATGCTCTACCTTCCGGATGTCTACGTCACCGGCTTCGAGGAGTTGCCCGAGCGTCGTCGATTCTTCAAGTCGACACTCGATCTGATGCGCCGCTGGTTCGGCAACATGCTGCGCACCAACGGCCGTGCCATCGCACTGGGGCCAAGCCGCATGGGCTGGTTCACCTGGTGGAGCCTCGTCGACCAGCGGCTTTCCATGTGGACCACGCTGATCGGCCCCACCATTGCCATCATGCTGACGCTGTTCGTGCGCCCATCGTTCATCTTCGCCTACCTGCTGTGGATCCTGATGACCCGCGGCCTGACCAGCCTGGTACTGGCCTGGCAGCGCGGACGCTGGAGCGCACTGTGGGTGCCGATGCTCTACTACAACCAGCTCAGCGGCGCGATCCTGAAGACCTATGTCAGCTTTCGCTTCAACCGCCAGAAATGGTCACGCCAGGGCATTTCCGCCGGCGAGCCCGACGATCCTCGCGCAGCCCGTCGCCAGCGACTGGGCGGCCATTTCATCCACGCCCTCTACTTAGGTGGCCTGATATTCGTGCTGGCCGTCTTCGGCGGCATCATGGCCCCGGCCGATCGCCTGTCGATCGCGGCGATGACCGGCGCCCAGCCGGAGACGCTCGAGGAAGACGCCGCCGACAACCGCTGGCTCGCGCTGACGCTGACCGATGCACCGGAGGGCGGCAGTATTCATCTGCCGGCCGGCCACTACCGGATCGATGCCCGATTCAACGACCAGGTCGCCTCGCTGGACAGGATTCGCGGCACCAGACTTCACGGCTATGGCGACCCGGACGCCCCGACCACGCTGGAGGTCGGCACCGGGCTCGCATCGCAGATCCGTTCCGGCGACACCACGCTCGCCAGTGCTGGCAAGTTCGACTGTGACGCCCAGCAGCCCTGTCAGATTCAGCTTGCCGGTCACGCTATCCAGCTGACGGCGCTATCGCTGTCGCTCGAAGGCAGCCACATGGAAGAAAACGCGCTGGCCCAGAACCGCCAGTAGCCAGGGAATTTCAAGGAGACATCACCATGTCAGATCATGACCGCCTGTCAGGCCACGACAACGACACCCCCCGGGACCCGGACCAGTTGCGCCATGAACGCCGCGACGAGCGCCGCCATGTCCGCGTCGAAATGCCCTTCAACGTTCGTCTGGGGGATGATCGGGTCGTCAAGGGCCACGATCTCTCGATGGGAGGCTTTTCCGCCGAGACCTCGATGCATCTAGAGCTTCAACGCGAGATCCCCGTTGCGCTGATGCTGACCGCCAGCGGTGTCGAACTGGCCCTGCCCGCGATGGCACGCCCACTGCGCGAGATCGGCGACGCGCGCCAACAGCGCGTCGCGTTCGAATTCACCCAGATGGAGTCCCGCCAGCGCGATATCCTGCGCCGGGTGATTCGCGCCCAGATGAGCGGACGCCATGTCAGTCTCGATGGTCTGGTCGACCCGCAGGATGCCCAGACACCCCGCAAGCGCCGTGGCAACGTCGCGACACCGGCCACCAAGCCCAAGCGTCGCGTTCCCATGTTCCGCTATATGGCGTTGCTCGTCGCCGCGGGCGTCTTGACGGCGGCAGTTGCCGCGACGGTCTATCGCAACGTCTTTCTGATCGAGCCGAGCTTTGCCGCGGTGACGGCGCCGCGAACGGATATCCTGGCGCCCGGCGCCGGCCAGTTGAAAGATCTGGAACTCAACGCCGGCGACAAGGTCGAGCGCGACCAGCCACTGATCCAGGTCAATAACGCCGAACTCCAGAACGATCTGCTGCTGTCCCAAGCCTCGTTCGACTACAACAAGCGCCTGATCGACAACCTACAGGACAGCCTCGACGATGCTGGCAACCACAAGGTCAGCGTGGCGACATCCTCCAACCCCGCAGACGGCGAGCTGGGTTACGAGACTCTGTCGCCGGAAATCGCGAGGACTCGGGTGGAGCAGTTCGAAACGGCTCGTGACTACGAAAGTTCGCGTATCGATGCCTACAAGGCGCGGGTATCGGCCAACACCATCTACAGCCCGTGTGACTGTGAAGTGGCCTGGGCACTCAGCGCTGCCGGCGGCACCTACGTCAACGAAGGCGATCGTGTCATGACGCTGGTCAGCACCCACAACAACGACGTCATGGTCGAGGCGCTGGTGCATATGGAAGACATCGGCGATATCGAGAACCACCAGCAGGCCTATATCGCCCTGCCCAACGCATCGGAGCCGATTCCCGCGCGTGTGCGTAGCGTCGCGCTCGATGTCGAACGCCAGCCGCGTGCCGGCTTCCCGGACTGGGTGCGCCAGCAGCAGAACGTGGCGAGCGTGCTGCTGGTACCGGAAGAGACGTTGCCGGCCGGCGCCGTGGGTACACCGGTCGACGTCCGCTTCACCGAAGCGCCGATGCTCGACACGGCCGCGGAGTGGACCTACCAGGCGGGCCGCGCCATGTATCAGGGTGTTCAATCGCTGTGGACGAGTGCCGCCGACGGGATGAAAAGCGCCATGAACTGAGCCTTCGACTGGCCGTCGCGTGAAGCGACCGTGAAGCGCTACCGAAACCCATCGCAAACGAACCTTGCCGAGGAAATGACCATGACGCGATCCCAGCTCGACAATGCCAACCGCCGCTCATTGCGCCTTTCGGGCACGGCGGCGCTGATCGCCGGCGCGTTGACTGTCGTCTCCCTGCCCGCGCAGGCCGCCAGTGACGGTGATCTCGCCCGGCCACAGGTATCGGCCTGCTCGACACGCTACGCCCCGGTGCACGCTCTAGACATGAGCATCCAGGCCAATGCCGACCCCAAGGCCTGGGTCAAGAGCGGGCTCGATGCCGAGCGACGCTGGGGTGAACAGAACCTGCAGGTGCTGAGCAACGAGGAGAGCGGGCTCGACGCACCCGCTCTGCGCGTCAGCTACCCACAAGGCAGCTCGTCACCCAGCGATGCCGAAGAGGGCGGCGCCGGTTTCGTGATGCCGGTGCCGGCGCTGCGTCAGGCCGATCGCGCCTGCCTGCGTTATCAGGTTCGCTTTCAACCCGGCTTCGACTTCGTCAAAGGTGGCAAGTTGCCGGGCCTCTACGGCGGCGACGGCCCCACCGGCGGCGACGAGGTCACGGGCAGGAACGGTTTCTCGATGCGTTTCATGTGGCGCAAGCAGGGTCAGGGCGAGCTCTACGAATACGTCGCCAATAAGGACGCCGACTACGGCGAATCGGTCGGCCGTGGCCGATGGCGCTTCACCCCGGGACAGTGGGTCAGCGTGGAGCAGGAGATCGTGCTCAACGATCCCGACCGCGACAACGGCATTGCGCGTGTCTGGATCGACGGCCAGCCGATTCTCGAGCAGCAGGGCATCGTCTATCGCACCACTGAAGACGTGCATATCGACGGCCTGATGTTCTCGACCTTCTTTGGCGGTCACGGCAGCGACTGGCGCACGCCGCGTCACCAGGTCGTCGATTTCGCCGACTTCACCCTGATGACCCCCAGGGCGTGATCCATCCTTTCGACAGGGAGTCGATTTTCATGAAACGGACGTCACTCGCAGGCCGTGTGGGCCTGCGTCTCACTCTCACGATGCTATTGGGCGTAACCGCCTTGGGGCTGACGCTTTCGGCCCAGGCGATGAGCTACGAACAGCGCCAGAAACTGGATCTGTCGGAATATACGGTCACCGATCCCGATGCCTCCTATTTCGACGTCAAGGCACGCATGGCCTTGCTGCAGCAGACGGACAACGATCTGCTGCAGTACAACAGTGATCAGCTCGAGCCCGGTCCCAGCTGTCAACAGGAGCTGTCCAAGCCGGCGCTGGACAGTGTCATCCGGATTCCCGGCTACTATCCGCAGCCCCAGGCCTGGAAGCTGGCTTCCGAGCCACTATTCGATTTCGAGGACACCGTCTCCAATCTGGCTGGCGCCTACGTCGCCTCCGGGGATGACTACTACGCCGACTGCCTGGTGCGGTTTCTCGACAAATGGGCGACTCAAGACGCCTTGAGCCAGTTCTATTACGACCGTCTCGAACCCCAGGGCTGGTACTCGACCGAGTCGATGATGTTTGCCGCCGCCATGGCCTACTCCATCGTGCGTCCGGTCGTGGCGGACAAGCGTCCCGAGGCGATCGAACGCATCAATCACTGGCTCAACACGCTGGCCCACCAGCACTCGTCCATTCGCGGCGGAGACCCGAGCTGCTGCAACAACCACTTCTACCGTCGAGCGCTCTACGCCAGCATGATCGGCGTACTGACGGACGACGACGAGCTTTTCCAGTTCGGCGTCAGCGCCGTCTACTCGGCGCTCAGCGACATGACCCCGCGCGGGGCCTTGCCCCACGAAATGGCTCGTGGACGACGCGCCAGCCACTACCAGAACTATGCCCTGCTGTACCTCGTCAACACCATGCAGGTGGCCTACCGCCAAGGCTACGACCTGTTCGACTTCGAGTACGACGGCCATACCGTCGACGATGCGGTCCAGTTTGCGCTGGACACCTTCGACGACCCGGCAGCGCTGGGTGACCTGGCAACTCATTCCCAGTACTACGGCTTTCTGGACGACGAGCAGTACCTGGCCTGGATGGAGGTCTATCTCCAGCACCGAGAGGATCCGAGAATCTCCCACTACGTCAGCCAGAAGCGGCCCATCGACAACCGCAGTGCCGGGGGCTACGTCACCCTCTACTTCATGGATCCGAAAGCCCAGCCTCGCGCGCTGCCGGAACCCGAAGAGCAGCAACTCGCCACGTTCGAACCCGATACCTGATTTCGAGCCCGACGCCTGATTTCGTCCCGAGGTTCGAGTTCGAGCCTTATCACGGCCTCGGGATCCGACGATTCACTGTTCAGGACCGTTCCAGGGACGGAACGGCTCCGACCCAAAGGAGACTCGCATGACGATATCCACTCGCACTGACCTGCTGCCCCTGTCACGCCGGCCCACCAGCCGATTCATACCGGGCCTGGCTTCGGCCCTGGTTTCGGCCATCATGCTGACCGCCTGCGCCGGCCAGGGTACCCAGGACATGCAAACCGTCGCCGCCCAGGATCGGGCGCTGTTTGCCCATCGCTACGTCGAGTCGATGCCTTCGACCGACTGGAACCGCATGGAATACATCCGCAATCTGCAGGCCGAGGGCCAGAGCCTGAAAGCCATCGAACTGCTCAAGCCCATGGCACGGACGCACCCCGAAGCCCTTTACGAGCTGGCGCGAATCTACGATGACGGCGCCGGCGTCCCCCGCGATCCCGAACTGGCCGTTCACTACTATCGCCAGGCCGTTCCCTATGAATTCAGCGGGCTCGACAACGCCTCGCTGAAACTGGGACGACTCTATCTCGCCGGGGACGGCGTCAAGCGGGACCCCGCCCTGGCCTGGAATCTGTTCCAGCAGGCCATCGACCACGACGGCAACCCCAGCGCTCGCATCGAGGTCGCCGAGATGCAGCTGGCAGGCGAAGGCGTGCCGCGTGATGTCGATGCCGCCCGCGAACAGCTGGAAAAGGCAGCGGCCCAGAACGAGCCGCGCGCGCTCGAGAAACTGGCCGCAAACTATGCCGCCGGCGGTGCTTTCGGCAACGACCCGAGCCGGGCACGGGCCTATGCCGAGCGTTATGCGCAGGCAATGACCTCGCGCGCCGAGAGCGGCGATGTCGATGCCATGCTCGCGCTGTCGCGACTCTACGCCGAAGATGGCCTGCTGCCCCAACCCGAGCGTCAGCAACAGTGGTTGAACCGGGCAGCCGAAAGCGGCGACCCGCAAGCGCTGGCCGCCGCCGGCCATCTGCTGCTCGACCGGCAGGATCCCTCCGAAGGCCTGAGCATGCTCGAACGCGCAGCGCAAACCGGCAACGTGGATGCCGCCTACTGGCTGGGTCAGGCTTATCTGGGCGAAGGCCAGGTCGAAGCCGATCCGGCGCTCGCCGAAAAGTGGCTGACCAAAGCCTCGGAGCAGGGCCAGCTCGACGCCACGCGCAGCCTGGGGCAAGCCCATTTCGACGGCGTGGTGTTATCCGAAGATCCCCAGCGAGGCATTCAACTGCTGGAGCAAGCCGCACAGCACAACGATGCCTACGCCCTCGCCCTGCTGGGCAACATCTATCTCGATAGCGACAAGGTCCAGGCCCAGCCGCAGCGCGGCGTCGAGTATCTCAAGCGCGCCAATCGGCTCGGCCATCCTTACGCCACCGCTCGCCTGGGCGAGGCTTATCTCAAGGGGGAAGGCATGCCCGCCGACCCGGTTCAGGGCGTTGCGCTGCTGACTGACGCTGCCAATCAGAAACAGAGCGGCGCCGCACGGGCCCTGGGCATCGCCTACATGGATGGCACCGGCCTACAGCGTGATCCGGCCAAGGCGCAACAGTGGCTGAGCCGTGCCGTCGAACAGGATCCCACCGACACCACCTCGAAGACGCGGCTCGGCCAAGGTTACCTGGAGGGCAAGCTCCCCGGTGCCAGCCGCCAGGGCGTGAAACTGCTCGAAGAAGCCGCTGATCAAGGTGACGACTACGCCATGGTGGTGCTCGGTCGCGCCTACCGCGAGGGCGTCGGCGTGCCGCCGAACCTGAACCGCTCGGAACTGTGGCTTCAGCGGGCCGCGCGTGCGGGCCACCCATCGGCACGACAGGCGTTGGCACGTACCTACCGTGCCAGCGGCGAGCAAGGCAATATCGAAGACCTGATCCGCGCTGCCAATATGGGCGAAGTCCCCGCCATGGCGGATCTGGGCCGGGCCTATCTACGCGGACAGGGCGTCCGCGCCAGCTACGCCAGCGCGCGCCAATGGCTGACGAAAGCCGCCGATGCAGGTCATCCCGGCGCGACGGCCTCGCTTGGCCAGATGTATGCGGAAGGATTGGGGGTCGGCGTCAACAAGAGGCGCGCCGCAGGCTATTTCGAACAAGCGATCGCCGCCGGCCATGTCGGAGCCCAGGCCGATCTCGGTCAAATGCTGCTGACCGGCGATGGCATCCCCGCCGACCCGCAACGCGGCGTCCGACTGCTGACCCGCGCGGCCAACGCTGGACATGGTTCTGCCGGCGTGACGCTCGGCGAAGCCTATCTCAACGGCAATGGCGTCACCGCGGACCCGGAGCGTGGCGTGCGCTATCTCTCCCGGGCAGCGGAACGCGGTGACGACAACGCCCAGCGCGTCCTGGGGCTGGCCTATCTCGAAGGCAACGGCGTCGATCCGGACGCCGACGAAGCCGTGAGCTGGCTCTCCCGCTCGGCGAGCAATGGCAATGCCTCCGCGCAAGCGGCGCTGGGCTCGGCCTATCTCGAAGGCCAGGGTGGCGTCACTCAGGACATCGACAAGGGCAAGCAACTGCTGACCGCCGCCGCCGAGACTGGCCACGCCGGCGCCGAGGCCGCACTCGGACGCGCCTATCTCAGCGGAGAGGTACTGCCGCGGGATCCCCACAAGGGCGCGGAACTGCTGGTCGATGCCGCACGTCAGGGGCACCGCTCCGCTCGCATCTCACTGGCTCAGGCCTTTCTGCAAACGCGGGGCGTCGAGTTCGTCAATCAGCAGCAGGCGATGATCTGGCTCGACGGTGTCATGGAAGGCGACAGCGAAACCGCGATCGATACCCTCCAGGACCTGCTGGAGAATCCCGAGGCGGCTACCGCTGCCGGGGATGCATCCTCCACATGATCCGATATCGCCGACGACAGGCGCTGGCACTGGTACTCACCGCGCTGACACTCCCGATGCTGGCGCCGGTGGCAACAGCTGGAACCACGATCCCCCAGGCCGCGACGGACATCGCGGCTTCGGCCGTCATCGACCGAGCCGAGAGCGAACGCCGGAAACCGCTCTACAGCGTGGTGAACAAAACCCGGCTACCGGCCAGCGAAGACGCACACGATTACTTCAGCTTTGCGCCCTACTGGTGGCCGGACCCGGACAGTGATGACGGCCTGCCCTATGTGCGGCGTGATGGCGAATACAACGAAGCGACGCTCGGCGATGCAACCGACAAGCAGCGGTTGATCGATTTCATCGACACCGTCAACGTGCTCTCCTGGAGTTACCGCCTCACCGGTGACGAGCGCTATGCCCAACGTGCCGTGGCGCAACTACGCCACTGGTTCATTGCTCCCGAGACACGGATGGCGCCTAACCTGCGCTACGCCCAGGCCATACCGGGACGGGTCGAAGGGCGTGGAATCGGCATCATCGAAAGTCGGCTGCTGATCGGCCTATCCGATTCGATCCGGCACCTGAAGCCCTCCCCCGCGCTGACCGACGAAACGTTCGGCCAACTGAAACAGTGGTACGGCGACTATCTGGACTGGATGCTGACGAGCGAGAACGGCCGGAAGGAACACGCCAAGCGCAACAACCACGGCACCTGGTACGATGCGCAGGTCGTGGCCTTTGCCCGCTTCGTCGATCGCCCGGCACTGGCCAAGCGCCAGCTGCATGAAGTGCTGGACCGCCTGGAGACGCAGTTCGAACCCGACGGGCGCCAACCGCTGGAGCTGGAGCGCACCCGCCCATGGCACTATGCCAATTTCAATCTGGCAGCCTGGTCAGTACTGCTTCGCGAAGCTTCGGCGCTAGGGCTGACCTGGCCCGAGGAGGAAGCGGACCGGGCGCGTCTGGCCGCCGCCTACCGCTGGGTCGCCGATCATGCGGCTAATCCCGATGACTGGTCGTATCAGGAACTTCACGGTTTCGATTCCGCCATTGCGCTCCCCAACCTGGTGATGGCAGCGCGTCATCATCTGCTGCGAGACGACAGCTTGTTGCAAGACAATAGCCTGCTGCAAGACAAGGGCCGTATCGGACCGCTCTTCCAGCGCTGGGTACAGGACCCTGATCGTGACTCGGCCATGGCGGCAACGGCGTTGCTGTCATTGGCGAAGAGGCCCACTCCCCTCCCTTGAACGAAGATGGCCCGCTGCCAGGGCAGCGGGCCATCTTCTGTCATCGATCGACTGCTCCACCGACCGACTGTTTCACCGATCGATGACTTCACCGTCCGATTGCTTCGACGAGCGGCTCAGCGCGAGCGATCAATCAAACGGGTTGCGCAGCACGATCGTCTCGTTACGGTCGGGGCCGGTAGAGATGATATCGATCGGCGTACCGACTTCTTCTTCCAGGAAGGCGATATACGCGCGCGCATTCGCCGGTAGATCCTCGACGCTACGCACCCCGATGGTGGATTCGTTCCAGCCCGGCAGATCGTGATAGAGCGGCTCGATCACTTCGTACCCTTCGGAATCGACCGGGTTGTCGATGGTTTCGCCATCCTTGCTGCGATAGCCGACGCAGACGCGGATATTCTCGAGCCCGTCGAGCACATCGAGCTTGGTCAGGCAGATGCCGGAGACCGAGTTGATCTGCACCGCGTGACGCAGCGCCACGGCGTCGAACCAGCCGCAGCGACGCGCGCGGCCAGTGGTTGCCCCGAACTCGTGCCCTTTCTCGGCGAGGTGCCGGCCGAACTCATCGAACAGCTCGGTGGGAAACGGGCCGGAGCCGACACGCGTGGTGTAGGCCTTGGTGATGCCCAGCACGTAGTCGAGGTAAAGCGGGCCGACCCCGGAGCCGGTCGCCGTGCCGCCAGCGGTCGTGTTGGAGCTAGTGACATAGGGGTAGGTACCGTGGTCGATATCCAGCAACGAGCCCTGAGCGCCCTCGAACAGGATATTCTCGCCGGACTTGCGGATATCGTGGACCAGGGAGACCGTGTCGCAGACCATGGGGCGCAGCTCTTCGGCAAAGCCCATCGCCTGATCCAGCACTTCCTGGAAGTCGACGGCCGGTTCACCGTGATAGCGGGTCAACACGAAGTTGTGATAATCGAGCACCTCGCCCAGCTTGGAGGCGAAACGTTCACGGTGCAGGATGTCGCCCAGGCGCAGGCCGCGACGCGCGACCTTGTCTTCGTAGGCCGGTCCGATGCCGCGTCCGGTCGTGCCGATCTTGGCAATGCCGCGAGCCTTTTCACGCGCCTGGTCGAGGCGCACGTGGTAAGGCAGGATCAGAGGACAGGCCGGCGACAGACGCAGACGCTCGCGCACCGGCACGCCCTTGGCCTCCAGCTCCTTGATCTCCTCCATCAACGCTTCCGGCGACAGCACGACGCCATTGCCGATCACGCAGATCTTGTCGTCGCGCAACACGCCGGAAGGAATCAGATGCAGAACCGTCTTCTCGCCGTCGATCACCAGCGTATGGCCGGCATTGTGCCCGCCCTGGAATCGCACCACGGCACTGGCGGACTCGGTCAACAGGTCGACGACCTTGCCCTTGCCCTCATCGCCCCACTGAGTACCCAATACGACTACGTTCTTGCCCATTGCTCTCGTCTCTTGATCAACCCGTCGCGATCCGGTCGTTCGTCGCGATCCATTTGCTGTATCCACGCTGGCGTCTGTGAACAGGTTCTGACAGCGTTGGCTCAATTCAGCGGCTCGATACGCCACTCGCCATCCTGAAGCACCAGATGACGATTGCAGCGGTGTGACTCGGGACCGGTCCGCTGGTCGGGCAGCGCCTGGATCACGCGCTCTCCCTGGGCCCGTAGCCGATTGATGGTCTCATTGAGCGCGGCGTCCGTCTGGTTCGGTGCCCAGATGCCATTGGTTGGCGGCTCTCGTTCGGCCAAGGTCGCCAGTTGCTTGAGATCCATGGAAAATCCAGTGGCCGGGCGAGCACGGCCAAAGGCCTGGCCGGTATCGTCGTAACGGCCGCCCTTGCTCAACGCCTGGCCGTATCCCGGCACGTAGGCGGCGAACACCATCCCGGTGTGGTACTGGTAACCGCGCAGCTCGGCGAGGTCGAAGTAGAACGATACCTCGGGATGCTCGGCAACGACGCCGCGATGCAGCCGCATCAACTGATCGAGCGCGTCCAGAACGGCTCCCGGCGCCTCGGCCAATACCTGCTGGGCATGTTCCAGAATCTCCGCCCCGCCATGCAACCGCGGGAGTTCGCTGAGCATCCGCGCGAGTTTGGAGTCCCCGACATTGGCGGCCACCAGTTCGTCGATGACAATGTAAGCCTTGCGTTCGATGGCATCGAACAGCGCTCGTTCGACGTCATCGCTCCAGTCGACGGCACGTACCAGCTCGCGGTAGATCGCAGTATGGCTCAGCGCCAGGTGGATCTCCTTGGCGCCCGCCGCCTCGAGGCTGGAAAGCGCCAGCCTCAACACTTCGATATCGGCATCCAGCCCAGCGTGGCCGAAGAGCTCGACGCCAACCTGCATGGGGCTGCGGCCGCCCTGATGCTTGTCGGCCTTGGCCCGTAGCACCGTCGTGCAATAGCACAGACGCACGGGACCCTGACGCTTCAGCGAATGGGCATCCATGCGCGCGACCTGAGGCGTCACATCGGCGCTGGCGCCCATCATTCGTCCGGTCAACTGATCGGTCAGCTTGAACGTCTGCAGATCCAGATCGGTGCCGGTACCGGTCAGCAGCGAATCGAGAAATTCGACCGGCGGCGGCATGACCAGGTCGTAGCCCCAGCGGTCGTACAGGTCGAGCAGCGTCCGACGCAACTCCTCCATCCGGGTTGCCTGCGGCGGCAATACTTCATCCATGCCGTCGGGTAGCAACCAGCGGTCAGCGATCGTCATGAGCTTTTCCTGCCCAGCGGTAATTCGGTAAAGATCGGAGGCAAAGACCAGCTTCGCCATCCCGTGATAGTTGCAGCCGGAGCGCTGCGAGGCGGGTGCATTGCGCAAAGACTTGATCGTATGAAGACGTGATTGCGCAAAAACAGGCCGCACAAAAAAGCCGGGCTAAACCCGGCTAGGCAATAGTACCACGAAACGCCCGCGGGGAAATCCCGCGGGCGTTCGATTTCCTAGATGGCGGTGTCATTCATCCGCTCGACCCTCATGGCGCCGGAGCCTCGGCAGGCGTCGCGTCCTTCAGGTAGCGGAAGAAGTCGCTGTCGTTCGGGCTCAACACCAGCAGATCCTTCCCTTCGCCGTTGAAGCTGTCGCGATAGGCCTGCAGCGTACGATAGAACGAGAAGAAGTCCGGTGCCTGCTGATAAGCGCTGGCATAGATCTGCGCTGCCTGGGCATCACCCTCACCGCGCGTGGTCTCCGCTTCCTGGCGACCGTTGGCGAGGATTTCCTGGCGCTGACGATCGGCGTCGGCACGAATCGCCTCGGCCTGCTGGGAACCTTCCGCACGATAGGTCCTCGCCGCCTGCTCCCGCTCCGAATTCATGCGCTCGTAAACTGCCTGAGTCACCTCGGGGGGCAGCTCGATCCGTTTGACGCGAATATCGAGGATATGGACACCCAACTCGTCGCGCATCGCCTGGTCGAGCTGCTGTACCGGCTCGACCATCAGCTCTTCCCGAGCCCCTTCGACGGTATCGGCACCCTTGTCCTCGCCGACCAGTTCCTGATTGTCGCTCTCTGCCGCGATTCGTTCCTGGATGATCGAGGACATCTCGGTCTGGCCGAACTTGTTACGCAATGCTTCGTCGGTTCGCGGCGCGATCAGGTTCTCGGCGACCTGGATGTTGCCACGCGTGGCCTCGTAGAACTGCCGAGGATCGGCGATCTTCCACTTCACGAACGAGTCGACGATCACCGCCTTGGAGTCCGCCGTCAGATAACGGGTCGCGCTGGAATCGACCGTCTGCACGCGCACGTCGAAGATACGCACCGTGTTGAATACCGGCAGCTTGAAGTGCAGTCCCGGGCCGATGTTGTTTTCGATCACCTCACCGAAACGCAGCTTGATGGCCCGTTCTGTCTCGTTGACGACGTAGAAACTGGCACTGGCAAACCAGGCCAGCAATGCCAGGATGATGACGCCAATCAGGGCGCGATTATTAAACATTAGCGACCCTCCCGCAGGCTGGAACTACGTGTCGGCTGCTGCGAGCCACTGTTCATCTGATCGATCACCTGCCGTGAAATCTGTTCAAGCTGTTGCATGCTCATCGACGACGAGTCGCTTTGGCTGCTGTTGCCACCGGCCTGCATCTGATTGAGCGGCAGCACGGTCACGGCATTGCCGTCACCCAGATCGACGAGCGCCTTGGGCGTCTTGCTCAGCACATCGCTCATGGTCTCGAGATAGAGACGCTGACGCGTCACGTCCGGCGCCTGCCGATATTCGCTCAGCAGCGAATTGAAGCGGTTGGTCTGACCGATGGCATCGGATACCGAAGCAGCCTTGTAGCCATTGGCTTCCTCGATGAGACGCTGCTTCTGACCCTTGGCCTCGAGAACGACGGCCTGGCTATAGGCATTGGCCTGGTTGATCGAGCGCTGACGCTCCTCCCGGGCACGGATGACGTCGTCGAAGGCGTCCTGGACCTGATCCGGCGGCGCGGTCGATTCGACGTTGACCGTCTGCAGACGCAAACCGGTACCGTAAGCTTCCATATAGGCCGTCAACCGCTCGAAGACCCGCTGCCCCAGCCGATCACGACCGGTGGTCAGGATTTCCTGCAGGTGCATGTTGCCCACTTCCTGGCGCAAGGCCGAGTCCATGGCGTTCTGCAGCGTCATCTCAGGCTCGTTGACGTTGACCAGAAACGCATGCGAATCGCTCACCACATACTGCGCCGAGACGCTGACGCGAACGATGTTCTCGTCGCTGGTCAGCATCGAATCCGTCTGCGTCGCAGAGCGGATGCTGGTCACGTTGACGTTATCCACGCGATCGATGATCGGCGGATTCCAGTGCAGACCGGGATTCAAGGTATCGGTGTACTTGCCGAGCCGGAACACCACACCGCGCTCGGACTGATCGATCAAATGGAAACCGGACCCGGCCCAGATCACGACCGCAACGATCAATACCAGAATCGGCAATATGAATGGGTTGCGCTTGCCACCGGCACCATTGCTGCCGCTGGAACCATCGCCGCCAGAACCGGAACGCTTGCCGCGACCGCCCAGCAGACGATTGATCTTGTCCTGAAACTTCTTCAGCGCTTCATCGAGATCCGGTGGCCCCTGATTGCCACCGCCGTTGTTGCCACCATTACCACTCGGGCGTCGACCCCCTCCGCCGCCCCAGGGGTCCTGCTGGTTGTTGCCACCACCAGGCTCATTCCAAGCCATACCTAGTCTCCAATGATGCAGTCAAAGCGTTGCGTCAGGCCAAAGCATTACGCATGGCATCGGGAGCATGAGCCGCCGTGGCGTTGCACTGACGTGCAAAGGGCTGGTTCGGACTGATGTCGAATCCCTTGTCACCCTGCATCGCTCGGATCTGCTCGCCAGACCACGAAGCTCCCTGCGTAGTTTTCCTCACCTCAAACCCGTTCCCAATCGGCAACCGGCGTTTTTTCCGAGGTGGGCAAGTAATCGTCGGCGCGTTCGCCCAAGCGAGCCATCATCTGCATAAACTCTCGCCGGGGCAAGCGAATCTCCAGATTCGAGCGACCGTGCTCGTCGAACGTTTCGTTTTGCACGGCCTGCAACTCGTGCAGCGCCGCTCGTAGTCGACCCTGCTCGGGCGTCAGCGTCAAGCGGATATCGAGGATATCCTCGGCCAGCCATTCCCCGAGCGCTTCGCGCAGCAGTTCCAGGCCTTCGCCGTCACGCGCCGACAGCCACACGACCTGCGGGAAGCCCTGTTCGTCACGTTCGATCCGCGGCGATGTTCCCAGCAGGTCGATCTTGTTCATCACCAACAGCCGTGGCACGTCGTCAGCATCGATCTCGGCCAGCACGCTATCGACCTGAGCCACGTTGAGTTCGCGGTCCGGGTCGGCAGCGTCGATCACATGGACGATCAAGCTGGCCTCGGTCGCTTCCTGCAGCGTGGCCCGGAAGGCCTCGACCAGCTTGTGCGGCAGATGCCGGATGAAGCCGACCGTATCCGCCAGCACGACCTCGCCGACATCCGGCACGTCGAGGCGACGCAGTGTCGGATCGAGCGTGGCGAAGAGCTGATCGGCGGCGTACACCTCGGACGAGGTGATCGCATTGAACAGCGTCGATTTGCCGGCGTTGGTGTAACCCACCAGCGAAACGCTGGGGATTTCCGCCCGCGCTCTGGCGCGCCGATTCTGGTCGCGCTGCTTGCGGACCTTCTCGAGACGCTTGTGAATCGACTTGATGCGCTCACGCAGCAGGCGTCGGTCGGTCTCGAGCTGGGTCTCCCCCGGGCCACGCAGACCGATACCGCCTTTCTGGCGCTCGAGGTGGGTCCAGCCCCGCACCAGCCGGGTGGACATGTACTCGAGCTGAGCCAGTTCGACCTGGAGCTTGCCTTCGTGAGTCCGCGCGCGTTGCGCGAAGATATCGAGAATCAGCCCCGTCCGATCGAGCACACGACACTTGAGCGCACGCTCGAGGTTGCGTTCCTGGGACGGAGACAGGGCATGGTTGAAAATGACGAGTTCGGCACCGTGGGTCTCGAGTGCGGCCTTGACCTCCTCGAGCTTGCCACTGCCGATGAAAGAACGAGGGTCGGGGCGGCGCCGACTACCCTGAATCAGGGTAGCCGACTCCGCCCCGGCAGAGCGCACCAGCTCCAGGAGTTCACCCGGATCTTCGCGTTCCTGCTCGTCCTGAAAGTCCACATGGACCAGAATCGCCGTTTCGCCGGCGTCGGGACGTTCGAAAAACAATCACTACCTCTCGATTAGCTATCGAGTCCGGGTGCAGCGGTAGGATCCTGCGGCGGCAACCGGACGTTACGGGACGGCACGACCGTCGAAATGGCATGCTTGTAGACCATCTGACTGACGGTGTTGCGCAACAGGATGACGAACTGATCGAACGACTCGATCTGTCCCTGCAACTTGATGCCGTTGACCAGAAAAATGGAAACCGGGATGCGCTCCTTGCGCAGAATGTTCAGGTACGGATCCTGAAGGGACTGTCCTTTGGACATGTTGCTCTCCCTAATACTGTTATGAGTAGTGCTGTTTTAGTTGGGCGGCGATTCGTTCTGACTCGGCATCACACCGGCGGCATCGCAACGCCGCGAGTATAGGTCTGGACGAAGCCCGCCATTTTACGCTAACTGCCGTGGTCACGCACGATTTTCGCAATCCGCTCGCCCACATCCGGCGCGCAGCTATCCACCCAATGAAGATCGGGCCAGCGCCGCAACCAGGTCAACTGCCGCTTGGCCAACTGGCGCGTGGCGGCAATGCCTCGTTCACGCAGTTCACCGCGATCATAGGCCCCATTGAGGTACTCCCATGCCTGCCGATAACCGACGCTCTTCATCGACGGCAGATCCGCATGGAGGTCGCCGCGCTGTTTCAATGTAGACACTTCTGACACGAATCCTCCAGCGAGCATGGCATCGAAGCGCCGGGCGATACGCGCATGCAGGACATGACGCTCGGCAGGCGCGAGAGCTATGGACAACAATCGCCACGGAAAGTTTTCACGCTGCTGGTGCTGCCAGTGCTCGGAGAGCGGTACACCGCTCAGCCGATAGACTTCTAGCGCACGGATCAGGCGCTGACGATTGCGCGGATGGATGGCAGCGGCGGCCTGCGGATCGACCTCGGCGAGCTCCGCATGCAGCGCCTCGAAGCCCTCGCGCTCGCCGCGCTGACGGAGCTGTTCGCGCGTGACCGGGTCCGCCCCGGGCATGGTCGCGACGCCTTCGACCAGGCGCTTGGCGTACATCATCGTGCCACCCACCAGCAGCGGCGTTTTGCCGCAGGCCGTGATCGCCTTCATTTCACGCAGCGCATCGAGACGAAAGTCTGCGGCGGTATAGACCTCGGCCGGATCGCGAATGTCGATCAGACGATGCGGCGCCGCTGCCAGTTCTTCCCGGGACGGCTTGGCCGTGCCGATATCCATGCCGCGATAGACCATCGCCGAGTCGACACTGATCAGTTCCGCGTCGAAGCGCCGATGCAGCGCAATCGCGCTGTCGGTCTTGCCGGCGGCCGTCGGTCCGAGCAGCAGGATCGCCAGCGGACGATCATCCCGCCTCGAGCCACCGTGCTCTCTCGGACCAAAAGATTCGTCGTGCATGCGACCATCGTTTTCGTTCACAGACATCCTCGTTCACTGGCCGCGAAGGAACAGCTTGTCGAGCTGCGCCATCGACATTTCGGTCCAGGTGGGGCGCCCGTGATTGCACTGCCCGCTACGCTCGGTACGTTCCATGTCGCGCAGCAGCGCATTCATCTCGGGCAGCGTCAGCAGGCGATTGGCGCGCACGCTGCCGTGGCAGGCCATGGTGCTGAGCAGCTCGTTGATCCGGGTCTCGAGACGGTCCGAACGCCCGAAGCGCTCGAGATCGCCGAGCATGTCCCGTATCAGCGGCTCGATATCCGCATCCGCCAGCAGTGCCGGTACCTGGCGGATCAGCAGCGTCTCGGGGCCGGCGGCGTCGAGCACCACACCTAGCCGGGCAAAGGCCTCCCGCTCCTGATCGGCGACTTCGGCTTCACCAGCGCTGACCGCCATGGAGACCGGCACCAGCAGCGGCTGTGCATCGAGCGCGCCGGCATGAATCTGCTGCTTCATGCGTTCGTAGACGATCCGTTCGTGGGCGGCATGCATGTCGACGATGACCATCCCGCGCTCGGTCTGGGACAGAATGTAGACACCGTGCAGCTGCGCCACGGCATAGCCCAACGGCGGCGCTTGGGTATCGTCCTGGGTTTTGATATCAGCGGCTAGCGTCGTCACTGCCGCCGCCGGGCGCTCCCGAAGCGCCACATCGGCCGCCTCGCCCCCCGGGGCACCAGCGCGACCATCACGCGGCGTCAGGAGTGACGACTCGTGCTCCGGATGCAGCGCGTGGTAGCCGGCCATGAATTCGCGAATGCGTTGGGCGCCCGGCCGACCCTGTTCCGGCTGGCCTCCGCCGGCCGCATGCTGCCCGGCCAGCGGCATGTGCTGTTGCTGCCAGCTGGGCGAATCGTAGGCCGCCGCGGGATAGGCTTGCCCCTCGGACGGTTGCCGAGCTGGCGCGCCGGTCTCGTCGCCGGCCGCTTCACCCGCCGGCTCCGCGCCCTTCCCTTCCGTCGTCGCCCCGTTGGGCTTCACCGATGCCAGCGCGCGATGCAGGCTCGAGAACAGGAAATCATGAACCAGGCGGCCGTCGCGAAAGCGCACTTCATGCTTGGTCGGATGCACGTTGACGTCCACCACCCGCGGATCGAGCTCGAGATAGAGCACGAACACCGGATGCCGGCCATGGAACATCACGTCGCGATAGGCCTGGCGAATGGCGTGGGCGACCAGGCGATCCCTGACGATGCGGCCATTGACGAAGAAGTACTGCTGATCGGCCTGCGCACGGGAGTAGGTCGGCTCGCCGACCCAGCCCCACAGCCGGAGCCCCGTGGCCTCCAGGTCGACGTGCAGGGCCTCGTTCAGGAAGCGCTTGCCCAGCATTGCACCGATACGCCGCTCCCGACCGGCCTGATCCGCAGCCACGCCAGGCAGCTGATGGACGACCTTCTGGTTGTGACGCAGCAGCCAGGTAATATCGAAACGGGACAACGCCAGACGCCGAAAGGCCTCCTCGACGTGACCGAATTCGGTCTTCTCGGTGCGCAGGAACTTGCGCCGCGCCGGCGTGTTGAAGAACAGATCATGGACCAGCACCGAAGTGCCACGAGGATGCGGCGCTGGCGTGACCCGCGGCTCCATCTGGCGCCCTTCGGCGACCACTCGCCAGCCGCCGGCGGGATCTTCGTTGGCGTTGGAGATCAGCTCGAGGCGCGATACCGAGCTGATCGACGCCAGTGCCTCGCCGCGGAAGCCCAGGCTGGAGACATCCTCGAGATCGTCGAGCGAGGCGATCTTGCTGGTAGCGTGCCGGGATAGCGCCAACGGCAGGTCGCCTTCGCCGATGCCGACGCCATCGTCACGCACACGGATCAACCGTGAGCCGCCCGCTTCGAGCTCGACCTCGATACGCTGGCTGCCGGCGTCGATGGCGTTTTCGACGATCTCCTTGACCACCGAGGCCGGCCGCTCGACCACCTCCCCCGCGGCGATTTGGTTGGCCAGGCGGGGATCGAGAATGCGAATGCGTGATACCTCGGTCATCGACACTCTCCTGCCGCTATCGTATAGAAAGCCTTGGAGACACTCATGGAATGGTCAACACCTGCCCTACCCGCAAGATGTCACTGTCCAGCCCATTGGCCTGCTTCAGCGCCTTCATGCTGATGTTATGGCTGGCCGCTACCTGGGACAACGAATCGCCTCTCTGGACGCGATACTCGTTGCCGGCGCTGCCGCGTCCCTGATCACGCTGCCAGGCCAGCAGGCTCGAGGGCGGCGGATGCTGGCGGAAATGGGCCACGATGCCGTCGTAGATCGCCTGGGCCAGCTTGGCCTGGTGTGCCGACGACTTTAGCTGCGCCTCTTCGCGCGGGTTGGAGATGAAGCCGGTCTCGACCAGCAGCGACGGGATGTCCGGCGATTTCAGCACCACGAAGCCCGCCTGCTCGACGCTCGACTTGTGCAGCTTGTTGATCCGCCCCAGTCGATCGAGCACCTGCCCGCCAGTCGCCAGCGAATCGTTCATCGTCGCGGTCATCGTCAGATCGAGCAGCACGCCGCGCAGCACTTCATCCTTGTCGTCGAGGCTCAAGTTGCCGTCGACGCCCCCGATCAGGTCGGACTGGTTTTCGCTCGCCGCCAGCCAGCGTGCGGTTTCCGATGTTGCCCCGCCCTGGGATAGCGCGTAGACCGAACTACCATAGGGCTGGCTACTGCGAACCGCATCGGCATGAACCGAGACGAAGAAGTCCGCCTTCTGCTGTCGGGCGATCAGGGTGCGCTGACGCAAGCCGACGTAATAGTCGCCATCGCGGGTCAGGAACGCCTTGAACCCCGGCGTCTGATCGAAACGCTGCTTCACCTTGCGCGCGATCTGGAGCACGACATCCTTTTCTTGAGTATTGTGAGGACCGGTTGCTCCCGGATCTTCACCACCGTGACCGGCATCGACGGCGATGATGATGTCCCGCTTGGGATGCGGCTGCGCCTCGACGGCGGAAGCCACCGTTTCGGCTTCCTGCGGCTTGCCTTCGGCGACGGCTTCGGTTTGTGCTCGTTGCGCAGCGATCTCCTGATCGCGAATCATTGCCTCGATAGGATCGATGGGATCCTTGACCGCGCTGGCGCCGGGATAGTCGAGATCCACCACCAGACGGTCGCTGTACTGTTCATTGGGCGGCAGCGTGAAGCTCTTGGGCACGACAGAGCGATTGACGTCGAGCACGACGCGCAATCCGCCGCTTTCCCGCACGCCGGTCCGCACCTTCGAAATGGCACTGTCGTCCAGGTCGAGCTTGTCGGGGTCGAAATCCAGATCGGTACTGTCGAGGTCGATGACGACACGATCGGGATTGTCGAGGGTGAAGATATTGGCATTGACCGGTCCCGACATGTCGAACACCAGCCTGACGTGGTCCGGAGCCGACCACAGCCGCATGTTGTCCACCTCGACGGCTTGCGCCTGTGCGGCGGTCCCGAGGCAGCAGACAGAAATCAGTCCGGCCAGCCCGCGGCGCCCAAAGCCCTTGCGCATGACCGGCCAGACGCGCACGACCATTCCCGACAGCAGGAATGCGGCATGACACAGGATGGCGACAAGATTCCATAACGACTCACGACCGGGCCGGGCGTCATGAGGCGCCTGTTGCACTTCTGTCAGCATTCATCTTCCTTGTGACTCACGGGTTCCTCACCGCTCATCGAATCGCGCAGCCCCGCCGGCAGCTGCGTCAGCGCGGCACTTCCGTGTTCGCTGTACGCGATGCCCCAGGCGACCCGGCCCGAGGCATGGACCCGGAGGTGTATCTCGAGATCGGGCGTGGGTAGCCAGCCGACGCCGCGGCTTGGCCACTCGATCAGACAGAGCGCGTCGTCACCCATCATGTCGCGGGCACCGATGAACTCGAGCTCCTCGGGATCGCCCAGGCGGTAAAGGTCAAAATGGTAGATTCGGGCCGATGCAGTCTCGTAGGGCTCGACCAGCGTGTAGGTCGGGCTCTTGACGGCGCCAACATGGCCATAGGCGCGCAGGATGCCCCGGGCCAGCGTGGTCTTGCCGGCGCCAAGATCGCCGATCAGGTGGACCTGACCGCGTCCGGCCAGCGCTCGGCCCAGGGATTCGCCAAAGGCCACCTGGGCGGCTTCATCGCTAAGTGTGATCGGCATGACTCGAGACAGGTTGAGGGTTGGCCAAAGTTCGCGCATAGGATGCCAGATCAGTCGCCAGCAAACCACGCTCGCCGGCATCCAGCGCTGCAGCATCCGCTGCCAGGGCGTGGAGCAGCACGCCGATTCTCGCTGCCTCGCCGAGCGACTCGAGCTGTCCGGCGAGCCCCGCGATGATGCCGGTCAACGCATCGCCCATGCCGCCGCTGGCCATGCCCGGATTGCCGAACGGGCAGAGTGTGAGCCGCTCGCCGTCGTAGACCAGCGTGCCCGCCCCCTTGAGCACGATGGTACCGCCCCAGCGCCGATGCAGGGCGATGACGGCGTCGCGTCGGTCCCGCTGGACGTCGGCGGTGGAAGTGCCCAGCAGGCGCCCCGCTTCGCCGGGGTGCGGCGTCAGTATCCAGTCGTCTCGACGGCCCTTGTGTTCGTCACGCGCCAGCAGGTTGAGGCCGTCGGCATCGATGATGCAGGGCTTGCCGGCATCGAGCGCACTCTGCAACGCGGCCAGGCCCCAGGCACCAGTGCCGATTCCCGGCCCCACGGCCACGACATCGGCCGCCTCGACCATCGGCTCGAGATCCGGCGCTCCACGCGCGCCTCGTGCCATGATCTCGGGAAAGCGGGTCAGGCTGGCCGAGACATGAGCGGCATCGGTGGCGAGGCTCACCTTGCCGGCACCGACACGCGCCACCATCTCGCTGGTCATCAGTGCCGCGCCGCCCATGCCCGGCGCGCCGGCGATCACCAGCACATGGCCATGAGCTCCCTTGTGGCTATTGGGCGTTCGCGGCGGCAGCGCCGCCGCCAGATCCTCGCGCGCCTGGCGCCAGGCCACCGGCACGATATCGCCATGCCGTAGTGGATCGACGCCGAGCGAGGCATAGACGATATCGCCAACCCTGTCGAGCGCCGCTCCGGTATGCAGACCGAACTTGTCGCCGATGAAGGTGATCGTCAGCGTGGCCCTGATCGCCTCGGCCTCGACATGGCCGGTATCGACATCGACCCCGGACGGCACGTCGACGGCCACGACCGGACGGCCGCTGGCATTGACCTCGGTGATGGCAGCGGCATAAGGCTCACGAGGCGCGCCACTGGCGCCGATGCCCAGCATCGCATCGACCATCAGCTCGCCATCCAGGGTCAGCTCGTCGTTCCAGTCGACCGCTTCGACGCCTGCCTCCGCGGCCATTGCCGCCGCCCGGCGCGCATCGCCCTCGAGTTCGGTCACCGGCTTGAGCGCGACCAGATCGACCACCAGGCCCTCGGCGGCAGCCAGTGCCGCAATGACATAACCGTCGCCGCCATTGTTACCGCCACCGCATAGCACGCAGAGACGGCGCACCTGCGGCCAGCGGGCCCGCAGCGTGTCATAAGCCGACTCGCCGGCGCGCCGCATCAATGCGAAGCTGTCGCCCTCGGCCTCGATGGTTCGGCGATCCAGCTCACGCACCTGTTCGGCCAGATAAAGCGGCCGCTGAAAAGAAGAGGCGGTCATCGTGACTCCTGTCATCTTCCGATAGAAGGTTTGCCGATGAGTGGCGCCAGAGGACGCCATACCTGCCATTCGACTGACGCTCGGCTCATTAGTGGTGTAGGGTAGCGCACCCGACACTTCCATCTCCGTTGGCTTCTCTGCGGTATGTCACACCCATCTAGCATCGATTTCGACGAGCTCGCCTCACGCATCAAGCAGTGGGGACGAGAACTCGGCTTCCAGGCGATCGGTATCACGGATACCGATCTCTCGAGCCATGAGCGCTATCTGCAGCGCTGGCTGAACGCCGGACATCACGGCGAGATGCACTACATGGCCAAGCATGGGAGCAAACGCACCCGGCCGCAGGAGCTCGTCCCCGGAACGCTGCGGGTGATCAGCGCGCGCATGGACTACCTGCCGCCCGAGGTCGAGACCACCAGGATACTGGGACAACCGCAAAAGGCGTACGTTTCACGCTACGCGCTGGGCCGCGACTATCACAAACTGATTCGCAAGCGCCTCGATCAACTGGCCCGCCGGATCGAGGACGAAGTCGGCCCGATCGGCTATCGCGCCTTCGTCGACTCCGCGCCGGTAATGGAGCGCGCCCTGGCCCAGAAAGCCGGGCTGGGCTGGTTCGGCAAGAACGCCATGCTGCTCAACCCGCAGGCCGGCTCGCTGTTCTTCCTCGGCGAACTCTATACCGACCTGCCGCTGCCGGTGGACCCGCCCTTCGAGCGCGAGCACTGTGGCTCCTGCTCCAGCTGTCAGACTGCCTGTCCGACGAATGCCATCATCGACGACAAGGTGATCGACGCGCGGCGCTGCATCTCGTACCTGACCATCGAACTCCACGGCAGCATTCCCGTCGAGTTCCGCCGGGCCATGGGCAATCGCGTCTACGGCTGCGACGACTGCCAGCTGTTCTGCCCTTTCACCCGCTTCACTCGCGCCAGCACCGAGCCGGATTTCGCGCCGCGTCACGATCTCGACCGCGCCGAGCTGATCGACCTGTTCGCCTGGAGCGAGACCGAATTCCTCAAGCGCACCGAAGGCAGCCCGATCCGGCGCATCGGCTACGAGTGCTGGCTACGCAATCTCGCCGTCGGGCTGGGCAACGCGCCCTGGAGCGAGCGGGTCGAGAGCGCCCTGCGCGCCCGCCTGGCCTACCCTTCAGATCTGGTTCGAGAACATGTGCACTGGGCGCTGGAAGAACAACGGCGCAAGCGCGAGGCGCGCATCGCCAGCGCCTAGCCCATGACGAACGGGTCGCGCGCCCGTCACGATCCGCTCTTCAGGAAGACAGCTTCAGGAATGTCTCGCGGTAATGCTTGAGCTCCGCCAGCGATTCACGGATGTCGTCCAGCGCCTGATGCGTGTTCTGCTTGGTGAAGCTGCTCGCCGCCGCCGGATTCCAGCGCTTGGCCAACTCCTTCAGCGTCGAGACATCCAGGTTGCGATAGTGGAAGAAGTCGTTGAGCGCCGGCATCTCGCGCTCCATGAAACGACGATCCTGATGGACGCTGTTGCCGCAGACCGGCGAGGTGCCAGGCGAGACATAAGTGGCGAGAAACGCGAGCGTGCGGCGTTCCGCTTCCGCCGTATCGATGGCGCTCTCGCGGACCCGCTGGATCAGCCCGGATTCGCCATGGGTCTTCTGGTTCCACTCGTCCATGCCATCGAGCAGAGCGTCTGGCTGATGTACGGCCAGCACCGGCCCTTCGGCGATCAGGTTCAGCTCGGCATCGGTAATCAGCGTTGCCACCTCGATGATGCGTTCCCGGTCAGGATCGAGACCGGTCATTTCCAGATCGATCCAGACCAGAAGATCGCTACGTGTGCCGGCGGCGGATGAGTTAGTGGTGGATGAGTTAGAGGCGGATGAGTCAGTGGTGGATGAGTTAGAGGCAGATGGTTCAGACATGAACAACTCCAGAGTCGGTGTCCTCGGCCGCGCGGACGCGGGCGGACACGGCAAGTCGGTAAAGGCTACAATGCCCGCCATTCTACCCTCGGGGCACGACGGATGGGCAAACACCAGCAGCTAGAACCGAAAACCATGAGTCACCGTAAACCATGAGCCGCCGCAAACTGAGCCGCCAACAGCGCTGGCGCGTCGAGAAGATCCAGGCCGAACGCACCGAAAGAGCGTTGAAGAAGGACGACCGCGATAGCGAACGTCTCGATGCCGGCGAATACGGAGCCGAGCAGCCAGGCCGGGTCGCCGCCCACTTCGGTCGCTCGCTGGAGGTCGAATCCGTCGAGGGTGATCAGATCCGGCTGCACCGCTGCCATCTGCGCGCCAATCTCGAAGGGCTGGTAACCGGCGACCAGGTCATCTGGCGCCAGGCCAACGACGGCAGCGGCGTGGTGGTCGCCCGCGGCGAGCGTCACAGCGTGCTCGAACGCCCGGATGCCCACGGTCAACTGCGCCCCGTCGCCGCCAACATCGACCAGATCCTGATCGTGGTCGCGGTCGAGCCGGAGCCGCACCCCAACCTGATCGACCGCTACCTGGTCGCCGCGGAACATACCCGGATCCCGCCCGTGCTGGTGCTCAACAAGAGCGACCTGCTGCCCGCCGCCGGCGGTGAACTGCGCGACATGCTGGCCCGCTACGGTGAACTGGGTTACCCGCTGATCGAAGCGTCCGCGCGCGGCGAGCACGGGCTGGACGCGCTGCATGCACGGCTGGCGGCACGAACTTCCGTCTTCGTCGGCCAGAGCGGGGTCGGCAAGTCCTCGCTGATCGATAAACTGCTGCCCGCCGAAACCTTGCGAATCGGCGCACTGTCGACGGATACCCGCAAAGGCAAGCACACCACCACCACGGCCCGCCTCTACCCGCTACCGCTGGAGACGGCGCTCGACGGAACGCGCCGAGGCGACTTGATCGACTCGCCCGGCATTCGGGAATTCGGCCTCTGGCATCTCGACGAGCGCGAACTGGCCGAGGGCTTCATCGAGTTTCGTCCGTTTCTCGGCCACTGCCGATTCCGCGACTGCCGCCATCGTCAGGAACCCGGCTGCGCCCTGCTCGACGCCGTTGAACGTGGCGACATTCATCCCCAGCGTTTCGCCAGCTTTCAGCGCATCAGAGACGACATCGCCGCGTCCTGAGAGTCGCCAGGGGTTATCGAAGCCGCCCCAGCGCCTTTCAAGACGACGCTGAACGGCGCCCGCTGAGCCGGGTCTTGTGGCATGGATGCCACAAGAGGCGCGCCTGGACAGGGATGTCCTTGCGCGCCGACCCGAGCGCAAGCGGCAGTCGTTCAGGGTTTCGTCGTTTTGTGGCGCGAAAAGAGGGGGAGCGGCGAGGGGGCGAGCGTTAAGCCCCCTCGTCAGGGTGAGCAGCAGGCTGGATCAAGACTCGACAGTCGTAGCCCCGCTGCCAGAAACACATCTCTCAGGCATGATTTTGATGATGACCAAAAGGATCGCCGCGTCCTGAGACGCGGCGATATCCAATCATCCACCAATGCCTGGGCTGACTCATTCAGACACTACCAGATCACCACTGACGAGGCCGCTACCGCCCTCCTGCACGTTATTCTTGAGGGGCAAGCCCCTCAAACTCCCCTTTTTGACGCCACAGAACGGCGGACTCCGAACGCTAGAGCGCCTGCGCTCGGGTCGGCGCGAAAGGGCATCCTGCCCAACGCGCCTCTCGCGTCATCCATGACGCGAGACCCGGCTCGACGCTCTGCGTTCAGCGCCGTTCCGAAAGGCGTCTCGGGTGCAAGCCTTCGAGAAAGCCAACCTGGCTCAGAAATGCGATGCACCAACGAAGATGGCAATCAGAGGCC
Source organism: Salinicola sp. NYA28a (assembly GCF_976982775.1). Next base: position 2,884,125 of record NZ_OZ334582.1, read on the forward strand.
GCTTTTTTAACAAAGAGTGTCGAGCGCAGGCCATCTGGTTCAGCCTTCGAACAACATCAGGATGGAGAGGAAGAACAGCACCCACATCGCCGGGCGCACTTCCTTCGCCTTGCCGACCCCCACCTTGACCGCGACGAATGTCAGGAAGCCGAACACCACGCCGTGGGTGATCGAGTAGGTCAGCGGAATCAGCATCATCGCCACGAACGCCGGGATGGCATCGTCGTACTGCTGCCAGTCGATGGTGCGAATCGGCGAGAGCATGAACACGCCCACCATGATCAGCGCCGGCGCGGTGGCGATGGCCGGCACTAGTGCCAGCAGCGGCGACAGGAACAGAAACGGCAGGAACAGCAGCCCCGCGACCACGGCGACCAGCCCGGAACGCCCGCCCTGACTGATACCGGCCGCGGATTCGACATAGGCGTTGGCCGGGCTGGTGCCCAATGGCGCGGAGATCAACGCCGAGAACGCGTCCACCATCATCGAACGGCGAATGTTGCGCGGCTCGCCGTCCTCGTCGAGCAGGTTACCCGCCTGACACACGCCGATGAATGTCGACATCGCGTCGAAGAACGTCGTGAACAGGATCACGAAGATGAACGGCCAATAGGCGATGGATAGCGCGCCGATGAAATCGACCTGCCACAGCGCACCGAAATCGGGCCAGGCGAAAATGCCCTGGAAGTTGACCAGCGTCGGCGAGCCTGTCGGCGACACGGCACTGGCATCACCCCACAGCCGGCCGATGGGAATGGCGAGTACCGTGGTAACGACGATGCCCAGGATCAGCGCGCCCTGAATGCGGCGCGCCACCAGCACGGCAGTGATCCCCAGCCCGATCAGAAACGTGACCAGCGTCGGCGTCATTTCGCCCAGACCGACCACCGTGGCCGGATTGGAGACCAGCATGCCGGCGTTGACCAGGCCGATCACGGTAATGAACAGGCCGATGCCGCAGGCAATGGCGTGACGCAGCGTTGCCGGGATCGCATCGACCACGTAGCGGCGCACGTTGAACAGCGCCAGCAGGCCGAACAGCACGCCGGACCAGAACACGCAGCCCAGCGCGGTCTGCCACTCGATGCCCGCCCCCAGCACCATGGTGTAGGTGAACAGCGCATTGATCCCCATGCCCGGCGCCACCAGGATCGGGTTACGCGCATAGAGGCCCATCATCACGCTGCCGAAAAAGCTGATCAGCACGGTGGCCGTCAGGGCACCGGCGAACGGAACACCGGCGCTGGAAAGAATCGAAGGATTGACCACGATGATGTACATCGCCGCCAGGAAGGTCGCGATGCCCGCCAGCACTTCGGTTTTGACCGTCGTCCCCAGCGAGCGCAGAGAGAACATTTTTTCAAGCACGCAGCAATCTCCTGGCAATCATGATTGTTATTGGTGACGCGAACCGCTCGCGTCCGTGAATTTTGTATACGAGGATGGTCCCCATGAAAAGGGCCGAGAGGTCATCGGGCCGAAAAAACCCGTCCGAATTCGACCTTGCGAACGGGTGGCCGCCACTCTCGAGCGGCGCGCAGTATAGCGGATCCGCTTCGCGACGCCATCCGCTATCCTGGCGACAGGCACGTGTGCCATCATCATGCCCATTGCTGCAGCACGATCACGACAGAAACGATCACGACAGGAGTCACCGCTCATGAGCTCGGAAACCCCTCAGTTGCCACTGATTCTGGACCCGGCCACGTTAGCGCAGCACCTCGAAGACCCGCACCTGCTGATCATCGATGTGCCGCTCAAGGCCGAAAGTTACGAATCGGGTCACGTGCCGGGTGCGATCTTCCTCGAATCCCGCCGCCTGCTGGCCGGCACCGGCGAGGTGCCCAACGACGTGCCATCCGAAGCTGCTCTGAGCGCGCTGTTTTCCGAGCTCGGGCTGACGCCGGAGACCCATGTCGTCGCCTACGACGATGAAGGAGGCGGCTGGGCCGGGCGTCTACTCTGGACGCTGGAGCTGATCGGCCACCGCCGTTACTCGTACCTCAACGGCGGGATCCACGCCTGGCGTGCCGACGGTCAGCCGGTCTCCACCGCGCCCGCCTCGTCCACGCCCAGCCAGTACGAAGCGGCCTACCTCAATCCGCAGGTCCTGATCCGGCGCGAGGAACTGATGGAGCGACTCGGCGATCCTGCGCTCGCGATCTGGGATGCCCGTTCCGACGAGGAGTATCGGGGCACCAAGGGCGAAAATCGCAAGCGGGGTCATATCCCCGGGGCGGTCAACTTCGACTGGCTGGACGTGATGGATAAGGACCACGACCTGCGTCTGCGCGACTACGCCGAACTCGTCACCGAACTGGAAGCCCGCGGCCTGACCCAGGACAAGGAGATCGTGACCCACTGCCAGACCCACCACCGCAGCGGACTGACCTGGCTCGCCGCCAAGGCGCTCGGTTACGACAACGTTCGCGCCTATCCCGGCTCGTGGAAGGAGTGGGGCAACCGCGACGATACGCCAGTCGAGAAGTGACGGCCGCCGGCTCGTAGCTCGTAGCTCGTAGCTCGTAGCTCGTAGCTCGTAGCTCGTAGCTCGTAGCTCGTAGCTCGTAGCTCGTAGCTCGTAGCTCGTAGCTCGTAGCTCATTCTATTGCGCGGACCGGGTAGTCTCGCTACCTTGTCCGCCTTCCAGTTCGTCCGTCTTTCCAATACCGGGGTCGTCATCGTGGATCGCCAGGAACTCTTCGCCAGAATTCAGTACCCACTACCTCACCACGCGATCTCGCGACTGATCGGCCTGGTCGCCGAATGCCGGATTCCCTGGGTCAAGGATCTGTTCATCCGTCGTTTCATTCACACCTACGGTGTGGACATGAGCCAGGCCCTGGAGCCGGACCCGACCGCCTACGCCTGCTTCAACGACTTCTTCACCCGCGCGCTCAAGCCCGACGCTCGCCCCATCGGCGAAGGCCTGGTCTCCCCCGCCGACGGCGTGCTGTCACGCTACGGCCGTATCGAACACGGCACCCTGATTCAGGCCAAGGGACAGACCTACTCGCTTGGCGCCCTGCTCGGCGGCGACGTTTCCCGCGCGGCACCGTTTCGCCAGGGCAGCTTCGCCACGGTCTACCTGTCGCCGAAGGACTACCATCGCGTCCACATGCCCATGACCGGCACCCTGCGCGAGATGACCTACGTGCCGGGGCGGCTGTTCTCGGTCAACCAGGCCACTGCCAATCACGTGCCCGGCCTGTTCGCCCGCAACGAGCGCCTGGTCTGTATCTTCGATACCGAGCACGGGCCGCTGGCGATGGTGCTTGTCGGCGCGATGATCGTCGCTGCCATCGAGACTACCTGGGCCGGCCAGGTCACGCCGCTGAGCGGTCGCGTGCAGACCACGCGTTTCGATGAGCCGATCGTGATCGAGAAGGGACAGGAGATGGGCCGTTTCAAGCTCGGCTCCACCGTGGTGATGTGCATGGGCCGAGAGATGGCTTTCGGAGATTTCGACCCGAAAGGCAGCCCGATCAGCATGGGCCAGACGATGGGCGCGCTGCCGGGCGAGGCCTGATGCTGGCGCCTGGAGAAAGACACTCCATAGCCACCGACTCCGGGAGTTAGCAATGCCACTGGAAATCTCCCGCAACGTATCGATCCCCGACAACGAGATCGAACTGATCGCCGTCCGCGCCCAGGGCGCCGGCGGCCAGAACGTCAACAAGGTCTCCTCGGCGATTCACCTGCGCTTCGATATTCGCGCCTCGAGCCTGCACCCCGGGTTCAAGGAAAAGCTGCTGGCGCTCAGCGACAAGCGCATCACCCGCGACGGGGTCATCGTGATCAAGTCGCAAGAGCATCGTACGCAGGAACTCAACCGTGAAGCCGCGCTGGCCAGGCTCAAGCAGTTGATCAAACCCGTGCTCTACGGCGACAAGCCGCGGCGGGCGACCCAACCCAGCCGTAGCGCAAAGCGAAAGCGGGTCGATCAAAAGACGAAACACGGCCAGAAGAAACGCCTGCGCGGGCGCGTAGATGACTGAAATCGCCCTTTTCCTCGAGGCGTCTCGTAGAGACGCCTCGAATCGTTCGAATCGCTAAACCAGCCTGGCCATCAACCCGGCCATCAGTCTCGAGCGCTCGATCAGGCTGTCGATCTCGATGTGTTCGTTCAAGGTATGAATGCCGGCACCTCGCAGGCCCAATCCGTCGAGTGTGGGCAGTCCCATCGCCCCGGTAAAGTTGCCATCGGAACCGCCGCCGCTACTGGAGTGCGGCAGGGACATTCCGAGTTCATCCGCGACCGCTTTGGCGTGACCGTAGAGTGCTAGCGTTGCCTCGTTCGGCTCCCATACCGGGCGTACCACGCCGAGTCTGACCTCGAAGCCCACGCCACCCTCCTCGCGCTGGTTCAGTTGCAGCATGCGCGCGATCCCGCGATCCAGGTCCGTCTGGCGCTTGGCCATGCTCAGCGCCTCGCCGCGACAGGTCGTCGACACGCAGTTGACCCATTGACCGCCCTGCACCACACCGACGCTGAAGGTACAGTCATCGTCGGTCATCGCCTCGATCTCTGGAATTCGCGCCACCATCTCGCGAATCGCCGAGTGCCCTTCGGCCAATGCGGCGCCGGCATGACTCGGCCGACCGTGGGCCAGCAGGTCGAAACGGGCGATGGCATACCGGCCGGTAACCACGCCGTTGCCGACCCGCGCCGGTTCCGGCACCAGAATGTAGCGATGTCTTGCCGCTTCCCGTTCGATCAGTTCGCGGGTGCCGGGGCTGCCGACCTCCTCGTCGCAGGTCAGCAGTACATGAATCGGCAGGGCCGTGTCGATGCCGGCCTGACGCAGCGCGGCCACGGCGTGAAGTGCAGCGAACGTGCCACCTTTCATGTCACAGATCCCGGGACCGTAACAGCGACAGCCCTCGTGCCTGAACGGCAAGGTTTCCAGCGTCCCGACGGGATGCACCGTATCGAGATGCGCCATGATCAAGATACCGCCCTGCTCGCTCGCGGGGTGCGGAAAGCTCGCCTTGAGGCAATCGCCGAGTCCGATCGGACCGGGAATGCGCTCGACCGAAGCCCCCAGATCGACCAGATCTTCCGACGCCAGTGTCATCATGCGATTGACGGCGTGGGCATCGAAGGTCGGACTTTCGCATTCGACCCAGCGCTTCAGCCCGGCAATCATGTCATCGATATCGAATTCGAGCGCCTTCACGAACCCCCGGGCAAGACTCATGCGCTCACCGCCCGGGACTCGGCCACATCCGCCAGCTCGTTGAGGCGACGCTCGGCAACCCGTGCCAGCAGGCTCGCACCGACCGGCAGAATGCCGTCGTCCAGCACGAACGCCGGATTATGGACCGGAATATCGCCGGCATGTCCCACCCAACAGTAGGAGCCGGGCACTACCTTGAGCATGTCGGCGAAGTCTTCGCTCCCCATTGCCGGGCGGCCGAGATCGCCGACATTGGCGTCACCGACGATCTCCTTGGCCGCTGCTTCCAGCGCCCCGGTCTGCTCGGCATGGTTCTCCAGTACCGAAAAGATATTGCGGATATCGACATCGATCTCGACGCCGTAGGCGTTGGCCACCCCGGCGGAAAGTTCGCGGATGCGCTCGTGGATCAGTGCGGCGACGCCGTCGTCGAAGGTGCGAATGGTGCCGGAGAGCGTGGCCGACTGCGGAATCACGTTGTAGGCGGAGCCCGAGTGCAACTGGGTAATCGAGACCACGGCAGCGTCCAGCGGGTCGGTATTGCGGCTGACGATGCTCTGCATGGCCTGTGAAAGCTGGGTCGCTACCACGATCGGATCTCGTGCGTTATTGGGCTGGGCACCATGACTGCCTCGGCCGCGAATGACGATATCGAAGAATTCCGCGCCCGCCATGGCCTTGCCGCTCATCACCCGAATCTGCCCGTGATCGAGGTGCGGCGCATTGTGTAATGCATAGATTTCGTCACAGGGAAAGCGCTCGAACAGCTTTTCGGCAATCATCGCCCGCGCGCCACCCAGCCCCTCCTCCGCGGGCTGGAAGATCAGCATCACGCGTCCGGCGAAGTCTCGCGTCTCGGCGAGATAGCGCGCCGCACCCAGCAGCATCGTGGTATGGCCGTCGTGGCCACAGCCATGAAATCGACCGGGGTGCTTCGAGGCGAACGGCAGCGCCGTTTCCTCGGTCATCGGCAACGCATCCATATCGGCACGCAGTCCGATCGTCTTGCCCGGCCCACGCTTGCCGTCGATCAGGCCGATGACGCCGGTCTTGCCGATTCCAGCGTGTATCTCGACCCCCAGCGCCTGCAGGTAGGCGGCGACGATTGCGGAGGTGCGCTGCTCTTCGAAGCCGATCTCCGGGTGGGCATGGATGTCGTGACGAATCTCGATCAGTTCGTCGGTAAAGGCGTCGATACGCGGCAACGTGGTCATGAAAACTCCTTGGAACGGAAAATCGGTATTGGCGGAACCCAAGATCAGGCGGGCTCGGCAATAGGCGTGAATGGTCTTCCCAGCGGCGAAGTCCGCATACCCGGACGCAGCCGCTGCCATGGCAGATTGGACGGATCCACCGCCATCGGTCCCGGCGCGGCGCAGACCAGAATGGCTTCGGCAATCGGCGCGAAGTCGGCCCGAAAGTGCACCGAACTCTTGTTGACGAGAATGGCCTGCTCCAACGGCTCGATGCCCACCGAGCGATACATCGCCTGATCCGCCATCTGTGCCTTGCGGCTGACCACCACGACGCGCACGTCGCCGATTCGCAGGCAGGCGGACGGTCCCATCTCGAGGCGCCCGCCACCGTAATACGGGCCGGGCGCAACAAAGCAGCCGTCCGAGAGCGCTTCGACCATGAACTCCGCCTCCAGCGGCGAGTCCCCTTCCACGCCGGAATGACCACCCAGCGCCAGCCGGACCACTGCGCCGACGCCCGCCTCGTGCGCGACCTCGGCCGCTGCCGGGTCGAACACGTTGCCGATCGCGGCGCGCTCGGCCCCGCAAGCGATGAGCGCTTTCAGCATGCCCATGGTGTCGGAGTTGCCCCCTGCTCCCGGATTGTCCTGGGTATCGGCGATCACCACCGGTCTGGTCGCACCATCGGCCAGGCGCATTGCTTCGCGTACCCCGGCGTCGGGATCGAGCACCCGCCCGGCGAATGCCGGCTCCTGTGCGGCAATCCGTGCCATCAGTGTGTCGGCGGCAGACTCGGCAGTGACCGAATCGATGCCATAGACCACGATACAAGGGCCGCAGTCGGCGAAATCGGCGGCCGGAAAGCCGGTCAGAAACGAAACGGAGGGCAGCGACTCGCTCTCCATCGCGGCTACCCCGGCATAGAGCGAGCGGCACGGCTCCTCCGCCGTGCACTGCCAGGCGATCGGCATCAGAAAATCGAGCTGACGAAACGCTTTGGCGGGGCGCGGACTTCCCCCCAACAACTTCGCCAACGCCTTGGCACAGCGCGCACCGGTCTCTGCCATGTCGACGTGTGGATAGGTTCGATAAGCGATCAGCATATCGGCCTGCTCGACCATTGCCGGCGTAACGTTGCCGTGCAGATCCAGCGAGACCACGATCGGGACCTCTTCACCCACCAATGCCCGCACACGGCGCAGCAACTCGCCTTCGCCATCATAGAAACGCTGGGTGACCATGGCGCCGTGCAGGTCGAGATAGATGCCATCGAGCGGCATGGCCTTGTCGATCGACGCCAGCAGACGCGCCGCGATCCGCTCGAAGGCATCCTGCGTGACGTGAGCCGACGGACTCGCTGCCGTCCAGAGGGTAGGAATCAGTGTCCATGCTCGGGAGTCGGGGGCATCGATGAAACCGCACAGACCGATATTGCTATCCGCCACCGCATCGAAGATCGCTTCCCCTTCGCTCAGCGGTGGTGCGCCGCCACCGCGAAGGAAATCCTCGTAGGTCGCCGGGCTGGGCGCAAAAGTATTGGTTTCGTGGAGAAAACCACCGACGGCAATCCGGGGCTGGGGCATGACGCGCTCCTTGAATCAAATGGATCATAAGAAGAGGAAGTTCGATCGAGTGATCCCGGCCATTCATGGCTAGACAGGGGCGGTCGATGTGGATGCCGGGGTCTCCTCGAAGACGTGATCGAGAGGACGGAACCCCGAGAAATCCCAGTGTCGGCCGGGAGCCGCCAGCATCAGCGAGCGCGTGTAGGGATGTTCCGGCGCACCGAGCACGCGCTCGGCCGGCCCATACTCCACGACCGCACCTTTCTGCATCACCATCACCTCGTCGCAGATCTGGGCGGCGACACGCAGGTCATGCGTGATGAATAACACCGCGATGCCAAGCCGACGCTGGAGGTCGTCGAGCAGTTCGAGCACCTGGGCCTGAACCGAGACATCCAGCGCCGAGACGGCTTCGTCAGCGACCAGCACGTCGGGCTCCATTGCCAGCGCCCGCGCGATGGCAATGCGCTGACGCTGCCCGCCGGAAAATTGGTGGGGGTAACGGTCGAGTGCGTCTTTCGGCAAGCCCACCAATGCCAGCAGCTCGGCGGATTTCTCCATCGCCTCTTCCCGAGGCGTGCCGTAGTTGATGGGGCCTTCGACCAGGCTGGTGGCAATCGTCAGGCGCGGGTTGAGCGAGCGGAAGGGATCCTGAAAGATCATCTGGATACGCTTGCGATGCGGCTTCAGCGCAGCCCTTCCCAGGCTGGCGATGTCCTTGCCCATCACCCGAACACCGCCGCCAGTCGGTTCGATCATCCGCATCACGCAGCGGGCGACTGTCGATTTGCCGGAGCCGCTCTCGCCGACGATGCCCAGCGTCCGCCCACGCGTCAGCGCGAAGTTGATGTTGCTGGCCGCGAGCGTCTGCGACGCCGCCTTGCCGGTCCAGCGTGCCCAAGCCGAACGTTCGCCATAACGTTTTTCGAGCTCGATCGCTTCTAGCACGATTTCGCGATCGGTCACGGCGCGCGCCGCCCTCGGCCGCAGACTCGGCACCGCCGTCAGCAGTTGACGGGTGTACTCTGTTCCGGGACGTCGCAGCAGTTCCTCGATCGGCTGCGTCTCTACGACCTCGCCATGGCGCATCACGCAGACACGATCCGCGATATCGGCGACGACTCCCATGTCGTGCGTGATGAACAGCACCGAGGTGCCATGGCGCTCCTGCAGCGCCTTGATCAACTTGAGAATCTGCTTCTGCGTAGTGACGTCCAGGGCAGTCGTGGGTTCGTCGGCAATCAGCAGCTTGGGTTCGAGAATCAATGCCATGGCGATCATGATGCGCTGGCGCTGGCCGCCGGAGAGCTGGTGCGGCCAGCTGTCGAAGACACGCTCGATATCCGGCAACTGGACCTGGTCGAGCATCTCGAGTACGCGTTCGCGCCGCTGTGTCGAAGAGAGGCTTTTCTGGTGCATGATCAGCACCTCTTCGATCTGCTCCCCGACCCGCATCAATGGATTGAGCGCCGTCATCGGCTCCTGGAAGATCATCGCCATGCGGCTGGCCCGTAGATCCCGCAGCCGCGTCGGGGAAACCTCGAGCAGCGAATCGACCTCCAGCTCGATGCGCCCGCCGGTCGCTTTCAAGCTCCCTTTGGGCAGCAAGCCCATCACCGCCAGCGAGGTCACCGACTTGCCGGATCCCGACTCTCCCACCAGGCAGAGCGTCTCGCCCGGCGCGATACTGAAGTCGACTCCCTTGAGTATCGGCTTGGCCGCGGCCCCCCGGGTAGCGACCTCCAGCCCCTCGATCTTCAGCACCCACTCAGCAGGACTTTCAGGACGAAGATTATCGGTCATTGCGCACCTCCACGTTTCTGTAGTCGAGGGTCCAGACGGTCACGGGCGGCATCACCAAGCAGATTGATCGAGAGAATGCAGACCGACAGTGCGATGCCCGGCCAGAAGATCAGCGATGGCTTGATCAGGAAGTAGGTTCGGCCCTCCGCCATGATGTTGCCCCAGGTCGGCGTTTCGGTACCGAGGCCGGCACCCAGAAAGGAGAGAATGGCTTCGGTCAGAATGGCCGAGGCGCAGATGTAGGTACTCATCACGATCAGCGGGGCCAGCGTATTGGGCATCAGATGACGCCACATGACCGTGGGGAGGCTACTTCCCAGCGACACGGCAGCCTCCACATAGGGCTCTTCCCGCGCGGACAGCACCACCGAACGGACCAGACGCACGATTCGGGGTATCTCCGGAATGGTGATCGCGGCCATGACCGTCCACAGGTTGGCGCTGATCAAGGAGACGATGGCAATCGCCAGCAGCACGCTCGGAATCGCCATCAGACCATCCATGACTCGCATGATCACTGCATCCAGGCTACGGAAGAAGCCCGCGAGTATGCCGAGCGGCAGACCGACGACGACGCTGATCAGCGCACTGCCGAGCCCCACGATCAGAGAAACCCTTGCGCCGTAGAGCACTCTCGACAGCAGGTCCCGGCCATAGGCGTCGCTGCCCAGCCAGTAGGTATCGCTGGGTGGCTTCAGGCGATCGGCAGGCGACATGTCTAGCGGATCGTGGGGTGCCAGCCACGGTGCCAGAATGGCGATGATCACGATCAGCGTCAGGCAGATGGCGGCAACGATCACCGCCCAGCCGGGGCGCTGGCGCGGCCACCAGCGCAGCCGACGCCGTGGTGGAATGGCGGCGGAAACATCGGGGGATGCATGAGGCGATGATAGGTTCATTGGTAACGAATCCTCGGGTCGAGCAGCGCATAGGAGAGATCGATAGCCAGATTGATCATCACGTAGACGCCGCTGGTGACCAGAATCAGCCCCTGAATCACCGGGTAATCGCGCGAGAGAATGGCATCGACGGTCAACCGCCCCAGCCCTGGAATATTGAACACGCTTTCGGTCACCACCACGCCGGTGATCATCAGCGCGAAGCCGGTCCCGATGACCTCCAGAATCGGCACGCCGGCGTTGCGTAGCGCATGCTTGAACAGCACGCGTTTTTCGCTGGCCCCCTTGGCATGGGCAGTACGAATGAAGTCTTCCCCCAGCACATCGAGCATGCTGGCGCGAGTCATGCGCGCAATCAGCGCGATATAGATCGTCGACAGCATCAGCGCCGGCAGGATCGCGTGCTGGATGAAAGGACCGAACCCTTCCTGGGAAACCCGTCTGAAACCCTGTACCGGTAGCCAGCCGAGATCGATGGAGAAAATCTTGATCAGAATGTAGCCGGTCACGAACACCGGTACCGAAAACCCCAGCACCGACAGGGACATGACCGCGTTATCGATCAGGCTGCCATGCTTCCAGGCCGCGATGACGCCCATCGGCACTGCCACGACCACCGACAGCGCAATGCTCAGCAGCGCCAGGCTAATGGTGGGTTCGAGACGCTGTGCCATCAGTTGCGTCACCGGCAAGTTCGACATCAACGAGGTGCCGAAGTCACCTCGCAATAACTCCCCGGCCCAGTTGAAGAACTGAATATAAAGAGGCTGGTTGAGCCCTAGCGTTTCGCGAATGCGGTCCAGTTGCTCCGGTGTCGCCATATCGCCGGCGATGATGGCGGCGGGGTCGCCCGGCGAGAGCCGCAGCAACAGGAAAACGAACAGCGCAACCACGACCATCACCGGCACTGCTGCCAATGTTCGACGCAGACAGTAGCTGAACATGAGCGTGCTCCATTGAGGTTCGAATCCGATGACTCACGAGTCCGATGAACGACGAACTCGTTGAAATGCGAATTCGTTGACGTGCGAGACGGGAATGGAGCGTGGTGGTAGCCACGCCCCAATCGTTCACTCGGCCTTGGTGACGTTCCAGAACACCGGCACCGGCGAATGGAGAATGCCGGAAAGGTCATTGCTCCAGGCGGCGGGAATCGAATACTCGCCCAGCGGGATATAGGTCACCTGCTCGAAGGCATGCTGCTGAATGCGTTCGGCGATCGCCTTGCGATCCTCGTCGCCGGTGGCCCTGGAGAACTCGTTGCGCATCGACTCGAGCTCGGAATCATCCGGCCAGCCGAACCAGCCGCCGTCCTTGCCACGCCCGTTGAGCATCGGATTGACCAGCGGATTCCACACTTCGGGGATGTACCAGTTGGTGAAGAACATGTTCCAGCCGCCTTCCGACGGGGGCTGCTGGCTGGCGCGGCGGGTTACCAGCGTCTGCCAGTCCATCGGTTGAAGATCGACCTGAAAACCGGCCTGACGCAGAAGCTGTGCGGCGATGACCGGCTGGGGGCTCACCGTCGGCGCATCGGTTGGCTGCATCATCACCACCGGCGTGCCATCGTAGCCGGCTTCCTCGAGCAGCTGTTTCGCCGCTTCCGTGCCACCGCCTTCGGTCAGCGAATTCGGTGCACCGGCGTCGGTGCCCAGCGGCGTCGAGCATCCGTACATCGATGCACAGGTCGAGTAGAACTCGGGATTGCCGACCAGCGAGGCGAGCACATCGGTCTGGTTCATTGCCATCAGCGCAGCGCGGCGGATCTGGGGATCGTCGAACGGCGGGTAAAGGAAGTTGAAGCGGCCAATGGTCTGGCTCCCCAGCTCATTGATCTTCTCGACAGTGAGGTCCGGATTGGCCTGCAGCACCGGCAGCAGGTCGACCGAGGGCGATTCGAGGAAGTCGATCTCGCCGGCATTGAGGGCATTGAGCGCCGTCTGGGCATCGCTCATGTTGATCCACTCGACGCGATCGACGCTGACCACCTTGCCCCCGGCCGTCCAACTGGCCGGTTCCTCGCGCGGTACGTAGTCCTCGAACTTCTCGTAGACCACCCGATTGCCGGGATCGTACTCATCGGCAACGAACCGGAACGGGCCCGAGCCGATCTGATCCTCGACCGTCAACGTCTCGTCCGGCGACTTGCTGGCGATGCGCTCCGGCATCACGAACAGCGGTACCGATGATGGCTTGGCCATCAGTTCCAGCACGTAGGCGAAAGGCGATGACAGAGTCAGCGTCAGTGTCTTCGAATCGGTGGCTTCGACGCTCTCGACGTGATCCATCAGCATCTGCCCACCGCCATCCCGCGCAGCCCAACGCTGGAAGGACGCCACCACGTCACTGGCTGTGACTTCACCGTCATCATGCCACTTGAGGCCGTCACGCAAGGTGAAGGTATATGTCATGCCGTCATCGGAAATCGACCAGTCAGCCATCTGCGGTTGCGGCTGGAACTGGTCATCCATGCCCAGCAAGGTATCGAAAACCATGTAACCATGGTCACGAGTGATATGGGCGGTGGTGGTGATGGGATCGAGTACGCGCAGTCCAGAGTGCATGACTGCACGAAGCGTATTGGCCTCGGCCGGGGCAGCGGCAAGCGGCGAGAAGACGCCAAGCGTAGAGAACAGAGTCGCCATCGCCACACCACCCAGCAGGCGGCGACGCGTAGCGGAAAAGCGACGCGGGAACAGTGTCGTCATGCGAGGACCTCATTTATCGATCTTATGGTTGTCGTCGACGATGACGCCTTGGTGGCCATTGTTGTTCAGCGACGCACGTCTATGCGGCCAACCTGAGCGACGATCGTGCTATCGAGAGTAGGCTTCGTGAAGACGAAAACAATAGTTTCGATGCATCTAAAGCGTTGCTATAAAGGCAACGCTCAGGCAAGAATGGCTCAGAATACCTGTCGGATGAATCATATGGCGCAGTCGGGAACGACCGAAGCACACCTCAATGTCCGCTGGCTCCACTATTTCCATGCCGCTCTCACGGCCGGTTCGATAAGAGCCGCGTCGGATCGGCTCGATGTGGAGCCTTCCGTCATCAGCCGTCAGATTCGTCAACTCGAGCAGGCTGTCGGCATGTCGCTGATCGAACGGCATGGTAGAGGCGTCAAAGCCACCGAGGCGGGGAACATTCTGCTCGACTTCTACCGGGAGCGGGACGTCGCCGAGCAGACGCTATTCGGACAGCTCGCCGAGATGGATGGCCTACAGCGCGGCCATATCAGCCTGTCGATCAGCGAGGGCTACAGCGATCAATTGATGAGCGGTGTCATGAACGATTTCTGCGCGCGTCATCCGCAATTGACGATCGAGCTCAATCTGGCAGCAGTCAACGATGTGGTCAGGCAGGTCTACGAAGGCCAAGCGCACATCGGGGTGGCCTACGCGCCGAGACTGATACCCGGCGTCACATCGGCGGCGTCCGCACGGCAACCACTCTGCGCGGTGGTGCATCCGCAGCACCCGCTCACCCGACTACCCCAGCCTTTGGCGCTCGATGAGGTACTCAAATGGCCGTTGGGGCTTGCCAGCCATGGCTATGGCATTCGTCAGTTGATCGATGCCGTGGAAGTGATGAGCAAATGTCATTTTCGCCCCAGCCTGGTGAGCAACTCGCTGGCCACGCTAAAGCAATACGTGAGCTCCGGAAACGGTGTCACCTTCATTGGCCACGTGGCACTGCTGCACGAGATCCGCCGCCAGCAGCTCGTGGCACTGAAGATTGATCATCCGGTGTTCGCCGACGCGGAGACTCACGTGATCGTACGTCAGCATCGTCCGCTGTCACCGGCCGCCAAGCAGTTGTTGACGGAAATTACGCATCTATGGCCGTTCGACGGGCAACCAGGTCTGAGTGTCTGATCTACCTCAACACCGCGGCGTCGGGAACGCCATGACCTCGGCGATCGACTCCTTGTTCAGCGCCAGCTGAATCAGGCGATCGACACCCAGCGCCACGCCGCTGCCGGCGGGCATCCCGGATTCGAGCGCGGCAACCAGCCGCTGATCTGGATCGACGCTCGGCTTGCCCAGCGCCTCGCGTTGACGGTTGTCATCCGCGAAGCGCTCACCCTGCTCGGCGGCGTCGGTGAGTTCGTCGTAACCGTTGGCAAGCTCGAGCCCGTGGAGATAGATCTCGAACCGCGCGGCGACTTTGACGCCATCCTCGGGATCGAGCCGCTTGCGCGCCAGCGCGGCCTGAGAGGCCGGATAGTCGACGACCGCATCGATACCCTCTCGGCCCAGCTGCGGTTCGATGACGAAGCTCATCAGCAGGTCGAGGCAGCCGTCACGGTCCGCGTCATCCATCGCCAGTCCACCGACTTGCCCGGCCAGCCGACGCAAGTCCGCCAGCGATGTCGTGAACGGGTCGACATCGAGCGTCTCGCGAAAGAGCTCCCGATAGCGGCGCTGGCGCAAGGGGCCCGGGTCGGTCGGCAGCACTGCACGAATCAGCGCTCCGCACTCGTCGATCAATGCCGTCAGCGACAGACCGGGCCGATACCATTCGAGCATGGTGAATTCGAGATTGTGGCGCCGCCCCACTTCACCGTCGCGGAAGCTGCGCGCCAGCTGGAAGATCGGCCCGCTGCCCGCTGCCAGCAGCCGCTTCATGTGGAACTCCGGCGAGGTCTGCAGCCAAAGGTGTTCGCGACCGGCTGGCGTCGTTGCCGTCAGTGACAGAGAGTCCAGATGCGGGTCGGTACTGCCGCCGTGACCGAGAATCGGCGTCTCCACTTCCAGCACGCCTCGTTCGGAGAAGAAGTGCCGAATGGCGGTCAATAGCCTGGCACGCTCGCGCAGTGTGTCGAGATTTGCCGTGGGCTGCCAGTCGATAGACACGATTTCACCTCTATAACGGCAAAAGCCACGCTTGAGCGTGGCTAATAGAATCCGGCCATGCGGCCATCAGATACGGAGTCCTCTCCGAGCGCGCGCCTGACAAGGCGAATTTAAGCGCTGTCAGGCGCGAGCGCAGGTAGGACTCAAGCCCGGGAGACGTACTCGCCCGAGCGCGTATCGACTTTCAGCACTTCGCCCTGATTGATGAACAGCGGTACGCGAACCACGGCGCCGGAAGAAAGCGTTGCCGGCTTGGAGCCGCCCTGCGCGGTGTCACCCTTGAGGCCCGGATCGGTCTCGACCACTTCAAGCTCGAGGAAGTTGGGCGGAGAGACGGCAATGGCGTTATCGTTCCACAGCGTGACGGTATAGACGGCCTGTTCCTTGAGCCACTTCTCGACGTCGCCGATGGCCTTCTTGTCGACCGCATACTGCTCGAAGGAGCCATCGGTCTTCATGAAGTGCCACATGTCGCCGTCGGTGTAGACGTACTCCATGTCCAGATCCATGACGTCGGCGCCTTCCAGCGACTCGCCGGACTTGAAGGTGCGCTCCCAGACGCGGCCGGTGATCAGGTTGCGCAGCTTGACGCGGTTGAAGGCCTGGCCTTTGCCGGGCTTGACGAATTCGTTCTCGAGAATGTTGCACGGGTCGCCATCCAGCATGACCTTCAGGCCGCCCTTGAATTCGTTGGTAGAATAGTTCGCCATGATTCCTCACTAGTAACCGTTCGCGGGCCGTCCGCGACGAAAAACCCCATTTCCGCGCGATGCCTGACCGGCAAGCGCTCTGATTTCGAGTGGCCAGCATGATAACCCGAACCCCGATCGCTGTGCATTGCGAAGAGGTCGAACCCGAAGCGCCCGTGTCCGATACATCGGTGGGCGACTGGCAGCAGCAACTGCGCGACGTGATCCGCGACCCGGCCGAGCTCTGTCGGCATCTGGGGCTGGATTTCGAATGGTTGTCGGGCGCCAGACGCGGGCACGATCTGTTTCCGGTGCGCGTGCCGCTGGCTTATCTCTCGCGGATTCGGCGCGGCGATCCGAACGACCCCCTGCTGCGCCAGGTCCTGCCGCTGGGCGCGGAAGGCGATGCCGTACGGGGCTATGTCGATGATCCGCTGGAAGAGCGCGACCACACGCCCCGACCGGGACTGATTCACAAATACCCCGGCCGGGCGTTGCTGATTGCCAGTCCGACCTGTGCGATCAATTGCCGTTACTGCTTCCGCCGTCATTTCCCCTACGCCGACAACGCGCCATCAATGCGGGAGTGGGAACGGACACTGAATTACCTGCGCGAAGACGACTCGATCCAGGAAGCGATCCTTTCCGGCGGCGATCCGCTAGCCTCGCCGGATCGTCGGCTGGCCGCGCTCGTCGCACGGCTGGACGCGATTCCCCATCTCAAGCGGCTGCGCATTCATACCCGCTTGCCGGTGGTGATCCCCGATCGCGTCAACGACGCGCTGCTCGAATGGCTCGGTAGCACTCGCTTGCAGAAGGTGATGGTGCTGCATATCAATCACGCCCAGGAGATCGACGAAGCGGTGGTCGCGGCCTGCGTTCGACTCAAGGCGGCCGGCGTCACGCTGCTCAACCAGAGCGTGCTGCTGCGCGGGATCAACGACGACGTGGATACGCTAGTTGCACTCTCGGAGCGCCTGTTCGAGGCCGGAATCCTGCCCTATTACCTGCATGTGCTCGACCCGGTATCGGGCGCGGCGCATTTCGACGTGCCCGACGACGAGGCCCGCGATCTGGTGGATGCCTTGCGTCAGCGACTGGCCGGCTTCCTGATGCCGCGACTGGTCCGCGAGGTGCCCGGCGAACGGAGCAAGACACCGCTCTGAGTTACTTGTCGATCATCCACTCGAGGGCCGCGCCCCGGCCCTCGCCTCGACTCTCTCCTCACCCTATCGGCAGCGTGACATGAACACTCAGGCCGCTGGCGACCGGCAGGGAGGTTTCGTCGAGACGGATCTCTCCGCCAAGCCGTTCGGCCAGCTCCTGAACGATCGACAGCCCCAGCCCCGACCCGCTGGTTCGCTGTCCGGCCAGGCGCACGAAGCGCTCGAATACCCTCTCGCGCTCGGCGACCGGAATCCCCGGCCCACTGTCGGCAATCTCGATGTGCAACCGGTCTTCGGCTTGCCGCATCCGCAGGCAGACTTCGCCCCCTTCCGGGGTGTAACGCAGCGCGTTGTCCAGCAGATTGCGCAGCAGCACGTAAAGGCCGTTTTCATAGCTGACGACTTGCAGCTCAGCGGGAATCTGCTGGGTGAACTCGATCCTGCGGCCATCGACCAGCGGCTGCATGTCCCGCTGTAGCTCTCTTCCCAGCCGGGTCAGATCCACCGCCTGCCGATTCATGCCCTCACCGCTCTCGAGCCGGGAGAGTGTCAACAGCTGCTCGACGACACGGGTCATCCGGTCGACCCCGTTGATGATCGAGCGGGCGCCGCGCTGGGAGCGCGCTTCGGTGGTATCCGTCATCAGGTTCTGCGCGTGCACCTTGATCGCTGCCAGAGGCGTACGCAGCTCGTGGGCGGCGTTGGCGGTGAAGCGACGCTCCTTTTCCAGCGTTTCGGCCAGGCGACCGAACAGACCATTGAGCGCATCGACCATGCCGCGAATTTCATCCGGCGCCTCGCTGCCGTCGATGGGTTCCAGATAGCTCGGCTGGCGAGCAGTGATCTGGCGACTGATGCGCAGCAAGGGAGAAAAGCCACGCGCGACGACGAAGGGAATCAGCATCGCGATCAGCAGCACGCCGATCACCGGCGGCATCAGGTTGCGCAGCGCAATCTGCCAGGTCAGCTCGTCGCGCACGTCGTCGCGCTGGGCGGCGCTCGCCCAGACGCCGTGGACCTCGTCATACAGCGTGAACGTGCGCCAGTCGTGGCCCTCTCCCTCGGTATGGGCATAACCGGGCGCTGGAATCATCGTCTCGAGCACACCGGGCGTTCTCATGCCCAGCAAGGCGTGGCCCTCGTCGTCCCAGATCTGGAACCCCAGCTTCTTCTCGTAGGGATGTCCCAGCGGGGTCGGTTCGTCGGTGGGATTGTCCGGCAGCATGACGGGCTGAAGCTGCAGGTCGTGAATCATCTCCTGCGGATCCCGACCCTGATCGCCGCGATACTCGAAATAGAGCGCGACCATCGTTCGCGTCGTCTGCGCCAGTTCGGCGTCGAACAGTTCGTTGATCTGATCGCGAGTGTCGTGATAGCTCCAGAGCGCAGCCAGCGAGGTGATCAGTGTCACCGATATCAGCAGAACCCGTCTGAGGTAACGACGAATGGATCTCAACCCGCGGCTCCCAGCCGATAACCGACGTTACGCACGGTCGCCACCACGCCGCTGCCGAACTTCCGGCGCAGATGATGAACGTGGACTTCGATGACGTTGCTCTCGACCTCGGCGTCCCAGCCGTAGAGCACCTCGACCAGTTGATCGCGCGTAAACACCTGCCCTGGATGCGTCATCAGGTACGCCAGCAGGTCGTGCTCGCGGCGCCCCAGCGCCACCACCGCGTGGTCGAAGCGAATCTCGTGCGCTGCCGGGTCCAGCATCAGTCGGCCGCAGGTCACCACCGGCGATGCACGACCGGCACTTCGCCGTACCAGTGCACGTAACCGCGCCAGCAGTTCGCCGTTGTCGAAAGGCTTGACGAGATAGTCGTCCGCCCCGCCGTCGAGCCCCCGGATACGATCGACCACGTCGTCCCTCGCTGTGAGGATCAACACCGGAATCTGGCTTTGCGCTTCCCGCAGCTGCTTGAGCACCTCGAAGCCATCGATGTCCGGAAGGCCCAGGTCCAGTATCAGCGCATCGAAAGTGGACCCCTCGAGAGCCTCGCAGACTCCGCGCCCCTCGATGAGCCATTCAGGCACCATCTGTTCACGGCGCAGTACATCGACGACCCCCTCTCCCAGCAACGGATCGTCTTCAACCAGCATTACCCTCATGGCGTTCTCTCTAACTGTCGCCACTCCTGGCGAAACTCGGCTTTCAAAACGTTGCCTTAACAATACAACGACATCGCCGGATTGGTTCCCGCCGTGCTGACATGACACTGTCACGTGTCAGCCGGACAATTTGAAACATAAGTGACCGCTAACACCGCAGATCACTAAGCCGGCGTTAAGAATAGGCTGTCATAGTGACGCCTCCGACAGGACGAGCAAAGTCGACGCTTTGAAAACCAACGGGATTTCATCATGCTCGAACTACCCAAGTTATCACTTGTCATCACTGTCCACGATGCCTCTCATGAGGTCGGTCGGGTCGTGGCCGAGGCATCCAGCGCACTTCGCCACGCTGCCGGCCTGGAATTCATCGTCATCGACGACGCCACCTCCGAAAGCGACGAGGATGCGTTGTCACGGCTGGCGGTCAATGACAGCCGGGTCAGGCTCTATCGCCAGGCCACGGCTATCGGCGCCGACGCGGCGCTATGGCAAGCCGGCAGGCTCGCCCGGGGAGAGTGGATCGCAACGCTCGATGCCCAGGGTCGAGACGATCCCCATGACATTCCCGAGATGCTCGGCGAGGCCCGGCATCAAGGCTTGACGCTGGTCGAGGGCATCCCGCTCGATCCGCGTTGCCGCTGGAGAAGGTCACTCTTTCGCGCGTTCCGGAGCTTGGGCATCGAGCTCGCGGGCAGCGAGCGGGCCGGCCTGCGTCTGATTCGTCGCGACGTGCTGATCGCGCTGCCGTCCGTCGACCGGCTGCACCGCTTTCTCCCCCTGCTGATTCGGCGAAGCGGTGGCCACATCGGTAGCTACCGCGTCAATCTGCGCCACGGGACACAAGCTGCCCGCTCTTCGCTCTGGCATCTTCCCGCCAATCTCGCGGGGCATGCCCGCGACTGGCTGGGCATGTGGTGGCTATCGCGACGCTGGCACGCCCAGCGAATCACGGGGAAACGTCGGGTTCGCGGCTACGCTCGCTGAGGTTTCATCCGCGCCCTGTCACTGATAGCGCCGCCCCTGATGCTCCAGCCAGCCGCCGATTTCGGTGCCGCCGGGATCGTGGTGGGTCCAGTGAATGACGCCGCCCTGGGCATTCCACACGTATTCGCCGCGAAAGCGTAGGCGATCGCCCACTTCGATCCGTTCGACGCGTGGAGCAATGTCGATATTGTGGGCGATCAGCAGCGTCTGGCCGGTATCCAGCACGACGATGATCCGCTGGTGACGGCTGCCTTCCCGATCATCCGCCAACATCCGCACGATCCGCCCTGACGCCTCGACCCAGAACCCTTCCCGATGCGTGTCGAAGGCACGCTGAAGCGTCGCCTCGGCGCTGGCCTGCGCTCCGGCATCCGACGAAAGACGAGCACCAGTCTGAGACAGAGGCTCGCTCGAGCCTCCGCCGCCCACATTCCCGCCCCCGTATTCAACCAGTTGGCTGGCGAGTGCCGCGATGAAAATGGCGATCAGCAACCCCGCCAGCATCGGCCGACGTCGTGCCTTGATGAATCCTCGTCGCATCTCTCTCGTTACCGTGAAGTCGTGATGAGTTCAGCCCGATCTCGACAAAAGTCTGCAAGATAACACATGAAACCGGGCCCCATTGGGCCCGTTCGAGGAAGATGTCCATCGACGGAACGTCGATGGAAAAGCCGCGGTAACGCGCAAATCGGATGCGCAGGACAGCTGACAAACGGACAAAAAGAAGCCGGACCCAATACAGGCCCGGCCTACGCTGTGCGCCCATCCTGGGCTACTAGCTCAGAGTTCGATATCCCGATAGAGTTCCATGAAAACGCAAAAAAACTCGCCGCGGCGATGGCTGCCCGGTTAGTCATCACTCTCATCGAGACCTTGGGCGCCCCGTTTCCAGAGCCCGATCAATGACCTGGGTGCGGCGCTCTCCTCCAGCTCCCACTCCTTTTCGGGTCGATCGGAGGACATTTTCAGCGTCACCCGGAAGGATCGCCTGTCGGCCCCGGCCGCTGGCAAAGCGCCACGTCGATGATCGAGCTCCTCGAGCACCGCCTGGAGTCTCAGCCGCTGGCACTCGGTCAGTTCCCGGCAGTCAATCCGCCGCGGGGCGGACAAGCCGGGCGTGACCACGAAGCCGCCCTCCCGAGTGACCAGCAGCACGCTGGTCGGCTCGAGCTCGAGGCCCGCGCTGTCGTTCATGAGAGAACCCCTACCTCGACCCAGGCCCGATTGACGGCCTGCATGACCTCGCTGTCGTTGCCGAAGCGTTTCGCCGCACAGTCGACCGTAAGCTGGGCGAACTGGGCGAAATTGCCATCGCGCTGCAGGCGCGGATCGGTGAGCGCGTCGAACCAGACCGGGCCCGCCTTCTCCCAGGCGAAGCCACCCAGCCCCGTCGCCGCGAGAAAGAAGGCACGGTTGGGAATACCGGAATTGATATGCACGCCGCCGTTGTCCGAGGACGTGCGCACGAAATCGTCCATATGGCCCGGCTGAGGGTCCTTGCCGAGCACGGGGTCGTCGTAGGCGCTGCCCGGATTGGCCATCGAGCGCAGCGCGAGGCCGTTGACGCGATCAGTGAGCAATCCTTCCCCGATCAGCCAGTCGGCTTCCTCCACGCTCTGCTCGAAGTGGTGCTGCTTGACCATGGCGCCGAAGACGTCCGCCAGGGATTCGTTGAGCGCGCCGGACTGATCGGCATAGACGAGACCAGCCTCGCGCTCGATGACGCCATGAGTCAATTCATGGGCGACGACATCGAGCGCGGCAGTGAAACGGTTGAACAGCTCGCCGTCGCCGTCACCGAACACCATCTGGGCTCCGTTCCAGAAGGCGTTGTCGTAGTCTTCGCCGTAGTGCACCGTCCCCAGCAATGCCATGCCCTCGCCATCGATGGAGTCGCGCTCGAAGACCTGCCAGTAGAAAAGGTAGGTGGCACCCAGCCACCGGTAGGCTTCGTCGACGACGACATCGCCGCTATCCGGATCGCCCTCCTGGCGAACCAGGTCGCCGGGTAGCGTCTGCTGATTGCCTGCCGAGTAGATATAGCGTGCGACCTCGCCGGGCCGGCTGCCATCCGCGGGTCGCGCCGCTGGCGGTGCCGCATTGCGCAACCGGAACTGTGCATCGGCCTGCAGGGTCAGGCGTGCGCACTGCTGTAGCCGCGCGTTGCCATGCGACATGATGCGTTCGAGAACATGGGGCGGCATGAAGCCCGCGAAAGGCGTGGAACCGTCCAATCCAGCCATGCGATCACCTCCTGTGCGTCAGAGCTTGGCTCTCACAGTGTGGTTCAATCTTTCCCATGTGGCCGCTGCGTCACTGTTCCTTTTTGTCAAGAAACGCCCATACCGCCTGCATCGCGGGCCACATGACGTTGCCATGGCTGGCGCCCTTGAATGAGCGATGGTCGATGATCCAATCGGCGTGTCGAGTTTGCAGCCACTGCGCAAAGCAGACCACGTTGTCGCACATTGCCGGCACGGACGTGGATGGCGCATCGGTGGTTTCTGCAAATGCCGGCCTCTGCCCCCGCTCCTGATCACCCGCGCCCAGCAGCACCCGCGTCTTTCCGCTGGCTCCTGCCGAGGGGAGCGCGTACAGGAACCCGTCTCCCCACCATAGTGATGGGCTGATGGCGAGGTAATCGCTGAACAGTCGGGGGCGAGTCAGTGCGGTATAGAGCGCGAACAGGCCACCATAGGAGTGACCGAGCAGCGCCCGACGCGAGGCATCGACATCGAACCGGGCGGCGATCTGCGGCAACAGCTGGTTCTGAAGAAAGTCCTGGAATTGCCCCGCGCCGCCGACCGGCCGGCCCCGGGAGTCGACCTCGGGCATGCCCGGCACCGCCGGCGTATAGTCTTCGCTACGCGCTTCGCTGTCGAAGCGACGGGTATCGGGATATCCCACTCCCACGATCAGCCAGGGGCTGGTGCCGCCGTCGGGCCCGCGCAGCGTCAGGCTGTCACGCCCCACCACTGCCAGCGGAAAGCGTGCGTTGCCATCGAGGACATAAAGCACCGGATAGCCACCGACCGGCGGCGGCGAATCCGGTATCGAGACCTGAATCAGATAGTCACGCCCGGTGGCCTCGCCATGGAGCGTCCATTGCTGCGTGTCGGTCAATGTCACGGGGGCAGCGGTCACGGTGGGCTCCTCAGCGACGGCGGCAGGCATGATGAAAACGGCCGCCCATGACAGGCAGCCGAGAATCCAGAGACGTAATGCATCAGAAGTCATAACGCAGTGACGCGACGACATTGGCCGGCGCCCCGTACATGTTGAAAGTCCCTACCGACCCGACTCGCTCATAGTAGGTCTTGTCGAAGATATTATTGAAATTGAGCTGGCCTTTGAGATTGGACGTGAAGTCATAGCCGACCATGGCATCCACCACCGCATAGCCCGGCGCCTCGATACTGATGGGCGCTCTTGCGGAGGTGGCCGTCTGGAAATCGCTCAGTGCGGTGACCCCGCCGCCGATATGGAAGCCATCGAGTACACCGCCTTCGAAGCCGTACTGAGTCCAGACGTTGAACTGATTCTTCGGCATCAGCACGAAGGCCGTATCATCCGATCCCTCGTTTCTGACATCGATATCGAGATAGGTGTAGCCAACGATGATGTCCCAGTTCGGCAACGGCGTGCCTGTCAGTTCGAACTCAGCGCCTTGCGTGCGTGTTTTACCGACAGAGGCGTAGACGCCGCTTACGGTTGTGCCGTTTTCCACTAACGGAGCGGCTCGATTGTCATCGTACAAGCGGAAGGCGGATACACGCGCATTCAGGTCGCCATGGAAATAGCTGCCCTTGATGCCGATTTCATACTGTTTGCCTTCACGCGGTTCGAGCAGCCCACCGTCGGCATCCGTGTAAGTCTGGGGATTGAAGACTTCGGAGTAGCTGGCGTACAGCGAATGACGATCGTCGAGATCGAACACGGCTCCCGCATAGGGCGTGAACTTGCTGTCATCGCTGCGGCTGGCAACGGCATCATCATCCGTATGGTCAGTGACACGAGCCTGATAGGAGCTGACCCGACCGCCGGCGATCAGCGCCAGCGGCTGGATCGGCCGGAAAGTCAGCTTCGAGTACAGACCATATTCCTCTAGCGTCTCGCGATCATCCGTGCTGACTGTCCCCACGTCGGAGACATCGACATAAGCGATGTCATTGATCTGGCCCAGCGTCGTATTGCCCAGCACCGAGACGGCCTGGAAGGTCTCGGTCTCGTAACGCTTGTAGTCCGTTCCCACGACGAACTCGCTGACGTTGCCCAAGGCTTCGAACGGCTGACTGTAGCTGGCGTCCATCGACAGGGATTGCTGATCGACATCACCGCCAAGGCCTCGCGCCGTAAAAGTGCCATCCTCCGCAATACCGGAAATGCCGTAGGCGTAGTTGAAGTCCGCATCACGGGTCGAATAGCGCGCGGCAATGCGACCGTAGCCACCGTTGTCGAACCGATGGGTCAGCTCGGCGATGTAGTCATTGCTCTGCATCTCGAAGCGATTCCAGTCCGCCCCGGCAAAGGTGGAGCGAGTGACATCGAGCAGATTGCCGTTGGCATCGGTCGGCAGTCCGTTGTTGGGCACCAGGTCCCGATGCTGGCGTAGAAAGGCGAACGACAGCAAAGTGTCCTCGTCGAGGTCGATGTCGAGCGCGCCGTAGAAGGTCTGATTGGTATTTTCGTTGTCGTCGACATAGCCGTTGGTGTCGTCGTTACTGACCACCAGACGCCCGCGAACTCGGCCAGCGGCGTCGATCGGCCCCGAGATATCGGTCTCGAGATAGTTCTGATCCCAACTGCCGTAGCGGCCGGCCACGTGGCCCTGGAAATCCTCGGTCGGTCGCTTGCGCACCAGGTTGATGATGCCGCCCATCTCGCTGGTGCTGTTGAAAAGCCCCGATGGCCCGCGCATGACCTCGACGCGGTCGAATGCCGCCAGGTTGGGCACGGTACCGACAATGCTGGCCATCGGCGCCGGCAGGCCATCGATGTTGTACTCATCGTATTCGTAGCCGCGGGCGTAGATCGACGAGCGGCCACTGTCGTTGGGCAGCACACGCATCCCGGGCGTCCGTTTGGCCATCTCGTCGAGCGTATCGAGATTCTGTGACTCGATCGCCTCGCGAGTCACCACGCTCACCGACTGGGGTATGTCCCGCAGCGCGGCAGGCGTCTTGGTGCCTACCGTCGCTGCATCCACCGCATAACCGCCGGTCATTTCGGACGGCAGCATCTCGTAGAGGCGGTTGCCTTTGACGGTCAAGGTTTCGAGTGATGTATCCCCGACCGACCGGGGTTCCTGGGCCTGTGAAGCGGCCCAAGGCGCGGAGAGGCTCAGGCCAACGGCGACCGGCACGCAGTAGCAAAAGCGCTGGGGATGGCGAATCATGGTGTCGTTCCTTGCTCCCACGCCCGTAAATCTTTATCGGAAACCGGACGTTCATGATAATGAGAATGAGTTGCAAATGAGGTTGGCGACACGCATTATTCCAGAAGATTCTCTACCTCACCTGTGGGAAACCTCCAATTACCTTTGCCTGACAGCCAAACGTGATCTCTTCTCATTTCACCCTCCCGCCTCGCCCAGAAGCGCTTGGGCATGACGCACTGAGGCACCACGCTATCCATCTCGGACGCGACTATCGTATCGACAGCGTACCGGGGGAGCCGCTGCTCGACGGCAATTTTGGCGTGGATGTGATCGAAGAGGAATTGGTGCTGCGCCATGCCGCGATCCGCAATCGCCATCGCATGAGCAATCATGCAGAAATGATGCCTGGCTTGAAGCTGATCCTGTTCATGGCCGGTATGGTCGACGTGCGCTTCGACGGCCGCCCAATGCCACTCGCCTCGGAACGGCCGACGGCCCTACTGGTCCATCTGCGGGAAGCCGCAACGTTCGAGCGCCACGCTCTGGCCGGTACCCACGAATTCAGTTTAACGCTGACCTTGTCGCCAGCCTGGCTTCAGACATCGCCGGAAACGGCACGTCTGCTCGATGACCTGCCACACCTGGGGCTACGCCAATGGCAACCTAGCGCCGGCTTGTTGACGCTGGCTCGCACCCAGCTTTCGACCCCTCGCGCCGCTGACGATTTTTCCACTCGCCTGCGACGTGAAGGGTTGGCGCTGACCATGGCCGGCGAAGGCTTGGCACCGCTGTTGCGGACATCGGACAGAGACAGCAGAGAAACCCGCCAGCAACGGCGACTGTGGGATTTCATCGAAGGCGGGAGTGGCGATACCAAGACCCTCACGGAGATCGCCGGACATCTAAACATGAGCGTGAGCACACTGCAGCGGCTCAGCCAGCAGCGTTATGGAATGCCGTTGCAGCGTCACCTGCGTCAGCGGCGTCTGGACGCGGCAAACCGGGCTCTACAGGATAGCCATGTCAGCGTCAGCGAGGCCGCCGAACTCGCCGGCTACAACGATGCTACCAACTTCGCCACCGCGTTCCGCCGCACCTTCGGCATCACACCCCGTCAGGCACGGGAACGCCAGCGTTAGCGCTCGCCGGCGAATCGGAAAGGAAAAATCAGGCCGTTCCTGGCGAGGCGCTGCCACTCCGCGACAAGCCATAATCGCCGGGCTTGGCCACGCCTTCCAGCCGACCGAGCTGATCGAGATCGTGTCGTCCCAGTACCAGATCGAGACGACGCTGCCGGCTATTGGCATTGAGCACCATATGGACCTGCGAGGGCCGCCCTTTGGCATCCAGACGTTGAACCCAGGCCAGGGCGCCGCTGGAATATCGCACCAGCGAGCCTACTGGCGTGATGCCGAAGAGACGCACATAGCGTTGTGCCCAGACATTGTCGAAGAGCGCGGCGTTCCCCAGCACATGGCGATAAGCATTGACCAGGGGCCAGGCGTCGCGGTCCGCGCGCGGGCGCGTCAGCGCATCGATGACATCGACCACTGCCACCATCCGACCCAGATCATCGATCGCTTCGGCGCGCAGCCCGCGAGGATAGCCGCTGCCGTCGAGCCGTTCGTTGATCTGTTCGACCACCGACGTGGCGACATCCGTCGAAAGCCAGCGACAATCGGCCAGCCGCTCGCTGATCAGTTGGACATGCCCCGGCAATAGCGCCCGCTGGGCGTCGCTCAACGGGACGCGGCTCTCGAGCAGCGTGGCAGGCAACGACGCCTTGCCGAGATCGTGGATCAGGGCGCTGGCCGCGATCGCCTTGAGGGTACTGTCGTCGTAGCCCTGCCGGCGCGCCAGATCGACGGCACGAACCGCGACCGCCAGCGCATGCTGGACCTGGACCGGTTCGTTCTCGAGATATCCCAGCGCATAGAGCAGCGATTCCCGACTTTGCGCGCCAAGCGACAGCAGCGTGTCCGCATGTCGGGACAGCAAAGATGAGGCAATCAGGCCACCATTCTGAAGCTGCAGGCTCTGCGCGTTCAGATAGTCGGCGATCTTCCGCAGTCGCCGGACGACCGTATTGTCAGCGCCCGCGACTGGCGCCGGGGCGGTCAGGATCGACTTGACCGGTTGCGGCCGGCGTCCCTGCGGCAGCATGAACAGCGAAGAAGGCTCGAGCGGCTTGTCGCTGATCGAAGCCTTGCGTGCACCCTCGCGTTCGATTTCCTTGACGCAGTGCCAGAGTTGCCGCTCGCTGTCGATCGGCAATTCATCGAACTCGCAGCCGATCAGCGCCATCGTCCAGTCGTCATCGGTGCGTACATGACGGATATGCCCCTTGAGCTTGAGACGCTGCCGATTGGGGAAGCGTAGCTCGAGAGCCTCGATCAGCTGGCCGGGCGTCAGCGCCACGGCATCCACCAGACGCATGGCGAGAAGGCATCCGCCCAGCGAGAGATTGCGGATTTCGGTATCGATGACAGGTCCATCCGCCGTCAGGGTGAGACGCGTCTCGACGCCCATCTCGGCCCGCAGCGGGGCGCGAAAGGTACCGCGCCGGTGAATGGTGCTGATGTATTCGGGGTAGGTGCAGCGAAACTGTATCCGCTGCGCATCTTCCAGGGGCTCGATCACCGTGAGCGGCGCGGTGCGAACCAGCGCTCCGCTGACATGACCGATGAGATGAAACTCGCCCCCCCGAGTGAGCGACTTCGCCAGCGCCGGCACCGCGGACACGTCGATGACCAGCGCCTGACCGATGACGACGTGATCCAGTATTACCGGCCAGGAAGTGCTACCGGCAGCGTCGAACGCCAGATTCGCGCCACCCTGAAGGCATAGTGGCTCGAGCCACTCCCATATGGCTTTAGCTTGGTGGATATCCGTGGAAGCAGAGTCGGTCATGAGTTTTCGATAATGCGTGGTCGATGACAAACGGCGAATGACAAAGCGCTGATGGCCAAAGGATCAATGGCGAAGAGCCAATGATAAAGCAGTCAGGCGTGGCCGCGTCACGGCCGGCGAGCAAGCAGTGTAACTTTTCGTTGCTGTCAAACAAAATAATTCAACCTCAACCGACTGACCCCCGGGAAACCCGGGAGTCCGCTCGGTCGGCGTGCCGGCCGTGGCCCCCCGCTCAATCTTCCGCCAAGGCCGCCAGATCGGATTCCGAATAGCCCAGCAGGTACAGAAGCCCATCGAGACCGCAGGCCGAAACCGATTGCTGCGCCTGCTGACGCACCAAGGGTTTGGCATGGTACGCCACGCCCATGCCGGCGACCGCCAGCATCTTGAGATCGTTGGCGCCATCGCCAACCGCCACGGTCTGGGCCAGATCCCAGCCTTCCCGTTCGGCGATCTGCCTGAGCATCATCGCCTTGCGGTCGGCATCGACGATCGGCTCCTGAACCTCGCCAGAGACCTTGCCGTCGCGAATGATCAGCTCGTTGGCGTGAATTTCATCGAAACCCAGCCGTTCCTGCAGGTAACGAGCGAAATAGGTAAAGCCGCCGGAGAGAATCGCGGTCCGATAACCCAGGTGCTTGAGATAACGCATCAATCGCTCCAGCCCCGGCATCAGCGGTAACGATTCGGCAATTTCCGCCAGCACCGACTCGTCGAGGCCTTCCAGCTTGCGCATGCGCTCGCGAAAGCTCTGCTGGAAGTCAAGTTCGCCCCGCATGGCACGCTCGGTTATCGCGGCGACCTCGTCATACACGCCATGACGCCGCGCCAGTTCGTCGATGACTTCCGCCTGGATCAGCGTCGAATCCATGTCGAAGCAGACCAGCCGGCGGTGCCGTCGCCACAGATTCGCCGGCTGCAACGCGACATCGACTCCGAAGCGATCGCTCAGCGCCAGGATCTTCTCGCGCAGAGACGCGGAATCGGCCACCGCGCCGCTGAGCCGCCATTCGAGGCAGGCACCGGCCGGCGAGCCGGCCGTGTCGAGCTGGCAGCCGGCCGACAACCGCTTGACCCGCTCGATGACCAGGCCCTGCTCAGCCGTCAGCGCGCCGACTTCCGCCATCACTTCCGCGGAGAGCGCCGGTGCCATCAAGGTCAGTACCCAGCGGGCATCCTTGGCGACATCCTTCCACAGCGCCTCGCTTTCGGCGGACACCTTCTCGACACGGCAATCCAGCCCGAACACGTCGCCAGCCGACGGCAGCAAGGCCTCGAGATCCTCGGCTGTTTCGACCAGCGCCTCCAGCGTCACTTCGCCGAAGGCGACATGCTGGTTCAGATCCAGCAGACGGCAATGGGCGCTGACCAGCGCCGTACCCAGTGCAGCCGTCTGGCCGGGCCGTGCAGGCCCGGTGGCTCGCACCACGAAACGTTGTGACATCTTTTCCCCACGTGGCGCCAGGCGGCGCCCTCTCTTTATCGATGAATCCGATTATCGATGAATCCGATGACCTGCCAGGAATAGCGCCTGTAACCGGCTATCACTACCCCTCGGTCATCGCTGTCTTGAACATCCGGCAGCGTCGGATGTCGTTCAGGACTCGACTTCGAGCCGGTCGACCTTCTGGAATCCACGCGCCAGCTTGCTGCCGCGACGACCACGCTCGCCGGTATAGTATTCGAGATCTGCCGTCTTCAGCGTCTGCTTGCGCTTGCCGGCGTAGACGATCAACGACGCGCCTTCCGGCAGCAGCACCAGGTCGCGCACGAACTCCTCCCGTCTCGCGGCCTTGGCCCCCGGGATATCGATCATCTTGTTGCCCTTGCCTTTTGCCATCTCCGGCAACTGCGACAGCGCGAAGACCAGCAGGCGCCCCTCGTTGGAGACGGCCGCCACCCGCACGCCGTCGCCCTCCGGAATCGCCTTGGGTGGCATCACGTTGCACCCCTTGGGCACCGAAAGTACCGATTTTCCGGCCTTGTTCTTGCCGAGCAGGTCCTCGACCCTGGCGACGAAACCGTAGCCGCCGTCGGACGCCAGCAGATAGCGCGCGCTGGGTACGTCCAGCATCAGCCCGACCATGCTCGAGCCGGCCGGCGGGTTGATCCGCCCGGTCACCGGCTCGCCCTGGCCGCGCGCCGAGGGCAGATTGTGGGCCGTCATCGTGTAGGCCCGACCGCTGTCATCGAGCAACACCAGCGGCTGGTTGGTCTTCCCTCGTGCTGCCAGGTGGAAGCTGTCGCCCGACTTGTAGGAGAGTCCGGCAGGATCGATATCGTGTCCCCGCGCCGCGCGAATCCAGCCTTTTTCGGACAGCACCACGGTCACCGGATCGGCGCCCACCAGTTCGACCTCGGAAAGCGCCCTGGCTTCGGCACGCTCCACCAGCGGCGAGCGGCGGGCATCGCCGTAGGCCTCGGCCGCTTCACGCAGCTCCTTCTCGACGAGATCGGTCATCGCCGCCTCGGAGCTCAGCAGCTTCTGGAGCTGTTTGCGTTCCGCTTCCAGCTCATCCTGCTCGCCGCGAATCTTCATCTCCTCGAGCTTGGCGAGGTGACGCAGACGCAGCTCGAGAATCGCTTCGGCCTGACGCTCGGTGATGCCGAACGCGTTCATCAAAGCCGGCTTGGGTTCATCCTCCTCGCGGATGATGCGGATCACCTCGTCGATGTTGAGATAAGCGACCAGCAGACCTTCGAGCAGGTGCAGACGATCCTCGACCTTGCCGAGACGGTGCTCCAGGCGCCGGCGCACGGTGGCACGGCGGAACGTCAGCCATTCGCCGAGCATGTCGTTGAGCGGCATCACCCGCGGCCGGCCGTCGAGCGCGATCACGTTGAGATTGACGCGAACGTTCTTCTCGAGGTCGGTGGTGGCGAACAGGTGCGCCATCAGCCCCTCGACATCGATACGGTTGGAACGCGGCTCGATCACCAGGCGCGTCGGTGTCTCATGGGTCGACTCGTCTCGCAGATCCGCCACCATCGGCAACTTCTTGGCCTGCATCTGGGCGGCGATCTGCTCGAGTACCTTGGCCCCGCTGACCTGATACGGCACCGCGGTGATCACGATGTTGCCATCCTCGCGCTCGTAACGGGCACGCAGCTTGACCGAGCCGCGGCCGGACTCGTAGAGCTTGCGCAGATCGGCCGCCGGCGAAATGATCTCGGCATCCGTCGGGAAATCCGGTGCCGGCAGATGCTGCATCAGATCCGCGACGCTGGCCTCTGGATTGCGCAGCAGATGGCAGGTCGCCTCGACCACCTCCACCACGTTGTGCGGCGGGATATCGGTCGCCATGCCGACGGCGATGCCCGTGCCGCCGTTGAGCAGCACGTGAGGAAGCCGCGACGGCAGCACCGCCGGCTCGTTCATGGTGCCGTCGAAGTTGGGCGTCCAGTCGACGGTGCCCTGCCCCAGCTCCGCCAGCAGCGTCTCGGAGAAACGCGACAGCCGGGCTTCGGTATAGCGCATGGCGGCGAACGACTTGGGATCGTCCGGGCTCCCCCAGTTGCCCTGGCCGTCGACCAGCGGATAGCGATAGCTGAACGACTGCGCCATCAGTACCATCGCCTCGTAGCAGGCGCTGTCGCCGTGAGGGTGGAATTTACCCAGCACGTCGCCGACGGTACGTGCCGACTTCTTGTACTTGGCATTGGCATTGAGCGACAGCTCGCGCATCGCATAGACGATACGTCGCTGAACCGGCTTCATGCCGTCGCCGATATGCGGCAACGCGCGATCGAGAATCACGTACATCGAATAATCGAGATACGCCTTCTCGGTGTACTCCTTGAGCGAAAGGCGTTCGACGTCGCCCTCCGCTACCTGAATATCCATGGTCATTATTGCCCCTTAGGAAAGTGGCTGCGCTCGCTCAGGCGTTGTTAAAAATCGTCTCAAAGTGCTCATTTACACCCTGTAAACTCCGCTTTTTCGACGATTTTTGCCTAGCCTGAGCTTCGCTCGCCGACTTTCTACCTTGCCGGTATCTTCTAACGATCTTCATTACCCGAGGAGCCGCTTCGAGCGGCGCGATAACGTCCTGGACATCGCCGAGCGTGGCTCAGACAAGGCGAACGATGAGCGACGACGCGCAGTTGACTGGGGTGTCAATGAGCATTCGGCGCTCATCGTTCAACGTCGTATGAGCCTCGCGCAGGCATGTCAGACCTCGATCTCGGCGAGATTGCCGTAATCTTCCAACCAACTCTTGCGATCGGCGGCCCGCTTGCGCGCCAGCAGCATGTCCATCATCTCCAGCGTGCCGTCGTCGAGTTCGCGAGTGAGCTGGACAAGCCGTCGGGTGTCCACGGCCATGGTGGTCTCGCGCAGCTGCAGCGGGCTCATCTCGCCCAGCCCCTTGAAACGCTGGACGTTGGGCGTGCCGCGCTTGCCTTCGAGGCGCTTGAGCGTCGCGGCCTTCTCGCTCTCGTCGAGGGCGTAGAAGACTTCCTTGCCCAGGTCGATGCGATAGAGCGGCGGCATGGCGACGAAGACGTGGCCGGCATCGACCAGCGCCGGGAAGTGTCGCACGAACAGCGCGCACAGCAGCGTGGCGATGTGCAGCCCGTCGGAGTCGGCGTCGGCGAGAATGCAGACCTTGTGGTAGCGCAGCTTGGAAAGATCGTCGCTGCCCGGATCGAGACCGATCGCCACGGCGATGTCGTGCACTTCCTGCGAGCTGTAGATATCGGCGGATTCGACTTCCCAGGTGTTGAGGATCTTGCCGCGCAGCGGCAGGATCGCCTGGGTTTCGCGGTTACGCGCCTGCTTGGCACTGCCGCCGGCGGAATCCCCCTCGACCAGGAACAGTTCGCTCGATACCGGATCCTGGCCGGAGCAGTCGGCCAGCTTGCCGGGCAACGCCGGCCCCGAGGTGACCTTCTTGCGGGCGACCTTCTTGGCGCTCTTCTGACGCCGCTGGGCGGCACTGATCACCAGTTCGGCCAGCTGTTCGGCCTGATCGACATGGTGGTTGAGCCACAGCGAGAAAGCGTCCTTGACCACGCCGGAGACGAAGCCCGCCACCGTGCGTGATGACAGCCGCTCCTTGGTCTGCCCGGCGAATTGCGGATCGAGCATCTTGATCGAGAGCACGAACGATACCTTCTCCCACAGATCCTCCGGCGACAGCTTGACGCCGCGCGGCAGCAGGCTGCGGTATTCGCAGAACTCGCGTACCGCTTCGAGCAGGCCGCTGCGGAAGCCGTTGACGTGGGTACCGCCGAGCGGCGTGGGGATCAGGTTGACGTAGGATTCCAGGACCGGCTCGCCACCTTCCGGCAGCCACTGAATGGCCCAGTCGACACCCTGCTCCTCGTCCTCGAAGTGGCCGGTGAACGGCGATGCCGGCAGCACGTCGAAACCGTCGACCGCCTGGGCCAGGTAATCCCGCAGGCCGTCTTCGTACTGCCAGACGCTTTCCGCGCCATCGGTTTCCTTGAGCACCACCTTGAGGCCGGGGCAGAGCACCGCCTTAGCGCGCATCAGGTGTTTCAGCTTCGGCAGTGACAACCTAGGGCTGTCGAAGTATTCCGCCTCCGGCCAGAAACGCACCACCGTTCCCGTGGCGCGCTTGGCACAGCTGCCGATGACCGAGAGCTCCTCGGCCTTCTCTCCCTTCTCGAAGGCGATACCGTAGCGATTGCCCTCGCGGCACACCTCGACCTCGAGCCGCGTCGACAGCGCGTTGACCACCGATACGCCGACCCCATGCAGGCCGCCGGAAAAGCGGTAGCTGGA
Organism: Salinicola sp. NYA28a; assembly: GCF_976982775.1. Next base: position 2,918,620 of record NZ_OZ334582.1, read on the forward strand.
CTGGGAGAACTTGCCGCCGGCGTGCAGCCGGGTGAGGATCAGCTCGACCCCGGTCACGCCATGTTCGGGATGCACGTCGATCGGCATGCCCCGGCCGTCGTCGGAAACCTCGATGCCGCCGTCGTCCAACAGAACGACGCGAATCTCGCGAGCGTGCCCTGCCAGGGCCTCATCGACGCTGTTGTCGATGACTTCCTGCACCAGGTGGTTGGGACGGGTGGTGTCGGTGTACATGCCCGGCCGCTTGCGGACCGGATCGAGGCCGGAAAGCACCTCGATGGAACTGGCGCTGTATTGCGTCATGCAGGGTCTCGCCACGTTTGTAAGGTCAAAGTCACAGGGTCAAAGTTGCAGGATCGACGTTGCAGGGTGGAGACCGCTGCGTCATCGAATCGTCGCGGCACGTCTGGCGCGAGCCATGGCTGGCGCTAGCGAGGCGTGATCGCCGGTACGAGCCGAATCGCGACATCTCCACCCCATGCAGGCTGGCGACGATGATACACCCTACTGGTCAAATCTACAGTATCGCGTTACCGCCCGAGGTTGGCGCGATGCGCTCAAGACAGCACGAGGGATCTCGGCACGTGCCAGCCGCCGTGAGCGAAGAGCGCCGGCAGATACTCGGGCAGCACATCGAAGCCATGGTCGCCGCCGGGGTGGATCAGGATGCGACTGCCGGCATAAGCTCGCAGCGCGTCGCGGCAATCCAGCGTCTCGTCCGCGCTGCCGAGCAGCAGAAGGTAGCGCGCGGGATGGACGATGCGTTCCCACTGCAGGGCGGTCAATTGATCGAAATAACTATTGTCGATCGTGAATTGCTCGCCGGAGGCGTCGTTGAGCAACGTCTGCCCCAGGTAATCGGCCACGAAGCGGGCAGGCTGAACCGCCGGGTTGATCAGCACGGCCCGCAGACCATAGCGCTCCGCCAGCAGGGTGGCCAGGAAGCCGCCCATGGAGCTGCCGACCAGCAGCGTACCTTCATGGCCCAGCGACTCGAGCGCCGCTTCGGCCTGCCGCCAGGCCAGGTCCGGCCGGTGCGACAGGTCCGGGGTCAGACACGCAAGCGGGCGACCCTCGTGCCGGGCCAGCGCCTCGCAGGCCGCCTTGACCAGCCGGGCCTTGGGCGAAGCGCTGCTGCTGTTGAAGCCATGCAGGTACAGCAGCGCCCTGGCCGGTCTCGCTATCGAAAGCGACTCGCTCGACATGGCTCCCTCACCTGGCTCGCTGGACATCCGAGCCCCCGGCGCTTTCGCGACACCGGCCGATCACCGGGACTTCTGCCCCTTCCAGATCGCCTGGATCAGCCCGCGGCTGGAGTCGTCGAGCGTCTCCAGACCATTCTGCGTGGCGATGATCTCTTCGGTCTCGGTGGCGATCTTCTTGCCCAGCTCGACACCCCACTGGTCGAACGAGTCGATGTCCCAGATCACGCCCTGCACGAACACCTTGTGCTCGTAGAGCGCGATCAGGGCACCCAGCGTGGCCGGGTTGAGGCTGTCGAACATCAGCGTGGAAGAGGGCTGGTTGCCGCGATAACGCTTGTAGCTGGGCGGCGTGCTCTCGGACTTCACCGCGTCGTCGCCGAGCATCAGTACGCGGGACTGAGCGAAGCAGTTCGCCAGCGCCAGCCGGTGCTGGGCCATCAGGTCGTCACGGAAGCGTTCGTCCTCGACATCGTTGTAGCGATTGACCGGCGCGATGAAGTCGCACGCCACCGGCTGCGTGCCCTGGTGCAGCAACTGGTAGAACGCATGCTGGCCGTTGGGGCCGATCTCGCCCCAGATCACCGGGCAGGTGGAATAGTCGACCACGTCATCATTGTTGGTGACGGACTTGCCGTTGGATTCCATCTCGAGCTGCTGGAAGTACCCTGGCAGGTGCTTGAGGCGCCCATCGTACGGCAACACCGCGTGGGAGCGGATATCGAGGAAGTTGACGTTCCATATGCCGATCAGTCCCAGCTGCACCGGCAGGTTCTCGGCCAGATCGGCGGTACGGAAGTGCTCGTCCATGGCGTGGGCGCCCGCCAGCAGCTGACGGAAGTTGTCCATGCCGACACGAATGGCGATGGGCAACCCGATGGCGCTCCACAGCGAGTAGCGACCGCCGACCCAGTCCCAGAACAGCAGCTGATTGCCCGGATCGATGCCCCACTCGGTCATCTTCTCGGGTTTGGTGGAAACACCAACGAAGTGGAAACGCTTGATCAGCGCTTCGTCGCCGCCCAAGCGTGTCGCGATCCAGTCGAGTGCGGTGGAAGCGTTCGACAGCGTGTCGATGGTGCCGAAGGACTTCGACGACAGGATGAACATCGTGGTTTCAGGGTTGAGCCAGCTCAGGAAGTCGGCCAGCTGCGAACCATCCATGGTCGACGCGAAGTGAGTCGACACCTCGAAGACATCATCGGGCTCAAAATCGGTCAGTGCGGACGTGACCATCAGCGGACCCAGGTCCGAACCGCCGACGCCGAGGTTGACCACATCGGTGATCGGCTTGCCGGTCGCGCCGCGCCACTGGCCGTTCAACAGCTTGTTGACCAGCGTTTCCATCTTGTCGAGGGTGGCATGCACTTCGTCGACCACATCGACGCCTTCGACCTCGAGCCTGGCATCCCGCGGCAGACGCAACGCGGTATGCAGCGCCGGGCGGTCCTCGGTGTGATTGACCCGCTCCCCCGAGAGCAGGCGTTGCACCGCCTCGGGCACGCCGGCTTCTCGCGCCAGCGAGAGCAACTGCTCCCGGACTTCCGTCGTCCAGCGCTGCTTGGACAGATCCATCTGAATGCCGGCGGCTTCCAGATAGAATGTCTCGAAGCGCGGCGACTGCTGGAACAGGGTCTTCAGATGAACCTCCCGCATCCCCCCTTCGAGCTGCTGCTCGAGCGCTTTCCATGCCTGGGTCTCACGAATCGACATCTAATGCTCTCCTTGTCACGTGCAGCGAAGAGGCGCAAAACGTACACTATGGCCGCAGCGAGTCATGACAGTTGTTGCGCTCGCTTCACGCTCTCCCAATTAAGAATATCTTCCGGCAATGATTGACGCATCTTACCGTGACGCCATCTTTTCGACACCCCTTGATCGTGTGGCGAGTTTCTCGTTCGACGAGCAGGTCGTGGCGTGCTTCCCGGACATGGTCCGGCGTTCGATTCCTGGCTACGGTCAGATTCTCGGCATGCTCGGCGTCATCGCCGAACGCCACCTGCGCCATGGCGCCCATGTCTACGACCTGGGCTGCTCGCTGGGCGCGGTCGGGCTGGCACTGGCCGGGCGACTGCCCGCCGATGCCTTCGAGCTGACCGGCGTCGACCTCTCTCCGACGATGATCGCCCGGGCCCGCGAAACCGCCGCCGCCGAAAGTCCGGATCATCGGATCCAGTTCGTCGAGGGCGATATCCGTCATCTGGACTATCGGCCCAGCGGCATGATCGTGCTCAACTTCACGCTGCAGTTTTTGCCGCCGGCGGACCGCGATGCGGTGATCGCCAGGCTGTTCGCGGCACTGGAGCCCGGCGGCATCCTGGTGCTGTCGGAAAAGATCGTCGCGGAAGACGAGCAGGAAAATGCCTGGCTGGTGGAACGCTACCACGATTTCAAGCGGGCCAACGGCTACAGCGACATGGAGATCAGCCAGAAGCGTACCGCGCTGGAAAACGTGCTGGTGCCGGATACGCTGGCGGCGCATCACGAACGGTTGACCCAGGCCGGGTTCTCGCGCGTCACGACCTGGTTCCAGTATCTCAACTTCGCCTCCCTCGTCGCTTTCAAGGACAAGGCCGCGTTCAAGGACAAGGCGACATCCCAAGAGAAGGCCACGTTCGAGGATGTCTGACGTCGCTATCGATACGCTCAAGGACGCCGAACGCCGGCTCTATCTCGCCTTCCTCGAACACGGCCTGACCCGCTGGCTGGCACTGCTTCCGGAACAGCTGGCGCGCGGGCTCGATCGGCGCCGCCACGGCGATCTGCCGGCGTGGGAAAAGGCAGTGGCCAAACTGCCGGCGTTGTCGTCGACACGGCAAGTGAACCTGCAGGCCGATCGTGTCACGGTAGCGCTCGAACTGAGCGACGCCGAGCGTCGGCGCTGCGAGAATCTGCTCAAGATCCTGATGCCGTGGCGCAAGGGGCCTTATCGTCTCGGCGACATCGATATCGATACCGAGTGGCGCTCGGACTGGAAATGGCAGCGGGTCGCGCCGCACCTGTCGCCCCTCGCCGGCCGTCGCATTCTGGATGTCGGCGGCGGCAACGGCTATCACGCCTGGCGCATGGCCGGCGCCGGTGCCGCGTTCGTGCTGGTGATCGACCCCTCGCCGCGCTTCTACTACCAGTTCCACGCCGTGCGTCACTTCGTGGGCGATGCCGATGGCGAGCGCACCCACTTTCTGCCGGTCGGCATCGAAGACGTACCGGCGAAGCTCGCCGCCTTCGATACCGTGTTTTCGATGGGGGTGCTCTACCACCGCCCTTCACCGCTGGATCATCTGCTGCAACTGAAGGATGCGCTGGTGCCCGGCGGCGAGCTGGTGCTGGAGACGCTGGTGGTCGAGGGTGACGAGCGCACCGTGTTCATGCCCGGCGAACGCTATGCCAGCATGCCCAACGTCTACTTCCTGCCCTCGTCAAGCGCCCTGGCGCACTGGCTTGAGCGCTGCGGCTTCGAAGCCATTCGCTGTGTCGACGAAACGGTCACCACGCTCGACGAACAGCGCTCGACCGACTGGATGCAGTTTCATTCGCTGGCCGATTTCCTCGACCCGAAGAATCGCAATCTAACCATCGAAGGCTACCCCGCCCCGCGTCGGGCGACGCTGATCGCCCGCAAACCGAAGCGATAATCGCAGCGTTGCCGGCGTTCGGCGCGACCAGAACGACATCGGCCGGCAGTGCGATGCCGGCCGATGTCTACGCAATAGGATCGGGACGGGGTTTACGCTAGCGGGCGACGGTGCCTCACGGGCACGGTCCGCTCTGGATATTGGCCTGGGTGATGTTGCTCTGGGCAGGTACGCTACAGGTCAGCCAGACGTTACCGCCGATCACCGAGCCCTGCCCCACCGTGATGCGTCCTAGAATGGTCGCCCCTGCGTAGATGACCACGTCGTCCTCGACGATCGGGTGGCGCGGCAGGCCTTTTTCGAGATGCCCTTTCTCGTCGGCCGGGAAGCGTTTGGCGCCGAGCGTGACCGCCTGGTAGAGCCGTACCCGGTTGCCGATGATCGCGGTTTCGCCGATGACCACACCGGTGCCGTGATCGATGAAGAAGCCTTCGCCGATCTGGGCACCGGGGTGAATGTCGATACCGGTATCGGAATGGGCCAGTTCGGCGATGATGCGAGCCACCAGCCCGGCGCCCACCTGATAGAAATAGTGGGCGATGCGGTGATAGATCACCGCGTGGACGCCGGGGTAGCAGAGCAGCACTTCATCGACGCTGCGCGCGGCCGGATCGCCATAGTAGGCGGCCATCACATCGCCATCGAGACGCTGGCGCAGGCTGGGCAGGTCATCCGCGAACCGTTGGATGATTTGCGTCGCCGCCGCCTGGTGCTCGGAGGTCTTGTCGCCATTGAGCCGGGCCATGTAGCGCAACTCGAGCAGCACTTCCTCGTGCAGCGCATTGAGCGCACGGTCCAGCGTGTGGCCGACGTAGAAGTCCTCGCTCTCCTTGCGCAGATCCGAAGGCCCCAGGCGCATCGGAAAGATGGCCCCGCTCAGGAGTTCCAGCGTTTCCCGGATGCGATGTCGTGACGGCAACTCACGACAACCCTTCTCTCTCTCTCGGCCATTCTGAGCGCGCCACTGTTCACGAGTCGCGCGCAGTTGGGTAACGATACCGTCGAGCTGCCAATTGACGTGTTGCATGCCGATCATCCTTTGGGAACGAGACGCACGTTTTCGAACACGACCTCACTTCCGACATCGGAAGTCGTGGACAGGTCCTAACGTGCCATCAGTCAATGATAAGCCCCAGGAAGGAAATAGCCATAGCGCAGCGAATCGGCACGCACGCCGTCGCGGCGCCAGGGCCTGTTTGGCGCCGCAACGCGGGTCTCGCTGAAACGGCAACAGGCCCTAGGCCACGCTCGTTTCCGCTTCTTGCATCATCTCGTCAAACGTGACGGAGGTCTGCATTCGGGGCGTTACCGCCTGGACCTCGCCGCCGGTATCGTGATCCCGCGTGGCCGCGTATTTCACGGCGGCGACCGCATCCTTGCCGTGATCGATAGCCGCCAGCGCCCATTTCCACCCGGTACCATAGGCGATGGGGCCTGTGACAGGCATGCGCACCAGACGATCGAACATCTCGAATACGCCATCGGGCCCCACGATGATCATTTCGATCCGAGTGACATGGGGTTTGGCATGTCTGGGGGAGCCGGCATTGAGCCACTCCATTACTTCCCACCAGCCTTGTTGCTCACCGGCGAATGCCACCCATTCGCCGTTGTCGAGTCGAAAGAGCTTTTGCGCATGGTTGTATGTCGATCCATTGACACTGATCAGCGAATCCGTCGCCAATGTCGTTCCATCCCATACGATCGTGGTCATATCTAAGTACCTGATATAAAGTTTTCGTGTAATATCCATGCCAGGATTTCTGACACGGACAGAACCATGGAAAAACGCTTCGTTGCCCCTCTCACTGAACCTGAACAACAGACGCTGACCTCCGCCTATCACCATGGCGAGAAGCGCGCTCTCCGTCGTCGGGCGCATGCCATTCTACTGAGTGACCAAGGCCATACTATTAACCAAATCAGTGAGATACTTCAGGTTCGCCGCGATGCCGTATCACGATGGTTCAAGCAATGGGAAGTGTCCGGTTTTGATGGTCTCATCGACAAACCGCGTAGTGGACGAACACCCGCCCTCGATGAACACGATCACAAGCGACTGCAAGCGTTGGTAGCCGAGCATCCCCATCAGATTCGCGCCTTACAGGCTCGCTTTCAAGAAGAGACCGGCAAGTCTGTCGCCACGGTGACACTGCGCCGGGCGTTGAAAAAAAAATGGTCATAGCTTCAAGCGCATTCGGCATTCACTCAAGCCCCAGCGTGACGAAACGGACTTTCGCAAAACGCAAGGCCTGATGAAAGCGCTTCACGAGCAAGAGGACCAAGGCGAGCACGAGCTCTATTACTTTGATGAATCAGGTTTTTCACAAGCGTCGTCGGTGCCGTATGCGTGGAGCCCTATCGGCAAGCCCTGGGAAGTCACTGCCTACTCCCGCAGCCGAAGGCTAAACGTGCTGGGATTCTTAAGCCGAGCCGGAAAACTGGTCTATCACACGACAACCGAGACAGTGACCACGGAAACGGTCATAGAAGCGTTTGACCAGTTTGTGATCCAGAAGGATCCAGACACCTTCGCTGTTGTGGTGCTCGACAATGCCAGCATGCATCGCTCCAAGGCCTTTAGGCGCAAGAGGGTGGAGTGGATGTCGCAACGTGTGCATCTGATCTATCTGTCTGCCTACTCACCAGAGCTGAATCTGATAGAGATTCTGTGGCGGCAGATGAAGTACACCTGGCTGCCCTTGAGTGCCTATCTCTCGTTTGAACGTCTACGTGAAGAGGTACACCGCTTACTCGGTGGTTACGGAACTGATCACGCGATTAATTTTGAATAGGCACTTACCTCGGTCTGTGGCTCCGGCCAAGCGTCGGGCTACCCGCGGCGAGCATCCAGGCACGACAGTCACATTCTCCTCCCGGCCGGTTGGGAGCGAGAAGCGGTTAACTGATAGAGAGCATCATCCGTTTGCAAACTGCGGCGGTTATCCCATGAATCCAGGGTTTGCAGAGTGCGGACATGAAAACGCCACTCCCGGGAGTGGCGTGAACGCATTCCGTTACATCAAGATACATCAAAGAACACTAATTTTGAAATAGCTGTTTTACATCCTTCGCTTCCCAGTGCGGAAAGTGCTTGCGGATCAGTGCATTGAATTCGATTTCGAAGGCCTGCCAGTCGACTTCACCTCCCGTCGCCCCGCCTTCCGCCGCGCCGCGAATCAGGCCCGCGCCGACCGTGATGTTGGTCAGCCGGTCGATTACCACGAAACTGCCGGTGCCGGGGCTCTTGCGATAGTCATCCAGCGGCACGCTGGCGGTCAGCTCGACCCGGCAGCGGCCGATGGCGTTGAGCGGCAAGCTGGCGGCCTCGTGATGCTCGAGCGTATTGACGTCGATCTGATAGTCGATCGCCGCGACCTTGCCGGCGATTTCCTGCGTGCCGATCTTGAAATCATAGAGCCGGCCCGGCTCGAGAGCGGCATCGTGCATCCAGACGATGTCGGCTTCCAGCGCGTCGGACTGCGCGACCTCCGCATCCGCCGCCACCAGCCAGTCCCCACGGGAGATGTCGATCTCGTCGCGCAGGGTCACGGTGATCGCCTGGCCGGGATAGGCTTCTTCCAGGTCGCCATCGAAGGTGACGATACGATCGATGACGGAACGCTTGCCCGACGGTAGCGCCTTGACCGCCTGACCGGGACGCAGGATGCCCGCCTCGAGCGTGCCGCAGTAGCCGCGAAAATCGAGATTGGGTCGATTGACGTACTGGACCGGCAGGCGCAGGTCGGAAAGGTTGCTGTCGTGGGCGATCTCGACGCTTTCGAGCAGTTCGAGCATCGCGGGCCCCGGCGCGCCGTCGACCTGGTACCACGCCATGCGCTCGCTGCGGTTGACGACGTTGTCGCCGTCGAGTGCCGACATCGGCACGAAGCGGATGTCCGTCGCGTCGAGCTTCTCGGCGAACTCGCGATAATCAGCGACGATCTCATCGAAGCGCGCCTGCGAGTAGTCGACCAGGTCCATCTTGTTGACCGCGATCACCAGGTGCTTGATCCCCAGCAGATCGGCGATGAAGCTGTGCCGCCGGGTCTGCACCTGCACGCCATAGCGCGCGTCGATCAGGATCACCGCCAGGCTGGCGGTGGAAGCCCCGGTGGCCATGTTGCGGGTGTACTGCTCGTGGCCCGGGGTATCGGCGATGATGAACTTGCGCTTGTCGGTGGAGAAGAACCGGTAGGCGACATCGATGGTGATGCCCTGCTCCCGCTCGGACTGCAGGCCATCGACCAGCAGCGCCAGATCGACCTTGTCGCCGGTCGTCCCGCTGGTCTTGGAAGCCTGGGTGATCGCCGCCAGCTGATCTTCGTAGATCATCTTGGAGTCGTGCAGCAGTCGGCCGATCAGGGTCGACTTGCCGTCATCGACGCTGCCGCAGGTGATGAAGCGCAGCAGATCTTTCTGCTCGTGCTCTTTGAGGTACTGGCCGATATTGTCGGCGATCAGCGTGGATTGGTGGGACACGGTTCTTTCTCCCTCATGAGTGGAGAACACGAGCGCTGCGAGCCACGAGCTTCGGGCTACAAGCAGGCTGTGCACTCTGCATGTTCAGTGGTCAGGTTATGGGCGAGCCGCGAAAATCAGGATTTGATCACGCCGAAAGTTCGCAATCCCTTTCGAAGCTCGAAGCTCGAAGCTCGAAGCTCGAAGCTCAGAAGTATCCCTCCCGCTTCTTCTTCTCCATCGAGCCGACCTGGTCGCGGTCGATGGCGCGGCCGGAGCGCTCTGAGGTGCGGGTGAGCAGCATCTCCTGGATGATCTCGGGCAGCGTGGCGGCTTTCGATTCCACCGCGCCGGTGAGCGGGTAGCAGCCGAGCGTGCGGAAGCGGACCCATTTCTCTTCGGGGACTTCGCCGGGTTCCAGCGGCAGGCGATCGTCGTCGACCATCACCAGCATGCCGTCGCGTTCGACCACGGGGCGCGGTGCGGAGTAGTACAGCGGGACGATGGGGATCGATTCGAGATAGATGTACTGCCAGATATCCAGCTCGGTCCAGTTGGAGAGCGGGAAGACGCGGATCGATTCGCCCTTGTTGACCTTGCCGTTGTAGAGGTTCCACAGCTCGGGGCGCTGGTTCTTGGGGTCCCAGCGATGGTGCTTGTCACGGAAGGAGTAGACGCGCTCCTTGGCGCGGGAGGCTTCCTCGTCGCGACGGGCGCCACCGAAGGCGGCATCGAAGCCGTACTTGTCCAGCGCCTGCTTGAGCGACTGGGTCTTCATGATGTCGGTGTACTTGGCGCTGCCGTGGTCGAACGGGTTGATGCCGGCGGCGCGGCCTTCCTCGTTGATGTGCTCGATCAGCTCCATCCCGACGTCCGCGGCCATCCGGTCGCGGAACTCGATCATTTCCTTGAACTTCCAGGTGGTGTTGACGTGCATCAACGGAAACGGCGGCGGCCCGGGATAGAACGCCTTGCGGGCGAGATGCAGCATCACCGAGGAGTCCTTGCCGATCGAATAGAGCATCACCGGGTTGCCGAACTCGGCGGCGACCTCGCGGATGATATGGATGGACTCGGCTTCGAGCTGCTTGAGATGGGTCTGGCGCTGAGCGCTGACGATAGGAGCTGTCATGGTCGATGTCTCACGGTCGCCCTCTGAAATCAGATGGCAAAACAGAATATGGGCTTCTCTGGGAGTCAACCCTAGCGAGACTTCGGTAATAACGTCAAAGAATCAAAGATGATCCAAAAAGCGTTTTTGGTTATAAACAGCTAGAGATCGACGCGTTCGATCCAGGTAGACAACGACTCGCCGCGCAGATCGACGACACGTAAACCGGGCCGCGCCGCCTCGTCGATCGCGAACTCATGGCTCTTCGGCAGGAACTGATCCGAGGTCGACGGACACCCATAGACGGCCACGACGCCCTGCCAGGCGGCAAACGCCTGATGGATATGACCACAGATCAAGGCCTTGACCTGCGAATAGGGCGAGAGCGTTTGCCACAGCGCGTCCCGGTCCTTCAGACCGATCGCGTCCATCCAGACCGAACCGATATCCAGCGGCGGATGATGCAGCGCGACCAGCGTCGGGCGATCGTCCGCCTCGAGCTGCCACGCCAGCCGCTGCAGCTGGTCCTGCCCCAATTCTCCGCCGGGTTGACCGCTGATCCGAGAGTTCAGCAACAACACCCGCCAACCGTCGAGATCGAGCTCTTCGTGAAAAGGCTGGCACTCTTCCATCAGCTCCGGCTGATCGTGGTTGCCGGGGATCCAGAACCACGGGCACCCCACGGCCGCGAAGGCCTGGCTGGCGTGGCGATAGGCAGCAGGTGTCTCATCCTCGGCAATATCGCCGGTGACCAGCAGAATATCGGGCCGCAGCGCCCTGGCGCGCTCGACGACCGCCTGCAACTGGCGCAGCGGAAACCCCTTGCGCGACGTGCCTCGAGGGTCGGCCAACAGGTGACAATCGGTGATCTGGATCAGGCGCATCAAGGCGTTTCCGGTACGTCGACGGCGTGACCGTGCGCCAGCCCATGCTGCAGCCACTCCCCCAGAAAGCGGTTGAGCTGCAATTTTTCATCGGGCTGATGCATCTGCGGGTTGGGATAGCGATAGCGACCCTGGAAATGGCGTTGACGCTGAAAGTCGGTCACTTCCGCCATGTCCGCATCGTGGTAAAGATGCACCGTCATCCGCGGCGAATCGACGAAGCTGTCCAGCACGCCGGTCTGGGAAACTCGCGCAACCGTGGTGTACGGCGCCTGCTCGAGCACTTCGAACCACAGAGTCCCGAAGCGTGCGTGTTCGCCCGCCAGCGGCACTTCCTTGATGTCACCCGGCTCCATATCCATGACGAGACGGCACAGCCGCAGATAATTGCTGCTGCACTCCGCCTGAAGCGTCTTGAGATCGGTGACGTAAGCGGTCTTTCTCATGGTGTTCTCCTGGCGCATGACGGCCTCCAGTCAGCTCGAGTGTCCGGCGCAGCCGCAGGTGATCGTCGACGACTTGCCGCCACTGCTGCGCTACCGACTCTCGCTTCAGGCCTTGGCTCTCAGCGTGGCGCGCTCGCGTGCCAGCCAGTGAAAGCCAATCAACGCCATGGCATTGTCCAATTGTCCCGCCATCAGTCGATCCCATGCCTCGGGAAACGACATGACGTGAACCAGAATGTCTTCGTGTTCGTTTTCGACACCGTGTATGCCGCCGAGCCCCGTGCTGTCGATCAGGCCACAGAACAGCGTGACCTGCTCGGTGCAGGCGCCAGGACTCGGATAATAGCGATGGAGCTCGATCAGTTCACCGATATCGCAACCCGCTTCTTCCTGCGCTTCGCGGCGCGCGACATCCGCCGGTGTCTCGCCGGGCTCCACCAGTCCGGCGACCGGCTCCAGCTTCCACGGCGAGATAGGATCGTCCAAAGCGCCGGCGCGGATCTGCTCGACCAGCACGACATGGTCATGAATCGGATCGTAGAGTAGTACGCCGACCGCATCCCGGCGAACGTGAACTTCTCGATCGATGGCCTCGCCCCACTCGCCATTGAACCGACGATGACGCAGGCGACGCTTCTCCAGGCCAAAGAAGCCCGAGTACAGCGATTGATCTTCGAGTCGCTCGATATCCTTGGCATCGAAACGATTGACCCGGTCGATCTCACGATCCATGTCGCGGCTCCTTGCCTGGGAACAGGAGCCTCATTATTGCGGCACCGCGAACCGATTCCAACCGCTGCCGTCCTGTTTCGCCGGCAGCTGGCATTTCCGGCAGCCATGATGGGGGCTTCAACACTTCCGTGCGATGCGGCAGGTTTTCACGCGGAAGCCAGGCTAGTCCCGCTTCACATCGGCATCATGGAAACCGGCGCCAAATCAGGGTAGATCGGCGGCGACACCATCGAATAGGAGACGCCACCAGGCAGGATCGCTAGGTTTTGTCTGAAAAGTCGTCGAGCGAAGGTCAGACAAGGCAAAAATCGGCGAAAACGGACCGGGCTGGCGTACCAGTTTACGCGGTGTAAATGAGTACTTTGAGCCGATTTTTAACGCCGTATGGCCGAGCGCAGGCAGTTTTCAGACAAAGCCTAGGATGAACAGATCAACGAAAGCGCGCGCTGGACTATCGGCCAGGGCCGCTTCTCAAGGCCGCTCTGCACTGGGTAGCGCTTACTGATGCCCGGCCAGCCAGCGCTCGGCCTCTTGCCGCAGCGCCTCGTCGGAGGGACGGCCAGCCCGAGGTTGACCATCGACGGCGCGTTTGGCGTACGTCAATGCCTCGGCAGCCTCACCCTGCTCCTCGAGGAACTGGGCGTAATAGAAGTTGGTATCGATGCCATCGGGACGAATGCTGACCGCCTTGTGCAGGAGCTCCCGGGCCTTGTCCGAGTCTCCGAAAGCGATCGGCCAGCCCGGGGCATGCTGGTAGAGCGCGCCCAGCGTCACGTAAGCCGAGCCACTTTCCCCCTGTGGGTCGAGGGAGATCGCCTTTTCCAGCACCGTGCGAGCCCGCTTGGCCAGATCCAGCGCCCCCAGCCCGCCCTTCGCCTTGGCGAAAGAGGCCAGGACGACGCCCTGAGCCGTCAAGACACGGGGATTCTCAGGCTGGCTGCGGGCCAACGCATCGGCTTCGTCGGCAAGGTCCTCGAAAGCCTTCAACTGCGCATCGCCCTGCATCTGATATTCGACGTTGCCCCACCGCTGCATCAGCGAAAACAGCGTTGAATCCGGCATTTGCGCGACCGCCACCGTTACCCAGATCAAACCGAGCAGCGGTGTCATGACCAGCCATCTCGAAAGCTTCGGGAAATGTCTCCATCGATAACGAGGAAATAAGGACTGAGGGCCCTGCCGCCACGGCTGTCGCATCGACATCGCTCCATAAAGATCCGTAGCCGCAATCTAACGAGCGTTTGAATTTATCTCTATAAGGTTTTAGTCGCAGAACGAAAGGTATGACTGGCATCTGGTTAGGGTTCCATTACAAACCGATGAAACCAAACCCGTGAAAAATCACCAGCGCTATGGATATCGAGACGATCGCCAGGAGAGCTGCCAATATGCTGCTGTGAAATGCGATATCCGAATCTCCATGCACCTGGCTGCTGACGCCATAGGTAATGAAGCCGACCGCCAAAGCAGGTAGGGCAATCGAACCAAGAATCATGGGGTACGAGAGTATCACACTGTAATCTCCGTAGCCTGACTCTTGATAACTTACCACACCGCGTTATCGATTGGCGCTGCGCCATTCGTCATGGATCGGGTCTTATGAGGCATCAACAAAACATCGCCGAATTGCCGATGCTGGGATGTTAGCCATCATGTCTCATAGCTAGTCGCGAGGAAGTTCCGAACCGTCATAGTCCTGAGTATCGTCCGGCTGTGATCCAGGCTCGCTGGAAGTCTCGCGTTCGTAATTGCGAGCGGCTTCAATAGCTTGCGGCTCGGTCTCATGCCGAGAAATCTCGCGCTTCCCATTGGGATCCGTGACGTCTACCACGCGCCAGCCAGACACGATAATGCTCTCTTGTGTTTCTTCCTTGATGGGTTCGATACGTGCTGTACGAGTCATATGCCCGCCTCATTCACGAGGGTGCTGATTGAGCGGTCTGAAGGTACTGACTGGTGGCATCGCTTATCAGGATCGGCTTCTTCAGCGCGAATAGCTGTTGAGTAATGCCAAAACGCTGAAATTTCCCCGCTTCCTTATAGCTCTTTGGAATCAATGGCGACCGTCCAAGCAGCCGTGATCGCCGCCCGCCGCTCCGGTCGCTCGCTTTCTGATGCTGTGGTGGTCTCGCAGAAGCGTCAGCTCAGTGCGGTCAGCTTCGGCAGCCCCTTCAGCAGCGTCGGCCACCACTTGTCGGCGGCGGCACCCAGATGAACGGTGATTCGCCGAGCGTGCAGTCTCAGCGTGGCGGCGACCTTCAGCACCTGCTCGCGCATCCGGCTGAGGCTCCAGCCTTGCCGGGTCTGCCGCTCCAGCAGGCAGCGCAGGCCATGCAGGACCTGGTAGGCGTAGAGGCTGAGCAGCAGGCTCACCTCGTTGCGTGCCATCACGTCCTGAACGGTGGAGGCGCCGCGATCGGTCGACGAGAGGTGCACGTCGAGCGCCGACTTCACCTCGCCCATGTGCGCCTCGGCGCTGCCGCGCTTGCGGTAGAGCGCCAGGACCTTCTCCGGCGGCCAGTCGAACTTGCCGAGGTTGGTGACCAGGAAGAAGGCATGCAGCAGCAGGTCATCGGGGCGTTCCTGCACCACCAGCACCACGCGACGCGGTGCCGACCAAGAGCCCGCTTGATACTCCAGATCGTGGCACCACTCGCGAGGCTGCTCGGGTGGCCGGCCGGGTGGCCGCTTCAGGTGCGGTGCCGCCAGTTTCTGCAGGCCGGAGTGACTGCGCAGTCGGCCCAGGTACTCGATGTCGCACTCTTCCAGGGCCTCCAGCGTCGCGTTGTCGGTGAAACCGGCGTCGATGCGCACCCGAACCTGGGCGCCGGTGCTCTCGTTGAGTCGCCGCACCAGATGCGGGATCCAGGTGTCGGCGTTCTCGGCCGGGCCGGCGTTGCCCTCGCGCAGCAGGCCGCCCACCATGTCGCCGGTTTCTGCCAGCGAGGCGACCAGCGGTGAATAGATCCGCGCGCCGTACAGGCCATGATAGGCCGAGCCGCCCTGGTGGCCGTGGACCTCGATCGGCAGGCCGTCGATGTCCAGCGTCAGCTGCTTGGGGCGCTCGCCGTTCTTCAGCGCGGTCAGGCGCCAGATCACCAGTCGCAGCAGGCCTTCGTGCACGGCATCGATATTGTCGCAGCGCCCGAGGCAGGTCAGCAGCCGCGACAGCGTGGCTTGAGACGGCCGGTCCTGGGCCAGGGGCGTTGTCCCGCGCGCATCGCTGCAGGCCAGCTGCCAGAGCGGATCACGGCGCAGCGTGTCGGTATCGCTGAGGTCGATCCAGCCCATCGCACGCTGCAGCACCAGGGTACGCAACTGGCTGGCCAGCGAATGAAGGATGCGCAGCGGGTGGCGTCGATCGACCAGATTGTCTTCCAGCGCCTCAATCACGCCGCTGTTGTCGAGGGCCTCACGCAACAGCAGAGCGCCGCTGTCGCTGGTAGTGCGCTGGCCGCTCAGCTCAACACGGACAGCGCCGTTGCATGAGGGCGTCCAGGTGGATAGGCTTTCACCCGCCTTATTCACGAGGGCGCTGATTGAGCGGTCTGAAGGTACTGGCTGTTGGCATTGCTTATCAGGATTCGCCTCTTCAGCGCGAGTGGCTGTTGAGTAATGCCAGAACGCAGCCCTTTTCCTACTTACTTATAGCTCTTTGGAATCAATGGCGGCCGTCCAAGCAGCCGTGATCGCCTACCGCCGCTCCGGTCGCTCGCTTTCTGATGCTGTGGTGGTCTCGCAGGAGCGTCAGCTCAGTGCGGTCAGCTTCGGCAACCCCTTCAGCAGCGTCGGCCACCACTTGTCGGCGGCGGCACCCAGATGAACGGTGATTCGCCGAGCGTGCAGTCTCAGCGTGGCGGCGACCTTCAGCACCTGCTCGCGCATCCGGCTGAGGCTCCAGCCTTGCCGGGTCTGCCGCTCCAGCAGGCAGCGCAGGCCATGCAGGACCTGGTAGGCGTAGAGGCTGAGCAGCAGGCTCACCTCGTTGCGTGCCATCACGTCCTGAACGGTGGAGGCGCCGCGATCGGTCGACGAGAGGTGCACGTCGAGCGCCGACTTCACCTCGCCCATGTGCGCCTCGGCGCTGCCGCGCTTGCGGTAGAGCGCCAGGACCTTCTCCGGCGGCCAGTCGAACTTGCCGAGGTTGGTGACCAGGAAGAAGGCATGCAGCAGCAGGTCATCGGGGCGTTCCTGCACCACCAGCACCACGCGACGCGGTGCCGACCAAGAGCCCGCTTGATACTCCAGATCGTGGCACCACTCGCGAGGCTGCTCGGGTGGCCGGCCGGGTGGCCGCTTCAGGTGCGGTGCCGCCAGTTTCTGCAGGCCGGAGTGACTGCGCAGTCGGCCCAGGTACTCGATGTCGCACTCTTCCAGGGCCTCCAGCGTCGCGTTGTCGGTGAAACCGGCGTCGATGCGCACCCGAACCTGGGCGCCGGTGCTCTCGTTGAGTCGCCGCACCAGATGCGGGATCCAGGTGTCGGCGTTCTCGGCCGGGCCGGCGTTGCCCTCGCGCAGCAGGCCGCCCACCATGTCGCCGGTTTCTGCCAGCGAGGCGACCAGCGGTGAATAGATCCGCGCGCCGTACAGGCCATGATAGGCCGAGCCGCCCTGGTGGCCGTGGACCTCGATCGGCAGGCCGTCGATGTCCAGCGTCAGCTGCTTGGGGCGCTCGCCGTTCTTCAGCGCGGTCAGGCGCCAGATCACCAGTCGCAGCAGGCCTTCGTGCACGGCATCGATATTGTCGCAGCGCCCGAGGCAGGTCAGCAGCCGCGACAGCGTGGCTTGAGACGGCCGGTCCTGGACCAGGGGCGTCATGCCGCGTGCATCGCTGCAGGCCAACTGCCAAAGCGGGTCACGGCGCAGCGTTTCGGTATCGCTGAGATCGATCCAGCCCATCGCCCGTTGCAGCACCAGGGTACGCAGCTGGCTGGCCAGCGAGTGGCGGATGCGTAGCGGGTTGCGGAAGTCGACCAGATTGTCTTCCAGCGCCTCGATCACGCCGCTGTTGTCGAGGGCTTCACGCAGCAGCAGGGCGCCGCTGTCGCTAGTGGTGCGCTGGCCGCTCAGCTCAACACGGACAGAGCCGTTGCACGAGGGCGACCAGGTCGTTAGGGTTTCACCCATGGCGAGTGGTCCTCTTGAATCGTGTTCTGGCAGGAACATCCTGATTCTACAAGAGAAAACCACTCGCCATCTTCGTTTTCAGACCGACCTCATGAATAAGCCGGGATATGGCCTCCTGCCTGATAAGCAATCTGCCACTCTGTATAGCTCAATAGCTCACAAACTTCCTGGTTGCGATCTACTTTCCGCGAGGATGGCTATTTCAAATGACCAAGGCGCTCAAGAGCTCAGGAGGACTTTGGCAACTTCATGCGCGCGCTGAAGATGTTCAGCAATACGCGGAGGCCTTGTTTAGATGTAGAGTCCCGGATGATCGGATCGCCTATAGAAGTTATCCTCTGCTAGCAGCGAGAGAGCTTCTTCAGCAATTCATTTGGGAGCAAGTTCATGGACATCAAGCTGCATAAACAAGCGACCACGACACCGAAGATCCGGGCCGAGATCCAGGCAGCACCCTCCAGCATCACGGATAGCGAGCTGGCCCGCCAGTATGGTGTCGCCACCACGACCATACGGCGCTGGCGGTACCGTGACGATGTCCATGATCGATCGCACACGCGTCACAACCTGCTGGCCACGCTCACGCCCGAGCAGGAGGAGGTGCTGATCGCAGCGCGCGAATTCCTTCGCCTCGGTCTGGATGATCTCCTCGTCGTGGCGCGTGAGTTCCTGAACTCCCGGTTGTCTCGCTCCGGCCTGCATCGCATGCTCCAGCGGCGCGACGTGCCGACACTAGCGGAACTGGCTCGGCAGGACGTCGGAGATGACGAGAAGCCGAGGCACAAGCCCTTCAAAGACTACGAACCGGGGTATGTGCACATCGACATCAAGCACCTGCCTCAGATGCCCGATGAGGAGCAAAAACGCTACCTGTACGTCGCCATCGATCGCGCCACGCGTTGGGTGTATCTGGAGATCCGAAGCAGTCAGTCCGCGAAGGATGCTCGCGCGTTCATGAAGCAGGTGGAAGAGAAGGCGCCCTTCAACCCGGCTTATTCATGAGGCCGGCCCGAAAACGAAGATAGCGGATGGTATTCTCTTGAAAATTCAGTGTGTTCCGCCAAGAATCTGAACCAAGAGAGCCATCCGCTATGGGTGAAAGCCTATCCACCTGGACGCCCTCATGCAACGGCGCTGTCCGTGTTGAGCTGAGCGGCCAGCGCACTACCAGCGACAGCGGCGCTCTGCTGTTGCGTGAGGCCCTCGACAACAGCGGCGTGATTGAGGCGCTGGAAGACAATCTGGTCGATCGACGCCACCCGCTGCGCATCCTTCATTCGCTGGCCAGCCAGTTGCGTACCCTGGTGCTGCAGCGTGCGATGGGCTGGATCGACCTCAGCGATACCGACACGCTGCGCCGTGATCCGCTCTGGCAGCTGGCCTGCAGCGATGCGCGCGGGACAACGCCCCTGGCCCAGGACCGGCCGTCTCAAGCCACGCTGTCGCGGCTGCTGACCTGCCTCGGGCGCTGCGACAATATCGATGCCGTGCACGAAGGCCTGCTGCGACTGGTGATCTGGCGCCTGACCGCGCTGAAGAACGGCGAGCGCCCCAAGCAGCTGACGCTGGACATCGACGGCCTGCCGATCGAGGTCCACGGCCACCAGGGCGGCTCGGCCTATCATGGCCTGTACGGCGCGCGGATCTATTCACCGCTGGTCGCCTCGCTGGCAGAAACCGGCGACATGGTGGGCGGCCTGCTGCGCGAGGGCAACGCCGGCCCGGCCGAGAACGCCGACACCTGGATCCCGCATCTGGTGCGGCGACTCAACGAGAGCACCGGCGCCCAGGTTCGGGTGCGCATCGACGCCGGTTTCACCGACAACGCGACGCTGGAGGCCCTGGAAGAGTGCGACATCGAGTACCTGGGCCGACTGCGCAGTCACTCCGGCCTGCAGAAACTGGCGGCACCGCACCTGAAGCGGCCACCCGGCCGGCCACCCGAGCAGCCTCGCGAGTGGTGCCACGATCTGGAGTATCAAGCGGGCTCTTGGTCGGCACCGCGTCGCGTGGTGCTGGTGGTGCAGGAACGCCCCGATGACCTGCTGCTGCATGCCTTCTTCCTGGTCACCAACCTCGGCAAGTTCGACTGGCCGCCGGAGAAGGTCCTGGCGCTCTACCGCAAGCGCGGCAGCGCCGAGGCGCACATGGGCGAGGTGAAGTCGGCGCTCGACGTGCACCTCTCGTCGACCGATCGCGGCGCCTCCACCGTTCAGGACGTGATGGCACGCAACGAGGTGAGCCTGCTGCTCAGCCTCTACGCCTACCAGGTCCTGCATGGCCTGCGCTGCCTGCTGGAGCGGCAGACCCGGCAAGGCTGGAGCCTCAGCCGGATGCGCGAGCAGGTGCTGAAGGTCGCCGCCACGCTGAGACTGCACGCTCGGCGAATCACCGTTCATCTGGGTGCCGCCGCCGACAAGTGGTGGCCGACGCTGCTGAAGGGGCTGCCGAAGCTGACCGCACTGAGCTGACGCTTCTGCGAGACCACCACAGCATCAGAAAGCGAGCGACCGGAGCGGCGGGCGGCGATCACGGCTGCTTGGACGGTCGCCATTGATTCCAAAGAGCTATAAGGAAGCGGGGAAATTTCAGCGTTTTGGCATTACTCAACAGCTATTCGCGCTGAAGAAGCCGATCCTGATAAGCGATGCCACCAGTCAGTACCTTCAGACCGCTCAATCAGCACCCTCGTGAATGAGGCGGGTTCAAGATCCAGACGGTGCTGACTGACAACGGCAAATCCTTTACCGATCGCTTCACACGTGCAGGTGAGCGCAAGCCCAGCGGCCGGCATCCGTTTGACCAGGAGTGCCAGGCACATGATATCGAACACCGCCTGATCAAGCCGGGAAAGCCGCAAACGAACGGCATGGTGGAGCGCTTCAACGGCCGCATCGGCGACGTGCTGGCGACTCAGCGCTATGCCTCAGGCGAGGACCTGGAACAGACGCTGAAACGCTATACCTGACTGTACAATCACCACATCCCGCAGAAGGCACTGCACCATCAATCACCCATTGCGATGATGAAAGAATGGCAGACTAAACGGCCTGACTTATTTACCAAGCGGGTGGTTAATCACACGGGACCCGACATTTAGACATGAAGGTACCTATTCAAGCCTCCTGCCCTTCCACGCAATAGGCGTGCGGGGGATAACTGCATCAAGGAATGCACAAAAAGATCATCGCTGAGCCAGCAGCGCGACGGGGCATGGGGCCAGCTCCCTGGGGACTTCGGACGGCGAGCCGCCATCGGTTGTAGGCCGCACAGTAGGCCTCGAGGTTGGCGATATCCGGGTCAGTGAGAATATTGGAACTGACCAACCAAGAGCGCTCGTCGTACCTCGCCATCAAAAACACCCCGAAGGTTGGATGGGTGTCCAACTTTCGGGGTTCAGTACAAAGGCGGCAAGGTCCTATGGCGAACCGTGAAGACGTTGCCACCCATGCCATATTGACCCCGAATTCAGCCCTAAAGAAGTGATTCTGAGCTTTTTGAGCCTTCTTCGGAGTTATCAGGGAAGTAAGATTCTGGCCCCTTAGATTGCTGTTCACACCTCGATTCGGCGAGTACGAGGGAAGCAGTAGACCCTTTTAAGCCGAACGTATAAAAAATAGGGTCGTCATCTTTCAATTTGAATCGCGCCTTATTGCCACTTTTGAGCGCTTGAATTATATCAGAAGGATTTTTACTTCGGATGGTCCAGAAAGCATATGTTTCACCGCGACTCCCATTTAAATGGGCTAGACCATCAATCACCTTTTGCTGATCCACCCGGACATAACCTTTGAAACTGAGGCTGACATCAGTCGGTATAGGATCGAGATCCGGCACCATGATTTGCACAAAGGGCGAGTCACAACTATTGGGATAGTAATCCACCATCAGAATGGCATCGGAGTACGAAGAATTTCCAGCCCGAAAATAAATCTCATTACCTAGCGACATTTTTGCTGAGAACCAATCGCCATAAGTTCTCTCATTCGAAAGATTGAACGTTGCAGCGTTCGTAGAACTGACAAAACAAGTAAACACGAAACCGACTGAACATAAGATTTTTTTCATAACAACCTCCTCTATTATCGGTTTTATCGGCAGCCATGAGCCATACTTTAGCGTTGAATCGTCTAATGCAGACAACCCGTGATTGCCACGCCTGGGTCCCTATACCTAAGAAATGATGGATACACTCACGCCGCCATCATCGCCTGCTCTCCTACCATATACAGTAGTTTGCACCGGGCGCGCTTGAGGCTTCCATCCCCTTCGAACACCACTTGCCCGCCACCCATCGCATACCCAAGCCGCTGAAGAACCACCCGCTGCGCGCCGCACACCTCCGCCAATGTCAGTCCCCGATGACCCGCTTGATTGCCTCCAGCCTTCCCAGATATCCCCCGAGTATCGCTTGGCCCCTCCCCCTTGCGAGGCTGCCCATTGGCCTTGAGAGCTCGCTCGTGGGTGGTTACGAAAACGCACAACGGTCAGCGACATCAGTGCATGTTTAGGGGTGATCGAGAAGGGGAAAGACAAGCGCGGGAGTACGCCGCCCAACGCCAGGCCGAACTGAACGAGGCGACCTTCCACGGGGAGGTGATGGGTCGTCAGCCGAAGCGCTCCTTCATCGAGGGACTGGAGCGCTGGATTGACGAATACGATGTGACGAGCCAGGTCAAGGCGATAAGGCCGGTGGCCGCGTACATGGGCGAAAACGTGATGCTGGACCAGGGGTGTGTCGATCGTGCGCGAGAAATGGCGAGGGACCTGCGAAAGCAGGGCCGAGCCCAGAGCACGATCAACAATCACCTGCAGGTGGTCAAGCGTGTGCTGAATCTCGCGTATCGAGAATGGGGCTGGATCGAGCAGCCGCTGGGCGACAAGCTGAAGAAGCGGTCACCGAAGAACGAGCGGCACGTCTACCTGACCACCGAAGACCTGGGCGAACTTCTCAAGGCGATACCGGATAGCGATGCGGTCGAGAAGAAGGTGATAGCGCTCGCCGCGCTGACCGGCCTTCGCCAGGGTGAGCTGCTCAATCTGCAGGCGAGCAACGTTCACGGTGGTCGCATCCTGCTGCGACCAGACCAGACAAAATCGGGTAAAGCCCGGGTAGTGCCGGTACCGAAGGATGCACGACCTTGGCTAGAGGGGCTGCCGTTCGATACGACGTAAGCCAAGCTGCGACATGCCTGGGAGAATGCAAGACACAATGTAGGCCGACCCAACCTGCGCTTTCATGACTTACGACACAGCTATGCGAGCCTGCTGGCTCAGGCCGGAGAAAGCATGACAACGGTGCGGGATCTGTTGTGGCATTCGAGCCTGATCGTCACGAGTCGTTATGCCCACATGTTTGACCATGGGCTGGACGATATCGGGAAGCGGATACCGAGCTTTGGCGCGGCATTCTGCGACCAAAATGCGACCAAGCACTGAAACCAGAGCGAAAACGAGGAAAGGAAAACGAAGCTAAGTTACTGATTTTGCGGATGGTGCCGGCGGTCGGACTCGAACCGACACACTGTCTCCAGCGGCGGATTTTGAATCCGCTGCGTCTACCAATTCCGCCACGCCGGCAGCGGAGAGGCATTATACGGACACTCGGCCCGGCGTCAATCACCACGCTGACTTAATCGGTCGGGTGCTTTATGATGGCGCCCTTTCGAACGCTACCCGACCATCCTGATTCGAGCCGATACGCGACCTACGCCATGCAGCGCGCCGATTTTCATTTTGATCTGCCCGACGAGCTGATCGCTCGTTACCCTTCCGAACAGCGAACCGACTGTCGCCTGCTGTGCGTCGACGGTGAATCCGGTGCGCTGGAACATGCTCGCTTCCCCGATCTGTTGCCGAGGCTCGAACCCGGCGATGTGGTGGTATTCAATGATACCCGCGTGATTCCAGCACGCCTGTTCGGCCAGAAGGCGAGCGGCGGCAAGGTCGAGATGCTGCTGGAACGCCCGCTGGACGCCCATCGCGGGCTGGCTCATCTGCGTTCGAGCAAATCGCCCAAGCCAGGCACGGAGCTGATCTTCGAGGGCGATATACATGCCGTCGTCGAGGGCCGCCGAGACGCCTTGTTCGAACTGCGTTTCTTGGGCGAGACACCATTGATCGCCCTGCTCGAGCAGCACGGCCACATGCCGTTGCCGCCATACATCACCCGCGAGGACGAACTGGCGGACCGCGAGCGCTACCAGACCGTCTATGCCCGCCGCGAAGGCGCCGTGGCCGCCCCCACCGCCGGGCTGCACTTCGACGAGACGATGATGGAAGCCCTGCGCGCCAAAGGTGTCGAGACGGCCTTCGTCACGCTTCATGTCGGCGCCGGCACCTTTCAGCCGGTGCGCGTCGACGACATTCGCGAACATCACATGCACAGCGAGTGGCTGGAAGTCGATGAATCGGTCTGCGAACAGGTCAATCGCGCCCATGCCGCCGGCAACAAGGTCGTCGCCGTCGGCACCACCAGCGTGCGTTGCCTGGAAACCGCCAGCCAAAGCGGCGATGGCGAGCTGGCGCCGTACCGTGGCGAGACCGATATCTTCATCTACCCCGGCTATCGCTGGCGCTGCGTGGATGCACTGGTCACCAACTTCCACTTGCCGGAATCGACGCTGTTGATGCTGGTCTCCTCGTTCGCCGGCTACGAAACCGTGATGCGCGCCTATCAGGAAGCCGTCGCCGAGCAATACCGCTTCTTCAGCTATGGCGATGCGATGTTTTTGACTCGCCAGCCCCACTGATCCACAAACGCTTTGCACGCGGCTTCGGGCGCGTTGTCATAAGGCGCAACTGATCCATACACGCTTGGCGCGCAATGTCAGGCGCGCCGACGTCACAGGCTTTGCGCGCGACTTCGGGCGCATCCATGTCACAGGCTTTGCGCGCGGCTTCGGGCGCGTTGAAAAAAGAGAGACACCATGCGAGACGAATGCTTCATGAAATTCGAGCGACTGGGCCAGGAAGGTCGCGCCCGTCGCGGCCGGCTGACCTTCCCGCGCGGCACGGTGGAAACGCCGGCCTTCATGCCGGTGGGAACCTACGGCACGGTCAAGGGCATGACGCCCAAGGATGTCGAGGCGATCGGCGCCGAGATCATCCTCGGTAACACCTTCCACCTGTGGTTGCGACCGGGCACCGAGGTGATCGAGGCCCACGGCGACCTGCATGACTTCTCCCAGTGGCAAAAGCCGATCCTGACCGACTCCGGCGGCTTCCAGGTGTTCTCGCTGGGCGACATGCGCAAGATCACCGAGCAGGGCGTGCATTTCCGCTCGCCGGTGGACGGCGCCAAGGTCTTCATGGGGCCGGAAGAGTCGATGGCAGTGCAGCGCTCGCTGGGTTCCGACGTGGTGATGATCTTCGACGAGTGCACGCCCTACCCCGCCACCGAAGACGAGGCGCGGAAGTCGATGGAGCTGTCGCTGCGCTGGGCGGCCCGCTCCCGCGTGGCGCACGGAGACTCCCCCTCGGCGCTGTTCGGCATCGTTCAGGGCGGCATGTACCCCGACCTGCGCAAGCGCTCGCTCGAAGGGCTGCTGGAGATCGGCTTCGACGGCCTGGCGATCGGCGGTCTGTCGGTCGGCGAGCCGAAGGAAGAGATGATCGGCGTGCTGGATTATCTGCCGACCTGGATGCCGGAAGACAAGCCGCGCTACCTGATGGGCGTCGGCAAGCCGGAGGATCTGGTCGAGGGCGTACGTCGCGGTATCGACATGTTCGACTGCGTCATGCCGACCCGCAACGCCCGCAACGGCCACCTGTTCACCGCCGATGGCACCGTCAAGATTCGTAACGCGATTCATCGCCACGATACCAACCCGCTGGAAGCGGACTGCGACTGTTACACCTGCCAGCACTTTTCTCGCGGCTATCTACACCATCTGGATCGGTGTGGCGAAATGCTCGGTTCGATGCTCAATACGGTTCACAATCTTCGCTACTATCAGCGCCTGATGGCGGGTTTGCGCGGGGCTATCGAAGCGGGTACATTGGCCGACTTCGTAGCACAACTCTATCGGCGACGCGGACTGCCCGTGCCGCCCGGGGCCGATTGACAGGATTCGAATCGGCCGTCGGCCGGTGTACCGTTTCGTCAGTCTCATCCAGGTAACGGTTTCATTACACGACCATTTCCCTACACAACCTTCGGAGATACATCCATGCTGGACTTTTTCATCCCTGCGGCTCACGCCCAGGATGCGGGCGGCCCTGCCGGCGGTGGTATTGCCCAGATCATCATGCTGGTCGGCTTCGTGCTGATCTTCTACTTCCTGCTGTGGCGTCCGCAGTCCAAGCGCGCCAAGGAGCACAAGAAGTTGATCACCAACCTGTCCAAGGGTGACGAAATCGTGATCGGTGGCGGGCTGCTCGGCCGCATCACCAACGTGACCGACGATTTCATCAGCATGGAGATTGCCGAAGGCACCATCGTCAGCGTTCAGAAGAGCGCCGTGGCCTCCGTCCTCCCCAAAGGCACGTTGAAGTCGCTGTAATGCTCCTGGCTGCCGATGCTTCCCATCGGCAGCCATCTCTTTTTGCGACACTCTTCGCACGACGATCGTCGCCAGATCGTCATTGATTGAAAGGACAGGGCTTCCATGCTCAATCGTTACCCCCTGTGGAAGTATCTGCTGATACTCATCGTCTGTGTTGTCGGCGTCATCTACGCGTTACCCAATCTTTACCCACAGGACCCCGCCGTCCAGATCAGCACGACCAACGGTTCTCTCGGCGATCAGCAGCTCGACCGTGTCACCCGGGCGCTGGCCGAAGACGATATCCAGGTCAAATCGGCAGCGATGACCGGTAACAATACCGCCCTGATTCGGCTCGCCGACGCCGAACAGCAGCTTCCCGCTCGCGATGTGGTCGACAATGCGCTCGACGACAACTATACCGTGGCGCTCAACCTCGCCGATTCCACGCCGTCCTGGCTGACCAGCCTTTCCGCGGCACCGATGAAACTCGGTCTCGATCTTCGTGGCGGGGTGCACTTCCTGCTCGAAGTCGACATGGACGCCGCCGTCGAACAGCGTCTCGAAGCAACCGCCAGCGCCATTCGTGCCGATCTTCGTGACGAGCGCATCCGCTACCGGTCCACCGACATCGACGACAACGCCCTGCATCTCGAATTCGCCAACAGCGAAGACCGCGATGCCGCCCGCGAGCAGATCAGCCAGACGTTCAACGAGTTCCAGCTGGAGAATCGCGAGGAGGGCCGCCGCGCGTTCCTCGACATGACGCTGACGGAGCAGTCGATCCAGGACATTCAGGATTACGCGGTCCAGCAGAACCTGACCACGATCCGCAATCGCGTCAACGAGCTCGGGGTTTCCGAACCGCTGGTCCAGCGCCAAGGCCCCAACCGGATCGTGGTCGAGCTGCCCGGCGTGCAGGATACCGCCGAGGCCAAGCGCATCGTCGGCGCCACCGCCAACCTCGAGTTCCGCCTCGAGGCACGCCCGGACACGCCGGACGCCGAAACCGAGACGTTCCCGTTCCGTAACAGCCCGCAGCGCACCGCGACGCTGTCGCGTGACGTGATCATCACCGGCGACCGCGTATCCAGCGCCAGCCAGGGCTTCGACCAGAACGGCCGCCCGCAGGTCAACATCAACCTCGACGGCACCGGCGGCTCGCTGATGAACCAGGCGACCCGCACCAACATCGGGCGCAACATGGCGGTGCTGTATATCGACCACAGCACCGAGACGCGCACCGTCACCCAGGATGGGCAGCAGGTTCAGGAACGCATTCCGACGACGAGCCGCAGCATCATCAGCCTGGCGACGGTACAGAGCGCGCTCAGCAACCGGTTCCGCATCACCGGCCTGGACTCGCCGACCGAAGCCAGCGAACTGGCGCTGCTGCTGCGCTCCGGCTCGCTCGCCGCGCCGATCTACTTCGTTCAGGAACGCACCATCGGCCCCAGCCTGGGCGCCCAGAACATCGAGCGCGGCATCTTCTCGGTGATCGTCGGCGGCCTGCTGGTCGTAGCGTTCATGCTGATCCGCTACAAGGCCTTCGGCGTCATCGCCAACGCCGCGCTGGCGGTCAACCTGGTGCTGCTGATCGCGGCCATGTCGCTGCTTGGCGCCACGCTGACACTGCCCGGCATTGCCGGCATCGTGCTGACGCTCGGCATGGCGGTGGACGCCAACGTGCTGATCTATGAGCGCATCCGGGAGGAGCTCAGGCGCAAGACACCGGCGCAGCAGGCGATCCATGCCGGTTACGGGCGTGCCTTCACCTCGATCGTCGACGCCAACCTGACCACGCTGCTGGTCGCGGTGGTGCTGTTCTCGATCGGCACCGGCCCGGTGAAGGGCTTCGCCGTGACGCTGTCACTCGGCATCCTGACCTCGATGTTCACCGGCATTCTGGTGTCGCGTGCCCTCGTCAACCTCTCCATCGGCGGCAAGCCGGTGAAGAAACTGTGGATCTAGGAGACGCGAGCAATGCGCCAATTCGATTTCATGGGCAAGCGCCGCATCGCTTTCATCGTCTCGATCGTACTGACGATCGTATCGATAGCGGCCCTCGCCCTCCTGCATCTCAATCTCGGTCTCGACTTCACCGGCGGTACGGTCGTCGAGCTCCACTACGCCACGGTGCCCTCGCTCGACGAGATCCGCGCCCTGCTGGCCAACAGTGGTTTCGAGAACTTCTCGGTACAGACCTTTGGTGCCGCCGATGAAATTCTGGTGCGTCTGCAGCAGACCTTCAGCAACGACGTGGGCAGCCAGGTCGTCTCCGCGCTGAGCAGTAGCGGCGCCCAGATCGACCTGGTCCGCGCCGAGTTCGTCGGCGCTCAGGTCGGCGACCAGCTCCGCGACCAGAGCGGCCTGGGCATGCTGGTGGCCCTGGCGGGCGTGGCGGTCTACGTCGCCTTCCGCTTCCAGTACAAGTTCGCCCTGTGCGCGATCATCTCGCTGGGCCACGACGTGCTGATCGTGCTGGGACTGTTCGCGCTGTTCCAGTGGGAGTTCGATCTCACGGTGCTCGCGGGGATCATGGCGGTCATCGGCTACTCGCTGAACGACACCATCATCGTCTACGACCGGATTCGCGAGAACATCCGCCTGTCCCGTAGCGACAATCTGGCCCAGATCTTCAACGAAGCCATCAACCAGACGCTGTCGCGCACGTTGGCGACATCCGGTACGACATTGCTGGTGTTGTTCGCGCTGTTCTTCCTCGGCGGCGACATGATCCACAACTTCGCAATCTCGCTGATTCTGGGGATCGTGGCCGGCACGTTCTCGTCGGTCTACGTCGCCGCGGCGCTGCTGATCGTGTTCAAACTGGAGCGCCAGGACCTGATCCCGGTGAAGAAGGAAGAGGTCGAAGAAGAGCTGCCCTGATTCAGACATTCAGGACTAGCGCCTTACTCGGTAACTCGGCCTATCTCGAAAGCCCCTCTTCGGAGGGGCTTTTTGATGCATGCCTTTTCGACAGAGGCCTCGACATGATTACGACGCGAGGCCCACGTTCGCCCCGGCTTCAGTACCGTTTTCATTAATGGCCCCGTTACCTGCGCGGCGACGAGCGTGGAGCGAATCGCGTGGGGTATGATGATTCGCTGCCGATTGGCATGCCGTTCGATTTCGCCCGGATAACCGGTTTCCTTCGTCACGTTCACGAGTCTTTCATGGCCCCCATCTTTGCCGACAGCAGCGTCGCCCGCTGGCTTCTCGTGCTGGTGATGATCGCCGGCGTCTACTTCTTCATCGACTTTCTGATTCCCGTGCTGGCCGCGCTGATCATCTGCGTCGCCAGTTGGCCGCTCTATCAGCGGCTGTTGGCGAGTTGCGGCCAGCGCCGGGCCCTGGCCGCCAGCATCGCGCTGAGCCTGATCATTCTCTGCCTGGTGATCCCCATGGTGCTTGCCTGCTCCTACGCCTTCCAGGAACTGAAGGGCTGGGTCGGCTGGCTGATGGTCGCCAACGAGCGCGGCATTCCGACGCCCCCCTGGGTTGCATCTCTTCCGGGCATCGGAACCTGGCTGGCCGAGCAGTGGCAAGCGTCCCTGGCCGAACCCCACGCGCCGGAGTCTCTGATTCAACTGGTGGGCGGCGAGCATATCGGCAACATTTCCCGCTGGGTGCTCGCTCTTGGCAGCAATGCGCTGCATCTGGCGCTGACCCTGCTGTTCATGCTGATCACGCTGTTCTTTCTCTACCGGGATGGCGCCGGCATGGCGCGCCAGCTGGACATCGTCGGCGAACGGGTACTGCCGGCGCGCTGGCAGCGCTTCTCGCGCGTGGTGCCGGCGACGATCAGTTCGACCGTGATGGGCATGGGCCTGATTGCCCTCGGCGAAGGCCTGGTGCTCGGTACCGCCTACTGGATCGCCGGCATTCAGTCCCCGGTCGTGCTCGGCGTCATCACCGCGTTCATGGCGCTGGTGCCCGGTGGCGCGCCGCTGACGTTCACGCTGGTCTCGCTCTATCTGCTGGCAACCGGACACATGGCCAACGGCATCGGACTGTTCATCTGGGGCGCTTTCGAACTCTTCGTCGTCGACAAGACATTGCGCCCGCGCCTGGTAGGCGGCCCGATCAAGCTCCCGTTTCTGCCGACCTTCTTCGGTCTCGTGGGGGGCGTGAAAACCATGGGGATCGTCGGCCTGTTCGTCGGCCCGGTGCTGATGGCGCTGCTGGTCGCCAGTTGGCGGGAATGGCTGCATGACGACAGCGCCCCGGATGCCCCGTCGGAAGCCGAGCGCTGGGGCTACGGCAAGCGCAGGCTGGGTGCCCGCTCCGCCACCGGCCAGGCATCCGCTACCCGACAGGACGAGTCGAGTATCAGACGAGCCGCGGCGAGCACGAACGCCGACGCCAATGCGGACATCAGCCGCTAGCCTCATCGCGGGTTCATTGCCACGGGTTCGGTTATCGCGGGCTCATTATCGAGGGCTCATTATCGCAGGCCATCGCCGCCGGTTCATCGTCGCGAGAACGACCGGGGCGCTACCGTTCGAGCCGAAGACCGTGACGTCTCAACTTGCGCACCACGCTCGGCTGACTGATACCCAGCCGTTCGGCGAGCGTGCGATCGGCTTCATGCTCAAGGATGGGTTGCTCGCCAACTCGCCGATCTATGCCGGGCTCGCCTTCGGCATGATCGCGTTCGTCGTGGGCAGCCTGCTTACCCGCCCCCATTCGATGGTGGCATTGACGCCCTGATTCGACCTGAATTCGCGACTCAACCCCAACGCAAAAGCGCCCTGCCGGGATAACCCGACAGGGCGCTTTCTGGTGATTCGCCTGGCGGCGAACCTTGCCAACCGAGACCGTTAGCCTAGACGCTGGCCTTGAGCTGCTGCGCCAGTGCCTTGTAGAGGCGCGGGCCGGCGGCCATCAGGCTGCCGCCGTCTTCGACACTGGGCGAGCCGTCGATGGCGCCGGTCAATGCGCCGGCTTCCTTCAGCAGCAGCGAGCCGACCAGGCGGTCCTGCTCTTCCAGCCCGAGAACGAAGATCGCGTCGGCACGGCCGGAGGCGAATTCGATCATGTCGAGCAGCGCGCAGCCTGTGCCCGTCAGGGTATCGATCTGGGGGCCGAGGCGTTCGACCACGGTGAGATATTGCGGCAGCCACTGGGAGCGCGCTTCGAGCGTCGGCCATGCCAGTGCCACTCGGGCACCATTGACGCTGATGGTCTTGGAGACACGCATACGCTTGCCGTTGCCCTGGGCGCCACGACCGCGGCTGATCAGGAACTCGTCGTCGCTGAACGGCGAGACGACCACCGCGTGTTCCGGACGCCCCTTGACCAGGCATACCATCGAGATCGCGAACTGGCGGCTCGCCACTCCGAGATTGGATTCACCGTGGATCGGCTCGATGTGCCAGACGGTGTCCTTGTCGGTACCCTTGCCTTCGCGGTAAGGCGTATAGCGACCGGAAATGCCGTGCTGCGGATAACCACGGGAGAGCTGATGCACGATCAGCGTTTCGGCGTTGCGTGCCGTATCCTCGAGCAGACCGGCAGTTACCTGCTCGTCATGGTTGACCTCGAGACGGTCACGGATACGTACGAATTGCTCAGCGGCACTGCGAGCGGCACGCAGCGCATATTGAACCATCGGATGCA
Organism: Salinicola sp. NYA28a; assembly: GCF_976982775.1. The sequence goes on from NZ_OZ334582.1 coordinate 2,950,326, forward strand.
TGGATCTGGCCTTGGGGAAATCGAGAGCGGAGTCGAGAGCTGTTAAAGAACGCCGCGCAGTCTAACAGAAGCAGGCTTGCCGAGTCATGCTAGACTGCGCGCTTTCCCGATTGCCACAGCCCTGATAGCCGCCTTTATGCTCGACCGTATCCGTATCGTCCTCATCGGCACCAGCCATCCCGGAAACATCGGCGCCACTGCCCGCGCCATGCGCAACATGGGTCTCGAGGATCTCGCCCTGGTCACGCCCCGCTGCGATCCCAGGGACCAGGACGCCTATTCGCGCGCCTCCGGGGCCAACACGCTCGTCGACGCTGCGCGGCAATTCGACGCACTCGAAGAGGCCGTTGCCGACTGCACGCTGGTGGTCGGCGCCAGTGCGCGCTCGCGCCATCTGCCGTGGCCGATGGTCGCCCCCCGGGCCCTGGCGGAGAGCCTGCCGGCGGCGCTGGCACCCGAAGGCGCGCGGGCCGCACTGGTATTCGGCCGCGAGGATACTGGCCTGACCAATGCCGAACTGCAGCGCTGCCATCAGCACGTGCACATTCCGACCAACCCGGACTTCAGCTCGCTGAATCTGGCCGCGGCCGTGCAAGTGCTCGCCTACGAATGTCGCCAGGCATTCCTCGCCCTGGACGACGCTCCGGCGACTCCTGCTGCCGAGCCGGACCGCGAGGCCGACCTGCCCTTCGGCGTGACGTGGGACAACCCGCCTGCCACCCATGCCGACCTGGAGCGCTTTTTCGCTCATCTCGAGAGTACGCTCACGGCGATCGAATTCCACGATCCGGACAACCCACGCCAGTTGATGGCCCGCCTGCGCCGGCTCTTCATGCGCGCCCATCTCGATTCGATGGAGATGAATATCCTGCGCGGCATTCTCGGCACGATCGACAAGCGGCTGCGGGAGAAGTCCTGACTGTCGCGGGGCACCATCCACAACGTCAAGACGTCGACGTGGCGGCTCCGGCGTAACGCCGCTCGCCCCCCGCAGACGCCAGTGGCCGAAACAGCGAGCGTCGATCGCCGGCAGAATGGTTGACCGTGTTACTGGGTTTTTCCATAATGCCGCTACCGATGCAGCGACAGCCGATACCCGCCGATGCGTTTGACTACCAAAGGGCGCTACGCCGTCACCGCGATGCTCGATCTGGCTCTCAACGCCGATCAGGGACCGGTCTGTCTGGCGGATATTTCCAAGCGTCAGGATATTTCGCTGTCCTATCTGGAACAGCTGTTCGCACGACTGCGGCGCGCCAAGCTCGTCAGTAGCGTGCGCGGCCCGGGCGGGGGTTACCTGCTGGGGAGAGTACCCGCCGATATTTCGGTAGCGGGCGTGATCGATGCGGTCAACGAGTCGGTGGATGCCACCCGCTGCCATGGCCAGGCGGACTGTCATCAGGGCAGCAAGTGCATCACGCATCACCTGTGGTGCGACCTCTCCGACGAAATCCAGCGCTTCCTGAGCGATATCAGCCTGCAGGAGCTGGTACGCCGGGAACAGGCCCGTGCCGCCGCCCGGCCCGAACCCGACGTACATTCGTTCGCTGACGACGCCGCCACGATCACGGTGTCGTCGCACTGATCACGATGTCGGTGCACGGATCACCGAATCGCTACACATTCATCGTGTCGTTGCACCAGTCATCGTGTCGTTGCTCCGGGCGAGCTCGTAAACGACTACGCTTCGAGCTGACGCTGCCGAATCCATTTCGATCGATTGCCAGAGATCTACCGTGCCATGAGCGCTCCGATTTATCTCGATTACGCCGCCACCACCCCGACCGATCCACGTGTGGCCGAGCAGATGATGCGACACCTGACTCTGGATGGGGTCTACGCCAACCCGGCATCGCGCAGCCACATGCCCGGCTGGCTGGCCGAACAGGCGGTGGAAAACGCCCGCCGTCAGGTCGCCGATCTGATCGCGGCCGATCCGCGCGAAATCGTGTGGACCTCCGGCGCCACCGAGGCGGACAATCTGGCGCTGACCGGCTTCATGCGCGCCAATCGTGCCCGCGGTCGCCATCTGGTGACGTCGATCATCGAGCACAAGGCCATCGTGGATACCGCGCTGGCGCTGGAGGCGGAAGGTTTCGAAGTGACCTGGCTGACCCCAGGTTCGGACGGCCGCATCTCGCCCGAGCAACTGCGCGAAGCGATGCGCCAGGACACCGTGCTGGTCTCGCTGATGGCGGTCAACAACGAGCTGGGCAGTGTCAACGATCTCACCGCGCTCTCTGCCGTGGCCCATGAATTCGGCGCGCGCTTTCACGTCGACGCCGCCCAGGCCTCGGGCCGGCTGGCACTGGATGTCGAGGCCATGGGGATCGATTTGATGTCGCTTTCCGCCCACAAGGCCTACGGCCCCAAGGGTATCGGCGCCTTGTACGTGCGCCGCGATCCGGACCTGCGTATCGAGGCCTTGATCCACGGCGGCGGTCACGAACGCGGCATGCGGTCAGGGACGCTCCCGACGCACCAGATCGTCGGCATGGGCGAAGCGTTCGCGCTGGCACGCGACGAGTGCGAAGCCGACGGCGAGCGCGTTCGTGCGCTGCGCCAGCGTTTTCTCGACGGCCTGGCCGACTGCGGCGGCATACACAACCATTCGCCGCTGGAACAGTCCGTACCCAATATCGTCAACCTCGCCTTCGATGGCGTGGATGGCGAGTCGCTGTTGATGGCGCTGCGTGGCCTGGCCGTCTCCACCGGCTCCGCCTGCAATTCGGCCAGCGTGGAACCCTCCTACGTTCTCAAGGGTATCGGCGTGCCTCATTTACAGGCGCTCGCCTCGATACGCTTTAGTTTTGGCCGCTTCACCACCATAGAAGAGATCGATGCGGCCGTGGCCGACATCCGCCGCGCCCTTGGCGGACTGCGTCAGCCATCGACAGCCGCCATGAATCATCGCTAGGTCGATGGCCCCGGCGCCATCGATTTTCGGCAAGGAGAAATGCCATGCAAAACATCACGATCAGTGAATCCGCCGCGACCCAGATTCGCCATGTCCTCGAGGAGCGCGGCGGCGGCCTGGGGCTGCGCGTGGCGGTCAAGCCGAGCGGCTGCTCCGGCTACAGCTATGTTCTGGACATCGCCGATGACCTGCGGGACGAAGACATCGCGTTCGAGGAGCGCGGCGTCAAGGTGCTGGTCGACCGGGAAGCCCTGGCCATTCTCGACGGCACCGAGGTCGACTACGTCAGCGAAGGACTCAACCGGTTCTTCCGCTTCAACAATCCCAACGTGACCGACGAGTGCGGCTGCGGCGAAAGCTTCAACGTCTGAACGCCGCTTCGAAGCGTCCCGTTCGCGACATGGCTCGGGCGCCCCTTGCTGGTGCCGCCCGGGGTGCGCCTGTCGCGGGCTTGCGCTACAATGGCGCGATTTTGCGGCTGGCACGACGGTGATCGAAACCGCTCATCGTGCCAGCCAACGAGAATTCCGGACGACGCGCCACCTGCCGATGCGATCGACCTCGAAGCCAGGCTTCGAGACGAGGCGTCGGGGGCGCGTCGTCTCGCATCTCAGTCATTCATTTTCCGCTCGCGACAACCGCGATCGATTCACTAAAGCCAGGAGACCGAAGTCATGGCCACCGAGCGCACGCTTTCCATCATCAAGCCCGATGCCGTTGCCAAGAACGCAATTGGCGATATCTACAGCCGCTTCGAAAAAGCCGGCCTGCAGATCGTTGGTGCCAAGATGCTCCACCTCTCCAAGGAGCAGGCAGAAGGCTTCTACGCCGAGCACAAGGAGCGCGGTTTCTTCGCCGATCTGGTCGGTTTCATGACCTCCGGTCCGGTCATGGTCCAGGTGCTCGAAGGGGAAGGCGCGATCGCCAAGAACCGCGAGCTGATGGGCGCGACCAACCCGAAGGAAGCCGCACCGGGCACCATTCGCGCCGACTTTGCGTCCTCCATCGACGCCAACGCCGTGCACGGTTCCGATGCACCGGAATCCGCCGCCCGCGAAATCAGCTACTTCTTCAACGACGACGAACTCTGCTCGCGCAGCTGATTCGTCGACCGGCCGGCCATTCGTGCCGGCCGGTCATCCTCGTCTTCGGACGCCCTGTCACCCTCGAGCCGATTCCGTTGCTATGAGCGCTGCTACCGCTACTCCGCGCACCAATCTACTGGGGCTCTCTCGCGAACAGATGGAGGCGTTCTTCGTCTCTCTGGGCGAGAAGAAATTCCGTGCTGCCCAGGTCATGAAGTGGATCCACCAGGAAGGTTGCGACGACTTCGAGTCGATGACCAACCTCTCCAAGCCGCTGCGTGCCCGCCTGGCGGAACATGCCGAGATCCGTGGCCCGAGCGTGGTCTACGAAGGTACCTCCAGCGACGGCACCCGCAAGTGGGTACTGGAAGTCGAGGACGGCAGCTACGTCGAAACCGTGCTGATCCCGGCCGACAGCGGTACGCGCCGCACGCTATGCGTCTCGTCCCAGGTGGGCTGTTCGCTGGACTGCAGTTTCTGCTCCACCGGCAAGCAGGGCTTCCAGCGCAACCTGACCAGCGCCGAGATCATCGGCCAGGTCTGGGTGGCTCAGCAGCGTGCCGGCGGCCGCATGAGCGCACCGGATGGGCGCAAGGCGATCACCAACGTGGTGATGATGGGCATGGGCGAACCCCTGCTCAACTACGACAACGTGGTGCCGTCGATGAAGCTGATGCTCGACGACAACGCCTACGGCCTTTCCAAGCGCCGCGTGACGCTGTCCACGTCCGGCGTGGTGCCGATGATCGACAAGCTCGGCGACGATATCGACGTGAGCCTGGCGATCTCGCTGCACGCAGCGAACGACGAACTGCGCAACGAGCTGGTGCCGCTCAACCGCAAGTACAACATCGAGAAGCTGCTCGATGCCTGCAAGCGCTATCTCGCCAAGTGCGGCGACGCGCGCCATATCACCATCGAGTACACCCTGATCAAGGACGTCAACGATCAGCAGGTGCATGCGCAGGAGCTCATCGCGCTGCTCGAAGACTTGCCCTGCAAGATCAACCTGATTCCCTTTAACCCGTTCCCCCATTCGGGATACGAGAAGCCGTCGCGCAACCAGGTCATGCGCTTCCAGAGCTGGCTCTACGAGCTCGGCCATACCGCGATGGTGCGCACCACCCGCGGCGACGACATCGATGCCGCCTGCGGTCAGCTGGTCGGTCGGGTCAAGGATCGTACGCGCCGCCACGAACGCTACATCCAGTCGATTCAGCTGGATGCCGATTGAGACCTTGCTACCGATCGCCGCATCGAGCTGCCGAAATCGGCGAGTCGAACCGGCACTGAGGTCGAATCGCCCCGGTGTTGCCTTGACTTCGACTCGACGCGGCGCTTTGATGGGAACCCCAAAACCGCTTTGTTTTCAGCTGTTCGGGACGCGACCGACTATCGTCGCCGTCTCGTAACGTGGGAGACCCGTGCATGACCCACCAAACTCGCCCTTGTTCGATACGGTCGCTTTGTATCGCGATGGGCGTGGTGTGTCTGTTGAGCGGCTGCGCCACGGCGGTCTCGTCCAACGGGCCGAAGCAGGACAGCCCCGAAGACGCAGCGGCAGCCTATACACGGCTGGGCAAGGCCTATCTCGCCGAGAACAACCTGCCCCGTGCACAGCAGGCCCTGGAACACGCGCTCGACCTCGACGCCAACGACAGCGGTGCGCTGGAAGGTCTGGCGCTGCTCTATCAAAGTCAGCAGGAGTTCGATCTGGCTGACGGTTTCTTCCAGCAGGCCTTGAAAGCCGATTCCGAGGCGACGCGCATCCGCAACAACTATGCGGCGCTGCTGTATCAGCGCGGCGAGTACGCCAAGGCGTGCGAACAGCTGCGTATCGCCACTCGGGACATCACCTATATCAACAGAGCCCAGCTTTTCGCGAACCTGGGCCAGTGCGAGATGACCAATGGCAACACGGCCGCCGCTCGCCGACATTACGAGCGCGCACTCGACATCGATGCGCGCAATGGGCGCAGCCTGTTGGCATTGGCTCGCATCGATCACACGCAGGGTAACAACGAACGCGCCTGGGAACGCTTGCAGCGTTACTTCACCGTGGCCGGCACCGACGCCGAGAGCCTGAAACTGGCGAGCGATATCGCCAGTGCTCAGGGCGACTCGACGCGTGCCGCCTTTTATCGTCAGCAGCTTGGCGATTCCTGAGGCGAACAGACCCCGTACTCGAGTCTCGACTCGAGAAGAGATCAGAAGGATTTTCGCCCATGAGCGAAATGAACGAATCATCGAACAAGCAGCATGATGCACCCAGCCCCTCCCACGAGATGGCGGGGGTCATGCTCCAGCGCGAGCGCGAACGCCAGGGGCTTGGCATCGAGGATGTCGCGCTGCAGTTGAACCTGCGTCCGATCGTCGTGACCGGCATCGAAGAGGATCGCTTCGACCAGGTCCCGATCGCCGCCTATCGACGAGGCTACGTGCGTGCCTACGCGCGCCTGCTAGGGATGGACGAGTCACGGGTCGTCGGCGCCTACGATACCACCCACGGGCGAGGCGACATGGAGCGCAAGCTGGCACCGGTCCATACCTCGCGCCCGCCTTCCCGGGCCGGCGTCTGGATTTTCCGCCTGTTCACCCTCCTGGTGATCATCGGCCTGATCTCGCTGACGCTGCTCTGGTGGCAGAGTCGGGAAGGCAACGAGATCTTCGGTGGCGGCAGCGACGACAGTCCGATCGCCGTCGATCGCCTGAACGGCAACGATGCCAATGCCGACGCCGCGAATTCCGGCAGTACCGCGATGACACCCAACACCGATACCCAGCTACCGCCGGTGCCCACTCGGCAGGATACGCCTTCGTCCGGGTCGGACAGCTCGAGCTCGCTGAACGACGCCACGCTCACCGGCACCGGCAGTGATACCGAGGCCGGCACTGGCGTCTCCGCATCCGCGGAGACGACGACTCCGGATGCCGATGCTCGGCAGGCCGAACAGGTCGGCTCGGCGGCGGACGACGTGATTTCGGCGCCGTCCGAAGACGCCGCGGCGACAGATACGGCGACCCCGGCCGCGACGAACGACGACACGCTCTCCCTGACTTTCAACCAAGAGTCATGGACCGAGATCTATGATGCCAACGACGACCGAATCTTCAGCGGTCTGCAGTCCGCCGGCAGCCAGGCAAGCGCCGAGGGTGAACCGCCCTTCCGCCTGACCATCGGCAACGCCAGTGGCGTGACGCTCGAATACCGCGGAGAATCGGTCGACCTGAGTCAATACACGGGCGGCAACAACGTTGCCCGCTTCACCCTGGGAGACTGAGAAGCGCCATGCATACGCCATCTCCGATCACCCGCCGTCTCTCTCGACAAATCCATGTCGGCCATGTGCCTGTCGGCGGCGGTGCCCCCATCGCCGTACAGAGCATGACCAACACCGACACCAACGATGTCGCCGCCACCGTCGCGCAGATCCAGCGTCTGCAGCAGGCCGGTGCCGACATCGTGCGCGTCTCGGTGCCGGACATGGATGCCGCCGAAGCTTTCGGCAAGATCAAACGTCAGGTCAGCGTACCACTGGTGGCCGACATCCATTTCGACTACAAGATCGCCCTGCGGGTGGCCGAGCTCGGTGTCGATTGCCTGCGCATCAACCCCGGCAACATCGGCCGCGAAGACCGTGTCCGTGCGGTGGTGGATGCCGCGCGCCATCACGGCATCCCGATCCGTATCGGCGTCAACGCCGGTTCGCTGGAAAAGGATCTGCAGAAGAAATACGGCGAACCGACCCCGGAAGCGCTGGTCGAGTCGGCCATGCGCCACATCGACCATCTCGACCGGCTCGATTTCCCCGACTTCAAGGTCAGCGTCAAGGCCAGCGACGTGTTCATGGCCGTGTCGGCCTACCGGCTGCTGGCCAAGCAGATCGAACAGCCGCTGCATCTGGGCATCACCGAAGCCGGCGGCCTGCGTTCCGGGACGGTGAAGTCCTCCATCGGCCTGGGAATGCTGCTGATGGATGGCATCGGCGACACGATTCGCGTCTCGCTGGCCGCCGATCCGGTCGAGGAGATCAAGGTCGGCTTCGATATGTTGAAGAGCCTGAAGCTGCGCGCCAAGGGCATCAACTTCATTGCCTGCCCCAGCTGCTCGCGCCAGAATTTCGACGTCATCGCGACCATGAACGCGCTCGAGGAGCGTCTCGAAGACATCATGACGCCGCTCGACGTCTCGGTGATCGGCTGCGTGGTCAACGGCCCCGGTGAAGCCAAGGAAACCGACATCGGCCTCACCGGCGGCAGCCCGGCTAATCTGGTCTACATCGATGGCAAGCCGGCCAGCAAGCTGCGCAACGATCATCTGGTCGACGATCTCGAAGCGTTGATCCGCGCCAAGGCCAAAGAGAAAGAGAGCCGCGCCGGCGACCTGATTGCACGAGAAGCCTAGCAAGTGCGCGCGAAGCTTGAGTGTACGTGGAGCAAGAAAGCGCGCGCAGAGCGTAAAGGCACGCAGGCGAAGCGTGACGGAATTCCCGTGAGGCTTGGCACCTCGCGATCCACAAACAGAGAGTCACCGACGAACGCCCAGGCAGGCTGCCTGCGGCGTTCTGCTATAGGCAGGAGTATCAGTTGAGCAACAAAATACAAGCCATTCGCGGCATGAACGATCTGCTGCCGGATCAATCCCCCGCATGGCAGTACGTCGAGCGACAACTGCGCTCGCTGGTGGACCGTTACGATTATCGCGAGATCCGCACGCCGATTGTCGAGCAGACCGCGCTCTTCGCCCGCTCCATCGGCGAAGCGACCGACGTGGTCGAGAAGGAGATGTACACCTTCGACGACCGCAACGGCGAAAGCCTGACACTGCGCCCGGAAAACACTGCCGCCGTCGTGCGCGCCGCCATGGAGCATGGCCTGCTGCACAACCAGACGCAGCGGCTGTGGTACATGGGGCCGATGTTCCGCTACGAGCGCCCGCAGAAAGGCCGCTATCGCCAGTTCCACCAGATTGGTATCGAGGCTTACGGCATGACCGGGCCCGATATCGACGCCGAGATCATTCTGCTGTCCGCCCGCCTGTGGCGTCAGCTCGGCATGGCCGAGCACGTGACGCTCGAGCTCAATTCGCTGGGCTCGCCGGAAGCCCGGGCGAACTATCGCGACTCCCTGGTCGCCTACTTCGAGTCCCATCGCGAGATTCTCGACGAAGATTCGCAACGGCGGCTGAAGACCAACCCGCTGCGGATCCTGGACTCCAAGAATCCGGACATGGCGGACATGCTCGCCGGGGCACCACAGCTGCTGGACCACCTCGACGAGGAGTCCCGGGTGCATTTCGAGCAGTTGAAGTCGACGCTGGATGCCGCCGGTATCGGCTACCGCATCAACCCTCGACTGGTACGCGGTCTCGACTACTACTCGCGTACCGTATTCGAGTGGACGACCACCGCACTTGGTAGCCAGGGCACGGTCTGCGGTGGCGGGCGCTACGACGGCCTGGTCGAACAGCTCGGCGGCAAGCCGACACCGGGCGTCGGCTTCGCTATCGGTCTCGAGCGCCTCATGCTGCTGCTGGAAACCCTCGATCTGATCCCCGAAGATGCCAAGGGCGGTGCCGATGCCTACCTGCTGGCGATGGGCGATGCCGCCGAGCGCGAGGCGCTGCTGCTGGGCGAGCGCCTGCGTGACGCTCTGCCCGCGCTGCGGCTTCAGGTACACTGCGGCGGCGGTAGCTTCAAGAGCCAGATCCGGCGTGCCGATCGCAGCGGCGCCCGGGTAGCGCTGATTCTCGGCGAGGACGAAATCGCCAAGGGCCGGCTGACGCTGAAGCCACTGCGTGACGACAGCGAACAACAGACACTCGAGCTGGACGACGCCATCGCCTGGCTCGCACGGCTTTCATAGCGCCCCGACGCTGGCGCTAACCGTAGCTCGTAGCTCGTAGCTCGTAGCTCGTAGCTCGTAGCTCGTAGCTCGTAGCTCGTAGCTCGTAGCTCGTAGCTCGTAGCTCGTAGCTCGTAGCTCGTAGCTCGTAGCTCGTAGCTCGTAGCTCGTAGCTCGTAGTCAATAGTGTAAGGAGACCGCCCGTGGCGGAGCTTAGGACCGAAGAAGAGCAGCTGGACGCGATCAAACAGTGGTGGAAGTCCAACGGAAGCGCCCTGCTGGTGGGCATCGTCATCGCCGCGGCCGGCGTGTTCGGCTGGCAGGCGTGGCAGCGTTACCAGGAAGGCCAATCCGCCGAGGCCTCCAATGCCTACCAGCAGCTGATCGCGATCGCCAGCAGCGACACCCTCGACGACAACGCCCGCACCCAGGCGTTCGACCTGGCCGACGGCCTGCAGAGCGACCACGGCGATACGCTCTATGCCGATCTGGCCGGCCTACTGGAAGCCAAGATCGCGATCAATGCCGAAGACAACGAACGCGCCCGCCAGGCGCTGAACGATGTCGTCGCCAACAGTGACCGCCCCTACATGCAGAGCCTGGCGCGCATCGACCTCGCACGCCTGCAGATTGCCGGCGACGATGCAAAAACCGCCCTGACGACCCTCGAGGAGAGCGTGCCGAGCGCACTGGAAGCGCAGCGCCAGAATGTGCTCGGTGATGCCTACGTCGCGCTCGAACGCCCCGAGGATGCGCGTAACGCCTACCAGCAGGCGCAGAGTCTGGCGCAGGATGCCGACCAGACCCTTTACGGCCTGCAGCTCAAGCTAGACGATCTCGGTGCGGAGGACGCCACCTGATGAAATTGACTCACCTACTTCTGCCGCTGGGGTTGACCGCGACACTGCTGGCCGGCTGCGCCGGCAGCGTCGAGCCGCAGTATCCGCCCAAGGAACTCCAGGACTTCACGCCCAAGGTCAGCCTCGACGAGCGCTGGGACCAGGGAATCGGCGAAGGCCTGGGTCGCGCCCGCTATCCGCTCACCCCCATCGTCGATAGCGGCACCATTTATGCCGTCGACGAAACCGGTGACCTGCGCGCCATCGACACCGACAGCGGCGAAACCCGCTGGGAAGTCGAGCTGGGCACGCCCATCTCCAGCGGCATCGGCGCCGACAGCAGCCGTCTCTATATCGGCACCCGCAACGGCGAAGTGCTGGCCATCGATCGTGAAGACGGCAGCATCGACTGGAAATCGCGTGTCTCCAGCGAAGTGCTGGCCGCCCCCCAGGTCAACAGCGAGCTGGTCGTCGTACAGAGCGTCGATGGCGCCGTCACCGCGCTCGACCGCCTGAATGGCAACGAGCAGTGGGTCTACTCCAGTTCCCAGCCGGCATTGACCCTGCGCGGCACTGGCGCGCCTCGTGTCATCGAACCGGTCTCCTTCGCCGGATTCGCCAACGGCCGCCTGGTGACGCTGGACAACCGCAGCGGTCAGCCACTGTGGGACATGCGCGTCGCCGTCCCGCAGGGCCGCACAGAAGTCGACCAGCTCGTCGATCTCGACGGCCAGCCGGTGCTGACCCAGGATGGCCGCCTGTTCGTGACCAGCTACAACGGCCGTCTGCTGGCACTGGAAGCCACTTCCGGCAAGGTACTGTGGGAGCATGAAGAGTCCAGCTACCTGACCCCGCTGGTGGTCGGCAACTATCTGTTCACGGTCAACGAAGCGAGCCATGTCATCGCGATCGAGGCCGACACCGGCCGCGTGATGTGGGACTCCGACACCCTCGAAGGCCGTTCGCTGACCGCGCCCTCGTTCGTCGACGGTAACATCGCGGTGGGCGACTACGAAGGCTATATCCATCTCATCGACGCCTCGACCGGCGAAATGAGTGGACGAGTGGAGATCGGCGGCGACGGGCTGACGCTGCCGCTGTTGACCGGCAATCAGCGACTCTACGCGCTGAGCAACGACGGCACCCTCGTCGCCTACGACCTCGAGACGCTTTCCGATCGGAACTGATCGGCATCGGATGATTGCCCATCGGCCCCGCCTCGGCGGGGCCGATTGCGTTATGGAAGGCGGCATCGAGAGGTTCGGACTTCACGCTTCTCGCATGCTAGAATGCCGGGCTATTAGCATCGATCGTACCGGGTCACCCGACCCCTCCCTCCGATCGTCCACCTTGTCACCGCCCTTTTGCGAATCGCCATGAATCCCGTTATCGCCCTGGTTGGCCGACCCAACGTCGGCAAGTCGACGCTTTTCAACCGCCTGACACGCACCCGCGATGCACTGGTGGCCGATTTCCCCGGTCTGACCCGCGACCGCAAGTATGGCAGCGGCCAGCTCGGCGACAAGACCTACACCGTCATCGATACCGGCGGCATCAGCGGTGACGAACAAGGCATCGATGCAGCCATGGCGGAGCAGTCGCTGACTGCCATCGACGAGGCCGATATCGTGCTGTTCATGGTCGACGGGCGTGCTGGCTTGATGCCGGCCGATCAGGCGATCGCCAATCACCTGCGTGTGAATCAGAAGAAGACCTGGCTGGTAGTCAACAAGACCGACGGGCTCGAAGAGCAGACTGCAATGGCCGACTTCTGGGCCTTGGGTCTGGGCGACCCACACCCGATCGCCGCAGCGCATGGGCGTAACGTCACCACGCTGATCGACGAAGTGCTGGCGCCCTTCCCCGAGCGCGACCCGGACGCCGGGCCCGCCGGCAATCATCCCGGCATTCATATCGGCGTCATCGGTCGTCCCAATGTCGGCAAGTCGACGCTGGTCAACCGCATGCTGGGAGAAGACCGCGTGGTCGTCTTCGACGAAGCCGGCACCACCCGCGACGCCATCGAGATCCCCTTCGAACGCCGCGGCAAGCCCTACGTGCTGGTCGATACCGCCGGCGTACGGCGTCGCAAGAACGTCAGCCTGATCGCCGAGAAGTTCTCGATCATCAAGACGCTGGAAGCGATCAAGGAGTGCCATGTCGCGATCATGGTACTGGATGCGCGCACCGGCCTGGTGGAGCAGGATCTGCACCTGCTGGACTACGTGCTGAGCAGCGGCCGCGCGCTGGTGCTGGCGGTCAACAAGTGGGACGGGCTGGAAAGCGAAGCGCGGGACAAGATGCGCTCCGACATCAAACGACGCTTGGGATTTGCCGACTATGCCGAGATGCACTTCATCTCGGCGCTGCATGGCACCGGCGTCGGCGATCTCTACAAGTCGGTCGACAAGGCCTTCGACAGCGCCAACAGCCACTGGTCGACCAACCGCCTGACCTCGATCCTGCAGGATGCGGTCAGCGAGCATCAGCCGCCGATGATCCATGGCCGTCGCCCCAAGCTGCGCATGGCGCACCAAGGCGGCAGCAACCCGCCGATCATCGTCGTTCACGGCAACCAGACATCATCCCTGCCGGAAGCCTACAGGCGCTATCTCACCAATACCTTCCGCAAGGTATTGAAGGTGCGCGGCACGCCGATTCGCTTCGAGTTCCGCTCCGGCAACAACCCCTACGACAATCAGGCCGGCGCCAGCGATCGCGAAAAGGCGCGTGGACGGCAGCTGAGCCGGACCCGCGAGGCGCGCAAGAGCCGCCGCGGGCGCTGACGAACGTACCCGGCGGGAGCATCGTATTCCGTCGCACGGCGGCCAGCCGCGCAGGGTGTCAAGGCGTGGCTATCCGGGTCTGATTGCGTCCGGCCTGCTTGGCTTCGTACATCGCCTTGTCGGCAGCCTCGAGCAGCGCCTCGGCGTTCGGCCACTCCCGGGTGCTGGCAACGCCAGCGCTGAACGTCGCGTGAAAGACCTCGTCCGCCGCCACGCATTCGAGCTGGGAAAAGCTGATTCGAATGCGTTCGATAGTCTCGCGCGCGTTCTCCAATTGACAGGATGGCAGCACGGCAACGAACTCCTCGCCGCCGTAGCGTCCGACATGGTCTACCCGGCGCAGACGCTGGCGCAGCAGATTGGCCAGCAGGCGAATGACATAGTCGCCGGTGCCATGACCATAGGTATCATTGATCGACTTGAAGCGATCGATATCGATCATCACGACGCAGGCGCCCGCCTGCGTCCTCTGGCTGCGCGCCACCTCGAGTTCGATCAACTCCTTGATCGCCGGATGCTTGATTAGGCCGGTGAGCCCGTCGCGAGCCAGCGCCATGCTGAGCTGGCGGGATCGCTGTGCTCGCGCTGTGACCGCGGAAACCAGCGCCATGTCCCCAATGGGCTTGACCAGGAAATCGTCTCCCGCCTGGGCCAGTGCCTGGGCCTGGCGATGGACGTTCGACTCGGCCGAAAGGTAGATGAGCGGGATCTTCAGCCAGTCGTCATCGAAGCGAATGATACGAGCCAGTTCCGGCCCGGAGCAGCCCGGCATGTTGATATCGATCAGCACCAGATCCGGCACGATGTCCCGCAGCCCGATCAAGACATCGCGGGGATCGCTGATCACCCGGGACTCGATGCCGGCCTGTTTCAGCGTCAGCCGGAAATGCTCGGCCAGTTCGATGTCATCGTCCACGATCAGGACCCGATAGGGATCCTGCTGGGGCAGGTTGATCAAATACCGCAAGCGGTGCTCCAGCGAGGGCACGTCCACCGGATGCATGAAGAACCCCTGCGCGCCATTGCGAACGGCGTCCAGGCGTGTCTCGAAGTCGCCGGCGGCGCTCAGCACGATCAACGCCGCCTCGGGAATCGCTCCAACGGCCGGCTTCCAGACGTCGTATTCCACCTTGGCGGTGTCGACGATAGCGATATCCGGCCGCCAATCGGCGCCGATCTCCCGAGCGTCGAGATCGCGACACTCGTAACCGAACCCGCTCAACGAGCGAATCAGCTCACCGGTATCGCCATCGGCCAGCACGGCAACCCGTATCGCTCGCTCGCCGCTGGCCAGCGGATGGCTGTCGTCGGGCTCGGTCATACCCGCTATCTGCATGCGCTCCAGGTTTCGGTAGCTGTTCGACAAACGGTCGTGGAGCGCCGTCAACATCTGGAGCGTCGGCTGGCTACTGCCCTCGATCAACGTCTGCAGCCATACCTCCATCTCGCGAGCGTCCTGGCTCAAAGCCGCATAGCCGAAGGTACCGGCGGAACCCGCCATACGATGCAGCCCCTGGCGCAGCGTTTCGAGAGAGTCGGCCTTGACCGCAGTCTGGTGTTCGCTCAGCTCCCGGGTCTGCGCCATCATCGTCTGCAGATCGTCCCGTAGCCGGCGGCCGTATTGCTCGCGCAGTGCCGCCAGCCGTGCCTGGACGTCGACATCAGTCATGCGAATGCTCCCAGATCTTGCGCAACTGTTCCGCCAGCGTCATTGGATCGAAGGGCTTGATCAAGACATCCAGCGCACCGATGGAAAGATAGTGCTCGATCTCGCTGGGCTGGACCTTGGCAGTCATGAACACTACCGGGATCGACTGCGTGGAGGGCTGTTCGCGGAGTTTTGCCAGGGTCGTGGGTCCGTCGATCCCCGGCATCATGACATCGAGCAGAACCAGATCCGGCTGCCACTCGTGGGCACGGGCGATTGCCGCCTGGCCATCGTCGCAGCTCGTGATCTCGAGTCCGCCGACGACCTCTAGCGCCAGCTTGGTCACTTCCTGAATCGAGATATCGTCCTCGACGTGCAAGATACGTTGAAGGGGTTTCATTTTCAGTGCTCGTTCTCCTGATCTTCGTCCGGCGGTGCACCGGCGCCATGAAGCTGGCGCTCGAAAGCTTCCCTCAATGCCTCGGCCGAAAGCCCCGGCTTGGCAATCGCCGTCTTCACGCGCCCCAGCAAGGTCGGCGCCAACGCTTCTTCGGACAGAATGACGACGGCCGGCTGCTGGACCAATTGACTCAACAGCGGAATCACCTCCCAGCCCGGGCCCCGCGAGGCCGTCAGATCCAGCGAAATCAATCCGTACTCATTGCTGTCGAGCAGATAGCGGGCTTCCTGCAGTGAACGGGCCACGTCCAGGGTCATGCTCGACGCGACCTGCCCGGCGACACGATGAGACAGTTCGGGGTCGCTTTCGATATGCAGGATGCGTTCGCGTGGCGGTCGCAGACTCAGCGAACTGCGAAGCACGCTCGACAGGCGCTGCTCATCGAAAGGCTTGACCAGCCAGTTCACCGCTTCCAGCCGACCGCCAATCTCCAGTTGCCCCTCCTCCGCGGTCGCCGATACCACCAGCACGGGAATGTCCCGGGTCTGCGGCTGCTCCCGCAACTGGCGCAGCAGCGTCAAGCCGTTACCGTCGGGCAGCATCAGGTCGAGGGTGATGGCGTCGAAGCTACGGCGCTCGAGCCATTTCATCGCATCGTTCATGGTATGCGCAACCTCGGCCCGATATCCCCAGTGCCGCACCAGCGTGGCCAGCAGCGCCGCCGTGTCCGGGTCGTCTTCCACGATCAGCAGCCTTGAACCGGAGAAACTGGCTTCGGCCGCTTCGTCGACCTCGTGGGTCGATACCTGATCCATGGCCTCTTGGGGCAGGTCGAAGCACGGCAGCTCGACGAAGAAGCAGGCGCCATGCCCCGGCTCCGAGAAGAAATTGATCGATCCGCGCATGCGCTCGACGAGCTCGCGGGTGATCGCGAGCCCAAGCCCGGTACCGCCCTGCTTTCGCGTGCTCGAGGCATCCGCCTGGGAAAATTTCTGGAAAATGCGCTCGTGGAACTCTTCGGGTATTCCCGGCCCGCTGTCGATCACGCTGATGCGAACGCGATCGGCGATTGACTCGACACGCACCTCGACCTGCGTCTCCGGCGGAGAGAATTTGGCAGCGTTGGAGAGCAGGTTGCTCATCACCTGCTGGAGACGCATGGCGTCGACATTGACCCCGGCGTCATCCAGCCGCTCGGTGATCACGAGCCTCGTGCGGAACTGGGCGGCATACGCCTGATTGGAATCGATGGCCTGATCGATCAGCGGCATCAGCGGCTGCTCCTGCATCTGGAACGCCATCTTGCCCGCCACCAGTTTCTCTATGTCGAGCAGGTCGTTGATCAGCAGAATCAGACGTTGCGCATTGTTGTGGGCCGTGACGAGCATACCCCGCATGGCTTCCGGCGGCGTTCCGAGGGCTCCGCCCTGGATCAGACCCAGCGCGCCGGAAATCGAGGTCAAGGGCGTGCGCAGCTCGTGGCTGACGGTGGAGATGAACTCGCTCTTGAGACTCTCGTCACGCTTGCGCGCGGTCACGTCATGCAGGAATCCGTGCCATATCGTTCCGCCATCGGACTCGCGCTCGGGGATGGACTGGCCGGAGAGCCAGATGAAATCACCATTGTCGCGGCGCACGCGATATTCGCAATTCCAGGGCGTCAGATCACGTTCCGACTCTTTGACCGTAAGAATCAAACGCTCGAGGTCGTCTTCGTGAACCAGCGCAAAAACCTGGGAGGCATCCGCCGCCGCTTCTTCCGGCGTCAAGCCGTAGAGCTCCTTGATGGCGTCACTGGCGTAGGGAAACGAGGGGCGACCCTCGGGATCCTGGCGATACTGATAGATCAGGCCGGGGGTCTGCGAGGCAATCTTGGTCAAGCGATGGCTCAATTCCTCGCGCGCCTCGATCTCCTTCCAGCGAGAGAGCGTGGACCCTACCCAGCGGGCCAACAACCTCACGAACTCCTGCTCGGCTTCGTCGAAAGAACTTTCCCGTACGGTATCACTGCTGAAACCGAGCGTGCCGTAACGCTGTCCGTTCACCCATAGTGGCGCGCCGATATAACCCTTGAACGCATGTACGACACGACAAGGATGCTCACCATGACCCGCCTCGTCGGCATCAGCGAATGCCACGACGTCATCGGCCTGGAGCGTAAACTCGCAGAACGTCTCCCGCACATCGAATGTCTGGCCTGATTTGAGGATACCGCCCGGGGAGTGTGCCGACTCGACGTGATAAATCCCGTTCTCGATATGGCTGACGATACCGAAGGGCATGCCGAGAAAGCGACAGCCTGCGTCGAGCGCGTGGTCGATGAGTTCGAGAAAGGACGTGTTCTGCAACGCGGCGATATCATTGAGCGTTTGCAGCGCCTCCTTCTGATTTTTCAGGCGCCGATGGCTCTCCATCATTGCATGACGGGTGACTCGTCGCGTTCCCCATAACAGGAATAGCAGACAGCTCTCGGCGATCAGCCATGCCACCCCCCAGCGTAACCAGGTGTCGACCACCAACGCATCGCGATGGTCGAGTTGCGCGGTAATATCTTTCCAGACCGCCACGGCGGTGACCGGTGTGCCGTCTTGGCTGCCGCTCGCCTGTAACGGTATCAGCGAAAGCAGATAGCCGGTGCCGTCCTCGTCGTGAACGACCCGATGAGCGGGCTCGCCTGGCTTCATGACGGGGAGATGCCCGGCGGTCAGCCATCGCTTGATCAGAGGCTGCCGGGCATCGCCGACCCACCACGCGCCTTCACCGCCCGGCGCGCCCGCTGGCAGCGCTGTATCCGACAAGCCCGAACCCGAAACGCCATGGCCCTGATCTTGGCCACGGCGGGCGTCTTCGACTGATACATCCCTATCTTGAATATCGACGTCCTGGGTATCGTGGAACAGTACGGCAACACCGCCACCCAGCTGCTCGCCGAGCTTTTCGACGTCAGTGATGACACCGAACTCGATCTCGAGCAGTCCCGATGCCTGCGGCTGCGTATCGCCACTCGAGGGCACCAGCACCGGCGCGACACCCGCGGTGGCAGCGCGATGGCCATCGCTGGCGACGCCGGCTTGCGCGCGCTGGGTCTGCAGTGCGCTCTGCGCCAGCCACCGACCGGCTTCCGGCGTATCATCGAAATGCTGGGGCGCCTGCATGCGCAGGAATGTGGTCAGTTCGCCTTGATGCTGGCGATAGACATTCAATGCCTCGGCGGAGCCATCCTGCAGCGACTGCCAGTAGGGCGAAAGCCGCGAGCGCAGTTGCTGACGCAGCTGATCCAGCTGCCCGGGCTCGCCGCTGTCGGCAGCGCGAGCCAGCAGCTCCCGTACCACGGGGTCGGCGGAGAGCGTCGAAGCGAGTAGTTGAACGCGTCGCTCCAGCCCGGCCCGGGAGGCGCGGATGGTGATTCCCTGTTCCTGCGACTGAAAGCGGGGTATACGGATTTAATGGTTGATGGGGCACCTTCACCCCACCAACCTGATACCACCCTCAGATGGTTGATAGATTGACCCCGTAGTTGAGTTCCTCTGCGAAGTCCGGCAGTCCGTAACCGATGGTGTAGAACGGAGAGACCTTCGCAGTCGGGGCCTTCTTCTTGTGCTTCGTGGTGTAGAGCATTCGTGCCCGCATCACCTCGAACGAGTAACCACGCCCTTCACGGTTCTTGTCCTTGGCCAGTCGGTTGATGGACTCCGTGTAAGCGTTGGTGACGGGCATGTCCGTCTCGAAGTAGGTCATGATCTCTTCGCGCCAGTTGCCCACTGCCCTGACCAGATCGCTCCAGACTTCCTTCTGGCCCTTTGGAATGGTGGCTATCCAGTCATCCAGGGCGGCTTCTGCCTGTGGCCGGGTGGTGGCGTTCCAGATGCCGTAGAAGCGTTCCTTGTGCTCGTAGGCGGCCAGCAGTTGCGGGAATGCGCCTGTCCAGGTCTCCATGATGAGTCGCTCCCGGTCTGAGACTTCGTGAGCGCGTTTCAGCAGGATTTTCCGGTCTCCTTTGAGGGTTCGGCTCTGGGAGGGTTTCAGCTCCTTTCTGAGGCCCTTGCGCACCTTCTCCAAGGCATCGTTGGCCATGCGCACCACATGGAACTTATCGACCACGATACGGGCCTGTGGCAGCACCGCCTTGACCGCTGCCCGGTAGGGGTTCCACATGTCCATGCTGACGATCTCGACCTTCTGCCGGTCTTTCAGCTTCATCAGGTAGTTGGTCACCACGTCCTGACGGCGGGTGGCCAGCAGGTCGAGCAGGGTTCGCTCCTCGATGTTGGTCAGGATGCAGCGGTAGCGCTTGTTCAGGTACAGCTCGTCGATGCCCAGAATGCGGGGCGTCTCGAAGCGGTGCCAGCGCCCCAGAAACTCGGCGCGGGCGTTGAAGATGTCACGTACCGTCTTCTCGTCCAAGCCGGTCTGTGCCGCCACAAAGGTGTAGGGGTGGTTGAAGGATTCCTTCTCCACGTATTCATGCAGCCGCAGCGTCATGCGGAAGCCGTCCACCATCTCCGGTAGCTGGGGCCTGAAGGTGGTCTTGCAGGCCCGGCAGGTGTACCGGCGGCGGACCACCCAGAGGGTGACCCGCTTGCCGTGGATGGGCAGATCACGATAGGGAACATCACGCTTGCCGAACCGCACGAACTCACCCTGCACGCCGCATTCCTCGCAGGCGATGGGATCGGGCGCGTCCACCTGGAAGTGCATTTCGTCGTCGGTGGATTTGCAGCCCAGCACCTGGTACTCAGGCAGGTGCAGGATGTTGTCGGGCATTTCGGTCATGCGGCGTGCTCCTTACGGCTGGCGAGTGTCACGTTGGTGAGCTTCACCTACCTCTCCTCTCTTGCAAACAAGCATACTACCCCCTAGTATTTATATACTACCCTCCAGTATAGTTTTTGGGCCACTAAAGAGACGACTGCATGCACACGATCAAAGACAAAGCGAAGCTATTAACCCGCGTTCGGCGCATTCAGGGGCAGACGGCCGCACTGGAAAGGCAGCTTGACGAGGAGGGCGACTGCACGGCCGTGCTGCAACAGATCGCCGCGATTCGTGGGGCGGTGAATGGACTGATGGCAGCCATCATTGAGGGGCACTTGACTGATCACGTCGTCAGGGAACCCGAGTTGGAGCAGCGGCAACAAGACTTGGAAGCGGTGCTGCAGGTCATCAAGTCCTACCTCAAGTAGAACATCACGAGCTACAGCGTGGGTACCCTAGCTGTAAGAGGCGAACTTTGGCAGTGATTTAATATCCGCGCCCCTGAAGTTCTTGCGGAACCGGAGCTGTTAGCAGGGCTTCGCCATCAATCGCCACCACTTTCATTGGTCTTGCTGACCATAATTTTTATCAACTCGGAGTATTACAGTATGCATGGTCACAGGCTCGAAGAATGGCAACACAATCATGTTTTTGGTCAAGATCGTAAAAAATCCGGTGAAATACGCTCACTGATCGTCGTCGCTCTAACTGTCGTCATGATGGTTTGGGAAATTCTGGCCGGTGTCTTATACGGTTCGATGGCCCTCCTGGCCGATGGCCTTCATATGGGCTCTCATGCTGTCGCTCTGGGTATTGCAGCCTTCGCCTATGCATACGCTCGCCGCAACGCAGGCAATACACAGTTCTCATTTGGCACCGGGAAGGTCAATGCGCTAGGCGGGTTCACCGGCGCGGTCCTGCTGGCAGGCTTCGCCCTGTATATGGTGATCGAAAGCATCGACCGCTTCATCCACCCGGTAGAAATTTCGTTCAATGGAGCTATTTTCGTCGCCGTCATCGGCTTGATCGTCAATGGAGTATCGGCCTGGATACTGGGCGGGGAAGACCACGACCACGGGCATGGGCATGGGCATGGGCATGGGCATGGGCATGGGCATGGGCATCATGATCATAACCGTCGAGCTGCCTACTTCCACGTACTCGCCGATGCCTTAACTTCTGTATTGGCGATTGCTGCCTTGCTGGCCGGAAAGTATGCGGGCTGGGACTGGATGGACCCGATCATGGGTATCGTCGGCGCGTTACTTATCACTCGCTGGTCATGGCATCTGTTGAAAGACACCTCCCGCGTGCTGCTTGATCAACAGCGCAGTGACTTGGAG
This sequence comes from Salinicola sp. NYA28a, assembly GCF_976982775.1. Next base: position 2,971,943 of record NZ_OZ334582.1, read on the forward strand.
CACGACGTCAGACATGCCATTGAGAGTGACGATGCACGAATCAGCGATCTGCACCTCTGGGCCATTGGTCCGAATATTCACGCCGCCATCGTCTCGGTCGTGTCGCATGACCCGGAGGCGCCTGCCGTCTACAAGCAGCGTATCCAGGCTCAGTGCCCGTCATTAGTACACATTACAGTCGAGCCACAGCGCTGTCTCACTGGTCCGGAGAATACCGGCTCCAGGATACGATGAGCTGATTGAGCGGGCTGGGCCGAAATAGTCGGTTTTGGTACGGGCGAGGGAGTTGCTCTGCATTCAGCTTGGCCTCGCCCTCTCTCCAAGCCATGTAAGTGTCATTGTCCATACACGTTCCAGGCTTTGTAGGTACCTTAATGGCCTGAGTGACATATCAACCAAGGAATCCGATGAAGTGGGGAGTTGTTACCTCCCCATGATACCCAGAGATCAACCAGATATTCCGGATACCCTGAAAGCGCAGATCCCGCTCGAAACCCAACTGGTCGTTGTGCAGCGCCTGTTGCAGCATCCGGCCGAAGAACAGCGTCAACAGCAGGATGCCCAGCAGGATCAGCCACATCGGCAAGCGCGATGCTTTCACCCGTTCCCCCCTCAATACGACAACGCTACCAGGACGGTAGCTCATGCTTTCGAATGAGGGTATCTCATTCTCGGGGGTGAAGGCTCAGCGAATAGCGCGAGAACCTATCCATTGACAGGCGAATTGCCACGCCGCCCGGCCGCTGCGCACGCCACGCAAGGTGGCATAGCGCACTGCTTCGGCGCGGGCCTCCTCGCTCCACGCGCCCTCGCCGGCCAGATGAGCGACCCAGTGCTGGCAGGTCTCGAGATAGGCCTGCTGACTGAACGGATGAAAGGCGAGCCACAGGCCGAAGCGATCCGACAGCGAGATCTTCTCTTCCACGGCATCGCCATGGTGGAGTTCGCCATCGACCAGGTGAGTTTCCTGGTTGTCGGCCATGGATTCCGGCAGCAGATGCCGACGGTTGGAGGTCGCGTACAGCAGCACGTTTTCCGGCGGCCCGGTCAGCGTGCCATCGAGCACGCTCTTCAATGCCTTGTAGGCATCGTCGCTGCCTTCGAAAGAGAGATCGTCGCAATAGACGACAAAGCGCTCTGGCCGGTCGCGCAGGCGCTGCACCAGGATCGGCAACGCCACCAGGTCGTGACGATCGACCTGAATCAAGCGCAGCCCTTCACCGGCCAGCGTGTTGAGCAAGGCACGAACCATCGAGGACTTGCCGCTGCCGCGCGCGCCCCACAGCAAGGCGTGGTTGGCAGGATAGCCCTTGAGGAAGGCGCGGGTGTTGTCGAGCAGGGCACGTTTCTGACGCTCGACGCCGATCAGATCATCGAGCCGAACCCCGTCGCGGGGCGATACCGCCACCAACTGCCCACCGAGCGGGTGAGACTGCCATAGCGCTGCGATATCGCGACTCCAGTCGACCGCTGGCGGCTGCTCCGGCAACCACCCCTCGACACGGTCCAGCAGGCGGCTCAAACGTAGCGCCAGATCACCATCCATCTTCCACTCTCCTCATTGACATTCACGATCGAGACCATACCGGCAACCTCATGAAACAGCGCTGAAGATCGTCATTCGTGACGATTGCGGATTGCCGGAAACAGCGTATCTTGTGCCGGTTGGTTCCGTGGGTCCAGTCGCGGGGGCTTTTACAGCCCCCCGGACACGGCGCTGGCCCGGCAGCGCGCCCCGGACTCGAGGCAGGATGTTTCCATGTCATCGCCGCTTCCCCCCCCCCTTTTTTCCGACCGCCACTAATTCAAGGAGAGAGGCGATGCCGTCTCGTTCCCGCCCGTTCATCGCGCTGATGTTGGTGTCCTTGCTGGGCGGTTGCCTGGCGCTGCCGCAGGTCGGCTTCATGCTGGGGCGGATCGCCCTTTCCTCGATGGGTGTCGAAAACGTCCGTATCGGGAACTACCACTTTTCGCCCGGCCTGGAAGACATCGACGAACTCACGCTCTTGAGCTCCGGACTTGCGCTGGCCGGCCTGCCGGTCAATATCGATCTTCCCCTCGCCATGACATTGCCCGCCAGCGCGCCGCCGATCGAGCTGCAGGGCTTCGATTGGCAGTTGCAGGTGCCGGGCGCCGAACCCGCCAGCGGCGAAGTCGACGAGCCGATCCAGTTGCAGGGCGGTGAACCGGCCACTGTCACGCTTCCCGTGGCACTCGAACCGGCCGGTATCGATGCCCTGGCTTCCCGCGCCGAGCGCGTCTCGTCGCTGCTTTCGCTCGCCCGCCAGCTCAGTCGTCGCGGCGAACTGCCGGCAGGCAGCCAGCTGTCGCTGACACCGACCTTGCCCGCAGCGCTCGACGGCATCGTCACCGCACCGACACTGATCCTCGACATCGGCGAGCAGACCACGTCCGCACCAGATACCGTGCCGGTGGACGGTTGACCGCCCCGACAGGCCGGGTATCTTGTGCCAATCGATGACCCGTCTCGGCCAACCACCCCGACAACATACGATTCAGGCAGATCTTGGAGACCATCATGGAAGATTCGAAGCCTCTCATGTCAGGAAAACCTTCGCGCCGGGTGATCGGCGCCCTCGGCCTTGCCGCGCTGCTCAGCGCCTGCAGCACGTCGCCGCTGGGGCGCAACCAGCTGGCGTTCTACTCCGACGATGAGTTGGCTCAGATGGGCGAGCAGAGTTTCGCGCAGTACGAGCAGGAGCTGCCCACGGTCAGCGGTGCCCAGGCAACCTACGTGCAGTGCGTGGCCAAGGCGATCACCGCCGAAGTGCCCGCCAGCGCCGGCATCTCCGAGTGGGAAGTGAAGGTGTTCAAGGACGATACCGCCAACGCCTTCGCCTTGCCCGGCGGCTACATCGGCGTCAACACTGGCCTGCTCGATGTCGCCACCAACCAGGATCAACTCGCCGCGGTCATCGGCCATGAAGTCGGCCACGTGCTGGCACACCACGCCAACGAGCGGGTCTCCACCCAGGCCGCGACGCAGAGCGGGCTTTCGATACTGCAGACCGTTGCCGGCCTCGAAGGCGCGGGGGGCGAGCAGGTCATGGGGCTGTTGGGCGCCGGGGCGCAGTATGGCGTCATCCTGCCCTTCTCGCGCAAGCAGGAGTCGGAAGCGGATCTGGTAGGGCTGGACCTGATGGCCGATGCCGGCTTCGACCCCAGCGCCAGCCTCCAGCTGTGGCAGAACATGTCAGCCAACAGTCAGGGCGAACCGCCGGCCTGGATGTCCACCCACCCCAGCAACAGCCAGCGCATGGAAGGTTTGAATGAGCGGCTCAACGAAGCCCAGCCACGCTATGAGCAGGCCAGGGCCGAGGGCAAACGACCCAGCTGCAAGGTTTAACGTTCCACCTGTCGGCATTTGCGGGACAGGTTGCTGGCAGGTAGAACCGATAGGCTTGAATCAGCCACCCAATGACGCCTTCCAGATGGCGCTGGACGACGATCGCCCGTGCCGGGTCTTGCGTCATGGGTGAGGCGAACCGGGCATCTGAGTGATGCCCGGTTCGCCGAACGGGTTGGCCATGGATGGCCAACCCCGGCCCTGCAAGCGGGACAGGATGTTTTAGCGCAGCAGGACGCAAGAGGCGCGTTGGGCAGGCAGAAAATTGCTCCTGCATTTTCTGCATTTCCGCCATCCATGGCGGTCAGATACCCTTTCGCGCCGACCCGAGCGCGGGCGATTGGCGTTCAGAGTTTCGCCGTCTGTGGCGTCACAAAAGGGGAGCGCGAGGGGCTTGCCCCTCGCAATCACGAGCAAGAGGGTCGTTAAGACTCGGACAGTAGTAAGCTGACTCTGCTGGAATTCGTTGCCTTGCCGAAACTCAAGTTACAGCTCGCGCCGCAGTAACTCCCGCAGCGGTACGGTATCCGGGCGCACCTGACGCCATAGCCAAAAGGATTCCGCAGCCTGCTCGATCAGCATGCCGAGCCCGTCGACCGACAGTGCGCCCTGCTCTGCCGCCCAGCGCAGAAACACGGTCGGCTCGGCGGCATACATCATGTCGTAGGCCAGCCCCTCGGCAGCGAAAAGCCCCGCGGGCAGCGGCGGCAGATCGCCGGCCAGGCTGGCGCTGGTGGCGTTGATCACCAGGTCGAACGGCCCCGCCACGTCATCGAAACCGCATCCGGACACCTCGCCCTTGCCGGCAAACAGCGCCGCCAGCGCCTCGGCCTTGGCCACGGTGCGGTTGGCGACCGTCAGCGACGCGACACCGGCTTCCAGCAGCGGCTCGATCACGCCACGCGACGCGCCCCCGGCGCCGAGCAGCAGCACGCGGGCGCCCGCCAGCGGCGCGGCATGAGCCTCGAGATCCCGAACCAGCCCTACGCCGTCGGTGGTGTCGCCGTAAATCTTGCCATCGCGACCGAGCATCAACGTATTCACCGCCCCGGCCAGTTGCGCTCGCGGCGAAAGCACTTCCGCCAGCGCGAAGGCTTCCTGCTTGAACGGCACCGTCACGTTGGCGCCCCGGCCACCGGCTGCGACGAAGGCACGCCAGGCCCCCGCGAAATCCGCGACCGGCGCTTCGATCGCAGTGTAGTCGATGGCTTCGCCGGTCTGCTCGGCGAACGCGGCATGGATTCGCGGCGATTTGGAATGCCCGATGGGATGGCCGAAAACGGCGTAGCGGTCGGTCATGTCGGCAGGTGTTCCTCCGGTGTATTCAGCCAGTCACGGGGCTGGAGATAGGCGAGCAGCCGAGCCTCTTCGGAATCGGGCTGCGGCGCCCACTGGTACTGCCAACGGGCCAGTGGCGGCATCGACATCAGAATCGACTCGGTGCGCCCGCCGCTCTGCAGGCCGAACAGGGTACCGCGGTCCCACACCAGATTGAACTCGACGTAGCGACCGCGTCGATAGGACTGGAATTCCCGCTCGCGCTCGCCGAACGGCGTATCGCGCCGGCGCTGGGCGATCGGCCCGAAGGCATCGACGAAGCTGTCGCCGATCGAGCGCTGGAAGGCGAAGCACTCCTCGAACGGCCATTCGTTGAGATCATCGAAGAACAGCCCGCCGACCCCACGGGTCTCGTCGCGATGCTTGAGGAAGAAATAGTCGTCGCACCAGGCCTTGAAGCGGGGGTAGACCGCTTCGCCGAAAGGATCGCAGGCCGCCTTGGCGACACGATGCCAATGCTGGACATCCTCGAGATAGGGATAATAGGGCGTCAGATCGTAGCCGCCGCCGAACCACCATACCGGCTCCTCGCCCGGCTTGTCGGCGATGAAGAAACGCACGTTGCCGTGGACGGTCGGCACGTGCGGATTGCGTGGGTGCAGCACCCAGGAGACGCCGACCGCATGAAAGCTGCGGCCTGCCAGCTCGGGGCGCGCCGCGGTTGCCGAGGGCGGCAGTTTCTCGCCGTACACGTGGGAGAAATTGACGCCACCTTTCTCGAACAGCGCGCCCTCTTCGATCACCCGCGACCGCCCGCCCCCGCCTTCGGGGCGATCCCAGGTCTCCTCGCGGAATCGTTCCCCGCCATCGAGCTCGGCCAGCGATTCGCAGAGCCTGTCCTGCAGGGTGATCAGATAGTCCTTGACGCGTTCGAGATGAGGATGTGCCACGGTCATCGTTCCTTCAGGTCGGGAGAGTGAGCGTCCAGAGTCGTGAGAATCCGGAGCGTGAAGCGAGAAAATGTCGCTGCGTAAAAGCGAGCTCTCAGGCGCGCAGCACCTCGTTGGTCATCAGGTCGCGAATGGTGCTCGGCCGATCGCGTCCACCGAGCGGCCCCTCGACGACGGCATCCAGCGACTCGCCGAACGTCTCGCGCACCTGCGACGCACTCATTGCCGGCGGTTCGCCGGCCCGGTTGGCCGACGTCGACACCAGCGGGCCGCCCCAGGCCGCGCACAGCGCCTGGACCAGCGGATGATCGCTGACGCGAACCGCCAGCGTGGAATGGCTTCCTCGCAGCAGCGGCGCGGCCCGGCCATTGTCGGGAATCAACCAGGTATTGGGGCCGGGCCAGCTAGCGGCGAGACGCGCCATTGCGTCGTCGTCGACGCCTTCGAGCCACGCCGCGAGCTGACGGATATCCCCGGCGATCAGGATCAGCCCCTTCTCGCTGGCCCGGCCCTTGAGGGCGATCAACGCGCTCAGCGCCCGTTCGTCATCCGGGTCGCACCCCAGCCCCCAGACCCCTTCGGTGGGATAGGCGATGATGCCGCCGCGCCGGAGCGCCGCAACGGCTGCTGCAAAGTCCTGCATGATCTCGATCCTTCTTTCCGCGAGCCGACCTGCCGCTGGATATGGGCTAAATTCTACCATGCCCGAACGACGCCCGGCCGTGCCTCAACGTCGCACCCCGCCCCGTATCCGGCGTGGCAAGTGCGACTATTGCCCGCCCTGTCGAGCCGTCCGGAATACATGCCAACAAGACGAAGCCAACAAGACGACAAGGAACCTGACCATGCCCCGTTCACCGCTCTCCTTATCCCTGCTCTCGCTGACGCTGGCCGGCGGCCTCACTGCCTGTGCCCAGCAACCCGCGCAACCGCCAGCCCCGAAGGTCTCCCTCTCCGACGAACTGGTGATGGCAACGGTGTGGATGCAGTCCTCCGGCGAATACGCCGCGCTCAGCCATCAGGCCTTCAACCTGGCCCGCATGAATCTGGACCGCGCCCTTTCCGCTCCCGGAACGAGCGGGCAGCGCCCACCGGCGATCGTCGTCGATGTCGATGAAACCGTGCTCGACAACTCGCCCTACGAGGCATGGCTGATTGCCAACGACGAGAACTACGCCAGCGATAGCTGGCACCAGTGGGTGGAGAAGGCCAGCGCGATACCGATACCGGGCGCCAAGCCGTTCCTGGACTACGCGGCATCGCGCGGGGTCGAGATCTTCTACGTCACCAACCGCCGCGACAGCGAAGCCGAGCCGACGCTGCACAACCTGCAGCGGGTCGGCTTCCCCGATGCCGACGACGAGCACCTGCTGCCACGCAGCGACGCCAGCGACAAGACACCACGGCGTCAGCGCGTCTCGCAGTCGCACTGGGTCGTGCTGCTGATGGGCGACAACCTGGGCGACTTTTCCGCCGGCTTCGACCGCGATACCGCCGCCGCCCGCCGGGCCGCCGTCAACGCCCAGGCCACTGCCTTCGGCAGCCGCTACATCATGCTGCCCAATCCGGCCTACGGTGCCTGGGAAGAAGCGATCTACGGCGGCGACTGGAGCCTGAGCGACGAGGAGAAATCGCGGGCTCGCCGCAATCATCTGGAAGTGTGGGGAGGGCCGGCCGGCGAGTAGGCGCCTCCGCCGCGCCGCGCGGCGGCCCCGATCCTGGTAGCGATGACGCGGGGCGTCAGCCCCCTCTTCTGACCCAACCGCCGGTGGTCTGGGCCGCCCAGCCGTCGAGTTCGAGTTCGAGCAGCCCCAGCTGTATGTCGGCCACCGACTGCCCGGTCAGTTCGACCAGCAGATCCACTGGCGTCGGCGCGTCGCTGAGCGCTGCCAGCAAGGGAGAGTCCGGGGCAGCAGACGCGACGGCGGGTAATGACGGATTCGCCGCGATCCGTGGCGATGACGGCGAGAATTGGCTCGACTCGGCATGCGCTGTCGGGAGAACGCCAGACACTGGCACCTGCCAGGCGGCAAGGTCGTCGAGGATGTCGTCGACGTGGCGAACCAGCGCCGCCTCGCCCTGGCGGATCAAGCGCAGGCAGCCCGTCGATTGCGGGTTGTGGATCGATCCCGGTATCGCGAAGACCTCCCGATCCTGCTCCAGCGCCAGGCGCGCGCTGACCAGAGAACCGCTCTTCTCGGCCGCCTCCACTACCAGCACGCCCTGAGATAGCCCCGTGATCAGACGGTTACGCCGCGGGAAGAAGCGGGGATGGGCTCGGGTCGTGGGCGGATGCTCGGACAGCAGCAAGCCCTGCCCCGCCAGCAGCTCCCGGTACAGCGAGGCATGGCGCGGCGGATAGATTACATCCACGCCACAGCCAAGCACGCCGATGGTGGCGCCGCCGGCCTGCAACGCCGCTCGCTGGGCGGCGCCGTCGATGCCCAGGGCCATGCCGCTGGCGATGCAGAATCCTTTCGCGACGAGATCCCGGGCGAAACGCGCGGCATTGTCTTGCCCTTCCCGCGTGGGTCGCCGGGTGCCGACGACCGCCATGGCGGGGCGATTCAGCACCTTGAGATCGCCCTTGGCCCACAGCACCGTCGGCGGGTCCGGCAGTTGAGTCAGCAGGTCGGGCCATGCCGGATGCCCGGGGTGGAGAAGATGATGGCGGGCATCGGCCCGTTCCCACTCGAGCGCGGCGTCGATCGCAGGCGTGAGCGGGCTGCGCGCGGGATGATCCAGCCACAGGCGCAGCGGCTGGGCCAGATTCGCGGGTAGCGCCGCCAGCCATCCCTGGGGCCAGGGCAGGTCGTCGCCTTCACGCCAGCGGCGCAGCAGCGGTGCCAGTCTGGCCGGCCCCAGCCCCGGCAGAGCATCCAGTGCCAGCCAGTCGCGCAGCTCCGGGGTCATGACCGCCCCTCATCCACGGCGTGATCGACCGTTCGCCAGACGGCTTCCATCCACGACGCCCCGATCCACGACGCCCCGATCGGCGCGATGCCGGTCAAGGCGCGCCTCCGCCAGCTACGACTTCTCGGAGATCGCTCGGCACCACGAGTCGATCGCCGACCGCCAGCGCCTGCGAGGCGCGCATCACCAGGGCGTAGCTCAGATGCTCGAAGACCCGGAACACCATCACGGCGCCGGCCTCGGTATCCGGCAGCGTTACCCATTCATCGCGCGCATCGTCGCGCACGTGCTCGCCCTGACGCATCACCTGCAGCACATGACCCGTCTCTAGCCCGTCGGCGCGGCCGCGATCGATCGCCACGACGTCATGACGGCCGATGAAGCGCACACCGTCCGGCACGGAAAGAATGGTTGCCACGACCGGTGTTTCAGGCACCCTCGGCTGGAACTGCGTCGCGATGCCGCCTTCGTCCAGCGCCAGCAGATAGTCGCCATTGCGAATCTCCTGTACCGCATCCAGCACCTTCAGCTCGCTGACGTCATCGACGTTCCGCCGCACCCGCGCATGGCCGAGACGATGCAGCTCCAGCCCCAGCGACCTCGTCCCCGAGCCCCGCCCTTCCGACTCGGAAGACATGGGCGCACGGTAATCGCTGCCCGGCCGATAGATGCCCAGCGTGGTGCCCGCTGCCGGCAGCCGGCCATGGGCATAGAGCGTATCGCCGGCGCCACTCAACAAGCGCTGGGCCTGGCCGGCGACCACCGTTGGCGCGTCGGCCAGCACGCCGGGGTCGACGACCTGATAGGACTCGAGAAAGACCCGGATGCGATCCAGCGGCAGACTGGGCACCGCCTCCCGGACTGGGGCGCGGCGCACGCTGGGAGAGAGCCGAACCGTCTCGCCTCGCCCGCGCTCCACGGCAAGATGCGGTGCGCCATCGGTCGCCACCAGCCGGATCACGTCCCCCGGATAAAGCTGCCGTGGCGAGGCCACCTGCGGGTTGCGCTGCCATAGCGTCTGCCACTGCCACGGCGAATCGAGAAAGCGCGCCGCGATGCTCCACAGCGTATCCCCCTCGCGAACCGTATAGCTGGCCGGCGCATCCGCTTTCAGCGACAACGGCTCCTGAACCGACAGCGCCCACACCGGGGTCGGCGAAGCGGCCAGTAGACCCAGGCCACCAACCAGCAGCAGCCGTCCCGCCACGGCGCGGCAACGGGAGCGGCACGCTCGCCAACCATCCAAACTGATCATTGCTGTTGTCATCCCCAAGGTGGGCCATAGACGTCTTCCCCTATAGATCGGCGCCGGCAGGACGGACTTGAGGGCGCATCCCGTCGACGGCGTGCGCCACGCGGCCTCGGCACAGCGGTTTCCCCGTCGGCGCTGGCGCTCTACAATAGGCAGATCACGTCACTCATGCCGATAGGCACGCAAACGAATATGGCCATCAGAACCATTCTCCAATATCCCGATCCGCGCCTTCGTACCAAGGCAGCGCCGGTCGCCCAGGTCGACGACGAGATCCGCACGCTGGTCGACGACATGCTGGAAACCATGTACGACGCCTCCGGTATCGGCCTGGCCGCCACGCAGATCGACATCCACCAGCGCGTGATCGTCATGGACGTCAGCGACGATCGCAACAGCCCGCTGGTGCTGATCAACCCGACCTACGAACCGCTGGACGACGAACGCGAGCCGCTGCAGGAAGGCTGCCTGTCGATCCCCGACTACTACGCCGAGGTGCCGCGGGCACTGCGCGTCCATCTCAAGGCGACCGATCGCGACGGCAACGCCTACGAGCTGGATGCCGACGGCCTGCTGGCTCACTGCATCCAGCACGAGTGCGATCATCTCGAGGGCGTACTGTTCGTCGACTATCTGTCGCCGCTGAAGCGCGACCGGATTCTCAAGAAGATGCAGAAGCGCCAGAAACAGGACGCCTGATCGCCCGTCGCGTCATCTTCAGGCTTTCGAAGGCCGGCCGTCCTTGCGACGCCGGCCTTTCGTCATTGCTCTTCAGGGTTTACCTACTGCAGGCACCAATCATCCTCAGGCATTCACTCGTCAGGAACGTATCGAATGAGTCACCGTGTTGAAGGGCAGCCGCTGCGTATCGTCTTTGCCGGCACGCCGGATTTCGCGGCCGAGAGCCTCAAGGCCGTGCTCGCCTCCCGCCATCAGGTCGTCGGAGTCTACACGCAGCCGGACCGCCCCGCCGGCCGTGGCCGCAAGCTCACGCCCAGCCCGGTCAAGCGCCTGGCACTCGAGCATGAACTGCCGATGGAACAGCCGCTCAGCCTCAAGGACGAAGAGGCCCAGCGGCGGCTGGCCGAATTCGAGGCCGATGTCATGATCGTCGTTGCCTACGGCCTGTTGCTGCCGCAGGCGGTGCTCGACATTCCCCGGCTGGGCTGTCTCAACGTGCACGCATCGCTGTTGCCGCGCTGGCGCGGCGCAGCGCCGATCCAGCGCGCCATCGAGGCGGGCGACAGCGAGAGCGGCATCACCCTGATGCAGATGGATGCCGGTCTCGATACCGGCGACATGCTGTTGATCAAGCGCACCGCCATCGACGACACCACGACCGGCGGCGATCTCCATGACCGCCTAGCCGCACTGGGCGGCGAAACCCTGATCGAGGGCCTCGACGCGCTGGCCGAACAAGGCCTGACCGCCACGCCTCAACCGCAGGACGGCGTGACCTACGCCAGCAAGCTCTCCAAGCCGGAGGCGGAGCTGGACTTCCGCCAGCCGGCGACGGCGCTGTCGCGTCGGATTCGCGCCTTCAACCCCTGGCCGGTGGCCTGGACGCGCCTCGACGGCGAGCCGCTGCGGCTGTGGTTCGCAATGCCGGAAGCCGAAGCCGGCGACAGAGACATCGAGCCAGGCACATTGCTCGACCCCGCCGCGGACGCCCTGCGGATCGCCTGTGGCGAGAATGGCCGCGAGGTCCTGCGGGTGACGAAGCTGCAGATGCCCGGCGGCAAACCGCTCGCGGCGCGCGACCTGCTCAATGCCAACCATCCCCGTCTCGGCCCCGGCCAATGTTTCGGTCGAAGTTCCGACCAACGCCTCGATCAGTCCCCCGACCAGCCCTCCAAGGAAACCGACCAATGAATCCTGGCGATACCCGCGCGTTTGCCGCGCAACGGCTGGTGCCGGTCCTGAACGGCAAGGGCTCGCTGTCGAGCCTGGACGCCGAGCTGGCCTCCAGCGCGATCAAGGAGCGCGACCGCGGCTTCGTCAAGGCGCTCTGCTTCGGTGTCTGCCGCGCGCATCCACGCCTGGACGCGCTCGCCAGCCAACTGCTGCGCCAACCGATGAAACAGCGCGATACCGACATCCAGGCGCTGCTGCTCATCGGCCTGTACCAACTTTTGCACATGCGCGTGCCGCCCCACGCCGCCGTCAGCGAGACGGCCGGCGCCGCGCGCGCCCTCGGCAAACCGTGGGCGACTCGCGTGCTCAACGGCTGCCTGCGCCGGTTCCAGCGCGAATCGGTAGCGTTGCAGGCCAAGGTCGATCGGGATGCGCCGGTGGCGCTGTGGCACCCGGACTGGCTGCTGCTCGAATTCCGCGATGCCTGGCCGGACGCCTGGCGGGCAATCTGCGAGGCCAACAACGAAGCCGGACCGATGACCCTGCGCGTCAATCGCCGCCACGCTTCCCGCGAGGCGTATCTGCAGCGTCTCGAAACGGCAGGGCTCGATGCAGCCCCCTGCCGCTTCGCCGAGGACGGCATTCAGTTGGAAACGCCCTGCGACGTGACCCAGTTGCCCGGCTTCGCCGAGGGTGACGTCAGCGTTCAGGACGAATCCGCCCAGCTGTGCGCCGACCTGCTGACCCCGGCGCTTGCGGGCGACGACCGCCAGCGGGTCCTCGACGCCTGCGCCGCCCCCGGCGGCAAGACGGCGCACCTGCTCGAACGCTTCGACGTGGACCTCACCGCAATGGACGTCGATCCGACGCGCCTGAAGCGTGTCGCGTCGACCCTTCAGCGCCTGAGGCTGGAAGCCACGCTCCACGCGGCCGACGCCAGCCAAACGAACGCCGATGACGGCTGGTGGGATGGGCAACCGTTCGATGCCATCCTGCTCGACGCGCCCTGCTCCGGCACCGGGGTCATCCGGCGTCACCCGGACATCAAGCTCGCCCGCCGCCACAGCGATGTCGCCGAACTGGCCGCGCTCCAGGCACGCCTGCTCGACGCCTTGTGGCCCAAGCTCGCGCCGGGTGGCACCCTGCTCTACGCCACCTGCTCGGTGCTGCCGGTGGAGAACGCCACCCAGATCGAGGCGTTTCTCGCGCGCACCCCGGATGCCGTCGCCGACATGCCCGACGAACTCGACTGGGGCCAGGCGGCGGGCCACGGCCGGCAGTTGCTGCCCACCCCGGCCGGCCACGACGGCTTCTTCTACGCCCGCCTGCGCAAGCGCGCCTGAGTCGCTGTCTCGCTGCGGCACCGTTTTGTTCGCAGCGGCACCGTTCTGTTCCACCTCGTTCCCTCGGTCATTCCGATGACCGGGCCGGGCGGATGACCAGCCATACCGGGGCTACGCGACGCCCCGGTGTACGGTTCGGACATCGCGATGCCGGGCCGGCTTGCGACATTCCCGCCTGCCTTCGATACTGAGAGAGAATTCGCCACGCAGGAAGCGCCAGCCGTGCCTGACAACGACGTTCTCGACAGCCCTGCCAGCCCCGAGACCCAGCCCGCCGGACTCGCCGTCGGCGGCGTCGCCCCACATAGCGCCCTGATCGTCGTCGATGTCCAACCGGACTTCATGCCGGGCGGTGCGCTGGCCTGTGCCAAGGGTGACGAAATCCTGCTGGGGCTCGAATGGCTGCTGGCGCAACATGCCTTCGCTCATGTCGTGGCGACGCAGGACTGGCATCCGCCAGGGCACGTCTCGTTCGCCTCCCGGCATCCGCCCCATCAGCCATTCGAGTCGATCGAGCTCTATGGCCACGCCCAGACGCTATGGCCCGACCACTGCATCCAGCGCACCGAGGGCGCGGCGCTGCATCCGGCGATCGACTGGTCCGCCTGCGATGCGATCATTCGCAAGGGCACCGATCCCGGTATCGATTCCTACAGCGCCTTTCGCAACAACATCGGCCCCGACGGCCATCGCCCCGCCACCGGGCTCGCAGGCTGGCTGCGTGATCGCCGCGTCACCGATGTCTACGTCTGCGGCCTGGCGCGGGATGTCTGCGTGCTGTGGACCGCCGAAGACGCCGTCGCGGCCGGTTTCAACACCCACTTCCTCTGGCCGCTGACGCGGCCGGTCACGTTCGAGACCGACGACGATACCCGCCAGCGCCTTTCGTCGCTGGGCATCGCCATCGTCGATGCCTGAGCCATCGGCGCGCCTGAATCGCACCTCTTTCCAGGCCCCAGGGAGTCCAGGGGCTTTCAGTCGTCGGCAACGGCCGACGCTTTCAACCAAGGAGCTTTACCATGAGCGACCACGTCTACAAGCAGATCGAACTCACCGGTTCCTCGACCACCAGCATCGAGGATGCCGTCCAGAATGCGCTGACCAAGGCCAGCAAGACCCTGCACGGCATGCGCTGGTTCGAGGTCACCGAAACCCGCGGCCACCTGGAAGACAACAAGCTTTCCCACTGGCAGGTGACGATCAAGGTCGGCGTCACGCTGGATTGAATGACGCCCCCTTGGGCACGGCTCGGGGCCGCTGGCGAGATGTCGCCCGCGGCCCTGTCATTCGTTCGTCCACCTCGTTATGCTACGCGCTGATTTCGGCGCCCGGCGGGGTTCGCCCCGATTTCCCGGCGCCGGGTAAACTGGCAGGCGGTACGCCGTATTTCCGTGATGGTTTGGCATGAAAATTATTATTCTGGGTGCCGGTCAGGTCGGCGGCACGTTGGCCGAACATCTGGCCAATGAAGAGAACGACATCACGGTCGTGGATATCAACGAGGAGCGGCTGCGCGAACTGCAGAACCGCCTCGACATCCGGACGGTGATTGGTACCGCGTCCTACCCCAACATTCTGCGTCAGGCCGGCGGCGAAGATGCCGACATGCTGATCGCAGTGACCAGTTCCGACGAGATCAACATGGTCGCCTGCCAGGTCGCGCATACGCTGTTCCGCACGCCGACCAAGATCGGCCGCGTGCGTTCGACGGCCTACCTGACGCGCAAGAGCCTGTTCTCCAACGACGCCATCCCGGTGGACGTGCTGATCAGCCCGGAGCAGGTGGTCACCGACCATATCCGCCGCCTGATCGAATATCCCGGCGCGCTGCAGGTGCTCGACTTCGCCGGCGGCCTCGCCCAGCTGGTGGCGGTCAAGGCCTATTACGGCGGCCCGCTGGTAGGGCAGGAACTCGGCTTCCTGCGGCGTCACATGCCCAATATCGATACCCGCGTGGCGGCGATCTACCGTCGCGACCGGCCGATCATTCCCACCGGCGACACCGTCATCGAAGCGGACGACGAGGTCTTCTTCATCGCCGCGCGGCGCGATATCCGCACCGTGATGGGCGAGCTGCGCAAGGTAGACCGCGACTTCCGCCGCGTGCTGATCGCCGGGGGCGGCAATATCGGCGAGCGCCTGGCGGAAACGCTGGAGCACAAGCACCAGGTCAAGATCATCGAGCACGATCTCGGCCGCTGCGGCACCCTTTCCGAAAAGCTCGACCGCACCGTGGTCCTGCACGGCAGCGCCACCAGCAAGCGGCTGATGCTCGAGGAGAACATCGAGGATTGCGACATCTACTGCGCGCTGACCAACGACGACGAGGTCAACATCATGTCGTCGATGCTGGCCAAGCGCCTCGGTGCGAAGAAGGTGCTGACCCTGATCAACAATGCCGCCTATGTGGATCTGGTCCAGGGTGGCGAGATCGATATCGCCATCTCGCCGCAGCAGACCACCATCGGCAGCCTGCTCACCCACGTGCGCCGGGGCGATATCGTCAACGTGCACTCGCTGCGTCGCGGCGCGGCGGAGGCTATCGAAGCCATCGCCCACGGTGACAAGCGCTCCTCTCGCGTGGTCGGCCGCACCATCGGCGAAGTCGACCTGCCCAGCGGGACCAGTATCGGCGCCATCGTACGGGGCAAGGAGGTCCTGATCGCTCATGACGACGTCATGATCGAGACCGGCGACCACCTGATCCTGTTCGTGATCGACAAGCGCCGCATTCGCGATGTCGAGCGGCTATTCCAAGTCGGCCTGACCTTTTTCTGATGTTCGACACCTTCGGCACAGCCCGCCCGCGTTGGCCGGTAGGGAGCGAGTTTCCGTGAGCCTGCTGGTCATTCTTCGCATCGTCGGCCTGCTGCTGATGCTGTTCAGCCTGACCATGGTACCGCCCATGGTCATTGCCCGGATCTACCACGATGGCAACTGGTATGCCTTCGGCGCCGGCATGGCAATCTCGATCGTCACCGGCGCGCTGCTCTACTGGCCCAACCGGAAGGCCAAGCGCGAGCTGCGCACCCGCGACGGTTTCCTCATCACGGTGCTGTTCTGGAGCGTTCTCGGACTGTTCGGGACGATTCCTTTCATGGTCTCCGAAGCGCCGTCGATGTCGTTCACCGATGCGGTATTCGAGTCGTTTTCCGGGCTCACCACGACCGGGGCGACTGTGCTCAGCGGCATCGACCATCTGCCGGCGTCGATTCGCTTCTACCGCCAGCAGCTCCAATGGCTGGGCGGGATGGGGATCGTCGTGCTCGCGGTGGCGATCCTGCCGACGCTGGGCATCGGCGGCATGCAGCTCTACCGGACCGAGATCCCGGGCCCGTTGAAGGATTCCAAGCTGACGCCGCGAATCACCGAGACGGCCAAGGCGCTGTGGTACATCTACGTGATCCTGACCGTGGTCTGCGCGCTGGCCTATTGGGCCGCGGGAATGAACTGGTTCGATGCCATCGGCCACAGCTTCGCCACTGTGGCCGTCGGCGGATTCTCCACCTACGATGCCAGCATCGGCCACTTCGACAGCACCACCATCGAGATGATCTGCGTGTTCTTCATGATCGTCTCCTCGGTCAGCTTCGGCCTGCACTTCGCGGTATGGCGCGAGCGGCGCCTGCTGCAGTACATCCGCGATCCGGAATTCCGCTTCTTCGTGACCTTCCTGGGCTTGCTGATCGCCATCACCATCATCACGCTGTTCGCCACCGGCACCTATCACGACGCCACCGGCATCCGCCACGGGCTGTTCGAGGCGGTCTCGGTGGCGACCACGTCGGGCTTCAGCGTCGCCGACTTCACGCTGTGGCCCGGCGTGCTGCCGATCATGCTGTTCATGGCGGCCTTCGTCGGCGCCTGTTCGGGGTCCGCGGGCGGCGGCATGAAGGTGATCCGTATCCTGCTGATCCTGAAACAGGGCATCCGCGAGATCCATCGCCTGATCCACCCCAACGCCGTATTCGCCGTCAAGGTCGGCAAGATGCGCATCTCCGAAGGCGTCGCCGAAGCGGTGTGGGGATTCTTCTCCGTCTACATGATGCTGTTCGTGGTGATGCTGCTGGGGCTGCTCGCCACGGGGCTGGATCAGGTGACGGCGTGGTCGGCGATCGGTTCGGCGCTCAACAACCTCGGCCCGGGGCTGGGCGGCGTCTCGACCGACTACGGCGACGTTCCCAGCGTCGCCAAGTGGATCCTGGTGCTGGCGATGATGCTGGGTCGCCTCGAGATCTTCACCATCCTGGTACTGTTCACGCCGGCCTTCTGGCGTCGCTGAGCGGTCGGCGCATCGTCAGCGCCGGCGCTCATTCACCTCTTCTCAAGTCCTCGTTTTTCCGATACCCATCATTTTTCACCATCGATCCGTCGCTGCGCTGGTCGATATCACCAGGGATCGGGCGCCCGACAGGGCTTTCGGCGAGTGTCACGCGGGCAGCAGTGGTAGAATGCCGCCCTTCGTGGCTACGCTGCCATCCCATCTCGGTATCCTCAAGCAAGAGTCATAAGAGAGAGTCATGTCCGCCAGTTCCGACACCCGAACCGCTTCCTCGCGCCTGCCTCGCATCGGGCTCATTCCCCAGATTCTGATCGGCATCGTGGCGGGCCTGATCCTGGCCTCGCTGGCGCCATCGACCGCCGCGTCGTTCGCCATCCTGGGCGATCTCTTCATCGGCGCGCTCAAGGCGGTCGCGCCGATCCTGGTGTTCGTGCTGGTGATGGCGGCCATCGGCAGCCATCAGCGCGGCCAGCCGACCCAGGTGCGCGGCGTTCTGCTGCTCTACCTGATCGGCACGCTGGTTGCCGCGCTGGTCGCCGTGACGGCAAGCTTTCTCTTCCCGACCTCGCTGATCATCGACGCCCCCCAGGCCGACGGCACGCCCCCGACCGGCATTGCCGAGATATTGCGCAACCTGGCCATGAGCGCGGTAGACAATCCGATCCATGCGCTGATCGAGGCCAATTTCATCGGCATCCTGACCTGGGCCGTGGGACTCGGGCTGCTGCTGCGCAATGCCAGCGATACCACGCGCCGGGCATTGGCCGACGTTTCGGATGCGGTCTCCGGGCTAGTGCGCTGGGTGATTCGCCTTGCGCCGCTGGGCATCTTCGGGCTGGTCGCCAACACCTTCGCCTCGACCGGCATGAGCGCCCTGGCGGATTACGCCCAGCTGCTGGCGGTGCTGCTCGGCTGCATGGTCTTCGTGGCGCTGGTGACCAATCCCCTGATCGTGTTCCTCTACACGCGCCGCAACCCGTACCCGCTGGTCTTTGCCTGCCTGCGCGGCAGTGCCATCACTGCCTTCTTCACCCGCAGCAGCGCGGCTAACATTCCGGTCAACATGGCGCTGTGCGAACGGCTCGACCTGCATCCGGACACCTACTCCGTCTCGATCCCGCTGGGCGCCACGATCAACATGTCCGGCGCGGCGATCACCATCACCGTGATGACGCTGGCCGCTGCCAACACCCTGGGCATCGGCGTGGACTTCGCCACGGCGTTCCTGCTGTGCATCGTCTCGGCACTGGCGGCATGCGGCGTTTCCGGCGTGGCCGGCGGCTCCCTGCTGCTGATCCCGATGGCCGCCAGCCTGTTCGGCATCTCGGCGGACGTCGCCATGCAGGTCGTCGCCATCGGCTTCGTCATCAGCGTAATCCAGGACTCCACCGAGACCGCGCTCAACTCCTCCACCGACGTGCTGTTTACCGCCGCGGCCTGCCGTTCGCCCCGCGCCCGGGCACGTCTGGCCGGGAACGATTGACCGGCAACCGGGATCAGCGCCGCCATCACCGAGCCGTTTTCCGTGTCCACGATGGGTCTTCCGTGTCAACGGCTTGGAGTTTTCCGTGTCAACGGCTTGGAATTGGCGGCGTGACGTGCAATATGGGGCGACTATCCTTCAGTCCTTTCAGTCTTGGAACGCCCCTAGATGTCTGACACCGCCGCCGGACCTCGCGAGACCGCCGAACTCGCCGATCACCACCTGACGCTTCTGGGCACCGCCCACGTTTCCCAGGCCAGCGCCGACGAGGTTCGCGAACTGATTCGCTCCGGCGAATTCGACGCCGTCGCGATCGAACTCTGCACCTCCCGCTACCAGAGCCTGGTCCAGCCCAACGCCATGGCCAAGCTCGATCTGTTCCAGGTGCTCAAGCAGGGCAAGGCGGGCATGGTCGCCGCCAGCCTCGCGCTGGGCGCCTTCCAGCAGCGCGTGGCCGAACAGTCCGGGATCGAACCCGGCGCGGAAATGCGCACGGCGGTCAAGGAGACCCAGCGAGCGGGGCTGCCGCTCTACCTGATCGACCGCGAGATCGGCGTCACCCTCAAGCGCATCTACCAGAACGTGCCCTGGTACAAGCGCTTCAGCCTGATCTCCGGACTGCTGGGCAGCGTGCTGTCGCGGCAGAAGGTCTCCAGCGAGGAGATCGAGAAACTCAAGCAGGGCGACGTGCTCGAATCCACCTTCGCCGAGTTCGCCGAACAGTCCCAGACGCTCTACGAACCCTTGATTACCGAGCGCGACCGCTACATGGCGCTCAAGCTGATCGAGGAACTGCCCGACGGCGAATCGAAGCGCGTGCTGGTGGTGATCGGCGCCGGCCACCTCAAGGGCATGAAGGATCACCTCGAGACCCTGAATCGCCAGCCGCCAGCGCTGGATGCCGTGATCCAGGAACGTGCCAACCTGGAGTCGACCGCGCCCCGTTCGCGCTGGTGGAAAGCGATTCCCTGGGTAATCGTCGCGCTGGTGCTGACCGGCTTCGCCATCGGCTTCAGCCGCGACACCTCCCTCGGCTGGTCGCTGGTGGGCGAATGGGTATTGATCAACGGCAGCTTCTCCGCCCTGGGCGCGCTGATCGCACTGGGCCACCCGCTGACGATCGCCGCGGCCTTCGTCGGCGCGCCGCTGACCTCGCTCAACCCGACGATCGGCGTCGGCTTCGTGACCGCCGGGGTCGAGCTCTACCTGCGCCGCCCCACCGTCGGAGACTTCTCGCGGCTACGCAGCGACGTCAGCCACTGGCGCGGCTGGTGGCGCAACCGGGTCGCCCGCACGCTGCTGGTCTTCCTGCTCTCGAGCCTCGGCTCCGCCATCGCGACCTGGGTCGCCGGGCTGCGCATCGCCGGGCAGCTGTTCGGCTAGATCGAGTCGATCTCCCGCCGACAGCGGACACTTGAAACCCGCTCCGGCATCTCCATATAGCGCTCGAGACCGGCAACCACGCCGGTTTCGGGCCTTATCGGTTTTTTGGCGGATTCGCTTTCACGAATTTTTGCATCGACCGCTTGAAAACGGATTCGACGGCCCTATTTAACATAATGTCGAGCGGGCAACTCAGGACGGCATCGTCGATGCGCCACTCCCCTCGACGGCAGATGCCGCCAAGCGGGTCTGCGTAGACCACGGAAATATCGCCATACATCGCCGAGCGGGATACCGCGCAAGGCGCACGCATCGATGACGTATTTCCGGACTTCGCTGTCAATCAGGAGGTTAGTACCATGAACACACTGTCACTCTCTCCGCTGTTCCGTCGCTCCGTGGGCTTCGACCGTCTCAATGATCTGTTCGAGTCCGCGATGCAGAACGACGTGCCCAGCTACCCGCCGTACAACGTCGAGAAACATGGCGAGAACGACTACCGTATCGCCGTGGCCACGGCGGGCTTCGCCGAGCAGGAGCTCGACGTCAACGTCGAGAAGCGCGTGCTGACGATCACCGCCGGCAAGGGCGAGCGCCAGGAGGACGACAAGGTGCAGTATCTGCATCAGGGCATCGCCCAGCGCGCCTTCAAGCTGTCGTTCCGGCTCGACGAGAATATCGAGGTCCAGGGCGCCCGGCTCGAGAACGGCCTGCTGATCGTCGATCTGCTCCGCGTCGTGCCCGAAGAGCAGCGCCCGCGCCAGATTCCGATCAACGGCAGCCAGCGCCGCCTGACCGAAACGTCATCGACCGCAGAGACGGTCACTGTCTGAACCGCATGACCGTCCAAGGCCGGCCGCCGCGCCAATGGCGGCCGACCAGACAGCAACGCCCCCGACGGATCTCTCCGTCGGGGGCGTCGTCTTTCCGGCATTGGAAAAAGCGTCAGTGCGGCGCCGGCGCGCTTCTTGAATCGTCCAGCACGCCCTGCGCTCTCGCCATCGCATAGGCCGCCCGGGGCCCGTGCCACAGGGTCGGTATCAGCACCAGCGCGACCGGCACGGCGGGAATCACCACGAACTGCTGCAGCACGCTGACCTGCCCTGCGCCCATTCCCAGCAGGATCGCCGCCATCAGCGCGAAGACGATGCCCCAGAACGCCCGCAGCGCGGAGCCCGGATTGTCGTTGCCGGCGCATACCACGGAGACGGCGTAGCTCATCGAATCCCCGGTCGTGGCGACGAAGATCGTCGTCAGCACCAGGATCGCCAGCGCCATCCACGTGCCGCCCGGCAGCGCCTGGGCCACCGTCAGGGTCGCCACGTCGAACTGGAAGTTTTGCAGCGGCTGGCTGAGATCGATCGCGCCCTGGAGCTCGTAGAAGATGCCCGAGCCGCCCAGCAGGGTGAACCAGACCGTGGTGACGATCGGCGCCAGCACGGCGGTGGCGATGATCATCTCGCGGATCGTGCGGCCTCGGGAAATCCGCGTGACGAAGATCGCCATGGGCGGCGCGAAACCCACGAACCAGGCGAAGAAGAACACCGTCCACCACTTCATCCAGTCCGGCGACGCCGTCACCGTGGTCATCGTCGACATCTCGAAGAAACTGCCGAGATAGGTGCCGAAGCCCTGGAACCAGCTGTCGACCAGGAACTGCGTCGGGCCGAACAGCAGGATGGCCGCACCGATCACCATGGCCAGAATCACGTTCATGCGGCTCAGGAACTGAATGCCGCGATCGATCCCGGTCACCGCAGAGGTCACGTAGATCGCCCCCAGCCCGGCCAGGATGGCCAGTTGAACCTCGTAGCCGCCCGGAAAGCCGAACAGATCGTGCAGGCCGAAGCTGACCTGGGTCGCCAGAAAGCCCAGCGGCCCCACCGTGCCGGCAGTCACGGCGATGGCGCAGATCGCATCGACCACGCCCCCCAGAACGCCGCGCGCCAGCCGGTCGCCCAGCATCGGCGCCAGCAGGGTTCTCGGCTGCAGCGGCATGCCGCGCTGGTAGTGCTGATGCGACAGAATCGCCACCGGCAACGTGCCGAGGATCGCCCAGCCGGTGAAGCCCCAGTGGAAGAACGCCTGCGCCAGCGCATCGGGCACGGCATCGGCGGTGCCGGGCTGGGAATCGAACGCTGGCGGCGTGACCACGAAATGATAGATCGGCTCGCCCGCGGCAAAGAACACGCCGCCACCGGCCAGCAGCGTACACAGGATGATCGACACCCACCGGAAGGTGCTCATGTCGGGCCGGTCCTGGGAACCGATCCGCGCCCGCCCGGCCGGAGAGACCGCCACACCGATGGCGATGAAAAACATCAATAGCATCAGAAGCTGGATGAGACTGCCGAAGGTTCTGGCGGACCAGGTAAAGGCGACGTCGATCACCTGCGCGACGGCATCGGGTGCGATCGCCGATGCCGACAGAAAGATCAGGATGAAACCGATGGTCAGAACAAGTACGACAGGATCGCCAAAACGGCCACCCTGCGTCGATGGCACGTTGGTGTCAGAGGTCATATCAAAGGGAGGGTTCTTTAGGCATGAAGCGCGCCACACTACAGATACACGAGTGCGGCGGCAAATCGAATCGATCGATCATCGGCGGCGAAGACGCTTCACGCAAACGAGAAACGCCCCCGGAAAACGGACTGCCGGGGGCGATGCATCGATCGAACCGGGGTCGCGGTCAGTCCCGAACGGCGCTCACCGTATCGCCCAGCAGGCCCTGCTCCCGCGCCATCGCGTAGGCGGATTTCGGCCCGTGCCACAGGGTCGGCAGCAGCACTAGGGAAACGGGTATCGCCGAGATGACGATGAACTGCTGGAGCACGCTGATCTGGCCGGCGCCCATCTTCAGCAGGATCGCCGCCATCAACGCCATCGCCACGCCCCAGAAGGCACGCAATGCCGGCTTGGGCTCATCGTGCCCCGCGCACACTACGGAAATGGCATAGCTCATCGAGTCGCCCGTGGTCGCCACGAAGATCGTGGTCAGCAGCAGGATCGCCAGCGCCATGAACACGCCGCCCGGCAGCGCCTGGGCCACCGTCAGCGTGGCGACGTCGAAGCGGAAGTTCTGCAGCGGCTCGCCGAGATCGATGAGCCCCTGAAGCTGATAGAAGATGCCCGAACCGCCAAGCAGCGTGAACCACGCCGTGGTCGCCAGCGGCGCGAGGATCGCCACCGCGATGATCATCTCGCGAATGGTGCGCCCCTTGGAGATCCGTGCCACGAAGATCGCCATCAGCGGCGCATAGCCAATGAACCAGGCGAAGAAGAAGACCGTCCACCATTTCATCCACCAGCCCGGCGCAGTCTGCGCGGTCATCGACGCCATCTCGAAGAACGAGCCCAGATAGGAGCCGAATCCCTGGAACCAGGCATCGACGAGGAACTGGGTCGGCCCGAAGAGCAGGATGACCGCAGCGATAGCCATCGCCAGAATCACGTTAAAGCGGCTGAGGATCTGGATGCCGCGATCGATGCCCGTGACGGCCGAGGTCACGTAGATGGCACCCAGCACGGCCATGATGATCAGTTGGGTGCCGTAGCCATCCACCAGGCCGAAGAGCTCGTGAAAGCCGAAGCTGACCTGGGTGGCGAGAAAGCCGATCGGCCCGACCGTGCCCGCCACCAGCGCGATGACACAGACCGCATCGACAACGCTGCCCAGCACGCCGCGAACACGCGCTTCGCCAAGAACCGGCGCCAGCAGCGTGCGCGGCTGCAGCGGCAGGCCGCGATGATAGTGCTGGTGCGCCAGCACGATGGCCGGCAGCGTGCCGAGTACGGCCCAGGCCAAAAAGCCCCAGTGCATGAACGACTGCGCCAGGGCATGGGGCACCGCAGCCGCGGAGTTGGGCTCGCTATCGAAGGCAGGCGGCGTGACCACGAAGTGGTAGACCGGCTCGCCCGCCGCAAAGAACACGCCGCCACCGGCCAGCAGCGTACATAGAATGATCGAGATCCACTTGAACGTGCTCATCTCGGGGCGATCCGTACCGCCGACCCGCGCCCGGCCGGCCGGCGAGAGCGCCACGCCGATGGCAATGAAGAACGTCAACAGCAGCAGCAACTGGAAAAAGCTGCCGAAGGTGCTCGCTGTCCAGGTGAAGCCCGCACCGATGGCATCGGTCACGGCACCCGGAGAGATTGCCGAAAGCAGCACGAAGGCGACGATGAAACCGATGGTCAGCACCAGAACCACGGGATCGCCAAACCGGCCACGCGGCGTCGGCATGTTGTTATCGGAGGTCATATTCAGATCGGTTCGTTAGGCATGAAGGGCGAAACCCTACCGACCTTGGTCGAGGACCGCAAATTCGTTACCCCTGAACCGACCCGCCAGCCCTTCTCTTTTACCGCCGGGAAAAGCCGTGGCGCTGCCATTGCCACCCGCAAGATGGCATCGCATCTACACCAAAATGGCAATGGTGACGCGCTTCGAATCGGTTCTAATCTCAGGAGGAACTTCGCCGCCGAGGGGCACGGTCCATGAAAAGCACACCGTTCATCACCGAAAGTCTGCTGCAGCGCTGCCGTAGAGAACAGGCCAACCAGTTCCAGCGTGCGCGCCAGAGCTACGATCCGGCCTCGCTGCATGATCGCAAGGAACTGTCGCTACTGGTCGAGGAAGCCATACGCGAAGGAGAAAACTACACCTCGATTGCTCGAGGCCACCAAGACATTGGATTGACCGAAGCCGACCTCCAGAATCTCATCGGCCCCGAGAGCGCGATTCGCGAACGCATCGACCGCTTTCAACAGATTTGAAGATCCTTCCTCAACCACCGCAGTGACGCCGATACCGCTCGGAATCGGCGTCCAGCGTCACACGCTCGTTGACCTTGCTATAGTAGAAAGGCACGAACCGCTGGCCTTGGTCGGCAACCTGGTACTGGCCGCACACGCCATATCCCTTCTGAACCTCTTTCATTGCCTGCAACTCGATTTCGCTGTCGACGCCAAGTTGCTTTGAAATCAAGGACTTGATCTCTTCATCGACGCGGCTATCCGAGATGGCCTGCCCGCCGAAGATAATGGCAAAAGCCGCCAGAATCGCGATGACGGGAATGTAGAGGTTGTGCATGAACGGGAGCTATCTGGCTGCTGGAGGAGACGCGATGATAGCGGATCGCGCTGCGTTTCGCACAAGTGTGTCCGGCCGTGGCTGCTGATGACGAACCCATTTGCCCCATCATATGTTATGTAATAACATTACTGAATCGATCAACAGGAGAATCTCATGAAAGCAGGCATCCATCCTGACTATCGTCAGGTCATCTTCCACGACACCAGCGTCAACCACTACTTCAAGATTGGCTCGACCATGAGCTCGACGGAAACCATCGAATGGGAAGATGGCAACACCTACCCTCTCGTCCAGCTCGATATCTCCTCGGCCTCGCACCCGTTCTATACCGGCAAGCAGCGCGAAGTCGGCACCGAAGGTCGCGCCGCGCAGTTCAAGCGCCGGTTCGGCAGCATCGCAACGCGCCGCCAGAGCTGAGCCGAGCACTCACCCAACGGCAACGAGCCAGCCGAGTGATCGGCTGGCTCGCTTCATTTGTATGCCACATTTCACGCACACGAAAACACCAAGGCCCGCGTTAGCGGGCCTTGGTGCTGGAAGCTCTATCGCCCTAGGGCGAAGGATCTACCGGAAGTCTTAGAGCGGCTTGATGTTAGCAGCCTGAAGACCTTTCTTGCCCTGAGTGACGTCGAAAGAAACTTCCTGACCGTCCTGCAGAGATTTGAAGCCGTCAGCCTGGATCTCGGAGAAGTGTGCGAACAGGTCGTCGCCACCGTCTGCCGGAGAAATGAAGCCAAAGCCTTTAGTGTCGTTGAACCACTTAACTGTGCCAGTTGCCATGTTCCGAATTCCTTATGCGCTTAGCGCGTAATTACGATTGCCGGGTGCTACCCGAGATAGTGGGTAAAACAAGGGGATATAACCAGGCTACCGAATGATTCGAGTGCAACTGACAATATGCGACTTGCTAACCAACTGGCGGCCAGTCTGCGCCCTCGCCAGGTGTTAGTCAACAGCTATGTTCATCGAAAACCAAAAATATGTGGTCGCGGCCTCTCGCCAGGCCCGGAGCCGGGGCGCGACGCTGGACGACAAGCGCCCTACGAGCGCCGTTCACCCGCCACGGCCAGGCATCGGGAAGGCCGCAGGAGGCGATCTCAGCCTGTTGGTCGCTTCATCGCCAGCAGACCGATGCTGAAGACGACCATCAATGCACCACTGACTCGGTTGAACCACTGCATCGCCTTACCGTTGCGCAGATAGCGGCCGATCTTGCTGCCCAGCACGGCATAGATCGCGATCGCCACCACCTCCATGACCAGAAACAGCGCACCCGTAATGGTGAAGCTCAAGGCATAGTGTTCGGGCACCACGAACTGCGGCAGGAAGGCAGTGAAAATCAGAATCGCCTTGGGATTGCCGGCCGCCACCAGAAACTCCTGGCGGATCAGCGAACGCATCGACTGGGGCGGCCCGCCCTCGATGATCGCCGACTGCGGCTTGCTCATCAGCAGCTTGAGCCCGAGCCATGCCAGGTACAGCGCCCCAGCCCATTTCACGACGATGAAAAACCACATGGAAGTCGTCAGCAACGTGCCCAGCCCGACACCCGCGATGGCAATCATCCCGGCTTATTCATGAGGCCGGCCCGAAAACGAAGATAGCGGATGGTATTCTCTTGAAAATTCAGTGTGTTCCGCCAAGAATCTGAACCAAGAGAGCCATCCGCTATGGGTGAAAGCCTATCCACCTGGACGCCCTCATGCAACGGCGCTGTCCGTGTTGAGCTGAGCGGCCAGCGCACTACCAGCGACAGCGGCGCTCTGCTGTTGCGTGAGGCCCTCGACAACAGCGGCGTGATTGAGGCGCTGGAAGACAATCTGGTCGATCGACGCCACCCGCTGCGCATCCTTCATTCGCTGGCCAGCCAGTTGCGTACCCTGGTGCTGCAGCGTGCGATGGGCTGGATCGACCTCAGCGATACCGACACGCTGCGCCGTGATCCGCTCTGGCAGCTGGCCTGCAGCGATGCGCGCGGGACAACGCCCCTGGCCCAGGACCGGCCCTCTCAAGCCACGCTGTCGCGGCTGCTGACCTGCCTCGGGCGCTGCGACAATATCGATGCCGTGCACGAAGGCCTGCTGCGACTGGTGATCTGGCGCCTGACCGCGCTGAAGAACGGCGAGCGCCCCAAGCAGCTGACGCTGGACATCGACGGCCTGCCGATCGAGGTCCACGGCCACCAGGGCGGCTCGGCCTATCATGGCCTGTACGGCGCGCGGATCTATTCACCGCTGGTCGCCTCGCTGGCAGAAACCGGCGACATGGTGGGCGGCCTGCTGCGCGAGGGCAACGCCGGCCCGGCCGAGAACGCCGACACCTGGATCCCGCATCTGGTGCGGCGACTCAACGAGAGCACCGGCGCCCAGGTTCGGGTGCGCATCGACGCCGGTTTCACCGACAACGCGACGCTGGAGGCCCTGGAAGAGTGCGACATCGAGTACCTGGGCCGACTGCGCAGTCACTCCGGCCTGCAGAAACTGGCGGCACCGCACCTGAAGCGGCCACCCGGCCGGCCACCCGAGCAGCCTCGCGAGTGGTGCCACGATCTGGAGTATCAAGCGGGCTCTTGGTCGGCACCGCGTCGCGTGGTGCTGGTGGTGCAGGAACGCCCCGATGACCTGCTGCTGCATGCCTTCTTCCTGGTCACCAACCTCGGCAAGTTCGACTGGCCGCCGGAGAAGGTCCTGGCGCTCTACCGCAAGCGCGGCAGCGCCGAGGCGCACATGGGCGAGGTGAAGTCGGCGCTCGACGTGCACCTCTCGTCGACCGATCGCGGCGCCTCCACCGTTCAGGACGTGATGGCACGCAACGAGGTGAGCCTGCTGCTCAGCCTCTACGCCTACCAGGTCCTGCATGGCCTGCGCTGCCTGCTGGAGCGGCAGACCCGGCAAGGCTGGAGCCTCAGCCGGATGCGCGAGCAGGTGCTGAAGGTCGCCGCCACGCTGAGACTGCACGCTCGGCGAATCACCGTTCATCTGGGTGCCGCCGCCGACAAGTGGTGGCCGACGCTGCTGAAGGGGCTGCCGAAGCTGACCGCACTGAGCTGACGCTCCTGCGAGACCACCACAGCATCAGAAAGCGAGCGACCGGAGCGGCGGTAGGCGATCACGGCTGCTTGGACGGCCGCCATTGATTCCAAAGAGCTATAAGTAAGTAGGAAAAGGGCTGCGTTCTGGCATTACTCAACAGCCACTCGCGCTGAAGAGGCGAATCCTGATAAGCAATGCCAACAGCCAGTACCTTCAGACCGCTCAATCAGCGCCCTCGTGAATAAGGCGGGATCATGGGAGTGAACGCCGCGATCCGCCCGGACGAAGCGATGATGGCCTTCAGCGGCCCGACACGAGCCGCATTCGTCGTCGCCAGCAAATTGTTGGGGCCGAATGCCATGTTCAGCGCGAAGCAGGCTGGCAGGAATACCAGCAGGAAATCCCACTCCATGTCGCTTCCTTGTAGGCGGTTATTGAAGGTAGATGGTCATTTGTTCACGGCACACATAGTAGTAGCGTGTAGTAGTAGCGTGGCCGGATCGTCGCCCGAGGCAGGACTATAAAAATCTTTCAATCGACTGATTTTATTGAATTTTAATTATCCAAAATCTAAAAATATACCTTTCGATATACCACGCACGTTCGAAAAACGGCTTTCTTGGCCAGCCCCCGCAGGCTGGTTTTTCGCTATCTGGACCGCTCAGGAACAGTCCACCTCAAGTGCCCCGCTCTTTCAAGCATCCATCGCTCACAAAGCCCCACCACCACCCAATATCGAGCGTGCAAAATGCATCATTCTGCATCATTTTTCGACCGGCCCAAACCTGCCCCCGCGCCAGCAGTGGCGCGGCTTGGCGCAGGGTGCAACAGTGCATCAAAACCGACCCATTTAGCGCGCAGGCGGGGCGGGGAGTCGATCGCGCGCCGGAGGTCGGAACCGGGAACGCCGTGGTTCCCACCCCTGACAGCCTCTCGAGCCGCAGGCGCCCTACTCTTGCGTTACGCACTGCCTGGCATTGCCTTTTCAGCGGACGCCTTACGTGGCCTTTCTGGTGCCCTGCCATCAGCGTCTCTGGCCCGATTTGATCGACTCGCGAGCGCGTGGCGTTGTAGAACGACGCTCCACCACTTTCGGCCGTGCATTCAATCGGTTATCAGCGGCAGACCGCGCGGGCGTAGCCGTACAATGGAGCCATCGCTACCGACTACACAGAACAGCAAGGAGAATCACATGGCGCGATGGATTGGAGTCGACCTCGACGGCACGCTTGCCAAGCAGGTCGTGAGCAACAGCACGACAATCGGCGCACCGATCGTGCCGATGTTGAATCGGGTCAAGCAATGGCTGGATAACGGGCAGGAAGTGCGGATCTTCACCGCTCGTGCCGGTGACACCACTCAGATCGAGCCGATACAGCGCTGGCTCCGGCACTATGGAATCGGAGAGTGTGCGATCACCGATCGCAAGGACATCCACATGATCGAGCTGTGGGACGACAAGGCTCGGCGCGTCGAGCGAGATACCGGCGTTGCCTGCCGTGGTTGCAGTTCGGCCAAACATAGCCACGGGGTTAACGCCATGATGTATGGGCCGGGAGCTAAGCACAGCGATTTTGAAGTGGATTGCTAAACCGCCCGTCCAGGGGCGCCAGCGCACACATGGTCGGGATCGCGCACGCTGGGATAAACGATGCCACCCGGCCTCCCCCACGCTTTGCGCCTGAATGCCTAACCGGGCTGCCAGTCATCCAGCGCCAACAGCGCGGTGGGCGCCAACGCCCTACTCCACCAGGCGAAGCTCCAGCACGTTACGGATGCGCCCGCCGTCCCAGTCGTAGCCAAGGTGGCGCCCTTGCCACGTGGCGGACATGACCGGCGGGCGCAGCACCGCCGCGCATTCGCCACCGGGATCGCGCACGCTGGGATAAACGATGCCGTCCGATCTCGCCTCCCACGCCTTCCGGCCGAACGCTTGACCAGACTGCCAGTCGTCCGGCGCCAACAGCGCCGCGGCATCGCTCGCGCCGCGCAAGTCGTGAAGATCGCCGGCCAGATCGGCAAGATAGACGCGCTGCTGTAGCTGCATCGGCGGCTCATTGGAGTCACGCATGAAGCGTTCGGCGTGGTAACGGGTTTCGGCGATGGCGGTCGCTTCACTCAAGGCGCAGTAGTAGACCCCGAAGGCGCCATCGCTGAATCGCGAGCCCTGGCCATTGAAGTGGCAAAACGCCGCCATGACGGGCGTCCAACCAGGGCCATAGCGGCGATCTTCCGGCGCTACCAGGTGAATAGCGCCTGCCTGCTCGCGTAGTCGCGGTGAAGTCTCCCCCTCGAGCTGGCTCAACAGATCCCAGTCATCCGCGCCCGCGACACGCTCGAACAGGTCAATCGGCGGGAAGCGTGACGGCACGACGCGATAGCTCGGCCGCCATTCGACAGCCGTCATCGGGAAACTCATGCGTGCCCACCGCCGCGCACCGCATCGAGATGGCGGCGCACCTCGTACAGATCGGACACAAGACCACTACGCAGCCGATCCAACGGCGCCTGCCCGCCGAACAGTGCATTGCGGTTGGGCCGGCGCAGCCAGCTATCGGCGGCATCGGTTCTGGGCAGCAATATCTGCAAAGCCTTATAGATCCCCAGAATCAGCGACATGCGCTCTAGCTGGCTGACATCGAGCGCCGCTTTATCCGGCGTCTTGCGCCAGCGGCGATAGGTCGAATCCGTTGCGCCCAGCAACAGCGCCGCTTCCTGCTCCTTCAACTGCCAATCGCGCACGATATTGGGGTAGGTGCGCATAGCGGCTGCGCTCATATCCTGGCGCTGGTGACTTGTCATCTGGGCAATAGCCATAAAGCCTCTTTCTCCATTTGGCGGTTAAAGACAATTATCCGCCAAATGGCGCTTTATGTCACTGCGCCTCATTACCCCTCTTTCGCTCGCCAGAAGAAAAAGACTGGCAGACGATTGCGCACGCCAACGGTGTATTGGGCAAAGCCATCCCCTCCCAATCTCATACCCCCTATTACATACACGTGATTTTTAGTGGGAACACTGGGAACAGCGGGAACAAGGCTCAACCATGCGGGTTACAGCGTGGCCACACTGTTCCCAGCACCGGGAACAGTGGGAACAGAATCACGATTTCAGGCAGGAAAAAGCGGCCGTTCCCTATATTGTTCCCATGTGTTCCCAGTCTCACAATCAATACTGGGAACAAGGGAACCGCTCAACCATGCGGGTTACAGCGTGCTGTTCCCAGTGTTCCCACTGTTCCCAGTGTTTTTCAGGTTCCTGTGAAAAACGGTTTCGGCACCTTGAGCACCGCCGATCCCCCGTGGATCATCGCAAATCATAGGAATAGGCAAGCCCTTCACTTTCTGGCGAGCGAAAGGGGTTCATAGCTGGGTTACCGTGCGTGACGACTTCCGGCGACTGGCGATGACCGACGTGCCACGCAAAAAGCCCCGCACTGGGCGGGGCATATCACGTCGACGCGGGCTTGATCAGTGCGTGGCTTGAATCTCTGCCTTCAACTCTTGGATGCGTTTGGAACGCGCCATCGAACCACCGTAGACATTGCGACCGTCTTCACAGGGCAGCGGTGACAGGTCTTCCAGTGTCAGATCGGGGGCATTGGGATTGGCCGGGCGAAGGCTCCACACCATCTCACCGATCGCGGCGAATTGGCGTTGCCGAAGCTCGGCATTCACTTGCGTCGTATCCTCGCTGCTTAGATACGCTCTCGCCTGACTCGCGCTGACCATGCTGGCATCAATGTTGAAACGAAGCATGTAACCGGCGTCTTCAAACCGATCTCGCTCGATGCGATCGAACAGCGCCGGCAACGCCGCGTAAAGTGCCTTGGCTTCGTCGGTCGCGCACAGCGCCTCCACTGACTCTATCAGCGCCTGTTGGGTCAGCACGTCGTGGGCATGGGATCGCGCTTTCTGGAATTGCTCCCTGGCTACCTGAGTATGCAGGCGCAGCCACTCTACCTGCGGCTCCAATAGCTTGATCATGGCATCGGTCTGCTCGACCTCTAGCCGCCACTCACGTTCGACCTTCTGCTGTTCGCGAATCTCCTTGCTCTGCTTACCGAAGCCATCCAGAAAGCCCTTGCGCCAGCCCGTGCCCGCTTGCTGTGAATGCTGCTCGGCGGCTTCGCGCGTCTTACGCAGGCGTTGAAGCTCCTTGCTCGCCGGCTCCAGCCGCTCGCGTTCGGCCAGATACTCGGCGCGGGCCTGCTCGAGTCTTGCCTTGGCCTTTTCGGAGGTCAGTGCCTTGGCGGCGTCAGTTTGCGGGACGAAACTAAGCCGATCAGCGTTCAGTTTCGGTGTGGCTTTCTGTGGGGCAGCGGATGCACTCGCCTGGCTCTCGGCCGGCGGGGTCTGTGTGTCGGTCATGGCGGTGGTCTCTCCGGTCGGTTGGGTGCGGTCTTGGCTGTTCTCGATCGCGGTAGTCATGCGGGCTGGCTCCTGGTCGCGGTGGCGTCGGTCGTCGCCGGGGCAGCACTGCCGCCCGGCTGGTTTGGGATTGGGTCTGTCTCGGTCGTTACGGTTGGGACGGGCAAGGCGCTATCGGGTCGCATCAGGCCACCTCGCGCAGCGATTCGAGCTGCTCCGGGTCGATGACGTAGAAGCGGGACGATCCACCGCCCGGCAAGCGGTACTTCTTCTGGCGCCGGTCGCTATCCGTGCGCGTCATCACGCCGTTGGTTTCCAGCGTGCGGATGATTCGCCCAAGTCCGTAGCCATGCGCGGCCTCGACCAGCGCCGCCTGGTTGAACAGGAAGAAGCGCTTGCTGCCGTCAATTTGGTAGTAGCCCGCCCGGTGGCGGATGTTGGTGTTGGGCAGCGTGGCGGCGATGTCGGAAAAGCGGCTGTCGCCGTGCAGGGCGATAAAGTCGCCGATGGCCACCAGAATCTGCCGATCCTCCGCGTTGCCGTCGCCCACGTTGGCCAGCCACTCGCCGAAAAGCTGCCTGCAAGCCGTCACCGCGCTACCGGCTGGCCATGGCAACAGGCCGTAGTCGGCCGCCATCTCTCCGGCGAGCGCGATCACCGCGAAGCGATCCGCCACGCGACCTGCCTGCGGACTCGCGGCATCGAATTGGCCGCGGATCTCGGTGAAGCGCCGATGAAACAGATCGGAGTCAGGCTCCGCTACCAGCCGCTCGATGAAGGCCGGGCCAACGTGACCGAAGTGCTGCGAAGCGGCCGTGGTCAGGCGCCGGTGAAAGCCCGCGCCTCCCATGCCGTGCACGTCATCAAAGGCGCGATGCGTGCGGGTGCCGGCGTTCACGTCCACCATGCGCAGCTCCGCCCCGGCGTGGGCTGAATTGCCGGAGATCGCCGCGTGCTCGGAAAGCGAGCGCTCACCACTGGAAAGCGCCAGCAGTCGCCATGCGAGTTTCGGCCGCCCTTCCCGCTCGCGGGTCATGGTGCCCTTGCCGGTGCCGTTGGCGATGGCATAGGCCATCTCCTGCACGCGCTTGGGGTCGGCCCGCTTGATCTCGTCGAGAATCAGCACCGTGTCATTGCGCGATGACGCCTCGATCTCCACGCCACCCTTGGAGACATCCCAGGACGCGCCGAACACGCGGGGATTGCCGTAGACGGTCGCAGCCAGATCCTGCGCCAGCGACTTGCCGCTGGATGAATCGCCCACCAGGTGAACGCCACCACCGTTGACACCGACCTTGACCAGCAGCGGCCCGGCGAGTGCACAGCACACCGCCATGATCAACACGGGGTTGCCCTGACAGTAGTGGGCCAGCTCCGTTTGCCAGCCCTCGAGCGTGCCGCGCTGGGTGAACAGTTGAACGCCCTTGCCGCTGTCCTGAAAGCGCACGTCGGCATCGCCGATGATGTGATGGGGTAGCACGAAGGCGCCGCTGGCGTCGTGCCAACCGGGGCGCGTCGTGGTCGCCAGCACGCGCTCAAGGTTGTGGTGGCTTGCGATGTAGGCCGGCACATAACGCCGGTTGTGGTAATCGACCTCCAACCCGTGGCGCATGACCGCTTTCAACACCTCCTCACCCTTGCCGGCCAGCCCCTCCATGGGCATGACGTGTTCCACCACCCGGCCACGATGACGAAAGCGCAGCAAGCGCCCGATGCTGCCGTCTTCACTGTTGACGGTTTCGGCATCGACGTGCAGCGGCGCACAGACCCAGATATCGAACGGCTGGCCGGCGTCGTCGCCGCTGGAATGCTTGATGCCGTGGTACCAGGTGCCGGTGCGGAAGGTCTTGCCATCCGCGCTGATCGGCCCGTCATAGACCGCGAACGAAGGCCGCTCGACCTGCTCTACGCTGGGCGCCACGGGATCGCCGACCAGTGACAGATACGGCTGGGACTCACTCATGGCCACCTCCCGCGCTTACCAGTCCGGCATCGCCTCGGCTTGCACGACGTTTCCCGCCCACGGCCTGGCGGTTGGCATTGCGAAGATGAGCCTTGTGCCAGCGATACAGGTCGTTGAAGTCGGTCAGATCGTCCGGGCAGCCTTCTGGCCACTTCGGGAATAGCACCATTGCGCCCACGGCCAGCGCGGCATCGTTGGCCGCCTGCCTGCCGGGGTTGCCCGCCGTGGCGCGATCGTCGTCACCGGCAATCACCAGTTCCAGGGCATCATCGAATTGCGCCCGGATCGCCACGGCCACGGCATGCAGATTGCCGGCGTTCATCGCGCAAACCACCGGCACGCCGGTGAGCTGGTACAGCGTGGCGCCGGTGGCCCAACCTTCGCAGATAAACAGGCGATCGCCGGGTAGCGGCTCGCCGATCGGCGACCACGCACCCTGCACTTGGCCACCTTTGAGAAAGCGCTTCTCCCCGTTGGGCAGGATGTGTTGCAGGTTGACCAGCTCGCCGCCGGCGTAGAGCGGCACCAACAACGACCCGCGCCGGCACTGTCGCAGCCCGCAATGCGTCACGTCTCGGCTGACCAGGTAACTATGGCTACCTGACGCCGGGGGCGACTCCCGCCAAAACATGCGCGCCTGCCTCATCGCTGCCCGGCGCGCGCTCTCTTTCTCGGCTGCCCATTCGGCCTGGCGTGTCCGGTAGGCTTCCTCGTTCGCGGCACGCACCGCTTCGGCGGTGGCAGCAGGTGCCGGCGTTGCCGCCGACACGCCCTGAAAGATGCCCAGCCCCAGCCGCCGGTCGATCGCCATGGCGGCATCAACCTGGCGGCATCCACCGTGCAGGTAGCTGTAAAGCGAGACCAGATCGCCACCGTGGGCGCCGCTATCGGCAAAGTCGTTCCACTTGCCGCTGACCAGCGACACGCCGAACGAACCGCTTTCGCGGTCGCCGCGAACGACGTTTCGCGCCACCCACTCACTCCCTTGGCGAGCGCCTTCCGGCAGCCATTCACGGGTCAAGGTTTCGGCGTGGGCCAGTGACGCACGGGAAACCCGCTGGATCTTCACGATGGCGCTATTCATGGTCGCCTCCCATACGTTGGGAAGCGGCGGCGCGGCTATCGCTCGGGCGGTAGTCAGGCACCGCGACGCCAGTCTGGCGCTGCCGGTCGTTGCGCCGCGCTTCCATCAACAGGTCGCTGGCATCGCCCAGCAGCAGGCGAGACACCATCGCCACGCTGGCCAGATCCGAGTTCACCAGGTTGCCGCCGGGGCCATCCATCGTGGAAAGCGTGAACATCAGATCCTTGATCGCGTCGAGCCGCATCTCCGCGTTATCCAGCAACGTCTCGCGGTCGGCGCGCGGGTCGATCAGCAGGCACTCGGTTTCGGTCAGGCAGTTGGCTTGCTCGAGGCGCTTATCCATGACGCACCTCCTCGGCCAGCAGCGCGTCGAGATCTTCGAGCAGCTTGCGATGTTCGTCACGGGACAGCACGCCCAATTCGGCGGCCATCCGCGACAGCCCCATCAGGTATTGAAGCTGGTCGGGGCGGCGGTTGACGCGAAAACGGATCAGGTTCGCGCCGATGAGCGCGGTAGCGATTTGATCGAGGGTAATATCGGGTCGTGCGGACGCACTGGCGTGTTCTGCCATGGGACTAGCTCCTTGAGTATCTTCGGAGCCGCCAAAAATCCTTTCCACAAGATAGGTGGCGACTGTACGCGGGGTGGAAAACCGGCACTCAAGGAAACCGGCCGGGCCGAAGCCCGCCCACGCACAGCCGCCATAACGACGCTTTGCGGGCACAAAAAAAGCGCCTGCAAAGGTAGGGGCGCTGCTGCGCCTTGAGTAGTACGGGTTTCCACGCCCGGTCGCGGATTTTGCCGCGACACGGGCATCGTAAGCGGAACGCTCGGGCTCGCGCAAGCACTGTTCGACATGGGGTGCGCGAATGGCCAGCACCAATCCATGACAAAGCGGCGTGAATCCCTGCGTGACACTGGCCCGGCGTCTGGTAGACTCGTTCGCGCATTGAGTTTTTTTGAGAGCCCCGACAGCCCCACGCTGATCGGGGTTTTCGCGTTTTATAGGCACAAAGCCTCCCTATTCCCCTTGGCGTGAATGCCAAGCGGCGGTGATACGTTCGCGGTAATTGGGTCTGGCGTGGAGCGGCTTAGCAGTCCGTCTCGACTGCCGGGCCACGGCGCAGATCGCGCATCAGCACGGTGTTCGGATCGCGCGGCAGCGTATCGAGCGCGCTATCCCCCTGCCGTGACATCAGCACTGATACCCGCTGGCCATTGGCGCTGTGACGAATCACTTCACGCCCGGCGCGATTGACGGCTACGTTCAGCGCTTCATCCAGCGCCGGGATGTCCTGCTCGGTGAACTCGAGTGACTGACTGCCGATTTTCAGCGTGAAGTGTTTCATGCGTGTGCCCCCCTCGGTTTGCTTGCCAAAGTGCTGGATCTTGCGCCCGGCCAGTGTGCGGTTGCGCTCGGCCAGCTTGTCGGCAATCCAGCCATCTACTTCCTCTTCCAGCCACGCCACGCTGTGGCTGCCGATCGGTACCGGCGCCGGAAACGCCCCAAGGCGAATCTGGGCGTATATCGCCGATCGGCTCATGCCGGTCTTGCCTTCCACCTCCTGGCGTCGAAGCAGTCGGTTGCCGAGCTGGATTCGCTCGACGTGCCGGTAGCCTTCCCGCTGATCGCTCATGAGCGCTTCTCCTCGTGGGTTCGTTTTTCACTTTACCGAAGCCGTTCTGCCGATCGGAGCTCTATTCAGGCGTTCTTGAGTGCCTGAAAAGGTGTCGCGGCTCAGGACTCGTACAGCCTGCCCCGGCGCAATGAAGACTTCGAGCGGCTGGCGTTGTAGAACTCGGGTTCTACAACGAAATACAACATTGGATGCCGCTTTGGTCGCTGCCTTGGCCCAGATCAACATCCCAACATCGCCATGCGGGACCGAGACTCATTCGTGCATCTGCTTTGCACCGTGCGGCCTGACCGCTCAGGACAGGGGTAGCTTGCCGGGGTACGTAGAGGAGTTCGAGCGGCTGGCGTTGTAGAACTCGCGTTTTACAACGGAATACAACATTGGATGGGGCGGCGAGGCCATTTGTGGGTCAAAACAGCTTGATAGCGGGATGCCTGACCAATCAGAAGGAAGGAGCTGCACTCCTGCGACGCCCGTTTTGGACGCCAGTTAACGGCGCAGGACGGCGCAGGACGGCACGACCTGAGGCTATGCCAAGGAAGCGGGGGTACATGTCAGGTCAAGCAAAACGCCGCACGCTGGGCGTCATTGCGGCAGCGGCAAGCGCTCAGCTATCCAGCATCCAGAGAACGCGGCGTAGCAAACCTGACGTATCGGGCTGAATTACGAAAGGGATGGGTGGCCACTTGCCGCGATACAAACGCCCTGGCCGGTACTCATCCTCGTAAGCGGTCAAATCCACGCGCTGACGAGTGCCACATTCGTTGCTAGGGCAGTCCAGGTAGAACACTTTCCGATTTCTGCCAATGTGTCGACTGGATCTTACAAACATTCCGCGATCGCACTTGGGGCAGCGCTCGCCAAGGCCATAGGTATCACTGTTGAGGCGGCTATTTGTTGAATACAGCGCTGCGTGATTCGGCCGGGGAGCATGTGGTTTGTTTTGCGCACGCTTGGCAGAATCAGCCCCCTTTTTTCGATATCGCCGTAGCGGACTGACCTTGATTTTCAAACGAGCACGGAAATGGCAGCGATGAAATAGGCACATGACGATAGCCACACGCTGGCTGTCCGATATCCACCAGTGCCCACGCGTGATCATTGGTGCGCGACAGTAGGGACACCACGATCCGAAGCCGCGCATGTCAGCCCCTGACCTCGGAGCCGAAAAGCCGATCCGCCCACGCCTGCATCATCGCCGGACGCTGCTCGGGTGCCATGTGCTCGGCGTGGGTATAGACGCCCTGAATGCCTGGCAACTTGTGGGAAAGCTGCATCTCGATCCACTCGCCGGGATAGCCCAGCTCCTTGAGTCCAGTCGCGACACTATGGCGGGTGCCGTGGGGAACATGGCGACCTTCAAAACCCATGCGCTTGAGCGCCATGCCGAAGGCCATATCGGAAAGCGTTTTGCTGGCATCGTTGCGGCTGGGGAACAGGTGCGGGTAGTGGCCGGAAATCGGCTGCATCTGGCGAAGTACCGCCAACGCCTGGCGCGGCAGTGGCACACGGTGCGCCCTTCCCATCTTCATACGCTCGGCAGGAATCACCCACACCGCGCGCGTTAGGTCGAACTCTTGCCACTTCGCTTGGCGCAGCTCGCCGGGGCGAACGGCGGTCATCAACAATAGCTTGAGCCCCTGCTTCACCAGCACATTGCCGCCATAGGCGTCGATCGCCTGCACCAGTTCGGGCAGCTCTTCCGGCTCGAGGTGGGCCATGTGCTTTGACTTGCCACGCATCAGCGCCACGCCCAGATCGGCCAAGGGATTGCTGGCCGCCCGACCTGTCACCACGGCAAGCCGGTAGATGTCGCGGCAGAAGAAATGCACGCGACGCTTTTGCTCGTGCTTGCCCTGATCTTCCAGGCGGCGCAGCAGCCCCAGCCACTCCATCGGCGTTATCTCGTCCATGCCCCGATCGCCAACGAAGGGGAAAACATGATGCTCGAGCGCCGACCAGCTCATCTGCGTGCGCTTGGAAGATGCCTTCCACTGTTGCGCCTTGCCGGCGTGCCACTCGCGAGCGAGTGCGTGGAAGGTATGACCATCGGGGTTGGCCTGCTGCGCCTTCTCTTCGCGGCGCTGTTCGGCGGGGTCGATGCCATCGGCGAGCTGTCGGCGAACGTCAATCGCCAACTCTCGCGCCTTGGCGAGCGTGATGGTGGGGTAAGCCCCCAGGCTGATCATATTGCGACGCTTCGAGCCATCCGGGCGCATATAGCGCAAACGCCAGCCGCGGCTTCCGCTGGGGGAAATCCTGAGTTCGAGTCCCATGCCATCGGACAGGGTTATCACCTTGTCACCTGGCTTGGTTTTTTCGATCTTTCGGGCAGTTAGCGGCATCGTGGTATACCGACATAGTTCTAACAGTGGAATATGCCGAAAAGTATACCTTTCGTATGCCAGATTGGGGAGGAATAGTGAGGAACGGTCAGGACAGCTTTTCGCTAATTTTCTGCCGTTTTTCAGTGCTTTAGAGTAACGTTCAGGACT
This sequence comes from Salinicola sp. NYA28a, assembly GCF_976982775.1. Next base: position 3,011,728 of record NZ_OZ334582.1, read on the forward strand.
TGTCAGGAAGTGTAAGTGGCGCCCGAGGCAGGACTCGAACCTGCAACCCACGGCTTCGAAGGCCGTTGCTCTATCCAGTTGAGCCACTCGGGCGCACGGCGCAGACGATAACATTACCGGGGCCGTTTATGCGAGGCCGTCGGCGCTGGAAATGCACCGACGCTGGAAATGCACCGGCGCCGGAAATGCGGGGCGCCAGACGGAAGAGATCGGCGCCTTCATTGCTCCTACCCTGCCAGAAGCGGCCTCGCCGATGGGCGAGGCGTATCGGAAAGCGGCCATGGCAGCCGGATTCAGGAGAAAGCGGTACCGAAGGCGCGACGTTCGAGCAGGCGCTGCATGGCGGCGTTGGGCTTCTCGATCTTGTGATAGAAGCGGCTCGCGGCGTAGCTCTCGTTGAAGGCGTCGAAGTAGTCGTCGAGCACGTTGGCGGCGGAGACGTCGCCGGTATTGCGCAGCAGCTCGGCCGCGACCTCGGCGGTACAGAGATGCGAGGCGGAGGCCGGCTTGCGCAGCCGGTAGCGCGTCAGCCGGTCCGTGTGGAGCGGCAGCACCGGCAGGTTTTCCAGGTACGGGCTCTTGCGGAAGATCCGCCGCGCCTGACGCCAGGTGCCGTCGATCAGAATGAAGACAGGAATAAAGCCATCCTGCTTGGCGACGACCACGGCACGCTCGTCGACCACGCGATGCTGATAGTCCGGCTGGTCGTCGGGGAAGACCACGAACGGCACGTAGCGTCGATCCGCCAGCAGTTCGAGCAGGCGGGCCTCCGGCGCGGTGCGATACCAGGTGAAGGTCTGGGTCTGCGGCAGCACATCGGCGATCAGGCGCCCGGTATTGGTGGGCTTGTTGTGCTCGTAGGGGTGCGTCAGCAGCCAGACTCGGGCGTCGCTCGTCGCCGTCACACGGTACGGGCAGAGGCAGTTGAGCACCGGCAGGCGGCACCCGTCGCAGCGTTCGACGAAGCTGCCCCGCGCCTTGAATTCACGGCGCGGCGGGGTCGCGTCTCCGCCGGCCATGTCGCGCCGGGCGTCAGCATTCGGAAATTCGGTCTCGCTCGGCGACCAGGCTCTGGTCGTCAGTTCGGCATCATCACGCATGGATCGGCCCTCTCCGGCCTACGAAAAAGCGGGGCGCGCGCATTCTAGCACTCCGCCCCGCTTTCCTAGCCCCGGAATTAAGACAATATCTGTAGCAATCTCAGCGGCTGATGCTTTCGCTCGTTTCCGATGTGGCGCCACGCTCAGCGATGCCGCGCTGTTTCCAGTAACCCGCCAGCACGGAGCCGGAGACGTTGTGCCAGACCGAGAACAGCGCACCCGGCAGCGCGGCGCCGGCAGTGAAGAACTGGTTGGCGAGCGTGACCGCCAGGCCGGAATTCTGCAGGCCAACTTCGAAGGCGATGGTGCGCGCGGTGCGAATATCGAAGCCCAGCGCTCGGCTCAGCCAGTAGCCGGCGGCAAGGCCGATACCGTTGTGGGCGATGACGGCGATCGCCACGATCGGCCCCAGCGTTGCCAGGTTGCCGGCGTTGAGCGCGACCACGATGGCGATGATCAGCACGATGGCAGCCATGGCGAGCGTCGCCAGTGCCGGTTCGATCTTGCGGATGCGCGCGCCCAGCAGATGATGGACGATGACCCCCAGCGCGATCGGCGCGATGACCAGCTGCGCGATGCTCATCAGCATGCCGAGAACCGGCACGTCGATGCTCTGGCCGACCAGCAGCCAGGTGATGAACGGCGTGGCGACGACCGAGATCACGGTGGAAACCATGGTCATCGAGACCGACAGCGCGACGTGGCCGCCGGCAAGCCAGGTCATGACGTTGGAAGAGGTGCCGCCCGCCGTGGCGCCGACCAGGATCATCCCGGTGGTCAGCTCCGGGCTCAGCCCCAGCACGCGCGAAACCAGCAGCGCGGCGACCGGCATGATCAGAAACTGCAGGATGACACCGACGGCGATCGGCTTGGGCGCCTTGATCACGCGGGCGAAGTCTTCGCGGGTCAATGTCAGGCCCATGGCGAACATGATCACCACGAGCAGTGTCTTGATATCCCCCTTCAGCCCGACGAACAGCTGCGGCGCGAAGGCGGCGACGACGGCCAGCAAGACGGCCCAGACCGGGAACAACCGGTTGATGCGTTCAAACATGATGATGTGTCCTAGCGAGATAGTCTGGCTCGCCGACTGGCGAACCGGGGCCGCTCGAGCGGCTCTGTTGGGGTCGATCCGGAAACGGCAGCGGATCCGGCATCGACCGGGCGCGCTATTTTGCCGCAGCGCGTGCCGCGACTAAATAGGCAAAAAGGCAGGAAGCGCATCGGAGCGAAAATCCGGGCGGAAAAGCCAGACGGGAAAATCAGTCGGCGAAGCCGCCCTGCTCCCGCCAGCGCGCCACCAGATCCGGCACGCCACGGCTGGCCGGTTCGGCAATCGGGCTGACGCCCGGCGGCGCCAGATCGCGGGCGTGCGGGTCGACCAGCCAGCACGGCGCCTCGAACGGCGCCTGATCCAGCAGCAAGGCAGCAGGCATCACCGCCAGCGAGGTGCCGACGACCAGCAGCGCGTCGGCCCCGGCGACGATATCGCACGCCTCGGCATAGCGCGGCACGGCTTCGCCGAACCAGACCACGTCCGGGCGCAGCTGGCTGCCCTTGTCGCACAGATCGCCCAGGGCAATCCGGCCCCCGGTCGCGGGATCGCTCAACGGGTAGCGCAGGTTGGCATCGACCGAGGAACGCGCCAGCAGGATCTCGCCATGCAGATGCAGCACGTGACGCGAGCCGGCGCGTTCGTGCAGGTCGTCGATGTTCTGGGTGACCACGCTGACCCGAAACCCGGCGGCCTCGAGTTCGGCCAGCGCCAGATGCGCGGCGTTAGGCCGTGCCCGGCGGGTCTGCTCGCGGCGCTCGTCGTAGAAGCGCAGCACGGTTTCGGGGTCGCGCGCCCAGGCTTCCGGGGTGGCGACATCCTCGAGGCGGTGGTTTTCCCACAGGCCATCGCCATCGCGAAAGGTCTTGAGGCCGCTTTCGGCGCTGATGCCAGCGCCGGTCAGCACGACCAGATGCGGGGAACGGGTATCACTCATGGCGACAGGCTTCCTGATGTTCGCTGCTTCACTGTTTCCGAGGCTAGCATGCGTCGGACATCCGGGCACTCGGTCAGCCCCTTGAGATCGCCTTCGCCAGCCCCGACAATAGCGCCCTGTTCGTTTACCCAGGCCAGTGCCATGACCGTGCCGCTCACCCCAACCGAGCGCCTTGGGCCGCTGCCGGTGATCTACCGCGATGCCCGCCTGATCGCCGTCGCCAAGCCGCCCGGCATGCTGGTGCATCGTACGGCGCTGGCCCGCGGGGAAACCCGGTTCGTGATGCAGACGTTGCGCGATCAGATCGGCCAGCATGTCTTTCCGGTGCATCGCCTGGACCGCCCCACCGGCGGCGTGCTGCTGTTCGCGCTGGACAGCGACGCCGCCGCCGCGCTGACGCGGGCGTTCACCGAGCATCGGGTGAGCAAGCGCTATCTGGCCGTGGTTCGCGGCTGGGGGCCGGAGACGGTGAGTGTCGATGCGCCCCTGCGCGAGGAAGATGGCATCCGGCCCAAGGCGGAGATGCCCGCGCACCCGGCGCTGACCCACTTCCGGCGGCTGGCGACGGCGGAGATTCCGGTGGAGATCGATCGCTATCCGCAGTCGCGCTATTCGCTGATGGAAGCACGGCCGGAGACGGGCCGGCGCCATCAGATCCGGCGTCATCTGGCGCGCTGCGGCCACCCGATCATCGGTGATGCCAAGCACGGCAAGGGCGTTCACAATCGCTACTTCCGCGATCATCTGGACTGCCCGCACCTGCTGCTGTCGGCGGTGGCGCTGGAATTTCGCCACCCGTTCGAGGGCCGCCAGCTAAGACTGGAAGCGGCGTCCGACGATCACTTTTCCGCCCTGCTGGCCCGGTTCGGCTGGCAGAGGCATCTGACGCAGAATGGCGCCCACTGGATGACGCCCGCCACGAGCGCGGCCAGGGCCGAACCGATCGACGTCCTTTTATGATCGAGATCCCATGAGCAACGATAACCGCAACACCGACGACTACGATTTCCGCTTTGGCGGCATCCGGCGTCTCTACGGCACCCGCGCAGCCAACGCGTTCCGCCGCGCGCACGTCGTGGTGATCGGCGTGGGCGGCGTCGGCAGCTGGAGCGCCGAGGCGCTGGCGCGCTCCGGTATCGGCAAGCTGACCCTGATCGACCTGGACGATGTCTGCGTTTCCAACGTCAACCGTCAGCTTCACGCGCTGGACGGCCAGATCGGCAGGCCCAAGGTCGAGGTGCTGGCGGAGCGCTGCCGCGCCATCTGGCCGGGTATCGAGATTCACGCCGATGCAGCCTTCATCACGCCGACCAATCTGGCCGAGCGGATTCCGGCCGATGCCGATCACGTGATCGACGCCATCGACCACGTCGGCGCCAAGGCGGCGCTGATCCACTACTGCAACCGGCGCAAGCTGCCGATCACGGTAACCGGCGGCGCCGGCGGCCAGAGCGATCCGACCCGCGTGCGCGTGGCCGATCTCAGCCGCACCGAGCACGATCCGCTGCTGGCCAAGGTGCGCTCGAAGCTGCGCCGGGATCACGGCTTCTCGCGCAATCCCAAACGCCGCTTCGGCGTCGAGTGCGTCTACTCCGACGAGCAACTGGTCTACCCCGGCGACGATGGCGAGGTCTGCCTGCAGAAGCCGGCACCGGGCCAGGCCACGCGGCTCGACTGCGCTGCCGGTTTCGGTGCGGTGAGCGTGGTCACCGGCACCTTCGGTTTCGTCGCGGCCGGCCGTGTGCTGACCCGGCTCGCCGATAAAGCCAGACGCGCGGCAGACGAGTCACCGACATCGGCCGCCACCTCGGCGACGACGTCAACGACAACGACGTCAAAGACGACGACGCCGATAACATCAACGACAACGCCGGCCGCTACCCGGGAGACTTCCTCATGAGTGAACAGCACAAGCCCGTGCCGGGCATCTATCGCCACTACAAGGGTCAGCTCTACGAGGTGCTGGACGTGGCCCAGCACAGCGAAACCGAGGAGTGGCTGGTGGTCTATCGGGCGCTCTACGGCGACTACGGCTTGTGGGTGCGCCCGCTCGCCATGTTCTGCGAGCAGGTCAGCGTCAGCGACGAGCCGGTGGCCCGGTTTGCCCTGGAAAAGGCGTTCCGCTGAACGTCGTCTGCAAGATTACCGTTTCCTGCAAGAAAGATTTTACGGCTGATCGATTAACCGTATTCCCGTACAATTCGCTGCTTTCCAAACGACGGTCCGATAACCCCCTACCAAGGACCGGCGAACCATTTCCCACGGGAGGAAGCATGAGCGTACGCGTCGGCGTGATCATGGGCTCGAAGTCGGACTGGTCGACTCTCTGCCATACCGTCGAGACCCTGGAAAAGCTGGGTATCGAGCATGAAACCAGGGTGGTCTCCGCCCACCGCACGCCGGATCTGCTGTTCGAGTACGCCGAAACCTCCGCCGACCGGGGCCTGGAAGTGATCATCGCCGGTGCCGGCGGCGCCGCCCATCTGCCGGGCATGTGCGCCGCCAAGACGCGGCTGCCGGTGCTCGGCGTGCCGGTGAAGTCGAGCACCCTTTCCGGGGTCGATTCGCTGCTTTCCATCGTGCAGATGCCGGCCGGCATTCCCACCGCGACGCTGGCGATCGGCCGTGCCGGCGCGATCAACGCCGCCCTGCTCGCCGCCGCCATGCTGGCCAACCACGACGAGCGCATCCGCGAGGCGTTGGAAGCCTTCCGCGCCGAGCAGACGCAGCAGGTGCTCGACAATCCCGACCCTCGACCCGAAGACCAGGAGTGACTATGCGTATCGGAATCGTCGGTGGCGGCCAACTGGGGCGCATGCTTGCCCAGGCGGGCGCGCCGCTGGATCTGCGTTTCACCTTTCTCGATCCCGGCGCCGAGCCGTGTGCTGCTGCGCATGGAGAGCACCTGCAGGCCGACTGGCAGGATGCCCAGGCGCTGAGCACGCTGACCGCGACCTGCGACGCGATCACTTTCGAATTCGAGAACGTGCCGGCCGAAACCGTCGAGCGCCTGGCCGAGCAACGCCCGGCCTATCCGCCCGCCTCGGCGCTGGCGACGGCGCGGGACCGCTGGCTCGAGAAGTCGCTGTTCCGCTCGCTGGATATCGACGTGCCGCCGATCGCCCGGATCGACAGCCAGGCCGACATCGACACCGCAGTGGACGAGATCGGGCTGCCGGTGGTGATCAAGACCCGCACCATGGGCTATGACGGCAAGGGCCAGAAGGTGCTGCGCGCGCCGGAAGACGTCGCCGGGACGTTCGACGAGCTGGGCGGCGTGCCGCTGATTCTCGAAGGCTTCATCGATTTCGATCACGAGATCTCGGTGATCGCCGTGCGCGGCCGCGACGGCGAGATCCGCCACTGGCCGGTGGTGCGCAACGAGCATCGCCAGGGCATCCTGCACTGCTCGGTGCCGCAGATTTCCCATCCGCTGCAGGCGCAGGCGGAAGACTACGCCAGCCGGGTGATGAACGAGCTCGACTATGTCGGCGTGATGGCGTTCGAGTTCTTCGTCACCGCGGCGGGGCTGCTCGCCAACGAGATCGCCCCGCGAGTGCATAACTCCGGCCACTGGAGCATCGAAGGCGCGGTGACCAGCCAGTTCGAGAACCACGTCCGCGCGATCGCCGGGCTGCCGCTGGGCGAGACCGCACGCCTGGCGCCGTGTGCGATGCTCAACGTGATCGGCGCCTTCCCGGATCGCGACGCCGTGCTCGCCCTGCCCGGCACCCGCTGGCACGATTACGGCAAGGCACCCCGCCCCGGCCGCAAGATCGGTCACATCACCGTGCTCGCCGAAGACGACGAGACGCTGAAGCAGCGCATCGAGGCCGTCGAAGCGCTGCTGGTCAACGACCTGGGCTGAGCCGGAAAAAGCCGGCGGTCCACAGCAAAAAAGCCCCGATGTCGGTGACATCGGGGCTTTTGCGTATGCGTAAAGTGCGTGCCTGATCAGGCGTCGCGCCTCACTCCTTGTCCGTCGTGAACATGTGCTTCTGCAGATAGTTCTGGATGCCGACCTTGTCGATCAGGCCCAGTTCCGCTTCGAGCTTGTCGATGTGCTCTTCTTCGTCGTCGAGGATCTTGATGAACAGATCGCGGCTGACGTAGTCGCGGACGGATTCGCAGTAGGGAATCGCTTCCTGCAGGTCGGCGCGAGCCTTGTGCTCGATCTTGAGATCGCTCTCGAGCATCTCCTGACAGTTCTCGCCGATGTTCAGCTTGCCCAGGTCCTGCAGGTTGGGAATGCCTTCCAGGAACAGGATGCGCTCGATCAGCCTGTCGGCGTGCTGCATCTCTTCGATGGACTCTTCGTACTCCCACTTGGCCAGCACGCTCAAGCCCCAGTCCTTGTACATCTTGCTGTGCAGAAAGTACTGGTTGATCGCGACCAGCTCGTTGCCGAGCACGGTGTTGAGATAGGAAATGACCTTGGCGTCGCCTTTCATTGTCGTATTCTCCTCATTGCCTCGAGCGATTCGCATCGAGTGATTGGTCTCTGGCGATGGGGAGGCACGTTCCGGCCACGCTCTCCCGTCTGGACCACGCTACCACAATCGGCAGCGTCGATCCGATAGAGGCAGTATCGCTCAGTGAGAGAATAAATGACAACTATTACAGTAGGTTACGACAAGATCTCATCTGCAAGCCGTTGGCAGATGGAAACGCGGCTGATAACGACTTGCGTCTGAAAGTTACGAGCTGCGAGCTGCGAGCTGCAAAGACGAATATCGACCAACGCTCGGCGTTCACGATTATTTAGCCCGAAGCCAGCATAATTAAGCACTCGTAATCCAGCTCATACCGCGTAGGCGAGATCGAGATCCATCGTCAGTTCCTGGCTGATGGCCTCGCGCATGACGCTCTTGCCCGTACAGGCGCACTTGCCACACTGGCCGGCACAGCCGGTCGCCTCGCGGACTTCGCGCCAGCTGCGGGCGCCGTCGGAAACGGCATTTTCGATATCGCGGTCGGTAACCCCTACACAGAGACAGACGTACATAAACACCTCGCTTGGCATCACGAAGTGAAATGTAAATTATTCTCATAATGAATCGCAAGACCGAACCGCGAAAAAACATGGTCGACTTCGTCATCGTTCAGGAGATCCGTGACGCATCCCCCGGCACCCGCACGGCAACTGGCACCAGCACGGCAACTGGCACCAGCACGGCAACTGGCACCAGCACGGCAACTGGCACCAGCACGGCAACTGGCACCAGCACACCGCAGATCATGGCAGCCATCATGATATAGCCAAAGGAATCTCAAAGCCCGGCGGGCCAGATCTCGCCAAGAGCGATCAATTCGTCAAGACGGTCGATAAAGCGCAGTCCGGCCGATACCCTCCCAGGTACCGTCAAGCATGGCATAGGCTAGCGCTGCGACCAGCGCTGCTGGTTCCTGCGCGCGCGCTGCACGTAGGGCGACAAGCGAATCAGATTGAAGACCAAGCGGTTGACCAGTGCGCCCGGGAAGCGCATAGGCCGCATGACATCCAGAAACAGCACCACCCTGACGCCGTCGGTGTCGTTCCACACCTCGTGCTCGTAGGTATCGTCGAACAGCAGACTGCCGCCTTCCCGCCAGTAGCCGGTGTCGTCGCCGACGCGGATGCGGCAACGCTCGCGCGGTTCCGGTACCCGCAGCCCCAGATGGTAACGCATCACGCCCTTGTAGGGGCCGCGATGCGGCGGGATGTGCTTGCCGGGTGCGAGGATCGAGAAGAACGCGGTCGTCATTCCCGGCACGCTTTCGATCAGGCGGGTCGTTTGGGGACAACGCGCGCAGTTGTCATCCATGCGATAACCGTAGCCGTAGAAGAAGAAGGTCTTCCAGCGATCATCCTGGCTGATGCGTGCCTGGTCCTGCGAAATGTCCTGGAAATTTGGCAGCGCATCACGCTCGCGCAGGATGTCATCGAGTTCCGTACGAATGGCCTGCCATTCGGCTTCCAGCGGACTGACCCAGGCAAACTCGGCAGGATCGAAGAAGGTGGGATCGCCTACCCGGGAATGACGGGCGATAAAGCGATCTACCGAGACCAGCAACCTGCGCCCGGTCTTGATGTACCAGGGCTTCCTGCGCTTGGCAGGAGGCCCTGCTTCAGTTGGAGGGGGTGAGGACTCTTTCATGATGCTCGTCTCCTCGTATATCAGCGCAGCACACGCTCGCGCAGCAACCGCCACAGTAGCGGCCAGCCGAACAGCAACGGATAGCGGCGCAAGCGGTCATTGACGGAAATTTGCCGGCCACTGTGGCGTTCCAGCTTCCAGGCTATGTAATCGACACCGTTTTCAAAGGTCAGAACCGCCTTCATCAGTCTGGCGATGTGCAGGATATGTCCCTGTCGGCGTCGCCAGCGCCAGACGCGTCGTCCCCGGCGGCGCTGTGCCGCTTCCAGTACATTGCGATAGTGGTCGTTGCCGGTCGCCGACAGCCCGGGCAGCGCCTCGGCTGCCGCTGCCAGCCGCCCGCGGTATTCCGCCTCCTGTCCAGCCAGCAGCGAGGCCGGGCGCGATGCGCCTTCGGGTCGCAGCTCGACACCGTAACTCAGCGCGAGGGCCTGCTGCCAGCCCTCGGCGGCCTCGAAGGTGTCCGGCAGACAGGGCAGCGCGGCACGCCACAACGCGAGCACCGCCCCGGCCAAGGCGTCGTTCACCCGCATCCGGGTGACTTCATCGCGGCAATAGGCCAGGCGACAGGGCTGGGCGAAGCGCCCCCACAGATAGCTTTCGAACCAGCGTGTCGCTCCCTGTGCGAAGTCATCGAGGGTGATGACCGCGCACTTGGCGCGCAGGCGCCGCCCCTGGGCATCCTGTGCCTCGAGATAGAACACGTTGGGTGGCAGCCAGGCGTTGACCAGCCGCAGCAGACGGCGATCGTAGACGGCGGCGTAGCGGTCGACCAGCGCATAGAGATCGACCACGCCATCACCCGGATCGTGGCTACGCAGGCAGGAGCCGTAGAAGAGCACCGCGCAGGTAGCCTGACCAAAACGCTCCTGCAAGCGGGCCACCAGCGGTGCCACCCCCTCAGGCTGCGGACGGGCGGCCTGTTCGGCCACCTGAGCGACCAGCGCCGCGGGCGGAGATAAATGGAGGGTTCGCATGGGGCCTCGGAGGATGGACGAGAAAATCATGGGAAGACGAGAAAATCGATCGCCAGCGTCGCCGATAGCTCGATGGCCTCGCCAGGTTCGGCGCGGAAGCGTTCACCGTCGAGGATGCCGCCTGCATCGAGCTCCAGACGCAGCGACGTCAGGTTGCGGCTGGCATAGCCTTCCCCGTCGCGTACGGCGCGGCCGCCACGCCCGCGCAGAATGGCCGGCAGGCGCCGCCACAGAGCGCGCGGTGGGTAGCGTACGGCGGTAAAATGCAGCGGCGCGGACTGTTCTCCCCAGAACGGTCGCGAGCCCAGCAGCAGCCGCTCGAGGGTCGATACCAGTACCAGCAGGTAACGGCCTTCCAGCACCTCGTCGCGATCCAGCACCAGCCGGCACGACGCAGCAGGCAGCAGCGGATGGGGCCGGCCACGCAGCATCGACACCATTACCCGCAGGAAGGCCAGGCGTGGCCCCCATGCGCCCGCTACCGGACCGCAACGTACCCGGCTGTTGAAGTAGTCGACGCCGGTCTGGATCGCGCCGCTACCGAAGAACAGGCCATACTGCACCGCCTCCGGGCGCCCCAGCGCCAGGCGCACGAGGGGGCGGGAACAGGAGTGCGGCTCCGGGCCCCTGCGTTCGAGCCAAGCCGCCAGCCTGGTCAGCGCGACAGGCGGCTGGCAGCGCGTGCCGAGATCGGCGGCGCTCATGTTGGTCGTGCCACCGCCAATTACCAGCAGCTTCGGCAAGGTCTCGGCCGGTAGTGCCAGGTCGCGCAGCAGGCCGGTCAGGGCCGCCTGCAGCGTGCCGTCACCCCCCACCACCGCTATCAGTTCGACACGTTCGGCATGAAACGCACGCAACGTCTCGACAATCGCCTCCGGCGTCGTGGCCTCGTGATAGACGAACAACGCCGCCTGCTGCTCGGCAATGCGGCGGATCGCCTCCAGATGGCGGCGGTTGCGCCCGCTGTGCGGATTGCACAATACGCCAACCCGGCGCGGGAGATCAGCGGGATGAAGCATCGGAGGTACCCTACCCGCCCGAGCGGATGGCGGGAAAGGTGAACCAGCGTACCATCAGCGGATGGCGTCCGGCGCGCGGGTCGTCGCTGTATAGCCAGGCCCGAGGCGGCTCGCCCTTGGCGCGGGCCAGCAGCCCTTGCGCGAGGCGCACCGCCAGGACCAGTGTCGAGAGCAGTGTCCAGAGCGTGACCAGGACCAGGCCGATATAGGGCAAGCCTGCCCACCAGGCCAGCGTCAACAGGATCAGATTGGGGTTGCGGCGCGCGGTGACCAGGCGGTTGACCGAGTCGAAGGGGCGCCAGGTGAACATCGAGAATGGCGCCGCGAACTTGAACCCTCCCTCGCACAAGCGTCCGCCGACATAGCCGATCACGGTCAGCCACAACAGCATCGTCACATCCGCGGTGCCGGCGGCCAGGCCAACGCCCCAGGCGATGTACCACAACGGCGGGTGGACCAGGTCCAAGGCGTGATCGAAAACGTTGCCGAAGCGGCTCGACGTCAACGTCACGCGGGCCAGCTTGCCGTCCACCGTATCGAGGAAGGTCATGATCCAGCCGGCGAGCAGGCCGGCGCCGAACTCGCCGTACCCGAACAGCACCCCGGCCAAGATCGCCAGCACGTAGCTCAGCGACGTCACGTGATTGGGCCGCAGCCCCCAGCGCACGCATAGCCGGGTGACGGCGCGTGCCGGCAGCGGCCAGGCCCATTTGGTGACGAGATCGGTCACGCCCTTGTAGGCGGCACTGAACAGGGCGTTTTCGAGACGTCGGCGTGCCGACGCCGACACCCGGGCCACCCAGGGCGTATCGAACTTGCGCAGTTTCGACTGCTCGCTGCTGGCCACGGCGGGAGGCGCCAAGCGTTTCAACGCCGACAATGGCCCATTGGCCAGGGAGGGGCGCGTATTCGGCGGCCACTGATCGGCGCATGCCCGTACGGCGACTACGCTGTCATCGCTGGGGTCAGTGAGCGCGAGTTGCCCGGTTTGGCTATCCAGCAGGCCATTCAGCACGCGTTGATCGTAAATGTAGTCGGCGCGCAGAACGAGGATATCGGTGCCGGGCTGATCGCTGCCGGACCCGGGGGACGTGGCGTCATCCGCGAGGATCACGTTGGACAGCGGTGCCAGCGATTTCACCAGCCGCTGACGAGGCGTCAGACCCCATAACTGGACAGGCGAATCCTCTTCGAAATATACGCGTATCGTCATCATGCCACCAATGATCCTTTTCCTTTCAAAATCCTGCGATTATATTATGCCGATGACGACGAAGGCACCCCCGATTTTCGCTGGGCAAGATATGTCGCTGTGCCTGGCGCATCTCTCCGACCCCCATCTGACCTCTTTCGACATGCCGCCATGGAAAGAGTTGTTCAACAAGCGTGCCTTAGGATACTGGGCTTGGCGACGCAAGCGCCGGCACGTGCATCGGGCGGAGGTGCTGGCGACGCTTGTCGACGACCTGCGCGGTGCGGCGCCCGACCACATTGCCGTGACCGGCGACCTGACGCATCTTGGCACGCCTGCCGAATGTCGTCAGGCGCTGACGTGGCTACAAGCGCTGGGCGCACCGCATGACGTCTCCGTCGTCCCCGGCAATCATGACGCCTATGCACCGGCGCCATGGGCCGGCACCGTCGGGCTGTGGCGTGACTACATGCATGATGAAATGCGTGAAACGATGGGCGACGCAACGGCACCGAGTGATGCACCGCTTGTGCCGCGCTTCCCCTTCGTTCGCTATCGTGGACCGGTCGCGTTGATCGGCGTCTCTACGGCGATACCCACGCACTGGCCTTTGGCTACCGGCGCGCTTGGTGATGCACAGCTCGTGCGCCTGGAGCGCTGTCTGCACCGGGCGGGGCGCGAGGGTCGCTTTCGTATCCTGTTGATCCATCATCCGTTACAGCGCAACGCCGTGAACTGGCGCAAACGCCTCACCGATGCGCCGGCGCTGCGTCGCGTACTGGCACGCGCGGGCGTCGAGCTAGTCCTGCACGGTCACGCCCATTGCCGCATGGACGCCTGCCTGCCCACGCCGCACGGGCAGGCAGCGGTGTTCGGCGCGCCCTCGGCCTCGCTGCTGCCGAACGACGACGTGACGAAGGCGGCCGGGTACACGCTGTTCCGCATCGCGCGCCAGGTGGATCGCTGGACCCTGACGGCCACGCACCGCTCCCTGAGTGAAGCCGGGCGCTTGCACGTCTGTTCGAGCGCGACTTGGCACTGGGCTTCAGTCCCGTAATGCGCCAAGAATTCGGATAGCGGCAGGCCGGGTTGAAACGGGATTCGACTCAATAACCGCGTTGCATTCAGAAACTGCATCCACCGGGTAAGCCTTTGTTCAGGTCAAGATGATACATTCAAAAGTGAATGAGCAGGGTAAAATTGCTAAAGTCGAGTGCCGTAACGAAAGGCAGGTAATGCTCGGCTCTCAGACACTCGGCTCTCAGTACCATGGAGCCTGCGCCCGCCTCCCTGGTCTTCATGTACACCATCACATCATGCACACCACCATACAGACGAGACATCGACCCACCATGCAGCAATCGAATCCTTCGCGGCCACGCCAAGCCATCCTTCTCAGCGCCGGCCAGGGCAAGCGTCTATTGCCTTATACCGAACATCAACCCAAGTGTCTCATTCGCCTCGGCGACAAGACCGTCATCGAGCATCAGATCGATCATCTGCTCGCCGCCGGTTTCGAGCGGATCACCGTCGTACTCGGCTATGGCATCGAACAAGTGACGCAATGCCTGCATGATCGCTATGCAGATGATCTGGTCGATATCGTCTTCAACCCCTTCTATGAGGTCGCCGATAACTTGGCCAGCTGCTGGATGGCGCGCGAGGCGATGCGGGAAGACTTCCTGCTGCTCAATGGCGATACCCTGTTCGACCAGCCGGTGGTGGAACGCTTGCTGGAGGCGCCGCAGCATCCGGTCACCCTGGCCATCGACCGCAAGGCGCGCTATGACGCCGACGACATGAAGGTCAGCCTGCACGGCGATCGCCTGGTGCGGGTCGGCAAGACGCTCGATCTGGATACGGTAAACGGCGAGTCGATCGGCATGATGACCTTCCGCGGCGCAGGCGCGGCGCTGTTCCGCGACACGCTGGAACGTATCATGCACGACCCTGAGGCGCTCAAGCGCTGGTATCTGAGCGTGATCGATGAACTCGCGGCAAGCGGCAACATTTTCGTCCAGTCCATCGAGGGGTTGCGCTGGGCGGAACTCGACTTTCCCAAGGATCTCGAGCAGGCGCGCGCTCTGGTGACTCGCTGGCAGACCCGCGACGCGACGGTGGAGGCCGCGCGCGGCTGAACGTCTTCTCTCCTTCTCGGACCCGTCGGCTTTTGCGAGCGCTGCCAGGCTCCTAGCCGGTCAGCGTTCGCCGGCGAGAATCGCTTCGACCAGTTGCCGGTCGGCAGGCGTGTCCACGTCGACGGCCGCCTCGGCGTGATCCAGCACTACGGCCCGGATGCGTATGCCGAGCCGGCGGGATAGCCTGTCCAGGGCCTGCTCGAGCGTCAGACGTCCGAGCAGGTAACGCAGCACCGCCCCCCAGCCCAGCGCTCCGCCGATGACCCGCCAGGGCCGCTTGCGTTGCTGCTCGACCTGGCGCCAGAAGTCGGCGAGCGCGCGGCCTTGCGGCGTGGTGAAGACAAACAGGTTGCAGCCGCAGTAGGGACCGTCGGACAGGCGTATCGCCGTGCGTCGCGTACCGGGAAAGCGCCTCGTTACAGTCTCCAGGCGTGCCACGCCCACCACGAAATCGCCGTCGCTGGCCAAGGCGCGATCGACAAACGCGGTGACAAGGGTCGGCGTCAACAGGGCATGATCGGCGGTGGTCACCATGACCGGCATATCATCGGGCAGCGACCGCAGGGCGGCGCCGACGCTGGCGCTGGGCGTCGCGGCATTCTCCACCCAGTTCACATCGTCGCGGTCAAGCAGCTCGCCAAGCACCGGGGCGTGTTCGATGATCGCCGCCGACGGTCCGGCTAGGCAGATACGCGCGATACGTGTACTGCCGTCGAGTGCGCCGAATACGCGGCGTAGCATCGGTACGCCGGCGACCGGGGTCAACGCCTTGCAAGCGACGCCGGCCTCCCGCGCAACCGGATCGTCGGCGCCGCGATCCGCCGCCAGCACCACGGCGCCAATCTGCCCTTCAGAGATGCTTTTCATAGAGACGGTAACGTTTGTAGAGGTCGGTTCCGATATGCTCGAGGATATTTCGCATGCCGGCGTTGTCCTCGAGTATCCAGGACATTTCCACGGCTTCGATGCCATGGCGGATGAGCGACGCCTGGATCGACTCGATCAGCACCAGGGCAAGCGTCGGCCCGAGGCGACTGAACTGGTATTCACCGCGCACCCCCATCAGCGGCACGCGCCCGGTCTTTGGCCTGCGCACCTTGAGTCGCCATAGCAGACGCAGCCAACCCATCGGCCACAAGCGTCCGTGCAGTGGTGCGATCGCCTCGTTGAGGTTGGGCAAGCCGACAATGAAGGCGACAGGCTTGGCGTCGATTTCGGCGATCTGAATCAACTCCGGCGGCACCAGCATCTTCAGGCTAGTGCCCAACTCGTGGAATTCGGCGTCGGTGAAGGGCACGAATCCCCAGTTCTTAGCCCAGGCGTCGTTGAAAATGTCGCGTAGAATGTCGAGTTCTTCGTCGAAGCGGTCGCGACGCAGGGGGCGTAAGTGAATTCGGTCGCGCCAGCGATCGACCATGCGCCGCATCGCTGGCGTAAAATTCACCCCATGCGTCGACATCCAGTAGGCGAGCAGATCCTTGGCGGGCGTATAGCCCTGCGCCTCGACGTGGGAGGCATAGTAGCGCCCGGCATGCCCCATCATCATCGAAGGCGGCCACTCGAAACCGTCAACCAGCAATCCGCACTCCTCGTTGATGGTCAAGTTGTAGGGGCCGGTTATGTGCCGTGCGCCACGCTCGTGCAGCCAGGCCTCCGCAGCGGTGAATAGCGCCGCGAACACATTGGGGTCGTCAATGGCGTCGAGCATGCCGAAATGGCCGCTATCAGCGCCGTGATACTGGCGGTGGAGGCTGTCAGTCTGGGCACTGATCCGCCCTACCGGTCTATCGCCAGACCAGGCGATGAATCCCTGCCAGGTGACATGGTCGAAGGCCGGGTTCTTGGTCAGATGCAGGCGTCGCTCCAGGTGCAGCGGTTCAACCCATTGCGGATCATCCCGCAGCAGGTCGCCCGGCAAACGCACGAAGGTAGCCAGATCCCGGCGCCCTTTGACCGGCCTGACGTCGATCTCGGCAGGCGAGTGACGGGGGGCGGCGTGATGATGAGTGTCGGAAGAGACACGCACTTCGGAAGGAGCGTTACTATTCACGTGAAGCCTTAAGCATGCCATCGCCTCACACCGAGCAGCATGATGCAGCGCGACAACGGAATTCGGCGGGATGGGAGGCGATCGAAAGCCGTAGCCAGACAAGCGGATCGCTTCAGGAATTTTGCATCGGATGCCGCATCATAGGTATCTTCACGCATCACTGCAACGCGAAGGCGTCTGCGGTTACCATGAAAGGCGTCTGCGGTTACCATGAAAGGCGTCTGCGACTACCATGAAAAAGGAAGAAAGGTTGCCTGGTGATTCTCGATAGATGGCTAGATATATTAAGCCGTCATTAAGGTTTTATTCGTTATACTCGGTATACGGCAAGCAAAGGTGAGACAAGGATCGTGCATACGCAACCACAAGCCGAGCTGAACTCGACGATGGTGAAGTTCGGCGCTCCCGACAATATTCTGCGTGACTATCGCCACTGGAGCGTGCTGTTTCGCGATGCCCAAGTGACCTTGGGTGCGCTGGTGCTGATCGCCAGAGGGCCGGAAACCGCCTTTCCCGACCTGCCCCGCGAGGCATTTACCGAGTTGGCCGAGGTGACCGCCGACCTCGAAGCCGCTCTGGGCCAGGCTTTTGCCTACGACAAGATCAATTACCTGATGCTGATGATGGTTGATCCTCACGTCCATTTTCATGTCGTCCCGCGCTACGCGACGCCGCGAACGCTCGATGGTCATGAGTTCGCCGATGCCGGCTGGCCCGGCCCCCCCAGACTGGATGCCGTCAATGCCAGCGATGCTGCGCTCAATACGCGGATATGCTCAGCAATCATGCAGTATTGGGTATGACCATCGCATGACACGCCGCTACTTTCAGTGTCGACGCCGTCAGATGGCATGTCGGTGCGACACCACGCGCAGGGATAAAGATATATCGAGCCGGTCAGAGCCATCCGGGACGCTGCCATTGATTACGGCGCTTCAAACTGGCACGCATTGTCTTTATAACAACCCCCTCTGCTTCGATGATCGAGACTCTCCTCAATAATGACCGAACTCTATATCACCAAAACGTCAACACGGAACCCGCTTCCCCAGCGGCTGGCCGATTTCACCACTCTGGCCGAAGCGCTCGACTATGCCGCGCAGGGTGTGACGGGCTACAACTTCCACGATGGCCGCGGACGCCTCACCGCTCCCTTGCGCTACGCCGAGCTGCGTCAGCGCGCCCTGGCGGCGGCTTACCGTCTATGTCGCCTGGGGTTGAAACGGGGCGACAAGGTGGCCATTATCGCCGACACCAGCCCACTGTTCATGGAGATCTTCTACGGTTGCCAGTATGCGGGCTTCGTTCCCGTACCGCTGCCGATCAACATGAGCCTTGGCAACCATGCCAGTTATGTCGAACGCCTCGCGCGCCTGCTGCGCAGCTGCGAGGCTCGCGTTGCGGTTGCGCCCGCCGAGATGCAGTCTTTCCTGGCGGAGGCCGGCAGCGAACTCGATCTGCTGTTCAGCGGGGGCGACGAGGCATTTCTTAGGCTCGATGCCAATGTGCACGCTCTAGAGCCTTCGCGTCCGGATGAGCTGGCCTATTTGCAGTACACCTCGGGCAGTACCGGCTTTCCGCGCGGCGTGATGATCGACCAGGCCACCGTAATGGCCAACCTGCGCGGGATCGTCACCCACGGCCTGGGGGTGCGCCCGGGCGATCGTTGCGTCTCGTGGTTGCCGTTCTACCATGACATGGGGCTGGTCGGTTTCGTTCTCGGACCGATGGCATCACAGCTGTCGGTGGATTACCTCGGTGCCCGTGAATTCGCCATGCGACCGATGCAGTGGCTGACCCTGCTCAGCCGCAATCGCGGCACTATCGCCTTTGCGCCGCCTTTTGGTTACGACATCTGCGCTCGCCGCCTGCGCAGCGGCGATCTCGAACGCCTCGATCTGTCGAGCTGGCGTGTCGCCGGCATCGGCGCAGAGCCGGTACGTACCGATGTTCTAGAACGTTTCGCCGAATGCTTTGCGCCTGCCGGCTTCGATTCGCGGGCCTTTCTGCCCTGCTACGGTCTGGCGGAATGTTCCTTGGCAGTCAGCTTCGCGCCGCTCAGGCAGGGCATCGCCATCGAGCGCATCGACCGTGCCCATCTCGAGCATCATGCTCACGCCCGCCTGGCATCGGCATGTGGGGATCTCGCCGTCACCAGCTTCGTCAACTGCGGTCACGCGCTGCCTGGCCATGAAATCGTGATTCGTGATCAGCAAGGCAACCCCCTGCCCGAGCGTGCGGTGGGTCGCGTCACCGTGCGCGGCCCTAGCGTCATGTCGGGGTATTTCCAGAATCCCGAAAAGACTCACCGGGTGCTCCGTAACGGCTGGCTCGATACCGGCGATCTGGGCTACCTGACCCCGGATGGGCTGTTCATCACCGGGCGTCATCGCGACCTGATCTTCGTCAACGGCCGCAACATCTGGCCCGAGGATCTTGAGCATCTCGCCGGGCATTACCATGGCGTCCGGCACGGCGATGTCGTCGCATTCACGGCGGCAGCGGACGACGAGGAGGCGGTTGTGATGTTGGTCCAGTGCCGTCTCAGCGACGCGCAACGCCGACACGAACTGATCAATGAGCTGACCAGCCGGATACGCAGCGATTTTGGTGTCGCCTGCCGGGTCGTCCTGCTGCCCCCCCGCTCGCTGCCGCGCACGTCTTCCGGCAAGCTTTCGCGCAGCGAAGCGTCCAAACGTTACCTGCAGGGGGGCCGCGAGTCGCTGGGCCTGGCATCGCCAGCCGAGTCGCCGGTCGGGACCGGTGCTGCATCCTGATCCTATGGCCATGAGTGTCGCGCTTACCGGAGCCACCGGCTTCATCGGCCGCCGGCTGCTCGCCCGGTTGGTCAAGAATGGCGTGCAAGTGCGTGCCTTGACGCGGCGCATGCCAGCCGAACCGGAAGGTCCGCATATCCGCTGGATCAGTGGGTCGCTCGATGACACGGCGGCACTCGAGCGGTTGGTCGAGGGGACGGACACGGTCATCCATTGCGCCGGCGCGGTGCGCGGTGCCAATCACGCCACGTTCCATCGCATCAATGTCGAGGGCAGCGGTCGGCTATTCGAGGTGGCGCAGCGTCAGCAATGCGCCCGCCTGCTATTGATGTCGTCGCTGGCCGCGCGCCATCCCGAACTCTCCTGGTATGCCGCCTCCAAACGCCAGGCCGAGCAACGAGTCGCGTCGTCAGCGCGGCCGGCAGTGACGGTATTTCGTCCGACGGCGGTCTATGGACCGGGGGATCGCGAGTTACACCCCCTGTTCGAGATGCTGATGCGCGGCTGGCTGCCGACGGCCGGCCCGCAAGAGGCGCGTCTGTCGTTTCTGCATGTCGACGACCTGGTAGCCGCAGTGATGGCCTGGCTGTGTCACACTCCGGCCGGCGCCCTCGTCGACGGCGGGCCCTTCGAGCTTCACGATGGCTACCCGGGCGGCTACACTTGGCCGCGCATCGCGGCGATCGGCGCTGCCGTGCGCGGTGGGCCGGTACGTCGCCTGCCAATTCCCGCCGGCGTATTGCACGGCATGGCGCTGGTCAACCTGATGCTGGCGCGCGGATTGCATCGTTCGCCGATGCTCACACCCGGAAAGTTCCGCGAGCTGAGACATCACGACTGGACATGCCATAATGGCCCGCTCACCCGCGCGACCGGATGGGTACCGCAGATTACGCTGGAGCAGGCACTTGGCGATCGCCGGCAGTGGGCGGCGGACTGACTTACTGCCTGCGGACATACTCTTTCATCACAATGATCTGGCGCACGTCGCCAGCAACGGGCATAGCACGCATGACCCAACACAAACAGATTCTCGAGCGGTTGATGGTACATCTCGAACGCCTGGCGCCGCCGGACAGCAATCTTCGTCCCGACATCGACCTGGTTAGCGAGTTGGGGCTCGACTCGGTCAAGGTAATGGACCTCATGCTGGATGCCGAAGACGAATTCAATATCTCCGTTCCCCTGAACGTCCTCGCCGATATCCGCACGCCCGACCAGTTGGCCCAGGCGATCAACAAACTGCTCGAGAGCCGATGATGTCTCTGTTCGATAAATTCCAGTCCCTCAGCGATGCGCGCCACGCCTTGATCCAGACGGAACCCAGCCCGATTGGCACACGCATCGACGAAATCCTGTCGTCCACCGAAGGGCGCGTAGATGGCAGGTCGGTAATCCTCGCCGGCACCAATAACTATCTGGGGCTGACTTTCGATCGTGACTGCATCGCGGCGGCACACGACGCTCTCGATCGCGAAGGCACCGGCACCACCGGGTCGCGCATGGCCAACGGTAGCTACGCCAGCCATACCCGCCTCGAGGAAGAACTGGCACATTTCTTCGCGCGCCCTTCCGCAGTCGTGTTCTCCACGGGTTACGTGGCCAATCTCGGCCTGATCGGCACCCTGGCCGGTACCGACGACGTCATCGTGCTCGATGCCGATTGTCACGCCAGCATCTACGATGCCTGTCGCCTCACCGGCGCCGACATCATTCGCTTTCGTCACAACGACGCCAGTGATCTCGAGAAACGCTTGCGCCGTCTAGGCGAGCGCACCACCAATGCCCTAATTGTGGTGGAAGGCATCTACAGCATGCTGGGGGACCGGGCGCCGCTGCGCGAGATCGTCGCCGTCAAGCGTCGGCATGGGGGTTATCTGCTGGTCGACGAAGCCCATTCGCTGGGGGTGCTTGGTGCCCACGGCCGCGGCCTGGCCGAAGCCGAGGGCGTCGAGGCCGATGTCGACTTCGTGGTCGGCACTTTCAGCAAGAGTTTGGGCGCCATTGGTGGTTTCGCCACCAGTCATCACCCGCAGCTCGACATGATCCGCTACGCCAGCCGTCCCTATATCTTCACCGCCTCATCCTCCCCGGCGACGATCGCATCGGTACGCACCGCCCTGCAGATCGTCGATTCGCGAGGCGAACTCCGCCAGCGTCTGTGGGCCAATGCCGAGCGTCTGTATCATGGACTGTCACGGCTCGGTTTCGAGCTCGGGCCAGAGCCCGGGCCGGTCGTCGCCACCCTGCTGGGGTCGCCTCAGCAGGGTGTCGCCTTCTGGCACGGGCTGCTCGATCATGGCGTCTATGTCAATCTGGTCTTACCACCCGCCACGCCGGGCGGCCGGGCGCTGCTGCGCATCAGCGTCAGCGCAGCCCATGACACGACCCAGATCGATCAAATCATCGCCGCCTTCGCCGCCTTGAAACCCATGCTCGACCATCACGAGCAAGAGTGAGCACCGGCGGTCGTCGAGACCGCCCACGGATCGCACATGCGTCTGCTTTTTGCCTTCTTCCGTCTCTATCCCCAACGCACGATCATGATGTTGATCTGCCTGCTGTTTGCAGGCATTGCCGAGGGAATCGGCTTGACCACGGTGTTACCGCTGCTATCGGTGGCGCTGGGTCAGGACGAGCACCCTAACGCCTTCTCGCAGAAGGTGCTTGCCATCATGGACGCGATCGGGTTACCAACCACTGTCGGCGTAATCCTGTCGATCATCGTCATCGGCATGACGGTCAAGAGCGCCCTGGTCCTGCTCGCCAACCGCCAGGTCGGCTATACCGTCGCTCGGGTCGCCACCGATCTGCGCCTGGAACTGATCCACTCGCTGCTGGCCAGCCGCTGGGAGCATTACCTGCGCCAGCCCGCCGGCGGCATGGCCAACTCGGTGGCCACCGAGGCCACCCGCGCCGCCACCGGCTACGAACACTGCGCCAACGTCATTTCACTGTTCATCCAGGTAGTCGTTTATGCCATCGTCGCACTGATGATCGGCTGGCAGGCAACGATGGTTTCGCTCGGACTTGGCGTACTGATGTCTGTCATGCTGTATCGGCTGGTCCGCGCCTCCAAGCGCGCTGGCAAGAAACAGACCCGGCTGATGCGCGAACTGCTTTCGCGCCTCACCGATACGCTGGGCTCGGTCAAGCCGCTCAAGGCGATGGCACGCTACGATGTCGCCGACGCCCTGCTCAAACGCCAGACCCACAAGCTCAACCGCGCGATGGAGCGTCAGGTACTGGCTCGCGAGGGGATGAAGGCCATTCAAGAGCCGATCCTGACGCTGTTCATCGCAGTGGGTCTCTATCTGGCTCTCGTCGTGTGGGGACTTTCGCTGCCGTCGGTAATGGTGATGGTATTTCTGCTGGCGCGCGTGGTCATGCAGCTCAACCAACTGCAGCGGCGCTATCAGCAGATGCAGACTCAGGAGAGCGCCTACTGGGCGTTGAAGGACGCGGTCCAGGCAGCACGCGACAATGCCGAGCCGGTCAGCGGTGATCTGCGCCCGACCCTCGAGCGTGAGATTACCTTCGAGAAGGTCCGTTTCCACTACGGCGACCAGGCAATCCTGAACGTGACCGACCTGACCCTCCCGGCGCGCTCGTTCACTACCCTGATCGGCCCCTCCGGCGCTGGCAAGACCACCCTGCTCGATATCCTGTGCATGCTGCTCGAGCCCAGCGCCGGCCAGGTGCGGATCGACGGTGTACCGATCGACCGGCTCGACCGGCTCGCCTGGCGCCGCCTGATCGGCTATGTGCCGCAGGAGACGCTGCTGCTGCACGACAGCGTGCTCGCCAACGTGACGCTCGGCGATCCCACGCTGACCGAGGCGGACGCCGAACGCGCCCTGCGCCAGGCCGACGCCTGGGCATTCGTCAGCCAGATGCCCGAGGGGATTCATGCTTCGGTGGGCGAGCGCGGTTCACGACTGTCGGGCGGTCAGCGTCAGCGCATCGTCATTGCCCGCGCCCTGGCCCACCGTCCCAAACTGCTGATTCTCGATGAAGCGACCAGCGCGCTCGACATGGAAGCGGAGGCAGCGATCAGCAAGACCCTGCAAGGCCTGAAGAGCGAACTGACCATCGTCGCCGTGTCCCACCAGCCGGCGCTGATGCGCGCCGCCGACCGGGTCTATCGGCTCGAACGGGGGCAATTGGTGGCGGTCGAGATCGGCGACAACAATCTTGCATATCAACCCGCCTGAACCGATTCGACGACGGCGTAGGCATGGATAGGATGCCTTGCGCCGTCGTTTCGCTGCTGGCCGTCACATTGAACTCGCCTTTCCGTCAGGGTTCAGTTTCTCTGTCCGGGCAAACTCGGTCGGCAACAGCAGTTGCAGATAGCGCTTGGCGCTGCGTTCCAGGCTGAACTCGCCACCGCGCCGGCGCAGCGTCTCCGCCGGCAGCGGCGCATCGAGCGTGCGCGTCATGGCCGCGGTCAGCGCCTCAATGTCATCTACCGGCACCAGTTCGCCAAAGCGCCCGCCTTGCAAGATTTCCGTCGGACCGCTGGGGCAGTCCGTGCTCACCACAGGGCAGCCGCAGGCCAGCGCCTGGATAAGCACTCCGGGCAATCCTTCATAATCCGACGAGAGCACGAACAGCGCCGCCCGGGAAAAGGCCGCATAGGGGTTATCCACGAAACCGGGCAGTGCCACGTCGCCGTCTACTCCCAGCGTATGGGTCAGTACTTCAAGCCGGGGCCGCTCGGGCCCCTCGCCCAGGATTATCAACCGCACCGCACGCTGTTCACGCAGCCGGGCGAAGGCGTTCAGCAGCAACGTAAAGTTCTTCTGTGACACCAGTCGCCCCGCCGCAACAATGACCGGTGATCCACCATCCTCCAGCCACGGATGCGGTGCCGGCGCGGCGGCACGGACCGCCAACCCCGGCGTGACCACTGGATTGTAGACGGTATCAATGGTGCCGCGCGGCAGCCCCGCGGTAATCGCCAGATCATCGGCGACCCCATCGGAAACCGCAGTTATCGCATCGGCCCATGGGTAGGTGCGTGCGATCAGCGGCGCAATATGACGCCAGCGCCACTTGCGGCTGAGCGTGATGGACCGAGAAAGCTGAGTACGCTCGCTGATGACGACACGAGTGGGCGCGCCGCTCAAGCGCCGAGCCCACAGCGCCAGCAGGTTGGTGGGCGTCTTGGCAGCGAGCAGCGCCGCCGGACGCACGCCGGCCAGAT